>NZ_SJEX01000050.1 GCF_005930495.1 Modestobacter excelsi | reverse complement strand
CCACCGCCCCGACCGCCCTGACCACCCCGGGCCGGGTCGTCCTCCGGCCGCTCTGGCGGCGCCCGGCCACGTGGGCGTGGACCGCGCTGTTCGTCGTCGGCCTGCTGCTGCCCTTCCTGATCAGCGACTACGACCTGTTCAAGGCCACCCGGGTGCTCACCATCGCGATCGCGGTGGCCGGCCTCAACCTGCTCATCGGCCGGGCCGGGCAGATCAGCGCCGGGCACGGCGCGCTGTACGGGCTGGGCGCGTACACCGCGATGATCTTGGTCAAGGAGCTCGACTGGGCCTGGCCCCTGGCGGTCCTGGCCGCCGTCGCGGTGTCCGGGGCGGCCGGCTGGCTGATCGGCCTGCCGGCGCTGCGGGTCCGCGGGCTCAACCTGGGCCTGCTCACCATCGCGATCGCGGCGGTCTTCCCGTTGCTGCTGAACCGGTTCGCCGACCTCACCGGCGGCACGGTGGGGCTGCAGCTGGCCGGCTCACCGATCACCCCGCCCGGGTCCTGGGGGCTCACACCCGAGCAGTTCCAGTTCCTGCTGCTGGTCCTCGTGGTCACCGTCGTCCTGGTGGTGCTCCGCAACCTGAGCACCGGTCCGCTCGGCCGGTCGATCGAGGCACTGCGGGTGAACCCGCTGATGGCGCGGTCAGAGGGCGTCGACGTCAACCGGCTCACGGTCACCGTGTTCGGCATCAGCAGCGCGGTGGCCGGTCTCGGTGGTGCACTCGGTGGTCTGGTGCTGGCCTCCACCGTGCCCGACAGCTACTCGATGTTCTTCTCGCTGACGCTGCTCTCGGCGTGCGTGGTCGGGGGCTCCCGTACGTGGGCCGGTGCCCTGCTGGGCGCGGCGTTCATCGTCTACCTGCCCGACCTGATCAGCCAGCAGATCGGCTCCACCACCGGCGGGCAGTGGTCGCAGCTGGTCTACGCCGCGGCGCTGCTGCTCACCCTCTTCTTCCTCCCGTCCGGCGTGGCCGGTGGGGTCGGGCGGCTGTTCGCCCGGCTGCCTCGCCGGACCCGCCGCACCCCTCAGCCCTGATCACCGTCCCATCCCGTTCCAGGGGCCGGCGACCGCCGTCCCCTCCCGTCCGACACTGCACCGCTGCAGTGAGAGCGAGGTACTCCCATGTCCGTTGCCACTGGCCCGTGGTCTCGTCGCGCGGTCGTCGCGCTGGCGGCCGGCAGCCTGCTGCTGACGGCCGCCTGCAGCGGCCGCAGTGACGACTCCTCCTCATCTGGCTCGGGGTCGAGTTCGGACCAGCCGATCGTGGTCGGGATGAGCTTCCCGCTCAGCGGGCCGCTCGCGGGGGCCGCAGCCGTCGCCGACGGCGCCTCGGCGTACTTCCAGCACGTGAACGCCGACGGCGGGATCAACGGTCGGAAGATCGACTACCAGCTCCTCGACGACGGCTACGACCCGGCGCGGCAGGCCGACAACGCTCGCCAACTGGTCTCGAAGGACAGCGCGGGCGTCGTCCTCACCTTCGGTGGCATCTCGTCGGCGACCGCGCCGTACCTCAACGCCCAGAAGGTCGCCCAGGTCGCCTTCGGCACCCAGGCGGCGCTCTCCGACACCGACGCCACCCCCTACACCCGCGGGTGGTTCCCCGACGGCAGCTGGGAGGGCCAGGTCGTCGGACAGCACATCGCCGAGGCCGGGCCGGGCGCCACGGTGGGGGTGCTCGGCATCAACAACGACCTGACCACGAGCCAGGTCGAGGGCCTGACCGCCGCCGGGGTGGCCCCGGCCAAGGTCCTCACCGTCGCTCCCGGCGTCGTCGACCTCACCAGCCAGCTGAACGAGCTGCGCGGCGCCGGCGTCGACACGCTGTTCCTCGCGGTCGTCGGCCCGGCGCAGTCGGCCACCCTGCGCACGATGGCCGACATCGGTTACAAGCCGCAGGTCTATCTCTACAGCGCCGCCTCCGACTTCGCGACGTCGATCGGTCCGGCCGGGTTGCCGAACGTGACCGGCGCCCTGACCGCCCAGTACTTCAAGGACCCGGCCGACCCGCGCTGGGCCGAGGACGAGGGCGTCAAGGCCTTCCGGACGGACATCGGGCAGTACGGCGACGCGAAGAACGCCGACAGCTACCTGGCGATCGAGGGCTACGGGGCGGCCGCGGCCATCGTGGCAACGCTCGAGGACTCCGACGGCGAGGGTGGCGAGGCCTTCACCAAGGCCTGGGACGCCATCGACGGCGCCGACAACCCGGCGCTGCTGCCCGGCATGCAGCTCACCGCCGGGCCTGGCAGCCGACTGGTGCACCAGTACCAGGTGCTCCAGTTCGACGGGACCAGCTGGCAGGACGCCGGCGACGTCGTCGACGCGGCCGACCTCGCGCAGGGCTGACCGCACCGCGGCGCCGCCCACCCGGCTCCGGCCGGGTGGGCAGGCGCTGCGCTGTCCGCACACCACCGCCGGCGTCCGGGCTCAGCCTGCCCCTGTTCGCGGATGTGACCCCGATCATGCGCCGGGCGAATCGCTGAGATCACCACCAATCACTTCCGCCCGGCGTGACTGTTCCTAGCGTGCTCGTGAACAGAGGTCGCACTGCTGGACCGGGAGACGGACGAGCTGTCCTCCCTGCCTCAGCGCCCTGGTCCACCACCCGATGGGATGTTCGATGACTGCTCCTGCTGACGACCACGCCTCAACGCTCGGAGACTGCTGATGGGTGCGGTCCGGAGAGTGCTGATCCAGGGCGGCGGCGTCGGCGGCCTGACCCTGGCCGCCGCCCTCGGCCAGCGCGGCGTCGAGGTCGACGTCGTAGAGGCGTCGGGTCCGGAAGCTGTCCTGGGCGTGGGGCTCAGCCAGCCGAACAACGCCCTGGCCGCGTTGGACGAGATCGGGGTCCGGGACGCCTGCCTGGCGGTCGGCTTCCCGTTCGAGCCGCTGGCCATCTGGAACCCGGCCGGGGTCGAGGTGGCGTCCATCCCGCCGGCAGAGGGCCGCTACGGCACGCCGTCGAACAACGCGATCAGCCGCCCCCTCTACAACGCCGTCCTTCGCGAGGCCGCGGAGAAGGCCGGCGCTCGCATCCGCACCGGCTCCACGGTCTGGAACATCACCGAGCACGCCGACGGTGTCGAGGTCGAACTGGCCACCTGGACCGGCAAGCGCACCCCACCCGTGCGCGACCGGGGCGCCGGCAGCGACCGCTACGACCTGCTCGTCGGCTTCGACGGCGTCAACTCCAAGATCCGCGAACACCTCTTCGGCGACCGTTACACCCCTCGGTTCACCGGATCCGCGTGCTGGCGGATCACCATGCCGCGCCCGGCCGACCTCACGCACATCGCCTTCGCCGTGAGTGGCCCGGCGAAGGCGGTGCTCACCCCGATCAGCGACGAGCAGATGTACTTCGGGCTCGTCACCCCCGAACCCGACAACCCCAGATTCGACCCCGCCGACTTCATCCGCCTCGCGAAGGAGCGGATGCAGGGCTTCTCCGGTCGGATCGGGGAGATGCGCGACAGCATCACCGCCGACAACTACGTCAGCTACGCGCCGCTCTACCACGTGACCGTGCGTGAGCCGTGGTTCCACGGCAGGATCGCCATCGCCGGTGACGCCGCGCACACCGCTCCCCCGCACCTGGCGCAGGGCGCGGCCATGGCGGTGGAGGACGCCGTCACACTCGCCGCCGCCCTCAGCGAGCACCCGACCCTGGACAGTGCGCTCCAGACCTGGTTCGAGCGCAGGCGAGACCGCGCGCTGTTCGTCGCGGACATGTCGCTGGCGCTGCTCAAGCAGGAGACCGGAGGTGAGGGCCTGACCCCCGAGGAGACCGAGCTGCTGGGTCTGGGCATCCCGGGCGCTCAGGCGCGCATCGCGCAGGAGGCCTATTGATGCGCGCCTACGTGCTGCCCACCGCAGCGTCCTCTCCGGTGTTCGCCGACGTCCCACGACCCCAGCCGGCCGACGACGAGGTCCTGGTACGGGTGACGGCGTCGTCGGTGAACTCGCACGACGTCCTGGCACCGGCGAAAGGTCACCCTCGTGTGGGACGCGGATGACGTCGCGGCGGTGTTCGGCCCGGAGCGCGACTTCTTGCTGAGCTACAGCAAGGACCGCGTGGAGAAGGGCTCGCAGCTCATCGGACTGTCGGAGTACGCCACCCATCTCGACCCCGTGGGGGCCATCCTCTCGATCGCGGTGATCGATCGCGAGCATGCTGCGCCTGGCAGCGAGGTGGAGCTGGTCTGGGGCGAGCACCCCGGCCCGGGCACCCCGCCCGACACCGCCCTCGGGTTCTCCAGGATCAGGGCGACGGTGCACCCCGCGCCCTACGACGACTACGCCCGCACGCAGTACCGGAGGTCCTGAGCCGAACGGTGGTCGGCCATTCAGGTCCCTGACGGCGCCCGCGGGTGGTGGCCCTCTGCCGTCGTGCGGTCAGGCTCGTGTACTGGTGAGCTGCGCGATCCGGCCCATCAGCGCGGGGACGTCGCCCTGCTCGTGCGCCAACTGCCAGCGGGCCAGCTGCACGGAGGCCTCGACGACCTCACGCACCCGCGGCAGCCGGCGTGCGGTGAAGGCCGACAGCAGGTCGTCGTCCAGGACGTCGGCGCTGAGGAGCAGCTCGACGAGCACGGCCGCGTCCTCGAGGGCCTGAGCTGCGCCCTGGGCGAGGGTGGGCGGGCAGGTGTGCGCGGCGTCGCCGACCAGGACCACCCGACCGCGGTGCCACGGGGCGTCGAGCAGGTGCTCCTCGAACCAGGTGTAGTTGATCGCGGCGGGATCGGTGATCGCCTCGAGGATCTCCCGCCACGGGCCGCCGTAGGAGCCGGCCAGGTCCCGGACGACGGCGACCTTCTCCTCGTCGGTGATGGTGGTGCGGTCCTGCGCGTCCTCGACCAGGAAGGCGTAGAGCGAGGACTCCGACGTCGGCGTGTACCCGGCGATGTAGCACCGGCCGCCGTAGACCGCCTCGGAGCTGACCACCTCGGCCGGCCGAGGCGCGAACACCCGCCAGATGCCCATGCCGACCGAGCGCGTCTCGAGCGGGACGTCGAGCAGTCGGCGGGTCCAGGAGCGGAGCCCGTCGGCGCCGACCACCAGGTCGTAGCGCCCCGTCGAGCCATCGGTGAACCGGACGTCGACGCCCGAGGGATCCTGCTCCAGGTCCTGCACCGTGGTCGAGAACCGGGTCTTGACCCCGGCCCGCTCGGCCCGGCCCATGAGGACGCGGGCCAGGTCCGGGCGGTACATCCCCATGCTGGCCGGCAGGTCTGGACCGCCGGACCTGTGCTCGGTGAGCGTGGCGACCACGGTGGCCGCCGGGTCGGGCGCGCGGATCACCAGCTGGTCGGCGGCGTAGCCCTGCACCAGGCACTCGTCGAGCACCGCGAGCTCGCGCAGCACCCGCAGGGCGTTGCCCTGCAGGGTGATGCCCGACCCGAGCGCGGTCACGTCGGGCTTCATCTCGACCAGGTCGACGCTGACGCCGGCGTCGGCCAGCAGGATCGCGGTGGCGGCGCCGGCGACACCGCCGCCGATCACGAGGACGCTGTCCACAGCGGCCATGGGAGGACTCCTTCGTCCGGGACGGGTGGGTCGGGTCAGATCGGGGGCGCGACGAACAGGCCGCGGTCCACGTCGTTGAAGCTCTCCTTGGCCAGCAGCTCGCCGAACGGGTTCGCCGTCCCCCACTGGTCCTGGTTCTCCGGCAGCGAGACGTCGTAGACGCTCGGGTGCCAGGCGTCCTCGTCCAGCAGCTCCAGCTCGGTCGTGTACTCGATGGTGTTGCCGTGCGGGTCGAGGAAGTAGCTGAAGGTGTTGTCGCCGGCGGCGTGCCGGCCCGGACCCCAGATCATCCGGGTCCCCGCGCGCAGCAGCCGTCCGGTGCCCCGCATGTACTCGTCCAGGCCGCGCATTTCGAAGGAGACGTGGTGCAGGGAGGCATGCGGGCCCTTGGCGATCGCCATGCTGTGGTGCTGCGGGTTGCAGCGCATGAACTTCATCAGGTCCCCGCCGAACGGGTGGGTGAGCGTGTCCGACAGCGCGAAGTCCAGGTGGGTCTCGTAGAAGGCCTGGGTGCGCGACGGATCCGGGGAGTTGAGGACCACGTGCGACAGCCGGACGGGGATGGCCTCGCGCTCCTCGATCTTCCGGTGCTGCCGGACGGCGACGTCGGCGGACACCTCGATGGTGCGGCCGTCGACGTCGAAGAAGCGGAAGCCGTAGCCGCCGCCGGCCGTCTGCAGCACATCGGGCTCGCTGACCAGCTGGACGCCGGCGGTGCCCAGCCGCTGGGCCAGGGCGTCGACGTCCGCCGGCGACTCGGCGCCGTAGGAGACCAGGTCCAGTCGCTTGTCGGCGTCCTTGCGCAGCCGCACGATGTACTGCTCCGGCGAGCCCTCGGCAGCGAGGAAGACGATGCCGTTGTCCTCGGCGACCGGGGTGAGCCCCCACAGGGTGGTGTAGAACTCGCGCTGCTTGTCGAAGTCCGGCACCGCCAGGTCGACGTGCCGCAGGTGGGTGATCAGACGGTCGCTCATGAGTGCTCCTCGGAGACGCAGCGGTTGGCCTGGGCGCCCAGGCCGGTGATGGTGGAGTCCATGCGGTCGCCGGCGCGCAGCAGGCGGCCACGTGGGAGGCCGTTGCCGGCCGGGCTGCCGGTGAGCACGAGGTCACCGGGGAGCAGGGTCGCCACGGTCGAGCAGTGGGCGATGACGTGCGCGACGTCGAAGAGCATGTCCTTGGTCGACTCGTCCTGCATGACCTCGCCGTTGAGCCGCAGTTCGATGCGCAGGTCAGAGGGGTCGGGGACGGCGGCGCGCGGCACCAGGACCGGGCCGGTGGGCAGGAAGGTGGGCGAGTTCTTCGCCGCCAGCCAGTCGGCGCCCAACGCCGGGGCGTCCCGGCGGAAGATCCGCTCGCGCAGGGTGAGGTCGTTGACGATCGTCCAGCCGGCGACGACGTCCAGTGCGTCCTCGACCGCCACCCGGCGGGCGCGGCGGCCGATGACGGCGGCCAGCTCGAGTTCCCAGTCCGGCTGCCGTCCGTCGAAGGGCAGCACGACGTCGTCGTAGGCACCGGTGATCGCACTGGGCAGCCCCTGGAAGACGTAGGGCGGGTGCTGCAACCGGGCGTCCATCTCCGCCGCTGCGTCGGCCCGCACCTGCTCGACCGTGCGGCCGTCGGAGGCGTCGTGGTGGGCGACGGCGATGTCGATGACGTGCGTGCGGTAGTTGGCGCCGGCCTGGAACACCTGCCGGGGCTCGACGGGGCTGAGCACCGTCAGCCCGTCCAGCGGCCGCCACTCCCCCGTCGAGCCGGCCAGGTCCTCGAGCACGGGACGCGCGTCGTCCCACCGGTCCAGCAGCTGCCGGGTGGAGGACGGCAGACCCAGCTCCGGGCGGTCGGAGAGGTCGAGCACCCGGTCGCGGACGACGAGCGCGGGGAAGGCAGGACTGTTGGGTGTCGCCAGGGACGCGAGAGCCCAACTGCCGGCATGGTCGATGGTGAGCGGCACGATGACCAGCATCAGCTGCCCGGTGGGCGGAGCGGAAACACCGCTTTGGTATGCCTGGCCATCCGGCTCGCTGATGGCGCCGGTCACAGAGGAGTCCCGGTGGAGCTGCCCAGCCTCGACCTCAACCTGGTCGTCGTCCTGCACGCCCTGCTCGAGGAGCGCAACGTCACCCGGGCCGGTGAACGGGTGGGGCTGAGCCAGCCGGGCACCAGCTCCGCGCTCGCCCGGTTGCGCCGCCACTTCGACGACCCGCTGCTGGAGCGGGTGGGCACGGTGTACGAGCTGACCCCGTTGGCGCAGGCTCTGCGGGGTCAGCTCGGCTCGACCATGGAACAGCTGCAGCGGGTGCTGGCGGCACAGCCGCGGTTCGACCCGGCCACCGCCGACCGGCGCTTCACGGTGGCCTGCTCGGACTCGGTGCTGACCGTCCTGGGTCCGGGGCTGGTCGCCGCGGTGACCCGCGCCGCGCCCCACGTGAGCCTCGACCTCCGGTCGCTGGACAGGCGGGTGGTCACCGATCCGCTGGCCCTGCTGCGGGACGTCGACCTGCTGGTGGTCCCGCGCGGGCTGTTCTCGCTGCCCGACGTCCCGAGCGTGGAGCTGTACCGCGACCGTTGGGTGTGCGCGACGTGGCGGGGCAACACCGCCGTCGGCGACCGGCTGAGCCTGGCGGACGTCGGCCGGGCGCGCTGGGTCATGCCCTTCCAGGAGCTGCTCATGGCCTCCCCGGCCGATGCCGCGCTGGCCACCCTGGGCGTCGACCGGCACTGCGCCGTCCGGGTGGAGAGCTTCAGCCTGCTCGACCGGCTGGTGGTGGGGACCGAACTGCTGGTGCTCTTCCACGAGCGACTGGCGGGCGAGCTCACCGCGCACGACCTACGGGTGGTCGAGCTGCCCGTCGAACTGCCACCGATCACCGAGACCGCGTGGTCACACCCCAGCCGGCGCCTCGACCCCGGTCACCGCTGGCTGGTCGACGTCCTCACGGAGGTGAGCGCCGGCCTCGGTCAGCCGCAGCCGGCGGGTCTGGGATAGCGCGGAGCCCGGGCCACCTCAGGCAGTCCCCGGGCCAACGACGCCGGACGCCAGCTCGACCCCCTCCTCCCGGGCCACCACGGCCAGCTGCTCGCGCAGCCAGACGTGTCCGGGGTCCCGGTCGCGCCGCGAGTGCCAGAAGGCCGACTGTCGCAGCGGCTGCAGGTCCATCTCCGGCTCCAGGAGCCTGATGTCCGCAGCGCCGGCGACCCGCCGGCCCAGCCGCTCCGGCAGCACCGCGACCAGCTCGGTCCCGGCCAGCATGAACGGCATCGGCACGAACCCGCTCGCGGTCGCGGCCACGCGACGGGTGCACCCGACTGCGTCCAGCTGTTCTTCGACGATGGACCTGCGCCCCTCCACGACGTACTCCAGGTAGGGCGAGTCGGCCAGCAGGGCAGCGGTGAGCCGGTCCCCCGCCCGCGGGTGCCCGCTCCACACGGCACCGACGAAGCGGTCGGCGATGACGGGCAGCTGCGAGCAGTCCGACAGCGACCGCTGGTCGACGATCTGGTCGGGCAGGATCGCGACGTCGACCTCGTCCCGCTGCAGGGCGTCGAGGTACCGCGCGCCGACCGGCGCGGCGTCCAGCCGGAGGTCCGTGGCCAGCCCGGAGAGCCGCGCGATGAGCGGCCGGATCAGCGTCACTCCCACGTAGTCGCTGGCCACGACCGAGAACCGGCGCGTGTCCCGGGTCGGGTCGAACACGGGTGGCCGGACGATGGTCTGCTCGATCGTCGCCAGCACCTCGCGGACCGGCTCGATGAGCGACTCCCCCCGGGGCGTGAGCTCCATGTACCGGCCGTTCTTGTACAGCAGCTCGTCTCCCAGCACCCGCCGCAGCCGGGCCAGCGCGGTGCTGGTCGCCGGCTGGGACAGGTGCAGGCTCTCCGCCGCCCGCGTGACGTTCTTCTCCCGCAGCACCGCGTCGAGCACCACGAGCAGGTTCAGGTCCACCTGACCGAGCTTCACCAGTTCCTCCTCCCCGCCCGTGATGGCCATCACGGCGGTGGATCGCAGCCAACCATGCTGTGCATTTCCGGACGACGCAGGTCCTCCTTAGCGTCGTCCGCGACTCGACGAGGAGGTGCGATGACCGACGCCCGCACGCACAGGACGGCCCGGGTACTGGTGACCGACATCGCCTGGCCGACCACCGAGGTGGAACGCGAGGTGCTCGTGGCAGCCGGCATCGAACTGGTGCTGGCCCCCAGCGGTGAGGAGGCCGAGCTGGTCGGGCTGGCCCCGGACGCCGACGCGATCCTGACCTGCTTCGCCACGGTGTCCGCCGCGGTCCTCGACGCCGCGGTCCGCTGCCGGACGGTCGCCCGGTACGGCGTCGGGGTGGACAACATCGACGTCGGCCACGCCACCGAGCTCGGGATGGTGGTGAGCAACGTGCCGGTCTACTGCGTCGACGAGGTCGCCGACTCGGCCCTGCTCGGCATACTCGCGCTGGCCCGCCGGCTGCTGCCGTTGACCCGGGACGTCGCCGCCGGGCTCTGGGGCCGGGACGTGCCCGGCGCCGGCACCCGGCTGCGCGGCAAGGTGCTCGGGCTCGTGGGGTTGGGCGTCATCGGCTCGGCTCTGGCCTCCCGCGCCCAGGCGCTGGGCCTCGAGGTCATCGCCTTCGACCTGTCCGGGCATGCGCCCGCGGGCGGCCGCGCCGTGGCCTCGCTGGACGAGCTGCTCGAGCAGGCCGACGTGGTCTCGCTGCACGTGCCGCTCACCGCGCGCACCCACCACCTCATCGGCGCCGCGCAGCTCCGCCGGATGAAGCCGACCGCGTGGGTGGTCAACACCGCCCGCGGACCGCTGATCGACAACGCGGCACTGCTCGCCGCCCTGGAGTCCGGGGGGATCGCCGGCGCCGCGCTGGACGTGACCGACCCCGAGCCGCTCCCGGCCGACCACCCGCTGCGCACCCGCGACGACGTCGTGCTCACCCCGCACACCGCGTTCTCCTCCGACGGGTCGCTCATCGAGCTGGCGACCAGGGCCGCGACCAACGTCGTCGACGTGCTGCAGGGCCGGGTGCCGGCCACGGTGGTCAACCGCGAGGTGCTCAGCAGCCCGGCGCTGCGCTTCCCGTTGGTGCAGCGGTGACCGCCGCCGCGGTGCCGGGCACCGGCGCGCTGACCGCGCACCTGGTCCGGCGCGGACTGGCCACCTCCGCCGACGACCTGGACGTCCGCACCCTGGCCGGGGGTGTCTCCAACGACGTCGTCGCCGTCCGCGGCCCCGGTCTGGACGTGGTCGTCAAGCAGGCCCTCGGCCGGCTGCGGGTGGCCGAGGAGTGGCTGGCCGACCCGGCCCGCATCGACACCGAGGGGCGGGCGCTCCGGCTGGCCGGGCAGCTCCTGCCCGGAGCTGTCCCGGCGGTCCTCGACCTGTCCGACGGCTACCTGGTCATCGAACGCGCGCCGGACTCCTGGCGCACCTGGAAGGAGGACCTGCTCGCCGGAGACGCCGACCCGTCGGTGGCCGAGCAGCTGGGGCACGCCCTCGGGATGTGGCAGCGCAGCACCGCCGGCCGGGCCGACGTCACGCGCGACTTCGACGACGTCACGGCGTTCACCCAGCTCCGCGTCGATCCCTTCCACCGCACCGTGGCTGAGCGGCACCCCGACCTGGCGGGGGTGATCGGGCGGACCGTCGAGGACATGGCGGCCAGCCGGGTGTGCCTCGTGCACGGCGACTACACCCCCAAGAACGTGCTCGTGGACCCGTCCGGCGGGCAGCCCTGGGTCATCGACTGGGAGGTGGCCCACGTGGGCGACCCGACGTTCGACCCGGCCTGGACCGTCGGCCACCTGCTGCTGAAGTCGATCCACCGTCCGGACACCGCCGTCGCGTACTCCGCCGCCGCGAGTGCCTTCCTCGCCGGCCTGGACGCCGAGCTGGCCGGCGCCGTCCGGATCGCCGCCGACCAGTTGACCCGGCAGACCGGCTGCCTGCTGCTCGCCCGGGTCGACGGGAAGAGCCCAGCCGACTACCTCACCGACGACCAGCGGCGGACCACTCGTGACCTCGCCCGCCGGCTGCTCACCGATCCCCCCGCCACGATCACCGACTCCTGGGAGCTGCTCGCATGAGCGACACGACGATCGCCTCCCTGTTCGCCTGGGAGGCCCTGGACTCCCGAGGCAAGCCCACGGTCGGCTGCGAGGTCCGCCTGGACGGCGGCGCGACCGGCCGTGCCACGGTGCCCTCCGGGGCCTCGACCGGGCGGCACGAGGCGCGTGAGCTGCGGGACGGCGAGGCCCGCCACGGCGGCAACGGTGTCCGGCGGGCGGTGGCCAACGTGACCGGCCAGCTCGCCGACGCGGTCCGCGGGCTGGATGCCACGGACCAGACGGGCCTCGACCGGACCATGCGGCACCTCGACGGGACCTCCGATCTGGGCCGGCTCGGGGCCAACGCCGTTCTCGCGGTGTCCGTCGCCGCCTCGATCGCCGCCGCCGCCGCCCGGGCGCTGCCGCTGTACGAGGCCGTCGCCGACGACGGCGCGGCCCCGCTGCTGCCGCTGCCGATGGTCAACATCATTTCCGGCGGCGCGCACTCCGGCCGGTCGATCGACGTGCAGGACTTCCTCGCCGTCCCGGTCGGCGCGAGCTCGTTCACCGAGGCCATCGACTGGGCCGGCCGGGTACGGGCCGGCGCGGCGGAGGAACTCGCCCACCGCGGACTGCCCGTGGCGCTGGTCGCCGACGAGGGCGGTCTGGGTCCCCTGCTGCCGACCAACCGTTCGGCGCTGGACGTGGTGGTCGCCGGCATCACCCGAGCCGGGCTCCGGCCCGGCGAGGACGTCGGCATCGCCGTCGACGTCGCGGCCACCCAGTTCCTGCGCGCGGACGGTCGCTACGTGCTCGCCGCCGAGGACCGGGAGCTCACCTCGGAGGAGCTGGTCGACGAACTGGCCGACTGGTGCGCCGCCTACCCGATCGTCTCCCTCGAGGACGCGCTCGGCGAGGACGACTGGGCCGGCTGGCGCACCGCCACCCAGCGGCTGCAGGGCCGCCAGCTGCTCGGTGATGACCTGTTCGTCACCAACCCCGACCGGTTGCAGCGCGGGATCGACGAGGGGGTCGGCAACGCAGTCCTGGTCAAGCCGAACCAGATCGGCACGCTGGACACCGCCCGGTCCGTCGTCCGCACGGCCCATGCCGCCGGCTACGCGACGGTGCTGTCCGCGCGGTCCGGCGAGACCGAGGACGACTGGCTGGCCGACCTCGCCGTCGGCTGGCGCACCGGCCAGATCAAGGTCGGCTCCACCATGCGCTCCGAGCGCACCGCCAAGTGGAACCGGCTGCTGCGGCTCGACGCGGAGCTCGGCCGGCGCGCCGAGTACGCCGGTCCCGCGGCCCTCCCCCACTCCGCCTGACCG
Source organism: Modestobacter excelsi (assembly GCF_005930495.1). GTDB lineage: Bacteria > Actinomycetota > Actinomycetes > Mycobacteriales > Geodermatophilaceae > Modestobacter > Modestobacter excelsi. The sequence goes on along the minus strand of NZ_SJEX01000050.1, from coordinate 23,985 downwards.
AGAGAAGGACACGATGATGCGCACAGTGGACGGGCACGCCCTGGGCCGCTTCGACGACGGCGCCGGGCCGTTTCCCGGCCTCGTCGTCGGGGACCGGGTGCACCGGCTGCGGGACGGCGACCTGGTCGACGGACCAGCGACCTACCTCGCCCTGCTCGAGGCATGGGCCACCATCTCTCCCCGGCTCGCCGAACTCGCCCGGACGGTGGCCCCGGCGGCCGGCGCGGCCGTCGCCGACCTGCGGGTGCTGGCACCGGTGGAGCCGCGGCAGGTCTTCCAGGCCGGGGCCAACTACCGCTCGCACGTCGCGGAGATGATCGTGTCCGGCAAGGCGCCGGAGGACCCGCGATCCGACGACGAGCTCCGCCGGGCGGCCGAGGAGGAGATGGACCAGAAGGTCCGCAGCGGCAGCCCGTTCATCTTCGTCGGGCTGCCGAGCGCCCTGTGCGGCCCCGACGACGACGTCCTCCTCCCGCCGGAGGCCGCCCGGGTGGACTGGGAGGCCGAGCTGGCCGTGGTGATCGGCGCGCGGACCCACCGGGTGTCGCGTGAACAGGCGATGGACTCCGTCGCCGGGTACACCGTGTGCAACGACGTCAGCGCCCGCGACCTGCAGTTCCCGGCCGAGCACCGGGTGCTGGGCGGCGACTGGCTGCGGGCGAAGCACCGGCCGACGTTCCTGCCCACCGGGCCCTTCTTCGTCCCCGCCGACCAGGTGGCCGACCACCGGCAGCTGCGGATCACCTTCGACCTCAACGGCGAGCGCATGCAGGACGACGTCCCGGCCAACCTGCTCTTCGACGTCCCCGGGCTGATCGCCTCGGCCTCGGCGGCAGCAGTCCTGCTTCCAGGGGACCTGCTGCTCACCGGCAGCCCCGCCGGCAACGGCGGGCACTGGAAGCGGTGGCTCCAGCCGGGTGACGTCATGTCGGCCGCGATCGAGGGGCTGGGCGTCCAACACAACCGCTGCGTGGCCGAAGACGTGTGACCTGCGTCATCCACGACCTGGATCACACGCATTCCCACTCCGCATTTCCGCCTTTCCTGCGCGCCCCATAGCGTTTCTCCCGAGGTAATTCCCCGGGCCATCCCATCGACTCAAGCCAATTCCGGGAATGGCGAGACCGCTGCCGTTACCAGCTGACGCACGCCCCGAGAAGGCCATTCCACGCCGTGGCTGGCCGACGCCCGACACCCGGCTCGACCGAGCCCTGTTCCCACCCTGTGATGAAGGAGTTGTCGTGTCGAAGTACCTGTCCCAGCTCACCGAGCTGGAGCTCACCTCGCCGGACGTGGAGGCCTCCGTGGCCTTCTACGAGAAGCAGTTCGGCCTGCGCGTCATCGACCGGGACGACGACGGCTCGGTGTACCTGCGGTGCTGGGGCGACTACTACCGCCACAGCCTCGTCATCTCCCCCGGCGAGCAGCCGGCCCTGGTCAACATGGCCTGGCGCACCCAGAGCGCCGAGGCGCTCGAGCAGGCCGCGGCCCAGGTGGAGGCCGAGGGCATCACCGGCAGCTGGCACGAGCCCCGCCGCGGGCACGGCCGCTCCTACCAGTTCACCGGACCGTGGGGCCACACCCTCGAGCTGTACTGGGAACTGCCCCGCTTCCACGGCGAGGGGAACGCCTCGATCTTCCCCGACCGGCCGGAGAAGAAGTCCAGCCACGGTGCCGCGCCACGGACCCTCGACCACGTCACCATCGCCGCCACCGACGTCCGCGCGTTCTGCGAGTGGTACAGCCGGGTCCTGGACTTCCGCATCATGGCCTACACCGAGCTCGATGAGGCCCCGATCACCGTGTTCGGGGTGCTCACCACCAACGAGAAGTCCCACGACCTGGGCATCGTGCTGGACAGCTCTCAGATCCCGGGACGGTCGAACCACATCGCCTTCTGGACCGACTCCTACGAGGAGCTCGCGCACGCCGCGGACGTGCTCATGGAGAACGGCACCATGATCGAGTACGGGCCCTCCATCCACGGCATCGGCGAGCAGGTCTTCCTGTACTTCCGTGAGCCGTCCGGGTACCGCGTGGAGCTCAACACCGGCGGCTACCGCAACTACGTACCCGACTGGGAGCCGACCGTCTGGAAGCCCTCGCAGGGCTCGGCCTCCATCTACCGCAACGCCAGCCTGCCCATGTCGATGACCGAGTCCTTCCCGCCCGACCCCGGTCACCCCACGGCCACCGAGGAGGGCGTGCTCGAGGGCACCGAGGACCAGTTGATCAACCCGTACGCCAAGCGCGGCAACGGCTGACCGCTGCGCTCGGGGATCCCGGCCCTCGCCACGACGACCGGGCTCCCCGGGCCGGCGTTCCCGACCCACCACCCGCCGCGCCGACGACGCGGCGGCCCCGACCACGAGGAAGAAGACCCGGATGGCCACCATCGAGGTCACCGTCCCGTCGCCCCCAGCCGTGTCCCCGACGCCGCACGGCCTCCGGCGACGAACGGGGGGCCGTCGCGCTGCTCTCCCGACGATGCTCGGGCCGGCGTTCGTCGCCGCGATCGCCTACGTGGACCCGGGCAACTTCGCGACCAACTTCTCCGCCGGTGCCGCGCACGGCTACCTGCTGCTCTGGGTCATCGTGGCGGCCAACCTGCTCGCCATGCTGGTCCAGACCCTCTCGGCCAAGCTCGGCCTGGCCACCGGCCGCAGCATGCCCGAGGTCTGCCGCGACACGTTCCGTCCCGCGGTCAACCGGGGACTGTGGCTCCAGGCCGAACTGGTGGCCATCGCGACCGACCTCGCCGAGGTGATCGGCGGCGCCATCGCGCTGAACCTGCTGTTCGGACTGCCGCTCCCGCTCGGCGGAGCCGTGACGGGCGCGGTCGCATTCGTCCTCCTGGCCCTCGAGGGCCGCGGGCAACGCCCCTTCGAACGGGCGATCACCGGGCTGTTCGCGGTCATCCTCGTCGGGTTCCTGATCACCCTGCTGCGCGTGCCGGTGGACCCGGCGCCCCTGGCCGGTGGCCTGCTGCCCGGCCTCGCCGGGACCGACAGCCTGCTGCTGGCCACGGGCATCCTGGGCGCCACGGTCATGCCGCATGCGATCTACCTGCACAGTGCGCTCACCTGCCGGCGGGACGAGGCGCCCACGTCGGCAGAACGGCGTCACCTGCTCCGAGCCCACCGGCGGGGCGTCGTCGTGGCCATGGGGCTGGCCGGGCTGGTCAACGCCGCGATGCTGATCGTCGCGGCGGGGTTGTTCCACGGCTCGGACATCCCGCGTACCGACACCCTCGAGGGCGTCCACGCAGGTCTCGCCCGGGCGCTGGACGCGCCGGCCGCCACGCTGTTCGCCCTCACCCTGCTGGCCTCCGGGTTCGCTTCCTCGGGGGTGGGCACCCTGGCCGGCCAGGTCGTGATGCAGGGGTTCGTGCGCCGCCGGATCTCCCTGCTGGGCCGCCGGGCGCTCACCCTCGCCCCCGCGCTGGTCGTGCTGACCATCGGGATCGACCCGACCACCGCCCTGGTCGCCTCGCAGGTGGTGCTCTCCTTCGGCATCCCGTTCGCGCTGGTCCCCCTGGTGCTGCTGACCCGCCGTCGCGCGGTCATGGGCGACCTGGTCAACCGGCCGGTGACGACCGCGGCCGCCGCCGTCGCCGCCGCCGCGATCATCGGCCTGAACGCCTTCCTGCTCTGGACGCTGGTCGGCTGACCGGGCGAGCTGCTGCACCGGTCATCGAGCGGATGGATCCGAGCGATGTCCGATGCGCATGTCCGCACAAGCCACGCCGTTCCCAACGTGATCCACCACTCGACGAGGAGTCCTGCCGTGCCCGCTGTCAAGAACGTGCTGGTCGTCGGTGCCGGCGCCGCCGGCACCACCGCCGCGGCCCTGCTGGCCGATGCTGGTGTCGCCGTCGACCTGGTCGAGATCAAGTCCGAGGTGAGCGCGCTGGGCTCAGGCATCACGCTGCAGGGCAACGCACTGCGGGTGCTCCGGCAACTGGGTGTGCTCGACGAGTGCCTGCAGGTCGGCCAACCGTTCTCCCAGCTCGTCATCCGGCTGCCCGACCCAGCAGCGACCATCGTCGCCCGCGTCGACGACATCCCGTTCGGCGGTCCGGACCTGCCCTCCACCGTGGGCATGTACCGGCCCGACCTGGCCAGGATCCTGGTGGCCCGGGCGGAACGGGCCGGCGTCCGGTTCCGGTTCTCCACGACCATCGACTCCCTCACCCAGGACGACGACGGTGTGGACGTCCACTTCTCGGACGGCTCCACTGCTCGCTACGACGTGGTGGTCGGGGCCGATGGACTGCGCTCCTGGACCCGGCGGCTCCTGGAGATCCCGTTGGAGACGAAGTCCGTGGGCATGGGCGCGTTCCGGATGTTCGGTTCCAAGCCGACTGACGTCACCGAGTTCCACGCCATCTTCGGGGGCCCCTCCTACATGGCCCTGGTCTGCCCCACCTCGCCGACGACGGCCTACTGGTCACTCGTCGAGGAGGCGCGGGACCGCACCACCCAGACCCCGGAGGAGCGGCTGGCGGACTTCCTCGAACTGAGTCGCCCCTATCACGGCCCCTGGGACGAGGTGCGCGACTCGTTCACCGACCCGGCGAAGCTGAACTACACCTGGTTCGAACACCACCTCCTCGACGCCCCGTGGAACCGCGGCCGGGTGGTGCTCATCGGCGATGCGGTGCACACCTGCCCGCCGACCATCGCGCAGGGTGCCGCGATGGGCTTCGAGGACGCCTCGGTGCTCGCCGAGCTGCTGACCGACCGGCACGCAGTCGACGAGGACCTGTGGGCAGCGTTCACCGCCCGCCGGTTCGACCGGGTGAAGACCGTCGTCGACGCCTCCATGCAGATGGCCCAGTGGAACCTCGATCACGTCCAGGGCGACGTCCCCGGGGTCACCCGCCGCGTCGCGGCCGCCGTCAGCCAGCCCGCCTGACCACCCCACCGCTACCGACGGAGACCAACGATGTCGTCCCCCCGCCCCACAGCAGCCCCGCGCGGGCGCGTCGCCGTCCTCGGCGGCGGCCCGGCCGGCATGGCCACCGCACTCTCGGTCCACCAGGCCGGCCACGACGTGGTCGCCTTCGAGCGCTACCACGAAGCCCGTCCCGCCGGGAACGTGCTCAACCTCTGGCCTCCGCCGGTGAAGGCGCTGGGGCTCCTGGGCGTGGACACGACCGACCTGGGCGCCCCCTGCCAGTCGCAGTTCCGCAGCATCAACGGCAAGGTCCGCGCGACCGTGAAGAGCGACCCCGAGATCGAACGGGCCTACGGGCGCGGCGGCGGCTTCATCGGGCTCCTCCGACCGGAGCTGTACGAGCGGATGCTGGCCGCGTTGCCCCCGGGTGTCCTGCGAACCGACCAGCAGGTCGACCGGATCGAGCAGGACGAACGGGCGGTGACGCTGCACTTCACCGACGGCAGCACCCACGAGGCCGACGTGCTCGTCGGCGCCGACGGCATCAACTCGCTGGTCCGCAGCACGCTGTGGGGGGACACCCCGATCCGCGAACATCGACTGCACGCCATCGCCGGGTTCACCTTCGCCGACGACATCGGTGGGGAGACCGGCATGTGCGTCATCGGGCACGGTCGCGAGGTGCAGGGCAGCTGGACGTCGATCCGGTACAAGGGCCGGGCCGGCTACCAGTGGTGGGTGCTGGAGGCAACCGACCCCCAGGTACCGCCCCCGGCAGACCTCCTTGCCCGAGCTGAAGAGCTTGGGCGCGGCTTCCCCCACCCGCTGCCGGCGCTGATTGCCCGCACGGAGCGGGAGAACGTCCAGCGGTGGGTGCTGCGCGACCGCGGCTACCTCGACCAGTGGTCGAAGGGGCGCGTCACGCTGGCCGGCGACGCGGCGCACGCGACGTCGCCCTATGCGGCGTACGGGGCGGGCATGGCGATCGAGGACGGCTACTTCATCGGCCGCACCCTGCGGGGTGTCGACCTCACCGACCCTGCCGCGGTGACCCGCGCGCTGCAGTCCTACGAGGAGCCGCGGAAGCCGCACGTGAACTTCCAGGTCAAGATGGCCTACCAGAACGGGCAGATGTTCCATCACGCGCCTCGGCTGCTGCAGCCGGTCCGCGACTTCCTGTTCGACCACACCCCGTTCCTGCAGAAGGTCGTGGGTGACACGAACCCCAAGGAGATCAACAAGCAGCTGGCGCTGATCACCGACTGAGCCTCCCACGCAGCGCAAGGACGGAGATCCATGACGACCGACGCAGGGCTCGACCGCACCGACCCCGAGGGCGCCATCGCGGCCGCCGCCAAGCGCTGCTCCAACTGGGGCCGCTGGGGTGCCGATGACGTGCTGGGCACGCTGAACTTCCTCACCGAGGACAAGCGCGTCGAGGGTGCCCGGCTGGTCCGCCGCGGGGTGAGCTTCTCCCTGTCGCAGAGCTTCGACATGGACGGCCCGCAGAAGGGCTGGCGGCGGCGCACCAACCCCGTCCACACCATGCTGGACACCGGCACCGACGCCGAGCGCGGCGTGCAGGGCTTCCCGCACGGCATCGGCGGCGCCGACGACTCGAGCCGTACCGGGGCGACGACGGGTTCCTGCAGCTGGACATGCGGGTCAGCGTCAACGGCGAGCAGATCGGCCAGGACCTCTGTCCAACATGGGCTGGCCGTTCGAGGAGCTCATCAACTACGCCTCCCGCGGCACCGAGGTGCGCGCCGGGGACGTGCTCGGCTCGGGCACCTGCGGCAACGGCGGCTGCCTGGCCGAGCTGTGGGGCACCCGCGCCGACGACGCTCCCCCGCCGCTGCAGCCCGGCGACGTCGTCGAGATGACCGTCGAGGGCATCGGCGCCATCCGCAACCAGGTGGTCGCTGGGGTTGACCTACCGCCGACAGCGCCAGCTCGTCGCCGCGCCCGCAGTCGGGCACGGTCGAGCTGAGGTGTCACGCCGCGCAGGCACGGCCCTGGCGCGTTTCCTGTTGGCAACTCGTCGTTCTCTGGAGGCTTCCTTCGCGATCGGGCGCCAAGCCGGCGAACCAGCTCCTCTGGTCAGAACTCAGACGAAGGCTGACAGACCCGTGATCGCCCGCCCGACGATCAGGGCCTGCACGGTGTCGGTGCCCTCGAAGGTGTAGATCGCTTCCACGTCCGCGAGGTGGCGGGCGACGTGGTGGTCCAGCTGGATCCCGTTGCCGCCGAGCATGTCCCGAGCCATGGCACAGACCCGCCGCGCCCTTCGGGCGATTCAGCCGGACGAGGGCCACGCGGCCACGGCGCTCGAGCAGCACCGTCTCGAACCGCTGCTCTGCAACGCCGTCGGTCACGAGGTCGTCTTCGCTGCGCTGTGCTCGCGGATGACGTTGATGACCGTGGAGAAGTCCTGCCCGGCCCGGTCGCCCTCGGCCAGCTGCGTGTAGATCTGCGCGGCCGCCAGACCGAGCTGTGCGTCGACCCCGCTGGCGGAGACCGCGTTGGCGGCCAGGCCGAGGTCCTTGGCCATCAGCGCCGCAGCGAAGCCCGGGGCGAAGTCGCGGTTCGCCGGGCTCGTGGGCACCGGGCCGGGAACCGGGCAGTTGGTGTTCAGCGCCCAGCACTGGGCGGTCGCATTGGAGGCCACCTCGAAGAGCGCCTCGTTGGTCAGGCCCAACGCCTCGCCGAGCACGAAGGCCTCGCTGACAGCGATCATGGAGACGCCGAGGATCATGTTGTTGCAGACCTTGGCCGCCTGGCCGGCACCTGACGCGCCGCAGTGCACCACCTTGCGGGCCATCGCTGACAGGACCGGGGCGACCTCGGCGAAGTCCTCGTCGGTGGCCCCGACCATGAACGTCAGCGTTCCCGCCGCTGCTCCGACCGTGCCGCCGGACACCGGAGCATCGAGGGCGCGGTGTCCGGCAGCCGCCGCGGCAGCAGCCGCCGTCCGCGCGTCCGCCACGTCGATCGTCGAGCTGTCGACGAACACCGTGCCGGGCTGCGCGGCGGCCAGCAGGCCCTCGACGCCGTCGGATCCCTGGTAAGCGGACAGCACGTGCCGGCCGGCGGGCAGCATCGTGATGACGATGTCGGCCTCACGAACCGCCTCGGCTCCAGAGGCGGCGACCGTGACGCCGGCAGCAGCAGCTGCCTCGAGGGCCGCGGGCACCAGGTCGAACCCGGTGACGGAGTGACCCGCCTTGACCAGGTTGGCCGCCATCGGGCCACCCATGTTGCCCAGCCCCACCATGGCGACCCGCCGGGGGGTCGTCGTGGACGGGGCACTCGTCGTCGAGTCGGTCATCGTCTGGCTCCTGTCGATGGGGAGGATCGGTCGAGGTGCAGGTCGCGCTCGCCGAGCGGCGCGAAGTACGCGTCGACGTCGGCAGCGCTGACCTCGGCCAGCGTCGCCGGGCGCCATCGGGGGTTGCGGTCCTTGTCGATGACCTGGGCCCTGATGCCCTCGGTGAAGTCATGCCCGGCAAGGCACCGCGCGGCGATGCGGAGGTCACGGACAAGTGCGCTGTGCAGGTCGGGGTCGGCCGCCGCCTCCCGGAAGGACCGCAGCGCCACCTTCAGTGAGGTCGGTGACGATCGGGCCAGGATCGTCCGGGCGCGCTCCGGGCCGTCGCCGGACAAGGAGTCGAGAGCGGCAAGCACCTCCTCGATCGAGTCGCGGTCGTATGCGAGATCGATCCAGTGCCGCTCGGCCGCCAACGGGCTCGGCGGGGGCACGACCGCCAGCCGGGCGATGGCCCCGTCGACGTCCCCGGTCGACAGGGCTGTCAGCAGCTCACCGCGCTGCCCGCGGGGCACGAACGCGTCGGCGAACCCGAGGTGGATGGCGTCGGCCGGACCCATGCGGGCGCCGGTCAGCGCGGCGTGCAGCCCCAGTTGCCCCGGGGCCCGGGCCAGCAGGAACAAGCCGCCGACGTCGGGCACGAAGCCGATGCCGACCTCGGGCATGGCGATCGTGGAGTTCTCCTCCACGATCCGGTGGGAAGCGTGGGTGGAGATGCCGACCCCGCCACCCATGACGATGCCGTCCATGAGCGCGACGACGGGTTTCGGGTAGTCCGCGATGGTGGCGTCCAGCCGGTACTCGGCGGCCCAGTAGTCGATCGACGCGGTGCCACCGGCGCGTGCATCGGAGTAGATGGCCACGATGTCGCCGCCGGCACAGAGCCCTCGTTCGCCGGCGCCGTCGATCACCACGAGCCGGACGGCGGAGTCGTCCGCCCACGAGTCGAGGGCCGACTGCATCAGTTCGACCATCTCGTACGACAGCGCGTTGATCGACCGGGGCCGGTTGAGCGTCAGGTGCCCGAGCCCGTCGTGCACTCGCACGAGGACGGCCGGCTCGACAGCCGCATCATCCCCAGCGGCGCTCACGCCGACCGGCCCAGGAGCTCCCGGCTGACGATCAGCCGCATGATCTCGTTGGTGCCCTCGAGGATCTGATGGACCCGCAGGTCCCGCACGATCTTCTCCACGCCGTACTCGGCGAGGTAGCCGTAACCGCCGTGCAGCTGCAGGGCCTTGTTCGCGACCTCGAAGCCTGCGTCGGTGACGAACCTCTTCGCCATGGCGCACAACGTCACCATGTCCGGAGCGTGGGCGTCCAACGCGCTCGCGGCGCGCCACAGGAAGGTGCGTGCCGCCTCGAGCTCGGTGGCCATGTCGGCGATGTCGAACTGCAGGGCCTCGAACCGGCTGAGCGGCCCACCGAAGGCATGTCGCTCCCCCAGGTAGCGGATCGACGCCGCGAGGGCCGCCGATGCCCCACCCAGCGAGCTCGCCGCGATGTTGAGCCGTCCCCCGTTGAGGCCGGACATGGCGATCCTGAACCCGTCGCCCTCCTGGCCCAGTCGGGCGGACGCCGGCACCCGGACGTCCTCCAGGATGACCTGGCGGGTGGGCTGGGTGTTCCAGCCCATCTTCACCTCGTCCGGGCCGAACGAGACCCCCGGTGTGTCCTTGTCCACGACGAACGCGGTGATCCCCCGCGGCCCGGTGTCCGCCGTCCGGGCCAGGACCACGTAGGTCTGTGACGTGCCGGCCCCGGAGATGAACTGCTTGACCCCGGTGAGCCGGTAGTCCGCGTCCTCCCCCGCCCCGTCCCGCACCGCCCGCGTGCTCAACGCGCCGGCATCAGAACCCGCGCCCGGTTCGGTGAGGCAGTAGCTGCCGAAGTTCTCCATGGTCAGCAGCGGCGCCAGGAACTGCGCTCGCTGCTCGTCGTTCCCGTAGGCGTCGATCATCCAGGCGACCATGTTGTGGATCGACAAGTAGCTGGCCGTGGACGGACAGCCGGCGGCAAGTGCCTCGACGATGAGGACGGCATCGAGCCGGCTGAGCCCGGACCCGCCGGAGGACTCCTGCACGTAGATGCCGCCCATCCCCAGGTCGGCGGCCTTGCGCAGGACGTCTGCCGGGAAGCGGTGCGCGCGGTCCCACTCCACGGCGTGCGGGGTGATGTTGTCGGCGGTGAACTCGGCGACCATCGCGACCAGGTCGCGCTGGTCGTCGCTGATGGTGAACAAGGGGAACGTCCTCCGGTGCTCTGGGCGGGCGTCGATGCGGGTCAGGGCCCGGGGGTGACGGGCCGGGGGGCAGGAGCCGAGGCCAGCTTGACGTTGATCTGCTTGATGCTGGTGAAGGACTCGAGCATCCCCTCGAGGGAGAACTCCCGGCCGATGCCGCTGGCCTTCAGACCGCCGTAGGACTGGCCGACCAGCTGGCCACCGCCCTGGTTGACCTGGACCCAGCCGGACTCGATGCGGTTCGCGGCGGTGATGGCCCGGTCCAGGTCATGGCACCACAGGAACGCGGCCAGCCCGTAGTGGCTGTCGTTGGCCATCGCCAGCACCTCGGCGTCCTCCCGCCAGGGGATGACGACCATGACCGGCCCGAAGATCTCCTCCCGGGTGAGCCGCCAGTCGTTCTCGGCCCGGGAGAACACGGTCGGGCCGAGGTAGTAGCCGTCCAGCCCGCTCGGGACCTGAGCAGCGCCGTCGAGGGCGGTCACGACGCCGGAACGGCTCTGCCCCTCGTCGATGTAGTCGCGCACCGAGTCGTACTGCTTCTGGTTGATCAGGGCGCCCATGTCGCTGCGCTCGTCGAGCGGGTCGCCCACGACGAAGGTCTTCAACTTCGCCACCACGCGGTCGAGGACCTCGTCGTAGACGTCCTCGTGCAGGTACAGGCGCGACCCGGCAGTGCAGCTCTGCCCCTGCCGGGTGAAGCGCATGCCGGTCAGGATGCCGTCGACCGTGGCATCGATGTAGGCGTCCTGGGCCGCGTCGGGCCACACGATCGTCGGGCTCTTGCCCCCGAGCTCCAGCGACACGGGGACGACGCGCTCCCCCGCCTTGGCGCCCACCCCGCGGCCGACCTCGGTGGAGCCGGTGAAGGAGACCTTGTCCACGCCGGCGTGGGTCACCAGGGCCTCCCCCACGACGGAGCCACGACCGGTCACCACGTTGAGGACGCCCGCAGGCAGGAACCGGGCGCAGATCTCGGCCAGCTTGAGGATCGTGAGCGGCGCGTCCTCGGCCGGCTTGACCACCAGGGTGTTCCCCGCCGCCAGCGCAGCAGGGATCTTCATGCCGGCGATCATGAGCGGCGAGTTCCACGGCAGGATGGCACCGACGACGCCGACCGGCTCCCGGACGCTGTACTGCAGCTGACCCTCCCCGGCCGGGAGCACGACGCCCTTGAGCTCGCCGGCGATGCCACCGAAGTAGCGGAACAGGGTCGCCAGCGTCTGGCTCTCCGGCCGGGCCTGGGTGCGCAGCGCGTTGCCGGTGTCCGCCGCGGTCAGCAGGGACATCTCCTCAGCTGCGGCGAACAGGGCGTCGGCGATGGCCAGCAGCACCCGCTGCCGCTCGGTGAAGGGCAACCCGCGCCAACCGGGCAATGCCGCTCGGGCGGCGGCGACGGCGCGGTCGACGTCCTGGCTGCCGCCGGTGGGGACGCGTCCGATGACGGTCAGCGAACCCGGGGAGACGACGTCGGTCCACTGGCCGCCCGCGGCGGGGACGAACTCACCGCCGATGAGCATCGGCACGTCACCGGAGACGGGAGCCTCGTGGCCTCCGGCCGACGGCGTGGGGTCTGTGGTGGTGGTCATGAGGCGCACCCTTCACTGAGTTCCGCCGGCGGGCCTGGCCCTCCGGCGGTCGTCCGACGTTGGACGAACCCAGATTGCGCTGTGCGTCTGCCATCAGTCGATACCCACTCTCGCAGTGTCATTCTGCAAAGATGCAGACGTGACCGTGGATCCTGGCGACCTGACGGCCCTGCTCGCCGTCGTGCGGGGCCGGACTTTCACCGCAGCGGCCACGAGTCTGGGGGTCAACCACACGACCGTGGCGCGGCGGATCCGCTCGCTCGAGCAGGCGCTGGGTGAGCGACTGCTGGTGGCAGCACCGGGGGGCTGGGAGCTCACTGCCACCGGCCGCGAGGTCCTCGCGACGGCCGAGGCCATCCAGACAGCGCTCGACCACCTGCCCCACGGCAGCTCGCGCGCGTCACGGCAGCAGCTGCGCGGTCTGGTGCGCGTCAACAGCACCGAGGTCTTCGGCATCAAGGTCGTGGCGCCGGCGCTGACGACGGTCCGTCGCGAGCACCCGGGCATCAGCTTCGAACTCGCGTCGGTGACTCGACCGACGCCCGCTTACGGAGCCGCCGCCGACCTGGACGTGGGTGTCACTCGACCGTCGTCACCCAGGCTCCAGGTGAAGCGACTCGTCGACTACGAGCTGGCTCTGTTCGCAGCGCCGTCCTACCTGGCCGAGAACGGGGAGCCGTCGTCCCTGGCCGACCTGGCGCAGCACAACCCGGTCTACTACGTGGAGTCGATGCTGCAGGTGGCTGACCTGGACCTCGTCGACAGGTTGTTCCCGCGGCGGGCCGAGGTGCTGGGGGCGACCAGTGTGCTGGCTCAGCTGGAGATGACGCGACGTGGCGCAGGCATCGGCCTGCTGCCGGTCTTCCTCGCCGTCGACGCCCCCGAACTCGTCCGGGTGCTCCCCCATGCGACAAGTGCTTCGTTGACGTTCTGGCTCTCCGCGCGAACGGAGAACCTCCGCCGTGCCGAGGTCGCCGCCGTGGCCGCGTCGATCGAGGCCCAGTGCCACCGGGTGTTCGGGTCGCTGCCCGCGCCCGCCGGGGCCACCCGCCGCTGAGCCCGCGCGTTCGGCCGGCGCCCGCCCCGCGCTCTTCGTGGAACCGCTCGGGCAGGGCTCACGACCCTGGCGAGGCGTCGGTGACGTCGAGCTCGTGTGGGCCGAGGGGGGCGACGTAGGCGTCCACTTCGTCTGCACTCACCGCCGCCAAGGTGCTGGGCGCCCACGTCGGGACCCCGTCGCGGTCGATGACCGTCGCACGGATGCCCTTCTGCACGTCATGCCCGACGACGAGCCGCGTTGCGACCCGGAACTCACGGCGCAGTGTCTCCGCGACACTCGCGTCCGACTGCGCGTCCCGCGATGAACGGAAGACCACCTTGAACGCGGTGGGCGGGAGCTCGGACAGGCGGGTGGCGGCAGCGCGCGCCTGGGCGTTCCCCGAAGCACTGAGCAGGTGCACGACGTCCTCGACGCGGTCGGCCGCGTAGCAGGCATCGATCCACGGCCGTTGGCCGCGGAGCTCGCTCTCGGGGAGCGGTGCGGCATCGAGGAGGTCCAGCGCGTCGTCCACCGTGCTGTCGGCAAGGGCGTCCAGGAGGGTAGAGCGGTCCCGGGTGGGCACGCAGGAGTCGGCGAATCCGCAGTAGAGCGCATCGGCGGCGTCCATCCGGTCACCTGTCAGGGCGAGGTGAGCACCGACCCGGCCTGGGGCACGGGCGAGCAGGTACGTGGTCCCCGAGCCCGGGGGCAGCCCGATGGCGATCTCCGGCATGGCCAGCACCGAGTCGGGCTCGACGACGTGGACGCCGGCGTCACCTCGCCAGCGATCGAGCTGGAGCTGCATGGTCGTGACCATGTCGTGCGTCAGGGCGTTCAGGACCTCCGGTCGATCGAGCGTCATGCGACCGACGCCACCGGGCTCGTGGACCGGGCAGGCGCGTCGAGGCAGCGGCCAGTGCACCGCCACTCTGCGGCACAGGTGCTCGCCACGCGCCGTGGCATCGAGCGGACATGATGCCGGCGGACGGTCCGAGCCTGCACGGGGACGCACACTCCGTCCAGAATCACCTCATGAGCCTGCCCTCGGTCACTGCCGCACTCGTCGCTGATCACTCCGGTGCCGACGAGGTCCTCGAACGCCGGCCTCTGGCCCTGTCGGACCTCGGGACCGGAGACGTCACCATCGAGGTGACCTGGTCGAGCGTGAACTACAAGGACGCACTCGCGTCCCGCAAGTCGGGCAAGGTGGCTCGCATCTCCCCGCTCGTGCCCGGGATCGACCTGGCAGGAGTGGTCGTCGACCCGGGGTCGTCAGACCTGCAAGCCGGGCAGGGAGTGCTCGTCCACGGCTACGACCTCGGGGTCGCGCACCACGGTGGTTTCAGCGAACACGCCCGGGTCCCGGCCGAATGGGTGGTGCCGCTTCCCGCGGACCTGACCGACCGGCAGGCCATGATCCTCGGAACGGCGGGCTTCACCGCGGCGATGAGCGTGCTGGCGCTGGAAGAGCACGGCTTGCGTCCGGGCGACGGGCCTGTGCTCGTCACCGGCGCCACCGGCGGGGTGGGCAGCGTCGCGGTGTCCATCCTCGCTGCGCGTGGTCATGAGGTGACCGCTTCCACGGGCAAGAGCGAGGCAACGGACTGGCTCACGTCCCTCGGGGCGGCGGACGTCATCGACCGCGATGCTGTGTCCGGGTCCTCCCGCCCGTTGGAGAAGGAGGTGTGGGCGGGTGCGGTGGACTGCGTCGGCGGCGAGACGCTGGCGCACGTCGTCGCATCGCTGCGTTACGGCGCTGCCGTCGCCGCGTCGGGCAACACCGGAGGTACTGCCGTGGCGACGTCGGTCTTCCCGTTCATCCTCCGGGGCGTCTCACTGCTCGGCATCGACTCGGTGCGCTGCCCCATCGACCGCCGGAAGGAGGTCTGGCGGCGGATGGCAACCGACCTGCGGCCTCCCCGTCTCGACGAGCTGGCCACCGACGAGGTGCCCTTGGACGGTGTCCCGGCTGCGCTGGAGCGGATCCTGTCCGGCGGCGCGCAGGGGCGCACACTCGTACGGATCGGCTGACTCCCGCCCGCCCATGCCGGAGGGCAGCCGTGAGCTCACCGTCGGCGTCCTCGGATGTCATGGCGAGCGCCGAGCCCCGTCGCCTGACCTGGTCGGGTCGTACGGCAGAGTCGGGCCCGTGGAGATCACCGGATCGGCGCAACACGAGGCTTGGCAGGCCCGCGTGCTCCCGCCCGTCGAGCAGCTCCGCCCAGACCTGTGGTCGATACCGGTGCCGATCCCGCACAACCCGCTGCGTTACGTGTCCGTCTACGCCTTCGCCGTCCCGGGCGGACTGGGGCTGGTCGACACAGGGTGGAACAGCGAGATCAGCTGGACTGCGCTCACCAGCGGGCTGGCCGGCATCGGCGCCGACGTGACCGACGTGCGCGGAGTTCTGGTCACCCACCTGCACGCCGACCACCTGGGCCTGGCCGGGCGGGTGCGTGCCGAGTCCGGCGCGTGGATCGCCATGCACCCCGCCGATGCGGCCGTGGTCGAGGCCATGAACGGGCAGGACGGCATCGCCGCAACGACCGCGGAGGTCGACTTCCTGGTCGGTCTGGGTGCCGACCGCAGCGACGCGGTGAGCGACGTGGGCTCTCCGGAGTCGATGGAGCACTTCCTCAGCATGGCGATCCCGGACCGCCTACTCGAGCACGGCGACCTCGCCGGTTTCGACGGCTGGCAGCTGCGTGCCGTGCACACGCCGGGTCACACACCCGGCCACCTGTGCTTCAGCGAGGAACGCACCGGCTTGTTCTTCGCTGGTGACCACGTACTGCCCCGGATCAGCCCGAACATCTCCACCGGCGTGCGAGGCGAGGCGGACCCGTTGCGGTCCTACCTGCAGTCGCTGGGCGGCGTGCGCGACCTGGCGCCCAGCGAGGTGCTCCCGGCGCACGAGTGGCGCTTCACGGGCCTGGCGGACCGGGCCGACCAGCTCCTCGCTCACCACGAACAGCGGCTCGCCGAGCTGCTGGACGCAGTGCGCGCGCACCCGGACAGCACCCCGTGGCAGCTCGCCGCACATCTGACGTGGTCCAGGCCGTGGTCGTCCTACGAGCGTCGGATGCGGATCTTCGCCGTCACGGAGACCGACGCCCACCTGCGGCTGCTGGCCAGCCGGGGCCTCGTGCGGACGGACGGCGGCGCGGTCCCGACCTGGACCGCCGCCGCCCGCTGAGCGGGTCGCAAACACCGGGACGTCTGCAGGACACCTGCCCGGTCCACCCAGCTGACCGACGTGGCCCCACCGGCCAGGCATCGTGCGGGACCGCTGACGCTCCACCCCTTCTGCATCCTTGACGTGGCCGGAACGAAGTCACGTCGACTGGCCCTCGAGCCGGGAAGTGGACCGGTCGGCGACGAACCGCGTCGCGCAGGTCAGCAACAGATGCGGCGCGCGCGGCGGCACACGACCCCGCCGACGTGAACGATCGTTGACCACGACGGGGTTGCCAACCGTTCGGGGAGCCAGCAGCCGGCGACTTGCTGGCTGCCGCACGATCAGGGGACAGTGGTATCACTCTCACGGGTTGTCCACCGCTGAGAGGCGCGCCAGACGCCGGTCAGGTGGGCATGCAGTTCCCGGCGGGAGACAGCCCTCCGCGAAGAACTAGCTGTAGCCCTTCGTCGGTGTCTGGGGCGACTCCGCCTCCCGGTTGGGCGCGTCGTCGTCGGGCGGCCGCGGGTCCTCGACCTGCGGGTGCGGGTCGTCGCCGCGGTCGCGGGCGCGTCCGGCGCCGGGCAGGCCCGACACCACCTGGTGAAGGTCGTCGATGAGCTCGAGTATCGCGTGCAGGTCGGTCGGCACCCGCCCCAGGTCGGCGGTGCGCGGGAGGGAGCCGGATTCCAGTCCGCCCAGCAGCCGCGGCACCTGGTCGGTGAGCGCGGCCAGGGCGGCGGCCCTCTCCTCGCTGAGCAGCGCGGGCAGGCGGCGGTCGAGCAGCGTGCCCAGCGCACGGGCCGCGTCGTCGGTGAGCTCGCGGTCGAGCCGGGTCAGCAGGCGGAGGGCCGCGGCCGGCTGCCCGCTCCGGAGCAGTCTCTCGGTGCGGTCGAGGTTCTCGTCGGACAGCATCCGGTCCAGCCGGGTGCCGACCCGCGACAGCCGCTCGTCGTCGAGCAGGGCGCCAGCCCGGTCCACCAGGCGCGGGACGCGGTCGGCGGCGAGCAGGGCGTCGAGCCGGTCCAGCAGACGCAGGACGCGCTCGTCGGCCGCGAGGTCCAGCAGCGTGCGCACGCGCTCGTCGGCGGCCAGGTCGAGGGCCTGCTGGACCCGGTCACCGGTCAGCAGGTCCAGGATCCGGTCGACCCGTTCGTCGGTGAGGACGTCGAGGGTTCGGTCGACCCGGTCGCCGGTGACGAGCTCGAGGGCCCGCACGACCCGGTCGTCCCCGGCCAGGTCGAGGGCGCGCTCCACGCGCTCGTCGGCCAGGTGGTCCAGCAACCGGTCGACGCGGGGCAGCAGGTCGGCGGCCAGCAGCCGGTCAAGCCCGTCGGCGAGCCGGTCCAGCCGGCCCGAGGACAGCAGGCCGTCAAAGGCGTCGAGGACGCGTGGCACGACGTCGGCGCGCGACCCCAGCGTGTCCACGGCGCGGGTGACCGCCTCGACCCGCTCCGGCGCCAGCGCGGCGCCGAGCCGGTCGACGAGCGCGCCCAGGGTCGCGACCCGCTCCGGCGTCGCGACTGCGGCGACGCGCCGCACGACGTCGGCCGCCACCTCGACCGCCTCGGGACCCACCGCCGCCGCCCGGGCCACCGCGGGCCCGGCGCCGTCGAGTAGGGAGCGGGTGCGGCGCAGGACGTCGTCGGCCAGGGGCAGCAGCGTCTCGGCGCGCGGCAGTGCCGCGCTGAGGCTGCGGACGGAGTCGGCGAGCGTCCAGGGCAGGTCGAGGAGGTCCGAGGGACCGGGCAGGCGCACGAGCGTCGTCTACCCGCGCCACCGCACCTGACGCCCCCCGTGACTTCAGACCCCTGGCGTCAGGCCCGAGCGCGCAGCACCTGCTCCAGCGTGCGCGCCGGGTGCCCGGTCAGGTCGGGCACGGCGGCCTGACCCCGGCCATCTCGCCGGCCGCGATCGCGGTGTAGATCGACACCCAGGCCTCGACCTGCCAGTCCGGCGCCCCGTAGGACGCGCGCGAGGCCAACGCCTCCTCGACGGTCGCCGGCACGTAGAGAACCGCCCGGCCGGTGACGGCGGTGAGCACGGCCGCGACCTCGGTCAGCGCCAGCTCCTCCGGCCCGGTCAGGTCGTACGTGCGGCCGGCGTGCGCGGTGGGCTCGCGCAGCATGGCGACGACGGCGGCGATGTCGTCCTGGGCCACAAACGCCACCCGCCCGTCGTCCGCCGGGCCGCGGATGGCGCCGTCCTCCCTCCCCGACCGTGTTGAGGTCGGTGTCACCGCCCTCGGCCAGACAACGGACGACCCAGGGCGGCTTGAGGGGTACGCGAGCATTCGTCGACATTCATTCCCATGTTGGTCAGGTGAAGTCGAGAAGCTGCGCGCGGCAGGTGTCGACGCCCAACTGCTGGACGTCGCCGGCATGAGCCGCGCCTTCTTCGGGATGGCCGCAGTGGCGACGTGTGGCTCGCGCGACCGTCGACAAGGCGGGCGACGCCCTGCGTGTCGTGCTCTCCGACGTCCTCGCGAGCGGAGGACCTGTGACGTGCCGGATGCGAGCAGAGCCCGCCCCTCGGATGATGCGAGCATGCCGACCACCGCCAGCTTCCCGTCCCCGGCCGACGGGCTCGCCATCGCCACGTACGAATGGGACGACGTCACGGGCGGGCCCGTCGGGATCGTCCAGCTGGTGCACGGGTTGGCCGAGCACGGGCCCCGCTACGACCGGTTCGCCCGGGCCTTGAACGCGGCCGGGTTCGTGGTGTCGGCCGCCGACAATCGTGGCCACGGAGCGTCGGTGTCCGAAGATGTCCCACTGGGCAGCTTCGGCGCGGCCGGGGTCGAAGGCTTCGTGGCCGACATCGGCGCGCACGCGCGCCTGCTGGCCTCGCAGCATCCGGACGTGCCGCTGTTCGCCTTCGCCCACTCGCTCGGCTCGATGGGCATGCAGATCGCGCTGCTGGCCGAGCCGGTCCGCTACGGCGGCGTGGTGCTCAGCGGCTCGACGACCCTCGACGGCCTCGGCGGCGTCCTTGCCGGCCTGCCCGCCGACCAGCCGGGGCTGGCCGCGTTCAACGCCGGCTTCGAGCCGCGCACCGACTTCGAATGGCTCAGCCGCGACCCCGCGGAGGTCGACGCTTACGTGGCCGACCCGCTTTGCGGCTTTCCTACCGAGGACGCGATCATCGGCGGCGTCCTGGGGCAGGCCGAGCGCACCGCCGAGCCGTCGCAGATCCGGCCGGACCTGCCGCTTCTGCTGATCTCTGGCGACCGGGACCCGGTCGGCGGCCCGGGCGGGAGCAATGTCATGGCACTGGCCGACCGCTACCGCTCGGCCGGCCTCGCCGACGTCACGGCCACTCTCTACCCCGACGCCCGGCACGAGCTGGTCAATGAGACCATCCGCGACGAGGTCACCGCCGACGTCATCGGCTGGCTCCGGGCGCACCTGCCGGGCCGAGCAGCCTGATTGCCGTCTTCTGGATGTGGCACCTCACTGCGTCAGCCGGTCGCGGGCCGCAAGGGACGAGAGTCTCAAGGCATGTCCCATTCCGTTCTGCTGAGGAGGTGTCCCCTCTGGGACCGCTATGGGTCAGGCGGACGCCGCGGTCCTGACCCCCTCCCGTTAGGCAGACTCGCCACATCGGTGGGCCGCGCGCTCCGGGACTGAGCCGGCACTGGATCGGCACAAGTAGCCACCAAGGTAGGCACCAGGAGCAGCTCAAGCCGCTCTCCCGGACGGAGAACGGCCTGGTCAACGGGTAAGGCCGAGGGGACTCGAACCCCTGAGCCCCACACTGCCAGGCCGTCATGATCACGTTCGCAGAACTGTGCCACCGTGTCGGACACAGGCCCGACCAGCACATTCACGATGCGCCGGATCATGGCGGACAAGCCTGCACGAACCTGGATTCGGAACAACTGCAACCACAACTGCAACCACGCGACCGTGCCGTCGCCGTGCTCGCCTGGCTTCGCGGCTACAACTAATCGGCCCCACACCGGGGATGGATGTCGGGGGATCGAAAAGTCACTGGCAGCGTCAGACCGAAAGCAGACGACCGAGACCCTGTGTGCCGGGGTGGCGCGGACACACATCCTCACCAGCTCCATCGGTCGCTTGACCCTGGACAGGATCCGCCCCTCGCATGTCGAAGGCTGGGTCGTCGAACTCCTGCGTAAAGGCCTGGCGGAGTCGACCATCCGCTCGGCCTACACGGTCCTGCGCGCAATCCTGGACACGGCAGTTCGCGACGGCGCCATGACGACGACTCCGTCCGCGGCCGTCAGACGGCCGAAGGTGAAGAGCAAGGAGGCCACGCATCTGACTCCGACTCAGGTGGCGGAGCTGCTCAGCGCCGCGCACCAGAGCCGTTACGCGACCCTCTTCGAGCTCCTGGTGCACACGGGGCTGCGCCGAGGCGAAGCCCTCTCGCTGCGGTGGTCCGACGTCGACCTCGATCGGGGGACGCTGCGCGTGCGGGGAACGCTCGCGCGCATCGATGGAGCCCTCCTCGTGACCGAGCCCAAGACCGCGAAGTCCCAACGCGTTGTACCGCTCTCCGACCCCGCCGCCGAACTGCTGCGCAACGTGCAGCACGTCCAGGCCACCGAGCGACAGCTCGCCGGCTCCACCTGGCACGAGACCGGGTTCGTGTTCACCACCGGGACCGGTGAACCGTGCGATCCCCGCAACGCCCTCCGGGCGTTCAAGGCGGCAGCCGCACGAGCGGGCATTCCCGACGCCAGCCTGCACACCCTCCGACACTCGGCGGCCTGCGTGATGCTCACCCACGGCGTCCCGCTCAAGGTGGTCTCGGACATCCTCGGCCACTCTTCGATCGCCATCACCGTCGACGTCTACGGCCACGTCTCCCCGACGAATTCCGGGACGCGGTGGCCACCCTGGGCGCCGTGCTGAGCAACTCAGGGTCGGCTGATGGTGGTCAAAAAAGTGGTCAAACTGTCCGACGAACCAGCAGGGGCCGTTCCCGGTCTCCCGGGAACGGCCCCTGACCTGCATCTTCTTCTGTCGGGCTGACAGGATTTGAACCTGCGACCCCTTGACCCCCAGTCGTCGGCTGGGGGTTCGGGCGAGTTCGCGGATGTGCGTTCGTGCAGGCCAGCGGCCTGGCCGTACCGCCGCGGATCATCGCGGACGGTCCCGAACGAACCCAAATGGTGGTCAAAATGGTGGTCAACCGAGCTGCCGTTGCGGTCCGCTGGGCCAGCGGACCGAGTCATCGGCATGCGGCGGATTCGGCGCCATACAGGCCAGGGGGCGCTGCCGTCAGGAGCGCACTGACACGTCGCTCGGAAGTCGGGTTGGGCCAACCACCGTGACGATCCACGGGGACGCTCGACCCATCGTTGAGTGTGCGGCACGCGGTGGCCGGATCCGGACCGACACCGAGATCGGCGGCTCACCGGTCGGCCGAGAACTCGGCACGCCAACAGATCGCGACGTCTGCCGCCGGACAGATCACCGCAAACAGCGTGAGATCCCCCAGCACTCCCCCGACCATGCAGTGGCCCTGCTGCAGGCACCCACCACGGCCACGCTGATCCCAACCATGCCCACGGTCCCCACCGCGCGCCATGTGACCGGCGCCCGCCCAGACAGGGGCCCCTGCCAGGCCGGTCAGCCGTCGCGCGGCCGTACGCCACGGCGCAGCGAGCCACATGACGATCAGCACGTGCGCCAGCCACCCTGCCCGCCGCTCCCGACATGCGAGCTGGCGCCGGCATCCCGGAGCCACCGTGGCGACGCGGCCACGCGCGTCAGATCCGATTCGCGGTCAAGGAACACCAGGGCGCGGTGTCACCACCTCACCAGGAATTGCGCCTCCTCCGGCGAGAGCACCAGCTGCCGGGAGAAGCGCCGATGCCGAGCCACGCCCAAGAGCCACATCCGGTCGATGCGTTCACCGTCGATCCCGGCGATCACCGGCGGCTCGGCGCGACAGGCTTGCCCGACGCGAGTGACCCAGACCGGCAGGCTGACCGCCGCGTAGCCTCCGAAACCCTCATCGCCGCCTACGGCGGCGACACCCACCGGCTGCTGACCGACCTGGCCGACCACCTCGGCGCCAGCGTGGCCTACGTCGACCGGCCCACGATCGAGGCCCACCTGGAACGACCGCTGTCAGCCGCCGAGTGGTCTGCCAGCGCCTCAGAGATCACTGCGATGGCCTTCGACCAGCACGTCGGAGACGCCGGCACGATCCCCACCGACTGGATCGAGGACGTACTGCGCCGAGCCGGCGTTCCCGGCCGCACGCGAACCGCCAGCTGCCGGACCCGGCCGCCACGTCGCCGGCGATGACGGTCACCCGAACCTGCTCCAGCTGCGGCTACACCGCTGGCTACGCCAGCGCCCCGCTCGCCCATGCGCATCATCCCCGGCACTCCTGCGACAAGCACCGGCTCGCCGCCGACCGAGCCGCTCGTCGAGCCGCCTGCGCCCAGACGCGGGTGAGTCGCGAGTGCACCCATACGGGTGGCCCCCTCGTCCACGGCACCAGAGCCGCCTACGTCAAAGACCGCTGCCGCTGCACCGACTGCACCGCCGCCAACACCGCGGCCTCCCGCCCAGCCAACCGCGAACGCACCTACGGTCGCTCGCAGCCCTACGTCGACGCCCGCCCCGTTCATGACCACATCGCTGCGCTGCGGGCAGCTGGCATCGGCGTCGAGCGCATCGCCCACCTCGCCGACATGGCCCTCAGCTCCGTTCGCGAGATCGCCGACCGCGCCCTCACGAGCTCGACCGACACGCGCCGGGTCCGTCCCACCACGGCCGCCCTGATCCTGAGCATCGACATCGACGACGCCAACCGCGGGCCCCGCAGCCGTGTCGATGCCACCGGCACCCACCGCCGCCTGCAGGCTCTCACCGCCATCGGCTGGGCACCCAAGCTCCTTGCCGCCCAACTCGGTCGCCGGCCGGCCAGTCTCAACCGCAGCATGACCAGTCCGTCGGTCACCGCACGCACCGCGCGCGACGTCGCCGAGCTCTACGAACGCCTGGAAAACCCCCCACCACCACAAGACACCGGCGAGCAGCGAGCTACCGCGAACGCTGCCCGAGCCCATGCGGCCCGCCAAGGCTGGAATCCACCGCTCGCCTGGGACAACATCGACACTGACCCCATGCCCCAGCCGACTGTCAGCACTCCCCCGCCGGACGACGTCGACGGAATGTCCGTCGAACGCGCCCTGACCGGCGACGGCATCCGCTACGACGACCTCACCCGCGCCGAACAGCAGGAAGTCATCCACCGACTCACCACCCGCGGCAGATCGATCCGCGACATCGCCGCACAGCTCGCCACCACCAAACGCACCGTCTCCCGGCGTCGGGCATCCGTTGGCCCGTAGGAACCCGATGAATGCTCGGAGTACGCCGGGGACAGTCCCGACGCCTTCGACGGTGCGAGGGCAGTAGCTGAACCCGCGACCCCCTTGACCCTCAGCTCCCTGCGGGGGTGTCCGCTGCCGTCCGCCGTTGTGCCGTTCATGCAGCTCAGAAGCGTGCTCTGTCCACCAACGTCAGCCTCGGTACGGCGCCGCGCCGTCCGCGCCGCGTTGCTGTACTCGGTCGCTGTACTCGGTTGCGGTACCCGGCCGCCCTGACGACCTTGGCAGCGGGTCAGCTACGCCCGCAGACGCCGTGCCGCCGGACCGTCGCCCTGGCGGCGGCATCCCGAAACTTCCCGATGACGCACGGATCCCCGCCGCCGCATCGCCCCCTCGCC
>NZ_SJEX01000005.1 GCF_005930495.1 Modestobacter excelsi | reverse complement strand
TTGCCGTCGTGCTCAGCGGCGCCCGTGGAGTCGGCGTGCCGGACGGTGCGGGTCAACTCGGCGTTGGCGCGGTTGACCACGGTCAACAGCAGGGTGGCCCGGTCCAGCACCGCACCCGGGGGAAGGGCGAAGAGGTCCTCGGCGGCCAGGGCGTCCAGCGCGGACTGCAACTCACCCACCAGACACCCCTCCCACCGCTTCGAACAGGTGTACGAAGTCTAGCGGTGTCAGGAGTGCCCGACAAGACATATCCGCAGCTCAGGGCGCTGTCCACAGATGCGCCGAACCCCTTGACAGGAGCAGCGGCAACCGGCGCAAGGGTCAGGGCGCGATGGTCAACTCGGCGATGCGGTCGCCCCGGACGGTGAACTGGTAGCGCAGGTCGACCACGCCGCCCGGGAAGTCCCCCACCAGATGCTGAACCACGAGCGAGTGGTCGCCGTTGATGCGCTGGGCCCCGGTCAGTTCCGTGGTGTACGTGTACTCCGACGCCGCGCGGTGCAGCCAGCTCAGGACGGCCTCGGCGCCGCGGTGGGTCGCGCCGTCGTCGACGACCACGGCGTCGTCGGTGAAGGTGTGGACCGCGGTGTCGGCATCCCGGGCGGTCAGGTAGCTGCGGACGACGGCGGGCAGCTCGGCGGGGGTGAGAGAGGTGGTCATGGGCACACCGTGCCGCCTCCCGCCGGGAGCAGGTCCAGCGCTGGACCCTCCCGCGGGGAGAGGGTGCAGAGTCGGCGCGTGCTGACCATCGGCGAGTTCGCGCAGCTCACCCACCTCAGCGTGCGCACGCTCCGGCGTCACCACGACGCCAGGCTGCTGGAGCCTGCCCGCGTCGCTGCTGCCAGCGGCTACCGCTACTACAGCGCCGAGCAGATCCCCGCGGCGCAGGTCATCCACCGGCTGCGGGGGCTCGACGTCCCGCTGCCCGACGTGCAGCGCATCCTGCAGACGCCCGACCCGGCGCGCGAGCCGAGCTCGTCGTCGACCATCTGCAGCGGCTCGAGGACCAGCTGGAGCGCACCCGTGCGGCGGTGACCTCGCTGCAGCGGCTGCTCCGTCCCGAACCGACGGCACTGGCGGTCGAGCTGCGGGCGGTGACGGCGATGACCGTCGCCGCGGTCGAGGGGACGGTCGAGCTCGACGACGTCCTGCGCCGGTACTCCGGGGCGATGGCCGAACTCGACGCACTGGTCGGGATGCCCGGCCCGCCCGGCGGGCTGTACGACAACGACCTGTTCACCGCCGGCCGGGGGCGAGTGCTGGTGTACCGGCCGACCGCCGCTCCCCCTCGTACCGGTCGCGTGCACCCGGCAACGCTGCCGGCCGTGGAGCTGGCGGTGGCCACGCACGTCGGCGACCACGACTCCATCGACGTCACCTACGGGGAGCTCGGCCGCTGGGTGGTCGAGCACGCTCTCGCGGTGGCCGGCCCGGTGCGGGAGACCTACCTGACCGGCCCCCGCGACACCGCCGACCCGGCGGCCTGGCGCACCGAGATCGGCTGGCCGGTCTTCCGCCTCGCGGCTCCGTGAGCCGAGGCGCCCCGGCGTGTCGTTGGCCGCTGCAAGGGCAGTCCGCGTGATCGCGTCGTCACCGCATGCTCAGGCGCGCGCAGGTCACACAAGATGCATCAACCAACCATCGCGCTGGAACAGTTGAGAGTCAAAGAGGGGCCTCGTCGTCCCCATGCAGGTCGTCGTCGGCGTGTCGACGCGCGTCGACTTGTCAACATGTCACTTGGGTGACCGGTGAGTAACTCGCTGTAGACGAGCGTCACTGCTGTCCCACCCATACGTTCATCGCGCCCGCCGGGTCCAGTCGTCGCCTTCCGTGTGACACCCGCCGGGCACCGCCGAGCCAGGCGCCCTCAGCAACGTCGCTGAGCAAGCCGGGCCGAGGACCCAGTGCAGTCCTGGGGTGAAGCGCGACCGGGCAACCAGCCGGCGCGCCGGGCGAGTTCCCCGCCCGAACCCGTCAGCTAACTCGGTAGGCGGTCGTGGAGAACCAGGAGAAACGTCGTCCATGACGACCATGCACACAGCCCCCGCACGCCGTACCACCCGTGGGGCCTTGGTCGCCCTGCTCACCGGTGCCGGCCTCGTCCTCACCCCGCTGGCCGCCCAGGCGGCAGCGCCCGACACCGCAACCGTGGCCGCCGCCCCGGCTGCCGCCTCCAGCGCCGCTGCCCAGACCGCCGTCGACACGGCTCTCGCCCAGCTGGGTGACCCGTACGTCTGGGCCGCAGCCGGCCCGAACTCCTTCGACTGCTCCGGCCTGACCCAGTACGCCTACAAGGCTGCCGGGATCTCGCTGCCGCACTCGTCGAAGAGCCAGTCGACGATGGGCACGCACGTCGCGAAGGCCGACCTCAAGCCCGGTGACCTGGTGTTCTTCTACAGCCCGGTCAGCCACGTGGGCATGTACATCGGCAACGGCCAGATGGTGCACGCGCCGACGGCCGGCTCGGTCGTCAAGATCGTGTCCCTCGACGCGATGTCCGGTTACAACACCGCCCGTCGTCTGGCCTGACGTACTGCTGCCGGGCTCCGGCGTCCTCGGGGGAACGCCGGAGCCCAGCACACGTCCGTGGGTCAGCCTCACGACACCCCGGACGGCGCGCCGGTCGCGTGCGCCAGCGCCCAGTCCAGGACGTCGTCAGCGATCTGCTCCGAGCCCGGCGCGGCCGGCAGCAGGTGCGGGTAGCCGGTGTACTCGCGGGCCTCGGTGACGGTGTCGCCGGAGTAGTGCTCGGCGTTCGACCGCTGCACCGTCGGCGGCATGAAGTGGTCCTCGCTCCCGGAGACGAACAGCAGGGGCGGGCGGGCACCGTTGCGGTAGTCCACGTGGGCGTCCTGCGGGCCGGGCATCAGGTTCGCCGGCACCGAGTTCCACAGGATCCCGCCGGACGCCGGGATGGCACAGCGCTGGTAGAAGGCGCGCGCCCCGTCCTCGTCGAAGGTGTTCGTGAAGGCGTGCCACTGCTCCTCGGTGAGCCCGACCGCCCGGTGCCGGTTGGCCGGGTTCTCGAGCACCGACCAGATCGAACGGAGCTGGGACAGCGGCACCACCTTGACCCCCTCGGTGGGAGCGGAGTCGAGGACGACGCCCGACGGCCCCGAGCGACCTCGACCTCGAAGCCGGGGTAGGTGGGGGTGAGGACGCGGAAGCCACGGCTCTCGTGGTGGGACTTCCCCGGACCACCTCGCTCGGTCACCGAAGGCGTGCTTTCGTCGGACCGGGCGGGCTGCCAAGGTGACGCCGTGACCGTTGGAGGACCAGACCCGGACGACGCCGCACCGCCACTGGTCGAGGAGGCGGCGCTGGAGGACCTGCGGCGGCGGCTGCGCGCCTACCGCCCGGTCGAGGGCACCGGCACCCCCGGCTGGGACCGCGGCACCGAGCACGGTTTCCTCGCCGAGCTCCTGCGCAGCTGGGCCGACGACTACGACTGGCGGGTACACGAGCAGCGGATCCGGTCGCTGCCCTGGGCGCGGACGAGCCGGCTGCGGGCGGTGCACCAGCGCGCCGCTGACCCGGGCGCGACCGCCGTCGTCCTGCTGCACGGCTGGCCGGACTCGATGCTGCGCTACGAGCGGGTGCTGCCGCTGCTGACCGACGTGCACGTCGTCGTCCCGGCGCTGCCCGGCTACCCGTTCGCCGCTCCCCTGCCCGACCGGGACCTGTCGGCGGCGGACATGGCCGAGGTCATCGCCGAGGCGATGGCCGAGCTCGGGTACGCCCGGTACGTCGTCTCCGGTGGCGACATCGGGCGGGGCGTCGCGACGGCGCTGGCCGTGGACCACCCCGACCGGGTGGCCGCGCTGCACGTCACCGACGTCCCGCTCGCCGCCGCCTTCAGCGGCGACCCGGCGATGCAGACCGACGACGTGCGCGACCTGCGGGAGCGGATCTCGACCTGGCGGTCGGACGAGGGCGCGTACATGCACGAGCAGTCGACCAAGCCGCACACGCTGGCGGTCGGGCTGGGCGACTCCCCCGCCGGGCTCGCCGCCTGGATCGTGGAGAAGCTGCGCAGCTGGAGCGACTGCGGTGGCGACGTCGAGACGGTGTTCAGCCGCGAGGACGTGCTGACCTGGGTCACCGCCTACTGGGTGACCGGGGCGATCGGGACGTCGTTCGCGCCGTACGTCAAGCCGAGCCCGCCGATCGAGCGGATCGACGTGCCCACCGTGGTCAGCCAGTTCCCCGGCGAGATCATCCAGGCGCCCCGCTCGGTCGCCGAGCGGCTGTTCGACCTGCGCGCGTTCGAGCACGGCACCGCCGGCGGCCACTTCGGCGCCTGGGAACGGCCGGACGAGTTCGTCGGCTTCCTCCGGCAGGCCCTCGCGCTCAGCTGATGAGGACGCGGCTCAGCGATCGGGCGGAGCCGTTCCGTCACCTCGTTCGTGCAGTTGGGCTGGGAAAGGTCAGCGGTACACGAGAGTCCCGTCGTCCAGGTCGGCGGCGGGGAGGATCTCCCGCTCCTCGACGTACTCGTGCAGATGGGTCCACGGCTCCCGGTCGCCCTGCTTGGGCATCAGGTGCATCGACCGGGCGAGGTAGCCGGGGTTGAAGTTGACCGGGTCGACCCAGGGACCGAGCGGCATGTCCGCGTCCTCGGGCCGCAGCTGCGGCACGACCATCGACGCCCCCTTCTCGTCCATGTGCGCGAGCAGCCGGCAGACGAAGTCGCTGATCAGGTCGGCGCGCAGGGTCCAGCTGTGCCGGAAGTAGCCGAACACGTAAGCCAGGTTGGGCAGGCCGGTGAACATCAGCCCGCGGTAGGTGACGGTGTCGGCGAAGTCCACCGGCCGGCCGTCGACGGTGAAGGCGATGTCCCCGAACACGCTGAGGTCGAAGCCGGTGGCGGTGACGATGATGTCGGCCTCCAGCTCCTCACCGGACGACGTCCGGATGCCCGTCTCGGTGAACGTCTCGATCGTGTCGGTGACGACGGAGGCCTTGCCCTCGCGCATGGCGGTGAACAGGTCGCCGTCGGGGAGGACGGCGATCCGCTGCTGCCACGGCCGGTACGAGGGGTTGAAGTGCTTGTCGATGTCGACGTCCCGCGGGAGCTGGGGGCGCATCGACTCGATGAGGAACTCGCGGGCGAGGTCGGGTGACTCGGCCGAGATCCGGGTGAGCTCGTTCAGCTCGGCGATGTAGGCCCGGCGGAGGATCTCGTGCGTCCACTCCTCCGGGACGTCGAGCGCGCGGAGCGTCGTCGCCAGTTCGTGGGTCTTGGGACGGGCGAAGAAGAACGTGGGCGAGCGCTGCAGCATGGTCACGTGCGCGGCGGTCTCGGCGATGGCCGGGATGAGCGTCGCCGCCGTCGCGCCCGAGCCGATGACGACCACCTGCTTACCGGTGAGGTCCAGGTCCCCGGGCCACTGCTGCGGGTGGACGACCCGGCCCTGGAACCGGTCCACGCCCGGCCACTCAGGGGTGTAGCCCTGGTCGTGCTTGTAGTAGCCCTGGCACATCCAGAGGAAGTCGGTGGTGAAGACCAGCTCCTCGCCGGTGTCGCCGCGGGTCACCTCGACGGTCCAGCGGCGGTCGTCGGTCGACCAGGTGGCGGAGGTGACGCGGTGCTCGTGGCGGATGTGGGCGTCCAGGCCGTTCTCCCGGATCACCTCGTCGAGGTAGCGGAGGATCTCCTCCGAGGACGCGATGGAGGGCCCGCGCCAGGGCTTGAACCGGTAGCCGAAGGTGAACAGGTCGCTGTCGGACCGGACCCCGGGGTACTGGTGGGTCTTCCACGTGCCGCCGTGGCTCTCCAGGGCGTCGAGGACGACGAGGCTCTTGCCCGGGAAGTGCTCCTTGAGGTGGTAGGCGGCCCCGATCCCGGAGATGCCTGCTCCCACGATCAGCACGTCGACGTGCTCGACCCGCTCGTCGAGCGTCGTCCCAGCCGGCTGCGTCATCGTCATGCCCGTCCCCCAGTCCGTGCGGGGGCGCACCCCGTCGTGCGCCGTCCCCGGGCAGTTCTACCCCCATTGGCGCCGAGCATGTGAAGTGGCCCACAATCGCTCCGCACGACACCTCCCCCGCTGATCGCGAGTGGGGCGTGGTCCAGGCAGCCTCCGGCCGAGCATGGGAGTCTCGTTGAGCACACTGACCGTCCACGAGCCACGCACCGTCGAGGTCGGCGACATGACCGTCGCCGTCCAGGAGTACGGCGAGGGCGAGCCGCTGCTGATCATCAACGGCACCAGCCAGTCGCTGGGCTTCTGGGTCGACCTGGCGCAGGCCTGGGCGGGCCGGCACCGGGTGATCACCTACGACCTGCGCGGGATGGGCGGCTCGACCCGCGGAGCGGACCCCTTCACCGTCCGGTCGCTGGCCGACGACGCGCTCGGGGTGCTCGACGCCCTGGGGATCGAGCGCACCCACGTGCTGGGCTACTCGCTGGGCAGCGCGATCGCGCAGGAGGTGGTGCTGGCGGCGCCGGAGCGGGTCGCCTCGCTCGTCCTGTACTGCACGTGGGCGCGGGCGGACGGGTTCCAGCGGTCGATGATGACCGGGCTGGCGCACCCCTGGCGGGTGGGCGACCTGGAGGCGGGGCTCGGCGCGCTCGGCGTCGCGTTCTCCCCGCAGCTGCTGGACAGCCCGGAGTTCGGCAAGCTGATCCAGGAGCTGCTGCCGCTGTTCCCGTCGACGCCGGAGCAGATCCAGACCTGCGCCGAGCAATGGGACGCCGACATGGGCCACGACACCCTCGACCGGCTGGGTGAGATCACCGCGCCGACGCTGGTGATCGCCGGCGAGCAGGACCTGCTGACCCCGCCGTGGCACGGCAAGCAGGTCGCCGACGCGATCCCCGGGGCGAAGCTCGAGATGTTCACCGGCCCCGGCTCCAGCCACGCGCTCGGTACTGAGCGGGCGGCGGAGTTCGTCCCGCTGGTCGCGGAGTTCCTCACCGCCCACCCGATGTCCTGACCCCCGTCGTCGCCGACGGCGCGCCTTCGGCGCCGTCCCACCGGGGGACGGCGCCGTGGGCGGATGTGACGGGATGACAGGCGCGGCGACCACCGGCGAGGTGCTCGCGGCCTTCTCCTCTCTGCGGCAGCACCAGCGCAACGGCCAGCGCTCTCCGCACAAGCCGTTGCTCGCGCTCCTGGCACTGGGACGGCTGGCCGCGACGGGGTCGAGTGACGTGCCGTAGTCGGTGGCCGAGGAGCAGCTGGCCGACCTCATCGCCGAGTTCGGTCCGGCGTCGAACACCGGGAAGGCGCAGAGCGCCGCCTACCCGTTCACCCGGCTCCGCGCGGACGGCATCTGGACGCTGGACGCGGACGTCGTCGACGACACGGTGTCGCCATTGCGCACCGGCGTCACCGGCCGGTTCGAGGCGTCGCTGGAGCGGCGGCTGCGCGATGAGCCGTCGTTGATCGAGACGGTCGCCCGGACGCTGGTCGACAGCCACTTCTCACCGACCGTGGCCGGCGACGTCCTGGTCGCGGTCGGCTTCGACCCTGAGGCGCCGCCGGTCGAGGTCCCCTCCGGGACGGTGCGAAAGCGGAGCCAGGCGTGGCGCGCCGCCGTCCTGCAGGCGTGGGACGAGCAGTGCGCGTTCTGCGGGTTCGACGGTCGATCCGGCGGGATGGCGATCGGCGTCGAGGCTGCGCACGTGCGGTGGTTCGCGCTGGACGGCCCGGACGATCTGGACAACGGCCTGGCACTCTGCTCGCTGCACCACAAGCTGTTCGACCGCGGTGCGCTCGGCCTGGACGACGAGCTCGCGGTCATCGTCTCGCAGCGCTTCTCCGCGCGGACGCCGTCGGGGCGGGCGGTCTACGCACTGCACGGCCGTCCGCTCGACCCCCGCCCGGGCACGGCGCCACCGGCCGCGTCGCACGTGAGCTGGCACCGCCGACAGGTGTTCCAGGGGACGCCGCTCGCGAGCTGACCACCCGTGCGGGTGAGGACGGCGCCGCAGTCGACCGTGCTGCGGCGGCACGCTGTTGTCATGGGCTGGTGAAGCTGGCGACCTGGAACTGCTGCGGGAAGTTCTTGGCGAACCTCCCCCACCTCCTCGGTGAGGGCATCGACGTCGCCGTCGTGTGCGAGGCCTCGCCGCTGCCCGAGTGGCCGCTGGCATCGGGCGATCGACCGGTGACGCACGTCAGCCGACGCGTGACGCGGGAGAACCCGAAGGAGCTGGGCGTCGTCGCCTGCGGGCCGTGGTCGGTCAGCCGCCAGGAGCGCGCCGACTCCGCGCCCGCCTGGACCCTGCCGGTCCAGGTCGACGGGCCGCTGCCCTTCGTCCTCGTCGGCCTGTGGACGGTGGTCTCGCCCGGGCAGCCGAGCTACGTCGGCCAGCTGGACCGGGCGGTCGACCGGATCGCGCAGCTGGACCCGACCGAGCCGGTGGTGCTGGCCGGCGACTTCAACGCACCGATCAGCTCGAGCGAGACGCAGTACCGCACGGTCGTGCGCCGGCTCGAGGACCTGGGCCTGGTGGACGCCTACCGCGCGTCCCGGGGGTTGACCGCCGACGAGTCACCCGTTGACCCGACCTACTACCACCACTGGCGGCAGGACCGGCCCTTCCACATCGACCACCTGATGGTGCCGGCCGCCTGGAGCGACGCCCTCACCGTGCAGGTCGGCGACTTCGACGCCTGGGTGGCATCGCGACGCAGCGACCACGTGCCGCTGATCGTCGAGGTCAAGGACGGCGTCGCCTGACGGCTGACCTCGCCGAAGGCGTGCTCTCGGCGGGGACGAGGGGGCTCAGGCGGCGAGGGTCAGGACGTCGGCCGTCGCCCAGCCGGGCGGGAGCGGGCGGGCGAGCTCGCCGCCGCGGACGGCGAGGAACGGCCGGGAGAGGCGCTCCTTCTCGATCCGGTCCCAGACGGCCAGCAGCTGGGAGACCCACCGCGCCAGGGTCAGCGCGTCGCTGGCCAGCAGGTCGCCGGCGACCTCGGCGCGCGGCCGGATGGGGATCCGCGGCCAGCGCGGGGTGACCAGGCTGCGCTTGGACGACGGCAGCGTGGCCACGTGCGCGGCGAAGGCGGCGTCCAGGGCGCTGGTCTCGGCGACGATCGCCATCGCGAGGGCGCCCACGTCAGCACCGCGACCGAAGCGGACCGCGGCCTTCTCTGTGGTGACGAGGACCCGGCCGACCAGCAGGCGGGCGATCCGGTCGTCGTCGGACGGCAGCACCCAAGCACCGGCCATCGTCGACTCCAGGCCCTCGCCGACGTTCACGTGCCAACCCACGACCCGGTCCTCGACCGGCTGATCGATGACGACGACTCCGCGCATCCCGTACTCCTGGCACTGAGCGACCGGCCGGTTCCGGCGTGATGCGGACAGTGGCAGAGGAAACGCGCCGGACCGCCCACCGTCGCGAAGTCGTGACACCACCCGTCCCCAACGCCCCACGAGCAGCAGCCGACCCATGACGTGGGCAACGTATGGCTCTCAGTAGCCCGGCTCGCTACAGAGCTGGTAGCCGCAGCCAGGCCCGTAGTCGTCGTTCGCCAACCGCTCTCCCTCGAGGATCTCGGCGTCCTGTTCCGGGCTGCAGCCGTAGCCGATGCACTCGTCCTCAGGCGGCGGCGCCTGCGCTTCGTCTGCTGCTGCAGCCGACGCGCGTGCAGCCTCCGCGGCGGCGGCTTCCTCCGCTTGGCGCTGAGCCTCTGCCTCTGCCTCTGCCTCTGCCTCTGCCGCCGCAGAAGCCGCAGCGGCGGCCGCGGCTTCTGCGGCGAGCCGCTGGGCCTCCAGCGCAGCACGGGCCGCTTGCTCCGACTCGCGCTCCAACCCGGACGGGCCGGTGAAAGCCGGCGGTGGCGTGGACGCGCTGACGGGATCCGTAGAAGGAGCCGCAGGTTCGGCAGCGCAGGCTGACAGCAGCATGGCGCCACTGGTCAAAAGGGCGAGACATAGACGGCGCATTCGGGTTCTCCACGGTCGTTGGAGGCGGACGGCACGGAGTCATGCGGTGGCCAGGCACCGCGCCGGGTCGGGCCAGCGGCGTCGCAGACCAGTCAGCTGCTCGGCGCTCACTCCGTCGTGCGAGTGCAACAGCCGCACTTCTGTGGCGCCGGCTGTCAGGTGAGCTGTAGCTGCTGGGTCATTCCTCGACGGGGTCCACCGTGACGTCCGCAGCAACGCTGGCCAGATGGTCCAGCGACACCTCCATCAACTCCAGCATGTCGCGCCAATCGAGTTCGGCCGCGTTGACCGGCAGCTGCGAGGCCAGACGCAGTCCACCGTTGTCCAGAGAGTCGCTGAAGAGCATCGGGTGTCGGCTCGCCGGCTCGCCGGTGGCTGCCGCGGCGCGCCAGTCCGCGAGTCGCCGTGGTGAGGGCTCGCCGGAGAGTCCGTCGTGCCAGCCCCGCTCCCGCGGCACGAGCGCTGCGGCAAGGTGTCGTTGATCTGTGCTCAGATTCGCGATCAGCGCCGTTCGTGTCAGGCGCGCGGCAATCGGCGTAGCCAGGTCATGCGCCAGCACCCTCGCCTCCGCGCTGTCCAGAACGTCTCGCGGATCGACCTCGAGTCCGAGTCGGAGCACCCATGCGCGCGGTCGAGGGTTGTCGGCTCGGAGGTCAAGCGTCATGAAGACATCCAGGCCCGCGCGCGTCCCGACAGACCACCAGCCGAGCAGCATCGGCGCGCCGCCGTTCGTGCGCATGCCAGAACCGAGGGCGAGGTCCAGTCGGCCCGCCGCCGGGCTCTGCCGCAAGCTGGCCTTGAGTCGCTTGACGAGGAGGTCTGCCACCACCCGGTCCTGGGCCAGCCCGAGTCGACCGTCCAGCTCTTCCGCCCGCCGCTCGAGGATCCCCGCGGCCAGGTCGGCGAGCCACGCCGCCTCCGGATGGTCACTCTTCCGCCAGGCCCCGACCAACTCAGCGAGCGTGAGATCTGTGTGCCACGCCGGCAGCGCATCCGGGTCGTCGCCAGTGAGGGTCACCAGCCAACATGAGGCGGACAGGCCATGCTGCGCGGCCCACTCGTCGTAGACCGCGTACTGGCGGCCATGCTGTCCGGCTCCGATCTTCACCTCGACCAGGGCCAGCGGCCCACCGGCAGCGTTCTCCACCAGCAGGTCGACGCGACCGTCTCGGCCACTGACCAGGGCCTCTCGCCGGACCCTCAGTCCGTCGGCCTCGAGGCCGAGCACACGGGCCAACGGCTGTGGATCGAGATCGGCGAGAAACGCGACGAGGTCACTGACCTGGTCCTCTCCGTTGAGCAAGCGCTCCAGTCCGGCCATGCTGCCTCCTCCATCGACGCTCGTTACGACCGAGTCATCGGCCGCCCTGGTGCCGAGATGAACGGATTGCCTTCGGCGCAGGGGTGAGCGTGAGAAGGACTGGCGCAGTGATCCACTGCGGGGAGCCGCGGCGTGAGCCGCACCCCGCTGCCAGGACTGTCGGAGCGGAGCTCCCCACCGGCGACGACGGCCCTCTTAGGCTCGGATCAGGTCGTGCGTCGACGCCCGCTCGGGGCCGACGCGCCACGGGAGGGACCCGCATGTCATCGATCCGCCCACCCCTGTTGCTGCTGGACGTCGACGGGGTGCTCAACGCCATGCGCTGGGAACTACCGCCGGGCTGGCAGCAGGGCGTGTTCAACGGCTACGTGCTGTCCTGGGACCCCACGGTCACGGCCCGGTTGCGCGGGCTGCACGAGTCCGGCCGGGTGGAGATCCAGTGGCTGACCACCTGGGCGGAGAACGCAGACCTGCTGCTCGCCGAGCCCCTCGGGCTGCCCCGCGGACTGCGCGAGAGGTCCGGTGGACGAGCCCGACCGACCGGCTTCACGGGCCGGCTCGGCGGTCAGTCCGGCTGGTGGAAGCTGACCGCCGCGCAGGAGGTCGCCGCGGAGGAGCCCGGCCGGCGGATCGTCTGGATCGACGACGACCTGGCCGAGCAGGCGGCGGAGACCGGCGACTGGCTCGCCGCGAACCCGCACGTCCTCGTCGTCGCCCCTGACCTGTTCACCGGACTGACCCACGAGCAGCTGGACGCCATCGAGGCCTGGCTGTGACCTGGTGAAGCGGTCAACAGGTCAGCCTGAGTTCAGGCCGGAACGTCGGACCGCATCGTCGTCAACCCGGAAGGCCGGTGTCCTCCAGGTACTGGTGGACGACGTCCTGCGGAATCCGCCCACGGGCGCTGACCTGCAGTCCCCGCTCCCGCGCCCACTCGCGGACCACTGCCGGGCGGGGAGCCGGTGCCGGCACGGCGCCCCCTGGGGAGAACGTGTGCTCGACCCCGACCGTGCCCGCTGCGGCATCGAGCTCGGTCAGGCAGGCACCGAGCCAACGGTAGGCCCACTCCTGCGCCAGGGGTCGGGTCTCGCAGAAGACGATCGGCACCGAGGGGAACCGCGCCTGGGCCTCGGCCAGCGACTCCGCAGCAGCCGCTCCGGGGGCGTGCTCGAAGGTGAACAGCCGGCTGTACCGGTCCTCGACCGCCACGGCCGCGCGGGGCAGACCGGCGAGGTCGGCCAGGGCGTACGTGAGTCGCCCCGACAGCAGGCTGCTGACCAGGTCGCCGACGCTCTTCCGCTCGACCGCCGCCACCACGGCGTCGTCCCTCATCACCGCGTAGTCGCCGACCGGCAACCGCTGGCGGCGGGTGACGGCCTGCTGGTGGCCGAACGACCACGGGTACTTCTCGCCGGAGTCGACGACGATCTCCAGGACCTGACCGGCCGCGCGGGCCGTCGGGAGTGCTACCCGGGGGCGGGCCTGCTTGGTCGTGCTCGGGCTCTGCCAGAAGATCACCTGACGGCCGCGGACCTGGGTCAGCACGAACTGCGACCGGTTCTGCCGGGCGCGCGCCAGCACGAGGTCGATGGCCGGCCCTCGGCGGCTGCATGACCGCACCGCGTGCCGCTCCACGATCTCCGCGTCGGCGGGCCAGCCCCCGGCGCGGTGGCAGTAGACCTTGGAGGCACCGGGCCAGGTCTCCCGCGCCTTGACGACGATCCCGTCCGGACCCAGCGGGATCCGGATCACGTAGGGCAAGGACGAGCCGGGCTCGGGGTTGCGGGCCACCAAGAGGTCGTCGACCACGATCCCACCTTGGCACAGCCGCGGACGGCTGCGGGGATGGGACGTGGAGGCCCAGGACAGTCGTAGCTCCGGTCGAGCAGCACCCGAGGGCCCGACACAGAGGTGACCGTGCCCAGGTCCTCGGTGCGGCTGCGCCATCCCCCGTCACCACCTCGCCAAAGGCACGCTTGTGGCGACGGGCGGTCGAGCGTCAGACCCAGCGGGGGTCGGGTGGCAGCCGCGGGTTGAGCAGGTGGGCGACCAGCGCCGTCCAGCCGGTCTGGTGGGTGGCGCCCAGGCCCTCGCCGGTGTCGCCGTCGAAGAACTCGCTGAACGTCGGGTGCTCGCGCCACAGCGGCGAGTCGCTGGACTCGATCCGGTCGCCGTCCGCCGGGCGCTTGCCGTCGACCGGCCGGAACAGCGCGGTCAGCGAGTTGTCGATCAGGTCGGCGGCGTCCACCAGGGTGCAGTGGTTCCCCGACCCGGTCGGCAGCTCGATGGTGAACGAGTCGCCGTAGTGCCGGCCCAGCGTGCGCAGCTTGTCCGCGAGCAGCACGTTGACCGGGAACCAGACCGGCCCGCGCCAGTTCGAGTTGCCGCCGAACAGGCCGGTGCGCGACTCCCCCGGCTCGTACTCGATCGACACGTCCCGCCCGCCCACGTTGGCGAACACCTGCCCGGTCGACTTCGACAGCGACCGGACGCCGAACGGGGACAGGAACTCCGCCTCGTCGAACATCCGCTGCAGGATCCGCTTCAGCCGCTTCTTGTCCACCAGCGACAGCAGCATCTTGCGGCCCTCGGGTGCCCGGCGGGTGGTCAGCGGGCCCATCAGCTCCGGCCGGCGCTTCTGCAGCCAGCGCACCCGGTCGGCGACGTCCGGCAGCCGCTCGGTCACCCAGGCCGGGATCTCTGTCGTCCCCAGGATCGGCAGCAGGCCGACCATCGAGCGCACCCGCAGCGGCTCCGGCGAGCCGTCGGGTGCGACCAGGACGTCGTAGAAGAAGCCGTCGTCCTCGTCCCACAGCGACACCTCGTGCGAGCCGAAGGCGTTCATCGCCTCGGCGATGGCGAGGAAGTGCTCGAAGAACTTGGTGACGGTACCGTCCCACGCCTGGTCGAACCGGGACAGCTCGAGGGCGATCTTCAGCATCTGCTGGCAGTAGAACGCCATCCAGCTGGTCGCGTCGGATTGCTCCAGCCGGTAGCCCGGGGGCAGCGGCGCGGAGCGGTCGAACAGCGCGATGTTGTCCATCCCGAGGAAGCCGCCCTCGAAGACGTTCGAGCCGTCGGCGTCCTTCCGGTTGACCCACCAGGAGAAGTTCATCAGCAGCTTGGTGAACACCCGGATGAGGAACTGCTGGTCGCGGTAACCGTCGATCCGGTACACGTGCCACGCGGCCCACGCGTGCACCGGCGGGTTGACGTCACCGAACGCCCACTCGTAGGCGGGCAGCTGGCCGTTGGGGTGCATCGCCCACTCGCGGCACATCAGCACCAGCTGTTCCTTGGCGAAGTCGGGGTCCACGTGCGCCAGCGGGATGGTGTGGAAGGCGGTGTCCCACGCGGCGAACCACGGGTACTCCCACTCGTCGGGCATCGAGATGACGTCGGCCAGCGACAGGTGGCGCCAGCTGGTGTTCCGCCGCCCCTTCGCCCGGCGTGCCCCCGGCGCGGGGACGTCGGGGTCACCGTCCAGCCAGCGGGCGACGTCGAAGCGGTACAGCTGCTTGGTCCACAGCAGGCCGGCGTAGGCGCGGCGGGCCACGTGTCGGTCGTCGTCCGAGAGGTCGGCGTGGACGACGTTCGCGTAGAACTCGTCGGCCTCGGTCTTCCGCAGGCCGAGGACCTCGTCGAACTGCGCGCCGAACATCTGCGAGTCGGCGTCCTCCTGCCGCAGCCGCAGCTTCACGGTGACCGTCTCGCCCGGCTCGACGGCGTCCCACTGGTACCAGAACGCGGCCTTGGTACCGGTCACGTCGGGGTTGACCCCGGACTTGTCCTCGTGGACGACGCGGCGGTTGATGCCGTCCTTCGGGTACTCGCTCGAGTTGCTCTGCGCGCCGAACAGGGCGACGGCGTTGGTCTCGTTGTCGCACGCCAGCACCTCGGGGCCGCCGTCGGCGGCGAGCACCCAGCGGCCGAGGTAACCGTGCTCGGCGACGACCGTGGGGACGTCGGCGTCCGGGGTGTAGGTCAGGGTGGGCTTGCGGTCGTCGAGGCCCCAGGACCAGGTGTTGCGGAACCAGACCTGCGGCAGCAGGTGCAGCGGCGCGGGGTCGGGGCCGTGGTTGGTGGCGGTGACGGTGATGCAGACGTCGTCCGGGCCGGCCTTGGCGTAGGTCAGCTGGACGTCGAAGAAGCGGTCCTCGTCCAGGACGCCGGTGTCGCTGAGCTCGTACTCGCGCTCGAGCCGGGACCGCTTGGCGTTCTCCTCGCGCAGCTGCGCGTAGGGGTACTCGGCCTGCGGATAGCGGTAGAGCCACTGCATCCAGGAGTGCGTCGGCGTGCCGTCGACGGCCCACCAGTGCTCCTTGGCGTCCTCGCCGTGGTTGCCCTCGCCGTTGGTCAGGCCGAACAGCCGCTCCTTGAGGACCGGGTCCTTGCCGTTCCAGACGGCGACGCCGATGTTCAGGAAGCCGTAGCGGTCGCAGATGCCGCCCAGGCCGTCCTCGCCCCAGCGGTAGGTGCGGGCGACGGCGTGGTCGAACGGGAAGGAGGCCCAGGCGTCACCGGACTCGGAGTAGTCCTCGCGGACGGTCCCCCACTGCCGGCCGGCCAGGTACGGGCCCCACTTCCGCCAGGGCGAGGCCATGTCGGCGGACTCGGCCAGCCGGGCGTGCTCGGCGCTGCGAGGTGCGGTGGTGTCCTGAGGACCGGGCGGTGGGGTGACGCCGGGAGCGGAGGCGCCGGGCACTGCGGAAGACACGACCTCCACAGTGCCACGGCGCGTGGGTCGAACTCGTTACGCAGGTGGACAGACCTCGTCACATCTGGGTACCGACGCTCGTCACAATCTCGCCGTCTACCGATGCTCCATCGGGCGCAGGGCGGGTCAGGCCGGCAGGTCGAGCCGGTCCGCCAGCTCCCGCTTGACCACCTTGCCGGTGGCGGTCAGCGGCAGGCTGTCGACCAGCCGGACCTCGGGCACCTTGTACGGCGCCATGTTCTCCCGGCACCAGGCGACCACGTCGTCGGCGGTGTCGGTCGCGCCGGGAGCCAGCATCACGAAGGCGACCGCCCGCTCGCCGGTCGTCGGGTCGGGGAC
Source organism: Modestobacter excelsi (assembly GCF_005930495.1). GTDB lineage: Bacteria > Actinomycetota > Actinomycetes > Mycobacteriales > Geodermatophilaceae > Modestobacter > Modestobacter excelsi. The sequence continues at coordinate 109,812 of NZ_SJEX01000005.1, read as the reverse complement.
GCCGAGCACCCCAGTACCGGCGATCCGCGGGTGCCGGCCGAGCAGGAACTCCACCTCGGTCGGGAAGACGCTCATCCCGTTGACCTTGACCATCTCCTTGCGCCGGCCCAGGTAGCTCAGGCACCCGGTCTCGTCGAGCTGGCCGCTGTCGCCGGTGAGCAGCCAGCCGTCCTGCAGCACGTCGGCGGTGGCGTCGGGCCGGCCCCAGTAGGCAGAGAGCAGGGACGGCGACCGCACCGCGATCTCGCCCTCCTCCCCCACCGGCAGCAGGTCGCCGGTCTCCCGGTCGACGATGACGATGTCGGTGCCGGGCACCGGCAGCCCGCAGAAGATCGGCCGCCCGGCGAGGTCCCGGTCGGCCAGGCCGCCGGTGAAGGTGTCCATCGTGTGCGTCTCGGTCATCCCGAACGCCGCCTCGCGCAGCACCCCGGGTGAGCCGGTCACCTTCGTGAACCGCCCCCGCAGCGTCGCGTCGAGCTTGGTGACGAACGAGACGGCCAGCGGGACGCGCAGACTCGAGAGGTTCCGGCTCTCGGCCTCCGCCCGGTCCAGCAGTGGGATCCAGGAGTCGACCGGGGCGACCAGGGTGGTGACCCGGTGCGCCTCGATGAGGTCGAGGGCCTCGGCGACGTCCCAGCGCGGCATGAGCACGCAGGTCGACCCGTTGACCAGCGGCAGCAGCAGCGCGGCGTCCTCCCCGGCGATCCAGAAGATCGGCAGGAACACCAGCGAGACGTCGTCGGCCGGGGTGCCCATCGCGGTCAGCGAGCTTGCGGCGGTGTAGAGCATGTGCCGCTGGGTGTGCTCGCAGCCCTTGGGCAGCCCCGTCGTCCCGCCGGTGTAGTTCAGCGCGGCGAGGGCGTCCAGGTCGCCGTCGCCCACGGGTGCCTGCGCCTCCCGGCCGACGACGCCGGCGATCCCCGCCTCGTCGATGACGGTGCGAACGGCGTCGGTACGGCCGGAGTCGAACGCGTTCCGGAGTGCCGTGGCGACGAACGCGACCTGCGCGCCGGTGTCGGTGAGCTCGTAGCGCACCTCCTCGCCGCGGAACATCGGGTTGACCGGTACGTGCACCGCGCCGGCCTTCAGCACGGCATGGAAGGCGAGCACGAACTCCAGGCTGTTGCCCATGAACACGGCGACCCGGTCGCCGGGGCGCACCCCGCCGGCGACGAGGTGCGCGGCGAGCCGGTCGCTCTGCCGGTCGAGCTCGGCGTAGCTGAGCGTCCGGTCGCCGAGGACGAACGCCGCCCGGTCGCCACGCTCACGAGCCCAGTGCCGCAGGTGCGCCGTCAGCGGCACCTCGTCGAGCGGGTACCGCACCTCCCTCGGGACGTCGGCCGGCCAGATCTTTGCACGGCGCTCGTGCAGGTCGGCGATGTGCCCGTCGATGTCGGCGCGGAACCGGTCACTGAGGACGGTCACGGCTGCCCCTCCGCAGTTCGAGGACGACCTCTGCCGGAAGCTGGGACCCCGTCCCCTGCACTCGGCGCTGCACGCGGTCCCACAGATCGTCGGGACTCGGTCGCTGGGCCAACGCGGTCAGCTGTCCCCGCACGTACGCCTGCAGGGACTGCCCCGCCCGGGCGGCCCGCGCCGCCAACTCGTCCCGCGTCTCATCCGGAACACCGCGGATGGTGATCGGCACTGGCATGGATGCAGCCTGGCACCGGCCCGCAGCTCTCACCAGGTGTCGATGTTCGAGCGCACCCGGCCGGCCGGGCGGGGTGTCGCCGCGACCTCCCGGGTCAGGGTGGCGATCCAGCGGCGGGTGTCCGCGGGGTCGATGACGTCGTCGATCTCCCAGTGGGCGGCGACGTTGAGGCCGGTGCCGTTGGCGTAGGCGGCGGCGACCGCGGCCGAGTAGGCGGCCTCGCGCTCGGCGTCGTCCGCGATCGACTCCAGTTCGCGCCGCGTGCCGAGCCGGACCGCGCCCTCCAGGCCCATCGGCCCGAACTCGCTGGTCGGCCAGCCGACGGCGAACCGCGGCACCTTCATGCTGCCGCCGGCCATCGCCTGCGCGCCGAGTCCGTAGGCCTTGCGGACGACGACCGTGCCCATCGGCACCGACAGGTTCGCGCCGGTGACGAACAGCCGGGAGAAGTGCCGCACGGTCGCCGTCTTCTCCGACTCCGGGCCGACCATGAAGCCGGGGGTGTCGCAGAGGGAGACGACCGGCAGCCGGTGTGCATCGCACAGCTGCAGGAAGCGGGCTGCCTTGTCCGCGGCGTCGGCGTCGATCGCGCCGCCGAGGTGGGTCGGCACGTTGGCGATCACGCCGACCGGCGCGCCCTCGACCCGGGCGAGGGCGGTGACCATGCCGGTGCCCCAGCCGTCGCGCAGCTCGAGCACCGACCCCTCGTCGGCGAGGACGTGCAGGACCGCGCGCACGTCGTAGACCCGCTTGCGGTTCTCCGGGACCAGGTGGCGCAGCAGCCGCTGGTCGGGGGCACTCCACCCGTCGACGGGACCCTGGAAGTAGCCGAGGTACTGGCGTGCCGCCGCCACCGCGGCCGCGTCGTCGGCGACCCGGATGTCCACGACGCCGTTGGCGTGCTGGACGTCGATCGGGCCGATGTCCTCGGGGGCGACGACGCCGAGCCCGCCGCCCTCGATCATGGCCGGGCCGCCCATGCCGATGTTGGCGTCCTCGGTGGCGATGACGACGTCGCAGGTGCCCAGCAGCGCGGCGTTGCCGGCGAAGCAGCGCCCCGACGCGATCCCGACCAGCGGCACCAGGCCGGACAGCTTGCCGAACAGCGCGAACGCCGCGGTGTCGAGCGCGGAGACGGTGGGCAGGTCGACGTCACCGGGTCGCCCACCCCCGCCCTCGGCGAACAGGACGACGGGCAGCCGGCGCTTCTCGGCGAGCTCGAACAGCCGGTCCTTCTTCAGGTGGCCGCGCATGCCCTGGGTGCCGGCGAGCACCGTGTAGTCGTAAGACACGACGACCGCCGCGCTGCGCTCGCTGCCGACCCGGTCGCCGTTGATGTCGGCGAGCCCACCGATGACGCCGTCGGCCGGTGTCCGCTCCTGGAGCTCCTCCGTGCTCCGGCGGCGCTCCTGGGCGGCGAAGACGAGCGGGCCGTACTCGAGGAAGCTGCCCTCGTCGACGAGATCGGCCAGGTTCTCCCGTGCCGTCCGGCGGCCCGCGGCGTGCCGGCGCCGGACCGCCTCGGTCCGGTGCTCGTCGAGCCCCTGCTCGTGCCGCCGCCGGACCTCGGCGAGGTCGGGTCGCTCGGCGTCGAGGTCCTGGACCTCGGCCGCGTCCTGCTCCTCCGCCTCGCCGTGCTCGACGGTGGCGAGCAGCTGCCCCTGCCGGACGGTGTCCCCGGGTCGGACGGCGAGCCGGCGGACGGTGCCGCCGGCGGGCAGGGCGACGACGTGCTCCATCTTCATCGCCTCGAGGACGACGACCGTGCCGCCGGGCTCCACCGTCGTCCCGGCCGGGGCCTCGATCGCGACGACGGTGCCGGGCACCGGGGCGAGCAGCCCGTCCTCCCCCTGCTCCACCGCTTCTCCTGGCTTTCCGCGCGGAAGGTGAACGGCGTCAGCGGCGTCTGGTTCGTGTTGCTCCGCGGCGGCGACCAGCTCGGCGACGTGCTCGTCGACGAAAGTGGTGGTGGTCCGGCCGGCGAGGACGTCGGGGTCGGCGAGCAGCGCGCGGAGGAAGGCCGTGTTGGTGGCGACGCCGCAGACGTCGACCTCGGCCAGCGCCCGGCCGGCGTGCCGGAGCGCGTCGGCGAGGTCGCCGGACCGGTCGTGCACGACGACCTTCGCCAGCAGCGGGTCGTAGCGCAGGCCCTGCTCGGTGCCGACGCGGGCCGCGGTGTCGACCCGCACACCGGGGCCGCCAGGAAGGCCCAGCGCGGTGATCGTGCCGCCGCTCTCGGCGTTTACCCGGGCCTGGACGGCCCAGCCGAGCGGGCGGGGCGGGCCGTCGAGGAGGCCCAGGTCGGCGAGGGTGGCGCCAGTGGCCACCCGGAGCTGGAGCCGGACGAGGTCGAGCCCGAGGGTCTCCTCGGTGACGGTGTGCTCGACCTGCAGGCGGGGGTTGCACTCGAGGAACACGTAGGTGTCGCCGGCGACCAGGAACTCGACGGTGGCAAGACCGACCAGGCCGGCCTCGCGGGCCAGAGTGGTCGCGGCACGGTGCAGCTGGCCGCGGAGGTCGGCGGACAGCCCGTCGGCGGGCGCGATCTCGACCAGCTTCTGCCGGTTCCGCTGCAGTGAGCAGTCCCGGTCGCCGAGTGCGGTCACCGAGCCGTCGGCGTCCCCGAGGACCTGCACCTCGATGTGCCGGGCGCCGTCCAGCAGGACCTCGGCGAAGAGCGCGCTGTCGCCGAAGGCGGCCAGCGCCTCCGAGGAGGCACGTTGCAGCCCGGCCTTGACGTCGTCACCACGGCGCAGCACCCGGGTACCGCGTCCTCCCCCGCCCGCGCGGGCCTTGAGCATCACGGCGCCGGTGTCGTCCAGGAGGTCGGCGACGGCGGCCGCGTCAACGCCGGCCCTGGTGCCGCGGAGCACCGGGACGTCCGCGGTCTCCGCGAGGGCCCGGGCGAGGACCTTGTCGCCGAAGAGGTCGAGGGTGCCGGGCAGCGGGCCGACGAAGGTGACGCCGGCCGTGGCGCAGGCAGCGGCGAGGTCGGGGTTCTCGGAGAGGAACCCGTAGCCGGGGTGCAGCAGGTCGCAGCCGGTGGCGGTCGCGGCCTGCACGATCGCGGCCACGTCGAGGTAGCCGGCCGGGCGGGTGCCGGGGAGGGCGTACGTGGCGTCGGCCGCGACCAGGTGCGGCGCCCCCGGCTCGTCGCCGGCCGCGACGGCGACTGACTGCATGCCCTCCGCCGCCGCCGCCCGGGCGATGCGGACGGCGATCTCCCCGCGGTTGGCGATCAGCAGGCGATGGAGGTCGGCCACTCCGCGATGCTCGCACGCCTGCTTGGGCGGCATCTGGTCGCGGTCACCACCTGTGGAAACAGCGCCGCCCCGCCCTCCGGGAGGAGAGCGGGGCGGCGTGGACCGGCCGGATCAGCGGCTACCGCGGCCACCGCAGCTTCGGCGATGGGCACATCAGCCCAGGTTCACCTTCACGCCGCCGGAGAACATCGAGTCGTGCAGCTCCATCTGGGTGAGCTGAGTGCCGGCGGGCACGTCGTAGACCAACTGGCCGTCGACCGCGCTGCCCGGGTTCAGCTGCTCGAGGAAGGAGTTCGCGTCACCCAGGTAGATGGCCGCGCCCGAGTCGGCGGAGTACTGCTTCTGCTGCGCGTCGAACGCCTTCTGGCTGGACGCGTCGAAGTACTGCGCCTCGTCACCGATGTTGGTGACGTGGAGCGACACGATGCAGTAGACGCCCTGCGCGGTGGACTGGGCGTACTGGCTGGCGCCGATCGTCGTCTGGGAGCAGTCCTGCCCGGTGACGGTGAACTCGAACTTCCCGTCCTTGACGGCCTGGTTCAGCCCCGCAGCCTGCGCCTCGCCGGAGTCGGACGACGAGCCACCGTCCGCGGAGGAGCCACCGTCGGATGTCGAGCCACTACCGGAAGAAGACGACGAGGTCGACGAGGACGACGAACCGCTCATGTTGGCAATGATGATGCCGACGATCACGACAAGGATGAGAAGAAGGATGAAACGCTTTTTCTTGAACCACGGCCGGCTGGCCTTCTGGTACGCCTTCGCGGCCTTGGCCTGCGCCTTGGCGTCCTTCGGGCTGTCGTAGAGAGGCGGCGTTGCTTGCGACACTGAGGTACTCCTGGGATGCGATTGGTGCGGCCGCATGGTGAGACGCTCAGCGCCCGTCCGTGGGCCAGTTGGTTGCATTCAGCCTATGCATAGGTTCCGGATCGGTATCGCAAGTGAGGACACAAGACCGCCCTCGCAATATGGCAAGACCTGTTCCTGATGCACCCAGCCTGCGATGCCCCCGACCCTCAGTTGCCCGCGTAGGCCGAGACGCCGAAGTGCCGCTTGCCGTGCGCGTCCTTCTGCACCAGCACCGTGTAGGCCTGCCCGTTGATGACCGCGGCGCAGCGGTCGCCGTCGCACTGGACGGTCTCCACCGTGGCGCCCTGGGTGGCGACGTTCTGCGCGACGGCGGCCTCGGTGTCGGAGTTCCGGTCGTCGATGCGGTCCTTCCAGAGCATCACGCCGGCGATCGCCACCGCGGCGACGATGACGGCGACCATCAGCGCGATCAGCGTGGCGGTGTGCCGGGCGATCCAGCCGGGCTCCGTGTCGGTCTCCTGGACGTTGCCCAGCGTCCCCTCGCTGACCGACGGGGCGGGGGTGCCCGGCTCGACGGTCGTGGCGCCGGTCGGCTGGGGGCTGAACGTCTGTGGGGCGACGGTGTTCGGGTCGGTCGGGGTGGTGCCGTCGGTGCTCATCAGGGCATGCCTCTTCCAGGTGCAGGGTCTGGGATGGCCGGGGCGTCGTGCGGCTCGCCGGCTGTCCCTCACGGTGTCACAGGTCCCTGTGCCGCCCGTCGTCAGAGGCCCGGTGCACACTCCCCTGCACCCAGCTGGGCCAGCCCGGCGAGATCACCCGCAGCGAAGTCCAGCACGTCGGCCGACCCCTGCGCGTCCATGAGCTGCGTCCGGTCGTCGACGTGATCGAGCCCGACGACGTGACCGAGCTCGTGCAGCACGGTCGCCCGGGCCTGCGCCCGGCCACCGGGCACGGAGAGCAGCTCGGTGAAGTGGTCGGCGTCGAGCTCGATGGACCCGCTGAGGTACACGGCCAGCCCCTCGCCCTCCGCGGACGCCGCCCGGCTGACTCCCAGCCCCACCGGGGCGCCCGCGAAGTCGGGGACCTCGGCAGCGGTCGCCCAGCTGATCAGCACCGGAGCCCAGCGGTCGCCGTACCGGTCGGGCTGGAACAGCGGCCGGGCGGAGCTCGGGTCCTCGGAGGTCTCGCCGTCGTCGACGAACTGCAGGCCGGTGATCGCGCTGACCTCGTCGACCGCGTCGGCGATGAGGCTGCGGCCACCGGTCGGCTCGTTCTCCGGGCGGACGACGTAGTGGATCGGGCGGCACGGGTCGTAGGCGACCGGCGTGACGCCGTCGTCCTGGACCTGCAGGAACGCGAAGCCGTCGTCGGAAGGGACGCTCATCGGGACACCCAGCGGCTGGGCGGCCTCCTCACCGCTCGGCGACGGTGCGTCCCACCACGTCTCGGCCGCGCTGCCGCTCCCGCCGAGGGACCAGCTGTCGGCCGGCATCGCCTCGCCGTCGATGACCCGGTGCAGGAAGAGGCTGATCACGCAGGCCGACACCAGCACTGCGATCAGCGTGGCGTTGGCGATCCGGACCCAGGACCAACCCGTCCGCCCCTGGGGGCGCCCTGTCACAGCTGCGGTTCGCAGCTGCCGGCGCCGAGCTGCGCCAGACCGGTGAGGTCGCCGCCGGCGAAGTCGAGGACGTCGGACGTCGACGCGTACATGAGCTGCTGCGGGTCGACCACGTGGTCCAGCCCGACGACGTGCCCGAGTTCGTGCAGGACGATCGCCCGGGCGATCGCGGCGCCGTTGGGCCACGTCATGAAGTCGGTGAGATCGGCCGCGTCGAGTTCCACGGTTCCCGTCACATAGACGTGTGGCCCGTCGCCCGCGGACACCGCCTGGCTGCCGCCGAGGCCGGCGACGTCGGCAGCGAAGTCGGGCTGCTCGGTGACCGTCTCCCAGCTGATGAGCACGGGTGCCCAGCGGTCGCCGTACCGGTCCGGCTGGAAAGCCTCCCGCTGCCCGGTCGGGTCCTCGTCGGTGGCGCCGTCGTCGACGAACTGCAGACCGGTCACCTGCGACATCCGGGCGACGGCGCTCTGGATCACCGTTTCCCCACCGGGCGGGGCGTTGTCCGGGCGGACGACGTAGTGCACCGGCCGGCACGGGTCGTAGGCGACGGGCGTGACGCCGTCGTCCTGGTGCTGGACGAAGGCGTAGGACCCACCGCCCGCCGGCGGTGTCATCGGCGTGCCGAGCGGGTCGTCGGACGAGTTGCCGCCGGGCGAGGGCATGGCCGGCGCGGGGGACGCCCCGGCCACCGAGGCGCCTCCCGGGAGCACCCCGAAGTGGGCGCCGACGAGACCTAGCCCGACGATGCAGACGACGAGGGCGGCGCCGCCGATGGTGGACCAGTTGCGCCGCTTGCGCCGTCGCGGCTCGCGCGGGCTCCAGCTGCGCCACGGGTCCGGCGGCGCGAGGGCCTGCGCCATCTCGTCGTGGACCCACTGCGGGATCCGTCCGGTGGGTGAGGACGGCGTGCGTCCCCGGTCGTCCTGCTCTCGCACGTCTCCCCTCCCAACTGCCCGTTGGCGTTCCGCTCCTCTTGGTAGCGGAGCGCAGGGGGTCGGACGACCCCTTGTCGCCCGGAGGGGTCAGGCGGCGGGGAGCAGGTCCCAGCTCTCGGCGGCGATCTGGCCGGCCTCGGTGCGCGAGAGGGTGCCGACGGCGACGAGCCGGGCGAGCACGTGCGCCTGGCGGTTGGCCGCGAGGTCGGGGTGCAGATGAGGGTCGTAGGCGGACGGCGCCTGGAAGAGGCCGGCGAGCAGGGTCGCCTGCGGCCAGCTGAGGTCGGCGGGCTCCACACCGAAGTAGCCCTCGGTGGCGGCCGTCAGGCCGTAGAAGCCGTGGCCGTAGTAGCCGTCGTCGAGGTACATGCAGAGCAACTGGTCCTTGCTCCAGGTGGCGTCGAGCTTGAGCGCGAGGACGACGGACTGCACGCGGTCGGTGAAGCCCTGCTGCCCGCCGGCGTAGAGGTTCTTGGCGAGCTGTTGGTCCAGGGTCGAGCCGCCCTCGTCGTGGCCGGTGAGCGCACCCCAGCCGGCCCGGACGGCGCCGATCGCGTCGACGCCGATGTGGTGCTCGAACCTGCTGTCCTCGGTGGCGATGAGGGCCTGGGCGAGGTTGTCGGGGACGTCGTCCTGCAGCGGGGTGCCGCCGTTGGCGGCGAGCTCGGCGGAGACGAGTTGCTGCGCGTCGTCGACGGACGGGGTGACGACCCAGGCGATCCCCAGCAGGACGGCGAGGGTGACGACGACGGCGGCCAGCGCCCGGCCGAGACGACGGAGCACCGTGAGCGCACGGCGTGGCGTGTCGACGGCTCGATCACGCGAGGGCGCAGCGGACGTCACCACTGCCTGGTCGCCTCCTGATCGCCCGGACGCCCCGGATCGGGCAGCTCCTCCTCGATCATGGAACGCCGGCGTCCTGGGGGCTCACTGTCAGTAGCCTCGGTCACCCCATCGGGCGACAGGACCGGCGGTCCGACGTCCCGCGGGAACGTCGGGACGCCATCCGTACGTCTCGGGTCCAGGGTTCACCGGGCCTGGACGGTGAACGGGACGGTGATGACGTCGCCGTCGGCGAGCCGGAACTGACCCCACACCTGGTAGACGCCGACGGTGGGGAACTCGACGTGCACGTCGAGCTCCGGGCCGAACGTGGTGCCGGGCAGCGCGAACACCGGCCGGCCCGCGTCGTCCGCCACCTCGGCGTGCTCGTGGGCGAAGGTCTCCCCGTCCGCGCGCATGACCACCACGTGACCGGCGGCGGCGAGGTAGGGCCGCAGGTCGTCGACCGGGCGGCCGGTCACGGCGTCGGTGAACGTGTAGTGCAGCTCGCTGCCGCCGACCTCCGCGTCACCGTCCAGCCGGACGCGCACGCCGCCGACGACCGCGGTGCGCGGCGCCTCGGCGAGCAGAGCCGGCTGCGGAGCGGCGCCCGCGACGGTGAGCACCTGCCGGGAGTGCACGTCGGCCAGCTGCCCCTGCCGGCGGAACTCGGTGTTGACGACGTAGCGGCCCGCGGTCGGGAACGTGACGTCGACGGCCAGCTGGCCGGGCCGGCCGGTCGGCTGCGGGTGGACATGCGCGAACGTGCCGAGGTCCTCCCGCGTGGCGATCAGGTGCATCCAGGCCTCGTGGCTGCGGGTGAGGTCCGCGACGGGCTCCCCCGTCGCACCGTGCACGACGCTGACCACCAGCCGGGCCGGCCGGCCGGGCCGCGCGTCGGCCGGCAGCTGCAGCCCCACCTCGACCCCGGCGTCGGCGGCGTCGACGGGCGGCACCTCGGCGGTCATCATCACGCTCATGGCCGGGCGCATCGGCATGCCGGTGCCCTGCACCCAGGCCAGCTGGCCGTTCATGCCGCGCTCGGCGGCGTCCATCCGCGACACCGCGGTCAGGCCCGCGCCCAGCGCCAGGGCGACGACGGCGATCCCGGTCAGGTAGGCGTACTGGCCGAGGCGGTCGCGCAGCGGCGGGCGCAGCACCTCCGCGACGGTGGCCGGGCGCCGGAAGCGGCGCAGCCGCAGCGCGTTCGTCACCACGCTGACCGAGCTCATCGCCATCGCCGCCGAGGCCAGCACCGGGTCCAGCAGCAGGCCGTGCCACCAGTACAGCGCGCCGGCGGCGACCGGGATGAGCAGCACGTTGTAGATCCCGGCCCAGGCGAGCCCGGACTTCATCGTCGTCACGGTCCGCCGGGACAGGGCGATCGCCGAGACGATGCCGCGCAGGTCGCCGCCGACCAGCGTGATGTCGGAGGCGGCGATCGCCACGTCGGCACCGGTGCCGATGGCGATGCCGACGTCGGCGGCCGACAGGGCGGCGGCGTCGTTGATGCCGTCGCCGGCCATCGCCACGACGTGGCCCCGATCCTGCAGCCGGCGCACCTGCGCCGCCTTGTCCGCGGGCAGCACCTCGGCCAGCACGGAGTCGATGCCGACCTGGTCGGCGATCGCGGCCGCGGTGGCCGCGTTGTCGCCGGTGAGCATCCACACCTGCACGCCCAGCGCCTGCAGCTGCGCGACGGCCTCGGCCGATCCGGGCTTGACCGTGTCGGCGACGGTCAGCACCGCCACCGCCACCCCGCCGACCGCGACGAACATCGGCGTGCGGCCGGCTGCGGCCTCGCGCCCGGCGGCGCCGGTGAGCGGGGCGACGTCCACGCCGCGGGCGGTCATCAGCGCGAGGTTGCCCACGAGCACCCGCTGGTCGCCGACGACGGCGTCGATGCCGGAGCCGGGCACGGCCTCGAAGGAGCGCAGCGCCGGCAGGTCGAGCGAGCGGGCGGTGGCGGCGGCGACGATCGCCTCGCCGACCGGGTGCTCGCTGCCGGTCTCCGCGGCGGCGACCAGGGCCAGCACGTCGTCCTCGGCCCAGCCGCCGAGGGTGGTGATGCCGGTGAGGGCGGGCGTGCCGCGGGTGAGGGTGCCGGTCTTGTCCAGGACGACGGCGGTCACCCGGCGCGCGGTCTCCAGCGCGTCGCCGTTGCCGATGAGGATCCCCAGCTCGGCGGCCCGGCCGGTGCCCACCATGACGGCGGTCGGCGTGGCCAGCCCGAGCGCGCACGGGCAGGCGATGATCAGCACCGCGATGGTGGTGCCGATCGCCATCGTCAGCCGGCCGGTCTCCGGGCCGAGCAGCGCCCAGGCCGTGAACGTGACCGCGGCCAGCCCCAGGACGACGGGCACGAACACGGCCGACACCCGGTCGGCCAGCCGCTGCATCGGGACCTTCGCGCCCTGCGCGTCCTCGACCAGCCGGACGATCTGGGCCAGCGCGGTGTCCGCACCGACCGCGGTGGCGCGCAGGACGACGGTGCCGGTGCGGTTGAGGGTCGCGCCGATGACGGGATCGCCGACGGTCTTGTCCACCGGCAGGCTCTCGCCGGTCAGCATGCTCTCGTCGAGCGCCGTCGCGCCGTCGGTGACCACCCCGTCGACCGGCACCTTCTCGCCGGGCCGCACCCGCACGAGGTCGCCGAGCAGCACCTGGTCCACCGGGACGTCGACCTCAGTGCCATCGCGGAGCACCCGGGCGGTCTTCGGCGCGAGGCCGACCAGGGCGGTGATCGCCGCGGCGGTCTGCTTCTTCGCCTTGGCCTCCAGCCACCGGCCGGCCAGCACCAGCGCCAGGACGACCAGCGACGTCTCGAAGTAGACGTGCAGCGGAAGGCCCCACCGCTCGGCGGCGGCCGGCCACAGGGTGACGAAGGCGCTGTACCCGTAGGCGACGCCCGTGCCGAGCGCGACGAGGGTGTTCATGTTCGTCGACCGGTGCCGGGCGGCGGCCCAGGCGGCGCGGTAGACGTCGCGGCCGGCCCAGAACTGGACGACGGTGGCGACGACGAGGATCGCCGGCATCAGCCAGTCCATCGCGTCGAGGTACAGCGGCACGTACATCAGCACCATGAGCCCGAGCCCGGTGGCGAGGGTGATCTGCCACCGCCGCCTCAGTGCCGCGAGCTCCCCGCCGTCGTCGTGACCGTCGTCGCCGGTCTGCGGGACGGCGGGCTGCTCCTCGGAGCGTGGGGTGGCGGTGTAGCCGGCCCGGGTCACCGCGGCGGTCAGCTCGGCTGGTCCGACCTGGGCGGGGTCGAACCGGACGGTGGCGACCTCGGTGGCGAGGTTGACCTCAGCGTCGGTCACGCCGTCGACCCGGCGCAGCGCCTTCTCCACCCGGCCGACGCAAGAGGCGCAGGTCATGCCGCCGATGTCCAGCGTGCAGGTGGCCGGCGGCGCGGTCTGGGCGGTGGTGGTCATCGTGCTCTCCCTGGTCGGACGGGGTGCTGGAAATGATCATCAGGAACGGCGAGGTCGGCACGGCGGCGGGAGCTGGCTCCCGCCGCCGGACGGCTCAGCAGGAGGCGTACTCGGACGGGCGCAGCAGCATCGCCGCGGCCATCGCCGGGAGCATCAGGACGTGGCCCCAGAGCATCAGCGCGCCCTCGCCGATGAGCCCGAGGGCCAGCGGCACGAACAGCGCCAGGAAGGGCAGGTACATCGCCGCGGCCATCTCCGCGATGGGCCGCCGGCGGTGGCCGCGGACCTTCATCCACGCCGACATGGCCACCGTCATGTCCGTCGCCATGATCAGCGCGCCGGAGTAGGGGTTCTCCATCAGCCAGCCCGCGCCGGCGGCGTCGAGGGCGAGGTTCCACACGGGGTGCAGGGCCACCATGCCGACGGCCATCGCCACCAGCATCTCGGCGAAGTGCCGGGTGAACTGAACGGCGCTCGGGCGGTGCGGGGCCCGCGCAGACGACTCGGTGCGGGGGGCGGGAACGGTGCCGGTCGGCATGGGAACTCCTCGACGGGGTGGGGTGCTGCGGTCGGGAGGAAGCGTCGGCGTCAGCCGCGGGGCGTCTCACCGGGGAAACCGCCGGGATGTGCGCGGGCCCGTCTCCGGGGCCGGGACGTGCAGCGGCGGTGGCCGCTGGGAGCGCAGCGGCCACCGCCGGGTGGGCAGGGAGGAGGTGTCAGCCGACGGACGTGAGCTCCTCGTCCGCAGCCGGTCGCGGTGCCGGGATCTGGTCGGTGGCCGCCGGGGGCTCGTGGCGGACGGCCGGCAGCCAGGTCAGCCAGCGCGGCAGGTACCAGTTGCGGTCACCCAGCAGCTGCATCACCGCGGGCAGCAGCAGCGCGCGGACGACGGTGGCGTCGAGCAGCACCGCCACCGCGAGCCCCAGCCCGACCTGCTTCATGTTGGTCGTCGACAACGTCACGAAGGTGGCGAAGACGAACACCATGATGATCGCGGCGCTGGAGACGACCCCGGCCGAGGCGGTGATGCCCTCGGTGACGGCCCGGCGGGTGGGCAGGCCGCGGTCATGGCCCTCGCGGATCCGGCTGAGGATGAAGACGTGGTAGTCCATCGACAGCCCGAACAGGATGACGAACAGGAACAACGGCACCCAGTTCACGATCGCGCCGGTCGACTGCACCCCGATCAGTGAGGCGCCGACCCCGTGCTGGAAGACCAGCACCAGCGTGCCGTAGGCGGCCGCCACCGACAGCAGGTTGAGCACGATCGCCGTCGCCGCCACCACGATCGAGCGGAACGACACCAGCAGCAGCGCGAAGGCGAGCACCAGCACGAACCCGAACACCCACGGGGTCCGCCCGGCGAGCTGGTCGCGGAAGGCGACCGAGCCGGCGGTGCTGCCGGTGACCACGGCGGTGGCGCCGTCAGCCGAGCCGACGGTGTCGTCGACGATGCCTTCGAGGGCGTGCAGCGCGTCGACCGACGCGCGGTCCTCCCCGTCGCCGGCCAAGGGCACCGAGACGATCGCCACCTCGCCGTCCGGGCTGGTCTGCACCTCGACCGGCTCGTTCATCCGGCCGGACCCGAGCGCGCGGGTGCGCAGCTCGCCGATCGCCGCCTGGATCCCCGGGGTGCCTACGTCGTCGGCCTCGATCACCACGCGGGCCGGGGACGAGCCGCCGGGGAACGCCTCGGCGATGCGGTGGTACGTCTGGATGACCGGCAGGTCCTGGGGCAGGTCGGTGATGCCCTCGTCGCGCAGCTGGAGCCCGGCGGCGGGGACGGCCAGCGCCACCAGCGCCCCGCCCGCGGCGAGCGCCGCGACCAGCGGCCTGCGCAGCACCGCGCCGAGGACCGCCGCCCAGAACCGGCCGGGGCCGGCCGTGGTGCGGCGGTGCAGCAGCGGGATGCGGCCCTTCTCGACACGGTCGCCGAGCCAGCTCATCAGCGCCGGCAGCACGGTCAGCGAGCCGAGCACCGAGCAGGCGACGACCAGGATGGTGGCCACGCCGATGCCGGTGAAGACCGGCATGCCGGTGAGGAACACCCCGGCCATGGCCACCATGACGGTCAGCCCGGAGATCAGCACCGAGCGGCCGGAGGTGGCCGCTGCGATGTCGAGGGCATCGGCGGCGCCGGCGCCACGGGCCCGCTCCTCGCGCTCCCGCTTGAGGTAGAACAGCGAGTAGTCCACCCCGACGGCCAGGCCGATGAGCAGCATGACCGTCTGCGCGGTGCCGTCGACGTGCCAGTTCTGGCTGACGTAGGTGAGCAGCCCGAGCGCGCCGACGAACGCGGTCAGCGCGAACCCCAGCGGCAGCAGCGCGGCGACGAGCGCGCCGAAGGTCAGCAGCAGGACGGCGAGGGTGATCGGGATCGCCAGGTACTCGGCCCGCTGGAAGTCCTCGGACAGCGCGCGGTCGAGGGCGACGTTCGCGCTGGTGTCGCCGAACTCGTCGACCCGGACGTCCGGGTGGCGTGCGGCCACGGCGGCGACGGCATCGGTGATGGGGCCGATCGCCGCCTCGGCGTCGGCGGGGTCCCCGGCGAGGTCGAAGGTGACCAGCGCCGAGCGGCCGTCGGCCGAGGTCAGCGGTGCGCCGTCCAGCGGGCTGGTCACCTGACCGACGTCCGGCGTGCGGCGCAGCGTGCCGGCCAGGTCGGTGAGCGCGGCCGTCACGGCGTCGGCGGAGGTGCTGCCATCGCGCTGGACCAGGACCATCTCCTCCGCCGGCCGCTGCCAGCCGTGGGCGTCGAGGATCTCCTGCGCCTGCCGGACCGGTCCGACGTCCTGCTCGGCGGTGGTCAGCTCGCCGCGTGGCAGCAGGCTGCCGAGCGCGATCGCCAGGACGACGAACGTCAGCCAGCCGAGCACGGCTGTCTTGCGGTGGCGGGCGCTCCACCGGCCCGTGCGGCCTGCGAGGTTGCCGGGTGTGTGCACGGTCGTGCTCCTGTCTGCGGGGAGGATCGCCGGGGCAGTGGGGGCCCGCCGGCGGCCGGGCCGAGGAGAGGGTCCGATCAGGGGACGAGGGCGTAGCCGGCCTCGTCGACGGCGGCGGCGATGTCGGCGCGGTCGATGGGGTGGGCGGCGGTGACGGTGACCGCGCCGGTGGCCAGGTCGACGGCGACCGCCTCGACGCCGGCCACGGCGGCGATCCCCTCGGTGACCGCGCGCCGGCAGTGCTCGCAGGTCATGCCGGTGACGGTGAAGGTGGTCGAGCCGATGAAGGTGCGGGGCGTGCTGGCGAGCATCGGAACTCCTCGTGGGTCGTGGTGGTGTCGGGGACGAGCGTCGGCGCGGGGCTGAGTGCCTCTCACCGGGAGAACCGCCGGGGATTGCTCAGTGGCCGTGGCCGTGGCCGTGCGCGCCGTGCCCGTGGCCGGCCGCCGTCCCGGGAGCGGGCTTCCCGCCGGGCACCGCGACGAGGGTCAGCAGGAACAGCGCGGCGACCACGCCCGTGGTGACGGTGAAGGCGCGGCCGTAGCCGTCGATCAACCCGGCCGAGGTGGTCAGGGTCCCGGCGACGGCGGTGAGCCCGGCGACGCCCAGGGCCGCGCCGATCTCGTGGCGGGTCATCATCAGGCCGGACGCGAGCCCCGAGCTCTCGGCGGGGACGTCGCCCATGGCGGCCATCGCGATGGCCACGAACACCGGCCCCACGCCGGCGCCGACGAGCAGGAAGCCGGGCAGCACGTCGGCGGCGTAGGAGGTGCCGCCGGCGGAGGCGGCCAGCAGCAGCACCCCACCGGCCAGGACGACGAGGCCGCCGAGGATGAGCGGACGGGCGCCGAGGTGACCGATCGCCTGCGACGCTGCGGTGGCGCCGAGCGTGAGGGCGCCGGCCAGCGGCAGGAACTCCAGGCCCGCGACCACCGGCGAGGCGCCGGTGACGGTCTGCAGGTACAGCGAGGTCAGGAACACTGCGCCGACGACGACGCCGGTGATGCCTGCCATCACCGCCGAGGCCGAGACCAGCGACCGGATCCGCCAGGTCGCCGGCGGGACCAGCGGGTCGGCGGCGCGGCGCTCCAGCCGGGCGAACGCCGTCAGCAGCACGGCAGCGGCGGCCAGCGGGACCCAGGTGCGGGGTGCGGTCCAGCCGGCGGAGCGGATGGCCTCGATGCCCAGCACGAGCGCCAGCAGCCCGGTCACCAGGGTCAGCGCACCCGGGACGTCGAGCCGGCGCAGCGCGCCGGGCTGCGCGGCACCGCGGTCGACGGTGCGGAGGGTGCCGAGGACGACGGCGATGCCGATGGGCACGTTGATGAAGAAGACCGCGCGCCAGCCGAGGGCGCTGGTCAGCACGCCACCGAAGAGCACGCCGGCGGCGATGCCCAGGCTGCCGACGGTCCCCCAGGCGGCGAGCGCGGTCTGCCGCTGCCGCCCGGCGTAGGCCGTCATGATGATCGACAGCGCCGCGGGGGTGAGCAGCGCGGCGCCGGCGCCCTGCGCGGCCCGGGACGCGATCAGCTCCCATGGGGCCTGGGCCAGCGCGCTGGCCAGCGAGGCGGCGGTGAACAGGCCGACGCCGGTGAGGAAGGCCCCGCGGCGGTTGAGCAGGTCGGCGATGCGCCCGCCGAGCAGCAGCAGCCCGCCGGAGAGCAGCACGTAGGCGGAGATCGTCCACTGGTAGTCCGCGGCCGACAGGTGCAGGCCGCGGCCGATGGAGGGCAGCGCGACGTTCACGACGGAGACGTCCAGGACCACCATCACCTGGGCGGCGATCATCAGGCCGAAGGTGGTCCAGGGCCGGCGGGGTTCGTCCGGGGCCCGGTCGTGCACGTGCGGATGCGGGTGGGCGGCGGCGGTGTGGGCCGACATGGCTCCTCCTCCGGAGGCTGGGGTGGTGCGGTCGAGTGCCACGCTCGCCGCCGTCCCGCCCGCTCTCGCCGGGGATTTCGCCAGGTTCCGGTCCGGCCGCCACGGCCGCCGCGGCCGGTAGCGTCCCCGCCGTGCTGCGGGACCGGGAGCGCGCGACGATCACCGCCCTGCTGGACGCCGCACGTTCGGGCACCGGCGGGGCGCTCGTCGTCCGCGGGGTGGCCGGGGCCGGCAAGTCGACGTTGCTCGCCGACGCCGTCGCGGCCGCCTCCGGCATGCGGGTGCTGCGCACGTCGGGGGTGGAGTCGGAGTCGCCGCTGGCCTTCGCCGCGCTGCAGCGGTTGCTGTGGCCGCTGCGCGCCCGGCTCGACGGGTTGCCGGGGCCGCAGCGAGCGGCGCTGGGCGCTGCGCTCGGCGAGGCCACCGGCGAGGGCGAGCGGTTCCTGGCCTTCCTGGGCACGTTGAGCCTGCTCGCCGACGCCGCGGACGAGGCGCCGCTGCTGCTCGTCGTCGACGACGCGCACTGGCTCGACGACGCCTCGTCGGCGGCGCTGCTGTTCGTGGCGCGGCGGCTGCAGGACGAGCGGGTGGCGCTGCTGTTCGCCGCCCGCGACGGCGACGCACGGAGCTTCGACGCACCCGACCTGCCCGCCGTCGCCCTGGGCGGGGTGACCGGAGCGGACGCCGACGCGCTGCTGGCCGGCCACGACGGCGGCGGGATCGACCCCGGGGTGCGCGACCAGCTGGTGACCGGCACCGGCGGCAACCCGCTGGCGCTGGTCGAGCTGGCCCGGGTGCTCACCGGCGAGCAGCTCGCCGGCCGGGCGCCGCTGCCTGCTCCTCTCCCGCTGACCGGCGGGGTGGAGCGCGGGTTCCTAGACCGGCACCGCCGCCTGGACGAGCTCGGGCAGCGGTTCCTGCTCGTCGCTGCGGCCGACGACACCGCGCGGCTGACCGTCGTCCGCGACGCCGCCGAACGGCTCGGCGCCGGTGCCGACGCCCTGGACGACGCCGAGCGGTCCGGGTTGCTCGGAGTCGACGGCGACGTGGTGTCGCTGTACCACCCGCTGGTGCGCTCGGCGGTGTACCGGGCGGCGACCAGCGCGCAGCGTCGCGCCGCGCACCACGCGCTGGCCGAGGTGCTCGCCGGCGACCCCGACCGGCGTGCCTGGCACCTGGCCGCGGCCGCCGACCGGCCCGACGACGACGTCGTCGCGGCGCTCGACGCCGTGGCCGAGCGGGCCGCCGCCCGCGGTGGGCACGAAGCAGCGGCTGCCGCCTGGTCCCGCGCCGCTGAGCTGACCACCGGCGGGGACGCCCGCGGCCGGCGGCTGCACCGGGCCGCGTCCTCGGCCTGGCTGGGCGCGCACCCGTCGCAGGCGGTCGCGCTGGCCACCGCCGCCGCGGCCGCGGTGACCGATCCGCTGGTGCGGGCGCAGCTGCTGACGCTGCAGGCCCAGATCGCGTGGAACACCAGGTCCCTCGACGAGGGCTACGACGTCGTCCTGCAGGCCGTGCAGGTCGCCGCCGGGGTGGACGAGGCCATGGCGCAGCTGCTGGCGATGCTCGCCGCCTCGCTGGCCGCCTTCGGCGCCCACTCCGCCCGCGACGTCGACCCGGCGGCGCTGGTCGCTCCGCCGGCAGCGGACGCGTCGGCACGGGTGCGCGCCGCCGCCGCCCTGCGGCTCGGGTTCCTCGCCGCCGCCCGCCACGACTGGGCGGCGATGGCGGAGTGCTTCCGCGCCGGCTTCGCCCTCACCGACACCGACCCGCTCGACGACCACGTGCTGCAGCCCAACCTCGCCATCGCCGCGGTGTTCCTGGGCGACGACGAGCGGGCGCTGCGGCTGCACGAGCACCAGCTCACCGCGGCCCGAGCCGCCGGTGCGCTGAACATGGTGGAGCACGCGCTGACCCGCGGAGCGCAGGTCCAGCTCGTCGTCGGGGCCTGGTCGCAGGCCGCGGCGGCGGCGGAGGAGGCGCTGCCGCTGACCGCCGCCACCGGCCACCCCGGGCTGAGTGCGCTGCCGCACGCCCTGCTCGCCGCGGTGGCCGCGCTGCGCGGGGAGGACCCCGATGCCCACCTCGCCGAGGTGACCGCGATCCGGGCGGCGCACCCGCTCGGGGTCAGCGACGTCCTCGTCGTCGGCCTGCTGCACTGGGCCCGCGCGCTGGGCGCCGCTGCGCAGCCGACGACCGCGCTGCACCACCTGGAGCAGATCAGCGAGGCGGGGCTGCGCCGGGCGGCGGCGGTCGACCGGATCGAGACCGCCGTCCGCGCGGGACGTCCGGACCTGGCGCGCACCTGGGTGGACGAGCTGGCGGACTACGCCGCGGGGACCGGCACGCCGGCGGCGACCGCGGTCGTCGAGCACGGCCGCGCCCTGCTCGCCGACGACGCCGAGGTGCACTTCGAGCGGGCGCTCGCCGCGCACGCGCACTCCCAGCGGCTGCCCGACCGGGCTCGGACCGAGCTGGCGTACGGGGAGCACCTGCGGCGCGCCCGCCGGCGGGTCGACGCCCGCGCCCACCTGCGCGCCGCGCTGGCGCTGTTCGAGCAGCTCGGCGCCGGCTCCTGGGCCGAGCGAGCGGCGCAGGAGCTGCGCGCCTCCGGGGAGACCGCCCGCCGCCGCGACGTGAGCACCGCGGCCGACCTGACCGCGCAGGAACGCCAGGTGGCCGGGCTGGTCCGGCAGGGGCTGTCGAACCGGGACGTCGCCGCGCGGCTGTTCGTCTCCCCGCGGACGGTCGACTTCCACCTGCGCAACGTGTTCAGCAAGCTCGGCGTCACCTCACGCGCCGAGCTCACCGCCCTGGCGCTCGAGCTGTAGCGGACCCGGCGGTTTTCCCGGCCTGAGGTCGGCGGTCCGTTCCCGGCGTCGTCGGCATGACCTTCGACGTGATCGTGATCGGCGCCGGCCAGGCCGGCCTCGTCCTCGGGCACCACCTCGCGCCGCGCGACGCGGATTTCCTCCTGCTGGACGCCGACCACGAGGCGGACGAGGTGCTCGACGTCCGGCGCCGCATCAGGCACGACGGAGTCAGGACATCGATGGAGCGAGACTTCCGGTGGCCAGGCGGTCGGTGGTGCGCGGGTGGGCGGTCTCGCCGTCCGGTCGGTGGCCGAGGGAGGCGATGAGCACGTCGAGCGGCACCGGTCGGCCGTGCAACCAGCCCTGGGCGAAGGAGCAGCCGACATCCCGCAGCAGTGCATCCTGCTCCGCCGTCTCCACGCCCTCGGCGATCACCTTCAGCCCCAGGGCGCCGGCCATCCCCACGATGCTGCGCAGCATCTGCGCCCGACGGGCCGAGGTGGTGATCTGGGCGATGAAGGAGGAGTCGACCTTGAGGATGTCGACCGGGAGGGTGTCGAGCCGGCTCAGCGACGAGTACCCGGTGCCGAAGTCGTCGAGGGCCACCTGGACGCCCATGGCCCGCAGTGCGTGCAGGGTGGCGACGGCGGTGGTGGAGTCGGCCTCCAGCACGCTCTCGGTCACCTCCAGCACGGTCTGCTCGGCCAGTCCCCCCGCCACGGCCTCGCCGCCGGCGGCAGACGAGCTCCAGGTCGCCGAGTACAGCGAGCAGGTCGTGGGCTCGGACGTCCGGGCGTACGACACCTCCCGACTGTTGGACTGTGGCTACAGTTTCGGGATACTTGTAGCCACATGGAGGCGCTGTGACGAGCATCGGCATCCGCGAGCTGCGTGACGCCCTGAGCAAGCACATCGCACAGGTTCGCGAAGGCGCCACCATCACGGTGACAGACCACGGCACGCCGGTGGCGCGCATCGTCCCCGTCGGGACCCCGTCCGCCTTGGAGCAGCTGATCGCCGAGGGCGTCGTCCAGCTGCCGGCCCACCGCAAGCGCCCCGCGCCGGATCCGGTCGTCGCTGACGTGTCGCTCTCGGAGACCGTGCTCGCCGACCGTCGGTGATCCTGTACCTGGACACGTCGGCGCTCGTGTCCCTCCTGGTCACCGAAGCGTCCTCGCCCCGCTGCCGTCGCCTGTGGGATGACGCGGACCTGGTGCTCTGCTCGGCGCTCGGGCACGTCGAGGCGTGCGCTGCCCTGGCGCGGACCGAGCGATCGGGTCGCCTCTCCCACTCGGCGCTGGAAGCCGCGACGCAACTGCTGGCCGTTCTCTGGACTGACGTCACCGTCGTGCCGGCGGACGAGCCGCGATTGCATGCCTCCGCGGCGGCGGCGCTGCGCCACGGTCTGCGCGGGTACGACGCCGTCCACTGCGCCGCCGCACTGTCCGTCGCCGACGAGGACCTGATCGCGGCCAGCGGCGATCACGAGTTGCTCACCGCATGGCTAGAGGACGGATTGGCCGTCGTCGACACGAACGCCTGAGCCGGTCGCGCCCGACCGGGGCGCCACCGAGCGCTACGCGATACCGATCCGCGGTCCGTGATCCGCTCAGCCGCTCGTTCCGACGGCGCAGCAGCCGCGAGCGTCGCGTCGCGCCAAAGCGTCCACCCGGCAGCGGGCGGGTCGGTGGTGCACGCCGGGACCCCCACCTGTTCGAGCAGGCGGCCGAAGCTCTCGCCCTCCGAGAGCCGCCGGCCCTCATCGCTGTGGGCGAGCCTCTTCCTCAACGCCACCGATTCCGGTGCGCGTTCGTCGTCCCACGAGGCCGAGGACGATCCGCTGCCACCGCGGGACGAGCAGCGACGCCTCGACGTTCCCGCGGGAACGTCGAGGCGTCGTTGCTCAGGTGGCCGCGATCACTCGCAACCGACACCGTCGTCGTTGCGGTCGAACTTGGGCTGGAAGCCGGGGTCGCCGGGGTAGATCGGGGCAGCGCCCGCCGCGCGGACGGCGTCGCAGTTCGCGTACGAAGCGCCGCCAGCCGCCGGGGCCTCGACGACCCCGACGCCCGCTCCGGAGGAACCGGTCCCCGACGTTCCGCTCCCACCTGAGACGGTCCCGCTGCTGGACCCGCCAGCTGAGCCACCGGTGGCTGCCTGGACCGGTTTGGTCCAGGTGTAGGTGCAGCTGGCCGAGGCGGCCTGACCCGCAGAGTCGGTGAGAACAGCGCTCACCGCAAACGTGCCGGCGACCTTGTAGGTGTGCGAGAAGATGGCGGCCAGGTGCTGGTCGTCGCCGGTGTACTCGTCGCCATCGCCGTAGTTGATCGTCAACGAGTACGGGGCCGCTGCCGAGATCTGCTGGCCGTAGACCAGGGACGCCGCCGTGCCGCCGTTCGGGCAGGTGATGGCCATGACGGGGGCCGGCGGGAGAACGGGCGCCTGGCTCATCGTGGTCGCCGGCGCCGCCACCAACGGCTTCGGAGCCGCGGAGGTCGTCCTGGGGGCCGAGGTGGTCGGTGCTGCGGACGACGTCGGCGCCGCCGCTTCGGCAGCCGTGTTGTCCGTGGCGGTCTCCGGCGTCAGCGCTCCGCCGATGCCCATGGCGACGAAGCCGGCCACACCCACGGCCGCGGCAGCACGGCGACCCACGATCCGCGCCCAGGTCGCGCCGCCGCGTACGACAGCTATCGCGCCGATGACGAAAGCCGCAAAACCCAGCGTGCCGATGGCCGCACCGATGCCGCTCGCGATGGCAACGAGGACGACCAGCAGGCCGACGATCGTGGCGACGCCGATGAGGATCTTGTTGGGCTCACCTCCCGACCTTTCGGTGGTGTCTGACTGAGCCACATCGCTCCCCTCGATCAGCGCCCCTGTGACGCTGCTGAGCGGAGTCTGTACTCGGTCGGGGGCGACGCCACTGAAGGTGGATGCGTCAGGCAACCCCTGTGTCGAAGCAGGAGCAGAGTGGCTGATGGGACCGGGCCTCGCCCGGACGAGTTCGATGTTCGCCGTGCCGACTGGGTGAAGGCCCAGCTCGAACCGGAACCTTCGCGGTGACGACGACCGTCGCCGCAGGGGCGCCCGCAACTGCTTTCGTATGCCCATCAAGGTCTCGCGGGAGCCCGCTCGACCGCCATGCCAAGGGCTGAAGCGACGACCACGCTGCGACAACCCCAGGCAACGGCCTTTGACTCGGTGGCCCTGCATGGCGGGCGAGGGCGGCGATACCCCCACGGAATCAAGCGGTCATCGGCCCAGGCCCGCCTCGCGAGCTCGGGCGACGGCGGCCGAGCGGTCGGGCACCTGCAGCTTGGTGAGCACGGCGGAGACGTGGTTACGCACCGTCTTGTCCGACAGAGCCAGCCGCTGGGCGATCCGCCCGGTCGACAACCCGGCCGCGAGCAACTCGAGCACCTGCCGTTCCCGCTCAGTCAGCTCGGGGAACGCCGGGGCACGGGAGCCCGTGCCGGTGAGCGCGTCGACGACCCGCCGGGCGACCGCCCCGCCGTAGACCGCGTCGCCGCCGGCGACCGCCAGCACCGCCCGCACGATCTCCTCCCGGTCGGCCCCCTTGAGCAGGTAGCCACGGGCCCCTGCCCGGAGCGCGCCGAACAGCGAGGCGTCGTCCTCGTGCATGGTGAGCACGAGGACGCCCAGCCGGGGGTGCCGGCGGGACAGCTCGTCGATCGCGGCTGCGCCGGAGAGGCGGGGCATCGACAGGTCGGTGAGGACGACGTCCGGCAGGCAATGGTCCACCACCGCCAGCAGTTCGGCCCCGTCGGACGCCTCGCCGACGACCTCCACCTCTGGTGAGGCGTCGAGGACTGCCCGCAGGCCGAACCGGTACATCGGGTGGTCGTCGGCGAGAACGACGCGCACGGTCATCCGGATGCCTCCAAGGGCAGGCCGGCGACCACGCGGGTGCCGCCGGGTCCACTCGTCACGGTGAGCTCGCCACCGACCGCTCGCGCCCGGGTGCGCATCGAGTCCAGCCCCACGCTCCCGGGTCGCCCGGCGCCGGCCGCCTCGAAGCCGGTGCCGTCGTCGATCACGGCGACCTCCAGCCGTCCGTCCCGGGCGCACAGACCCACCTCGGCCGACCGGGCGCGGGAGTGCCGCGCCACGTTGGTCAGCGCCTCCTGGGCGATGCGGTAGGCGGCGGTCTCGACGTCGGGCAGCAGCGGCGGGAGCGCGTCCGCCGTCACCCGGACCGGCATCGTCGGGGCTAGAGCGGCGGCGTGCCGCTGCACCGCGGCCAACAGCCCGATGTCGTCGAGCGGGGTGGGGCGCAGTCCGTCGAGGATCCGGCGCACCTCCCGCACTGCGGCGTCGACCTCGTCCTTGAGCCGGGCGAGCAGCCCGGCGCTGAGCGGGTCCGCCTGCTGGCCAAGGTGCGCCTGCACGGCCTGCACACCCAACCCGATCCCGGCCAGCGACGGACCGAGGCCGTCGTGCAGGTCGCGACGGATCCGGTCGCGCTCGGTGTGCGTCGCGGACAGCACCCGGTCGCGCTCGCGTTCCAGCGCCCGGGTCAGCTCCAGCGCGCGGACGACGACGGCCACCTGCGGCGCCAGCGCGGCTAGCAGCTGCCGGTCCGCCGCGGTGAACGGCTCGCCGGGGCGCCGCTCGGCCACCTCGAGGGTGCCGACGTCGTTCCCGCCGACGCGTAGCGGTACGGCGACGGTCCCGGCCGGGTCGGCTGCCTCTCCGGCCGGTCGGACCCGGGCCGCCGGAGCGCGCAGGGCCGTGGTGACCGTGTCGAGGACGGCGGGCAGCAGGTCGTCCTCGTCCGCGCTGGCCACCCGGTCACCCAGCTCGGTCACCGCGGCGACCGGGTCGCGGCGCTGCCCGTAGACGAACCGGTCGGCCGCGGACTGCAGCCGGTTCCGCGCCGGGCTGAGCGCCACCGCGAGCAGCGCCGCCGCGACCGCGCCGGTGACCGGCGGGAGGGTGCGACCGAACGCCGCCGCGGCTGCCCCGGCGACCGCGAGGTAGCCGACGACGACGGCGCCGGTGAGCGCGAGGTAGACCAGGCCCCGGCTGACCACGATGCCGAGCAGCCGGTAGCGGACGACCCCGATGAGCACCGCCCCCGGCACCATGAGCGCCAGCGTCCCGGTCACCCAGCCCGGCGTCGGGGAGAGGAACACGGCGACCATCAGCGGCAGCACGACGCAGACCAGCCAGGCCAGTTGTGGGCGCTCCGCCGTCCGGGCACGGACGACGCGGACCACTGTCCCGACCCAGATCGTGACCGCACCGCCGACCACGACCCCGCCGGCGGCGACGAGCAGACCGGTCGTCCACCAGGTCTGCGGCAGCGCCACCGGTGCGGCTCCGGAAGCATTGTCGTCGTAGGCCTCCTGACTGAGGCTGCCGACGACCGTGACCACGGCCAGCCCCATCGCGACGGCGCCCACCGGCCACCCCCACCAGCGCGCCGGCAACCAGCCGGACGGGTAGACGGCGACCAGCACCGTCGCCGGTAGGACCAGCGAGGGCAGCCAGACCATCGAGGTCGCCTGGGCGACCACCCGGGCCAGCGGCCAGTCGGGGTCCGCGCGGTCCACGCCGTAGCTGCCGTAGGTGTTGCCCGCGATGCTCAGCGCCTGCAGCAGCCCGATGAGCACCAGGAGCCAGCCGATCGCGTTCCGCGGCCGCAGGTGCACCAGCAGCGCGCCGGTCGCGGCGCAGACGATCGCGTAGACCCCGCCGAAGTCGAGGACGTAGAGGTCCGGCGCCCGCGCCGCGACCCACACCGACAGTGCCGTCGCGGCTGCACAGAGGACGACCGCCGTCACGGCGACGCACGTGGTTCCCCACCGGGACCTCATCGCCTCAGTGTGGCCGGACGGTGTCCCGGCCAGGCCCCTCGACGTCCCGGTCGAACCGGGAGGAGTTCCCGGTCCGACTGGGACGCATCGCCCATCCGGCAGGCCGGATCGGGCGGCCACGGTGGTCCGCATCCGGCCGTTCGGTGCCGGCCCAGGGGGAGACCGCCATGACCAGTTCCCAGAGCACCGCCGTCCGCCCGCTCCGATCGGTGCCGGCACCCGACAGCTGGACCATCGCCGGCGCGGGTGTCGCCCTCGGTTGCGCGCTGGTCGGGAGCTTCGTCGAGACACCCTGGAGGGACGGAGGCGACGGGTGGGCTGTCGATCCGTCCGGCGGTGGCGGCTGGGGCGGCCTCGTCCTGCTCGTCGCCTTCATCGCCGTCGCGCTCGTCCTCGTCGGCCTGGCCACCTCCCGAGCCCGCGACCTGGCACCCGAGCGGACCGCCCGGCGGGCGCTGGTGCTCGCGGTGCTCGGCGTCCTCATGCTCGTCGCCTTCTGGACCGGCCTGCCGCCGGTCCTCGCCGGCGGCGCGGCCGGGCTGGCGATCGACAGCCGCCGTCGGCTGGGTCGCCTGCCGGCAACCGGCGCGGTCGCCCTCGGCCTCGCCGTCCTGGTCGTCGCCGCCGCTGTCTACCTGGCCTTCACCGGCTGAACTCATTCCCTCCCATTCCGATCCCGATCACCCGAGGAGTTCCGATGACCCTGTCCCGCCGCACCCGCGGCATCACCTTGACGACCGCCGCGCTGGCCGGTGCCGGCTCCCTACTCGTCGCCGTGCCGGCCGCCGCCCACGACAACCCGTTGCGACTGACCACCGTTGCCGTCCCCGACCGGAACACGGACCTGGACCTGGGCGCCCCTGGGCCGAGCGCCGGTGACGGCCAGGTGTTCCTGGACGACGTGCAGCGCGACGGCGAGACCGTGGGCACCAGCGCCGGCAGCTGCATGCTCGCCGTGTTCACCGAGACGCGGCTGGTGGGTGCCTGCACCGCCACGCTGACGCTGCCCGAGGGCACGATCACCACCCAGGGCGCCTCCGACGAGAACCCCAGCGTCGGACCGACCCGATTCGTGTGGGCCGTGACCGGTGGCACCGGCCGCTACGCCGGGGCCGGCGGCGAGGTGACCGGCACGTTCCGGCCGGGCACCGACATCGTCGACCTGGAGATCGACCTGAACTGAGCAGTACCGCCGACCATGGCGTCCGGTCCACGGGGCCGGGCGCCATGGTCGGCGTCTGCAATCAGGCTGCGATGACCGCGACGCAGCCGGTCGACGGTGAGGGCGGCCGGTAGGCCTCGGCGCGGTGGGCGATCCGCACGACGAGGACGGTGCGGGAACTTCCATCGACCTCGATGAGCACCCGGTAGTCGCCGCTGCGGCCGCTGCGGAGCCCCTCGAACCCTCCGGTCAGCGGGTTGCTCATTCGTGGTGCGCGCCGCTGTCGCCGGGCGATCAGCACGATGGGGACGGCGTTACGCTCCGGCCGGGGGCCTCAGGACCGGCCCCCAGCGGCGGGTGCCCGCCGTAGCTGCCGATGTGGTCGTCGACGCTGACTCACGGCGATCCGATGAGGCCGCCGAGTACCCAGTCCCGAAGAGCCACGTGGTCGGGCTCGTCCAGGTGGAGTTGGGCGTTCTCGGCCAGCCGCAGCATGTTGCTGTGGAAGCAGCCGCCGACCGCCCGCGCGGTGTGCCGGTCACGGGAAGCCAGGTCATAGCCGGCTTGCGAGAGACCGACTCCCACGAACCGGACGGATGCGCGCAGTTCTCCGGCCGAGCCGGCGACGACCCGCTCCAACGTAGCCATGTCGCGGAAACCGTGAGCGGTCAGCTCATCGGCGATCCCGGTGAAGATCCCTGCCCACTCCGAGGGCAGGAGGGCTGGGAAACCGAGCACTCGGCAGACACGTGCGGCTGCATCGGCCCACAGCCCGGCGAAACGCTCGGTGTCCTGTGGCACGCGTGGGCGGGCGCTCGACTCCTCGGCGCGGGCCATCGCGGCGTCGATGTCGTGCCGTCCGGGCTGGTAGACGAAGCCGACGACACCCCGGACCCGACATGCCAGCCGTTCGTCGGCCACCGACTGCACGAAGGCCTTGAACCCGCCGGTTCCGGCCCACTGCCCGGCGGTGACCTCCGGCCCGAAGCGGTCCCGCAGCTTGCCCGCCGCGAAGGCCATGCGCAGTGGTTCCGGAGCCTCCGTCACCATCGCGACCAGAGCGTTCCTCAGATCTCGACGCATCCGGTCCGGGTCCGCCCTCCGCGGCGTCGCCAGCGGGTCCGATGCCCCGGGCGTCGGCGCCACATCCTGGGTTGCCGCGGGAGGGGCGTCGGCGACAGCGACGGCTTCCTCACCCATGAGCGCCTCGGCAATGAACACGTCGTCGGGGATGACGTAGTCGCAGGTGTTGCGCAGCGCGGCCGCTGAGGGCCCGCTGCCCAACATGATCACGCGGCGGTCGAAGGAGCGGAGTCGCTGGAACAGCGGCGTGAAGTCCGCGTCCAGGCTGAGCACGATGAACTCGTCGTAGCGGGTGGGGTGGGCCAGCAAGTCCAGCGCGTCGATCACCATGTGGATGTCTGCACTGTTCTTCCCTTGCTGGGTCAGCGTCGGGCAGTCCACGACACGGAAGCCGGCGCGGGTGAAGTAGGCGCGGAAGCTGCCCCAGGTGGAGGGGTTCAGGTAGCAGGTGCGGTGCAACACGACCCGGGGCGTCGTCTCGTCCGAGTCCGGCCCGACCGCCCCCAGTCGCTCCTCGAGCCAGCTGGACCACCGCATGGGGTCGGTGGCGAAGATCCGGGCCGCCGCGGGATCGACGCTTCGCAACGAGGAGTAGATGTTGTCGAAGTCCACCAGCAGGGCCGTCCGCCGGTAACCACTGCCGAAGGCCATCCGGTCCCCTCTCAACTGGCACGGGGGCCGGCAGAGTGTGCCAGCCGCCCGTCTCTCAACGGCGCGACGTGCCGGTCTCGGGGCGCGTGATCGCTCACCGCGAGCTCCGACCGGAATCCGCGGTCAGCCGCCGCGCGACGGCCTCGCCGCCGACGCGGCGGATCAGCTCGAGGTCACCGCAGACGACGAGCAGGTCCCGGGCCCGGGACAGGCCGACGTACAACATCTCCCGGGCCCGTTCCTCGTGCCGGAAGCCGTTGACCGCGAGCACGATCGCCGGCCGCTCCAGGCCCTTGAAGCCGAGCACGTGCCCGTAGAACAGGTCGTCGTCCTCCCAGTAGGACGCCCAGTAGGCCTCCTGCCCCTCAGCCTGGCGCTCCACCTGAACGGGGTGCCGGCTGAACGTGGTCAGCAGTGCCAGCGACTCCGGCGGCCAGCCCTCGTCCAGCAGGCCCTCCGCGGCGTCGTCGGCCGCAGCGACGGCGTCCTCGGAGGGGCACTGGATGAACCGGACAGGCACGCCTGCGCCGCCGCGCATCTTCATCTGCGCCGGCGCGAGGCTGGAGAACGTGCCGGCGATCTGCTTGGTGTTGCGCAGGTTCTCGGTCAGCGGGATGGGGATCAGGTCGACCGTCGGCCGCCCCTGGCGGGCGAAGACGCGCTGCCCCTCGTCGGCGAAGACGCACAGGCAGCCCTCGTCGGGGTCCTTCAGCGCGGCGAGGACGGCGGACCACCAGCTCTCGGCGAAGTCCTGCGCCTCGTCGATCACGATGGCGTCGAACCGTTGGTCCACCGGCAGTTGACCGGCGAGCGCGACCATCTCGCCGGGCAGCAGCTCCTCCCAGTACCGGCTGTCGTCGTCCGAGCCCGCCGGCACACCCCAGCCGATGCCGAGATTGTGGAAGGTGCCGACGTATGCCGGCCGCTCCCGGTGCCGCAACGTGCCCACCCGGCGGGTCAGGAACTCGGCCAACCCCCGCGAGTAGCACATCAGCGCCACCCGCTTGCCCTCGTTCCCCAGCCGGCGGGCCTTCTCCACGGCGAGCCAGGTCTTGCCGGAGCCGGCCCCGCCCCGGATCTCGACGCGGTTGAGCAGCGCCAGCCGGTCGAGCACGTCGGCCTGCTCGCGGGTCAGGAGGTCGCAGGCAGCCTCGCGCTCGGCGAGGTCGGCGAGGAGGTCGTGCTGCGGGATGGCGGCACCGGTGAGGCAGTCGACCAGGGCCTCGACGTCTGCGGCGGTCGGCGGCTCGGGGACGTCGACGAGCTTGCGCAGCGCCGTCTCGATCCGGCTCGCGGCGTAGGGCAGGTCCGACTTGTCGATGAGCATCCACCGCGGCAGGTCCGTCGCTCTGAAGTCGTCGGGCACGGTGGTCGTCGGGAGGGCGACCAGGTGACCGAGTCGCGGGTTGCCTGCCGACCAGCGCGGGTGCTTCTCCAGGTAGTTGCGGAGCAGGTACTTGCAGATGCGCGCCTGGTCGACCGGGTGGATGACCTTGTCGGTGCCACCGCCGACCTGACGCCACTCGCCGCCGCGCAGGTGAACGCTGCCGCCCTTGACCTCGACGACGGCGATGCCCACGCCGGGCCAGGCGACGATGACGTCGGCCTCGCGGTCCTCGACGCGGTCGCTGAACCGCTGACCGCAGATGAGGACGACGTCGTCCGGCAGGTTGTCCTGCAGCGCCTCGACGAACAGCCGTTCGGCCGCCGAAGCGAACCCCGGCGCATCCGGGAACCGGCGTGCGGTCACCGCCGCTCCCCCGTCATGACGTGCTCCGACATGCCACTCCCCGTGATCCCTCTCGTCACGCGCAGCATCGCACCGCTGACCGGGCGTCCAGCACTCACGAGCGCCGATGTCACCCCATCGGTCACTCGCGGCTCGCGCCCATCACGCCGCCGAGAAACGTGGCCTGGCACGTCCACGTCCACGCATCGCCGGGAGCGTCGCGGCTCTCAGCCGTACGGCGAGACAGATCGGTGACGACCACGTTCTCCTGCGTGGCGTACCCACCGAGGGTCTGCACCAGGAGATCGAGATCTGGCTTCGCCAGCTCTAATCTGCTCCCGATGCCGAAGCGCTCGCGTCGTCAGAAGACCACTCACCCCCGGGCCGGGCGCTCGAAGACGAGTTCGTCGCCCCGGGGATCGAGTCGCGGTGCCTCCCGACGGCAGCAGCAGGAGCCCGACCTGATGGACGACGTCGCGGCCGCGCTGGCCGCGGACGACCCGTTGCCCCTACTGGGGGTGGCGAGCTCGCTGCTGGCGGCCTTCGACGACCGGCCGGCACTGCGCCGGTCGAGCGAGCCTGCGCTGCCGCCGCTGGACGAGGTGGTGCAGAGCTTCTTCGAGGTGGACCTGATCGAGACGTCGGCCCTGCTGGCGGCCATCGCCGGGCTGGCCGGCGACGACGTCCTACGGCACCGGGTCCGCCGCGAGATCGCCGCCCGCCGCCACGTCCTGCCACGGTGGCTGCTGGGCATGGACGAGGCCGAGCCGGTGGACAGCGTCGTCGAGATGCGGCACGTGCTGGGAGACGGCGTGAACGTCGTGCTCGGCGTCCGGCTGCCCGGCGGGCACGAGCTCTGCGTGGTGGTCTACATCGACCACAACCTGGGCACGCTGGTGAAGGACGCCTTCCTCGTCCCTTTCGGGCCGGCGGAGCTGGTGGACGTGATGGCGGCGAGTGCCGACGATCCGGACACGGCGCTGAGCGATTTGGATCCGGCCGACGCCCGGGCACGGATCACCGAGGCGATGGAGCTCAGCGCCCTGACGTTCCCGCCGATCGAGACCGACACCTGGCCGGCCTGCCGCCCGCTCGTCGCCTGGGCCGTCGGCCTGCTGCCTGCCGGGGGCACCGGGTACGTGCGGCCGGTGTGGACGGACGACGACAAGGAGGCGCTCGCCGGACGATTCTTCGCCTCGCCGTTCGGGGCCGGCCTGGACGATGCCGACCGCCGCAGCCTGCTGGAGTCACTGCTGTGGTTCGGCACCGACTACGGGCCTGGCGATCCGCTGCGCTGGAGCCCGGTGGCCGTCGAGATCCTGCTGGCCGACTGGATCCCGCGCAAGATCGTCGCCGACGTGCCCTACCTGGCGCAGGCGCCGGACCTGCTCCGGGCGTTCATCCGGTACAGCCACGCGGAACGCGGCATCCGGAGCGAGCTCACCGACGAGACGCTGGCCGCGGTCGACGAGCTGGAGCCGGAATACCAGGCCACGATCCGGACGCCGCGGCCACAGGGCCCGGAGGCGCTGCTCGCCGCCATCGGCGCGCTGGATCCGGACGGCCCTTGGCCGACGGCGGACGACGCATTCAGGGCGTTCGACCCACGCGAGGGGCTGGCCCAGGCCGTCGGTGGCCATCAGCCGCTCGAGGACCTCGACGGCGATCCGCTGCCGGATGAGCCGTTCGACTGGCATCAGGTGCCGGACGACGTCCACGAGCGGGCCGCCGAGGTGTTGGACCTGGTCGACCGCTGCTGCACCGAGCTGCTCGACGTCGAGCTGCGCACCGCCGCCCGCCGGCTGCTGGCCCGGGTCGTCGCAGCAGACCCGGAGATCCTTCGGCGCCGAAGCCGGGCCGAGGGCTCTGCCGCGGCCATCTGCTGGATCGTCGCGACGGCCAACCACGTGTTCCGGGACGGCGACCTCACCGTCAAGCAGCTGACGAGCTGGTTCGGCATCGCCGGCACGCCCTCGACGCGGGCCAAGCCGCTGTTGAAGGCGATCGGCGTCGATCCCGACGGCTACGCCTACGGCGACGGACACCTCGGGTCACCGGACTACCTGACCGGGAGCCACCGGGCGGGCATGGTCGCCGCCCGCGACCGTCTGCGCGGCGACGACCCTCGCTAGCGTGCGGCCATGGAACCTGGGGACGACGCGCCGTCTACGATCCGGGGCACCGAGGCCGAGGCGCTCGCCAACGTCGCCGCCGTCCTCCGGCTCTGCCAGGCCGGGAAGCTGAGCTGCAGCGCGGCTACCCACCGCCCGTCGGCGGCCACGGTGCGCGCCGTCACCGACGTCCTCGTCGCCGGCGACTTCTACCCGGACGACGCCATCGCCGCCTTCGCCTGGCCGCTGCTGCTGCAGGCCGGCGGGCTGGCGAAGCTGGACGGCACCCGGCTGGTCCTGACGCCACGCGGCCGCTCAGCCCTCGGCCAGCCCACGGCGGACGTGGTGCGCGCGATCTGGGAGCGCTGGCCGCGCCACGCGCCGATCGACGAGTTCAGCCGGGTGGAGCAGATCAAGGGGCAGAAGGCCGCTGCGGCGCTGAGTGCAGCCGGGCCGCGGCGTGCCGCGGCGGTCGCCGCACTGGCGCACTGCCCGCCGGGTGAGTGGATCGGCGTGGACGCCCTCTTCTCCCTGCTCCGCCGCACCGAGTCGCGGCTGACCATCGCCCGGTCGGAGCGCGGCCTGTGGAAGCTGTACATCGTCGACCCCGAGTACGGCAGCCTCGGCTACGACAGGTACGACTTCCCGGTGCTGGAGGGCCGCTACGTCCTCGCGGTCCTGTTCGAGTACGCCGCGACGCTGGGCCTGGTCGACGTCGAGTACGTCCCGCCGGCACATGCCCGCGACGACTTCCGCGACATGTGGGGAGCTGACTGGGTCGACGCGCTCAGCCGCTACGACGGGCTGCAGGCGGTCCGGCTGACGCCGCTCGGCGCCTACGCCGCCGGGCTGGCACCTACGTACGTCCCCGCCGCGCCGGCGGTTCCCGACCGCGGGTTGCAGGTGCTGGCGAACTTCGACGTCGTCGCCGTCGCCGACCTCCCGCCCGGCGACCGTCTGGTCCTCGACGCTTTCGCCACCCGCACGGCCGACCGGGTGTGGACGCTGTCCACTGCGAGCCTGCTGAGCGCGATCAACCAAGGCCGGGCGCCCGGTGACCGGAGTGCCTCCGGTCGTCGAGACGCTGCTGGACGACGTGCAGACCCGGGCCGGACGGGTCCGCGACCTGGGCCTGCACCGGGTCGTCGAGTGCGCCGACGCGCAGCTGGCAACCCTGCTGGAGCGGGACCGGACGCTGCGGGGCCTGTGCACCCGGGTGGGCGAGCGGCACCTGCTGATCGATCCGGCCGGAGAGGCCAAGGCCCGGGCCGCTCTGCTGAAACTCGGCTATCCGCTGGGCGCTGGGTTCCGCTGAGCCGCGGTGCTCCCCCGCCGTCCTGTCTTGCCCTTCGCAGTCAAGCGGACGTCGTCGGGGAGCCCGTCGGACTGCGCAGATCGCGGCTGGGATGACGAGCCCCATGGTGGCCACGCGGCACCTCGCGGACGTGCGTCAGGGGGCCACGATCACGGTGACCGACCATGGCACGCCGGTGACCCCGCATCAGGCCCGTGGCGTTCCGACGGCCCTCGAGTAGCCGATGGTCGAGGGCATCGTCCAGCCCCCCGACTCATCGCAAGCGCCCAGCACCGGCCCCGGTCGTCGCTGGCGTCTCGCTGTCGGACACCGTGCGCGCCGATCGCCGGTGATCTGGATTGGACCTGAACACGGACGCCGACTGGCCGCTCGCCGAGCAGATGGGCCTGCCGAGGGGGCTGCGGACCCTAGGAGTGCCGCCCGCTGTCCACCAGCTCACTGTGCTTGGTCAGCGAGAAGACGCTGCGGGCCTCGGCCTGGACGCCGAAGGCCCACCGGGGATCGTCGGCGACGCTCGAGTCGTGGACTGTAGAAGGCATGCGGACGACGCGGTGTCGCCTATCAGGGTGCCTTGTGCTGCTGAGCGCACGGCGGCGCGTACGGCAGGCGCTCGGCCTCCCCGCCTGATGAGCTGGAACAACGGGGCTGCTGAGCCTGCGGGCCCTCTCCCGTGCACTCGGAGCGTCAGCGCGGGACGACGCGTAGCCGGGCGGCGATCTCCTCGACCTCGGACGTGCCGGCGGCGACGTCCATGACCAGTCGAAAGGCGGCGTCGTCATCGAGGTCCGGCTGGTGAGCGTTGAGGTCCAAGAACACAACGGTGGCCAGCCAGCCCAGGCGCTTGTTGCCGTCGACCAGCGGGTGGTTCCGCGCCAGCGAGTGCAGCAGTGCGGCGGCCTTGAGCGGCAGCGTCGGATAGGCGTCCTGCCCGAAGGCCGTCGCCCGAGGTCGCGCACCCGCTGAGTCCAGCAGACCGACGTCCCTGACCGGACCGGCCCCCAGCGCGCGGACGAGAGCGAGCAGATCGTCGAGTTCGAGGTATTCGACCTCGGTCACACGCTGCCCAGCCGGTCCAACACGTCGCTCCACTTGTCGATCAACCGTGCCGAGCTCTCCTGGACCCGGGCGGCGTGACCGCTCCGCTCATATCGCTCGAGAACGGCTCGCCTGACGATCTCCTGACGCGAGGTGCCCTCTGCCTCCGCTAGCGCGGTGAGTGCGCGCTCGAGTTCGTCGTCAGTTCGCAGGGTCATCGCCACCGGACGATGGTACCGCGGCGATACCAACCAGCCCGGCTCTGGCGTCGATGTGCTCCGAGGCCCAGCGCCGGAGCCGGCACGGGCGCTCTCGGCTCGGACGAGCGCCGCCTCGGCCGTTACCGGCAGACCGAACGCCTCGAGGACGGTGAAACGGGTCGGCGGACTCGATCGGCAGCCGACGTCCGGGAGCGGACCAGGGCCCGGAATAGAGGCGGTGAGCTGCTTGACGGCCGCGCCGGCCGCGGAGAACCCGGTCGCGTCGACGTACGAGATGTCCCCCGCTCCAATCCGTCGGGCGGTCGACGCGAGGATGTCAGCAGGGACCGACAGAACCACGCGGCCGAGCGGCAGCCTCAGTAGCGACTGGTGCCGCCCGGGCGCTTGCTACCGCGGCGCTTGGCCTGGAAGTCGGCGAACGCCTTCTTGGCCTTGGCCTGGTTCTCCGGCTTGCGGGCCTCCTGGAAGACCTTCGTCGCGATGGTCGAGATCAGGAGCTTGCGCATCGTGCCTGCCATGGTGGTCTCCCTCTGTCCGAGCGGCCGGTGTTGGCCGCGCCTTCGTATGGGTGTGCCCCGGAGAAGCAGAACCCACTCCCGCGGCTCAGTGCGCGCGGCCGAGCGCCTGCTCCAGCGCAACGCGGGCGGCCTGCCGGCGTGCCGGCTCGTCCAACGCGGACGCGGGCACGTGCACGTGGTGCGTGGCGGCGGAGGTCTGCTCGAGCCGGAAGTCCGGGTGGGCCCGGGTGACCGCGACGGCATCGTCTGGGGCGAGGCCGACGGAGAGCGTCAGCGGCTTGGCGTAGGCGGCGACCCGCTCCGACCCCGCCGGGCGCACCGCCACGTAGTGCGGCATCACCGTGAGCGTCAACGGCATCTGCCCGCCGACCACGTCCACCAGGCCCTGGATGCGCGGATCGACCTTGGTCCTGGCCAGCTCGCCGAACGCCCGCGCCGGGCCGGCGTCGTCCACGGGTCGGTCGGCCCTGTTGCGGTCCTTGCGCACCGGGCGGACGCCGAGGACCTCGGTCAGGTCTCGGCTGTCGGCGGCGCGGCGGTAGAGCTCGGCCGGCTTGCCCATCACGCCCGACCCCGGCTCTTTGCGGGCGAACTCGCCGGTGGGTCGGATGAGCCCCTTGCCGACCATGTACCGCCGGAAGGTGTCGATGGACGGGCGCGTCTCGCCGGGCCCGGGGCGGGGCGCCACCGCGTCGTGCAGCGCCTGCAGGCCCTTGAGGGTGAATGCCTCGCCGAGCAGTCCCACGGGGTCGGGCTGCAGCGCGTAGTCCGAGCGCACCCGGTCGACGGCGAGGCGCACGATCTCGTCGTGGTCGAAGGGCAGCCCCGCCACCTCCTCGGCCGGCACGACCCGGAGGTCGCCCCGGCTCGACAGCACCGCGTCGACGTCGTCGGCGAGGAGCAGGACGACATGGGCGACGGAGAGGACCCACCCCCGGTCGTCGCGCCCGGGGTCGTCGAAGACGTGCAGCTGCTGCGGACGCGTCCCGCGCAGGCCGACCTTCTCCGCGAGCGAGCGGAGGACGGCGTCCGCCAGCGTCTCGCCCTCGTGCAGGAACGTCCCCGGGAGCGCCCACCGCCCGCCGTGCGCCCCGCCGTCCTCGCGCCGGTGCTGGAGGACGCCGAGCGCGGCGTCCCGCACGTCGACCACGAGGACGGCGGTGTCCACTGCCACCGACGGGCGGGGGTAGTCGGCCAGGGTGCGGCTCGACCTGTCCCGGTGCGGCGTCGTCACCTGGTTGACAATGATGCATGTCTGCGTCATTGTCTAGTTGGACGCAGAAGTGCTGCGAACTAGGGGTGACGACATGACGCTCTCCACCACACGGCTCCACGTCGGCCAGGGCACCACCCGCGGTCCGCTGACCGTCTTCCCGGTCTGGACCGACGCACCGTCGCTGGGCTCCGCGCACCTGACCGGTTCCGACGCCCCGGTCGACGTCGCCGAGCGGTCCGGCTCCCCCGCCGTCAACCAGCTCGTGGTGACCAACCGCGGCGACCGGCCCGTGCTGCTGCTGGCCGGCGAGCTCCTCGAGGGCGGCATGCAGCACCGCGCGCTGACCGCCACCACGCTGCTCGCGCCGGACACCCCGACGGTGCTGCCGGTCGTCTGCGTCGAGCAGGGCCGCTGGCACGGCGGCGGGGCGCACCGCCGCCGCAGCCGCCGGGCGCCGCTGTCGCTCCTCCCCCACCTCGAGCGCGCCGACGGCCAGCACGAAGTCTGGCGGCGGGTCAGCCGCTTCAGTGTGGTGGCGGGCCCGTCGGCCACCGAGTCGCTCCTCGACCGGCTCGACGCAACCGGCGCCCGGTCGCTGACCTCCGGGCTGCGGCCGCTGTCCGATCAGCGGGGGCTGCTCGTCGGCATCGCCGGCCGCCCCGCGTGGCTGGAGGTGTTCGGATCGGGCCGCGCGCTCGCCGAGCACTGGGCCGGGCTGCTGGACGCCGCGACCCTCGACGCGCTCGGCCGGCCCGCGGTGCGCACCCCGGCCGCCCTCGCCCGCGCCTTCGCCGAGCGGGTCGAGACGACGCCGCTCACCTCCACCCGGAGCGCCGGCCTCGGCGCCCGGGAGCAGGGCGGCGGCCGCGTCAGGGTGGACGCCGTCCGCTGACACGACCGCACGGCGCACCTGTCCGCGATCGACCTCACCCACTCCCTGCAGGAGGCCTGATGACCCAGCCCATGCCCCGGAGCCACCGCGTCGCCGGTGCGCTGATCGGTTCCGCCGTCGGCGACGCGCTCGGCGCGCCGTTCGAGTTCGGCCCGGCCGGGCGGTTCTCCGCCCGCTTCCCCACGGACGCCCGCGGCGTCGCCACGGAGATGTGCGGCGGCGGCTCGCTGGACTGGGAGCCGGGCGAGTTCACCGACGACACCCAGATGGCGCTGCTCGTGGCTGCGTCGCTGGTCGAGTGCGGCGGGCTCGACGAGGCGGACCTGTTCGACCGGTTCCGCACCTGGCTGCGCGGCGGGCCGCCGGACGTCGGCAACCAGACCCGCGCCGTCCTCGGCTCGGGCCGGGCGTGGGACGTCGCCGCGGCCGAGCACTTCGCCCGGTCCGGCCACGCGGCCGGCAATGGCTCGCTGATGCGGACGACGCCCGCGGCGATCTGGTTCGCCCGGTCCGGCACCGCGGCGACCATGGACGCCGCCCGGCGGATCTCCGCGCTGACCCACGGCGACCCGTCCGCCGGCGAGGGATGTGCGGTCTTCCACGAGCTGGTGCGGGTAGCGCTCGACGGCGACGACCCGCTGGCGGCGATCCCCGCAGCGCTGGACCTGGTGGCGCCCGAGCACCGTGACCGCTGGGCGACCGTGCTGGCGCCGGGCTGGACGCCGGAGCAGGCGACCGAGGGCAACGGCGCGGTGTGGCCGACGCTCGGCCAGGCGGTGTGGGCGCTGCGGAACGCCGACGACTTCGCCGGGGTGCTGCGCCGGGTGATCGACCTGGGCGGCGACACCGACACGGTGGCCGCCGTCGCCGGCGGGCTGGCCGGAGCGGTGTTCGGCATCGCCGGCATCCCGATGCGCTGGACCTCCGTCGTCCACGGCCGGGTGCCCGGCTACGCGGACAAGCGTTGGGACCTGGCCGACCTGCACGCCCTCGCCACGACGCTGGACGGTGAGCCGACCGACCGGCATGTGGCCGCGCGCAGCCCGCGGATCGAGCCCCGGGAGGTGGCCGACGGGGTGTGGGCGTCGGACCTGGACGGCGCCCGGGCCAGCTCCCGGGACTTCGCCGTCGTCTCGCTGTGCCGCACCGGTGAGCCGTTCGGCCACGAGGTCCAGCGGTTCGCGTACCTGACCGACGACGACGCAAACAGCGAGGTGGACGCCGTGCTGGCCGACGTCCTGGACGACATCGCGGCGCTGCGAGCCGAGGGCCGGCCGGTGCTCGTGCACTGCCACGGCGGGGCGTCCCGCACCGGGCTCGTGCTGCGCGGCTGGCTGGTCCAGGAGGACGGCCTGTCCGTGCAGGAAGCCACGGCCCAGGTCGCCGAACAGTGGCCGCACCTGGGGTTGTGGAACGACAGCTTCACCGCCGCGCTGCAACGCCTTGCAGTGCGACCCCGCAACGACAGAGGAACCCGATGACGACACTGCAAGACCACCTGGACGACTTCGACCCGGCTGCCCCGGTCCGACAGTTCGCAACCGGACTGGCGTTGAAGACGGCGATCGAGGCTCACCGCGCCCATGATTACGTCAGCCTCAGCCCGTCGATGGAAGGCGGCATCGCCGTCTACGTGCACCGGCGCCGGGTCTCCATCGCTCTGAGCCCGGAGCGGGCGGCCGAGGCGGTTTCCCGGTTCCAAGGCGCGACGGCGGAGAAGAAGGGCGCGACGACGTACCTGTAACTCGACGACGAACTGTTGGCGCAGCATGCTGCGGCCGCCTTGGACCTCGCTGTTGAGGCCGTCGCCTGGAGGGCGGCAGGGCCCGCGTTAACCCTCGGTGGACACGCCAAAAACTCGCAGAAGGTGCTTCAAATCTGCCCCAAGCACTTCTACGAGCTGTCTCCGAGCGGCGCCTGCCCGACATGCGGCTGATACATGGACACCGCGAAGCTCGACCTAACCCTTGGGAGACGAGCGACTGCACTTTCTTTCAAACCACACAATTCGGACGACTGCCCCGCCTCGGCCGAGCATGTGTGGCCTCAACCCACATGCGCGTCATGGGCGCTTGACCACACGGGCCGAACACCGATCCCCTACCGCACCCGCTACGGCAAGTGCCAGCCCGGCACGAGAGGGGTTGATGGGACGGCGGTGACGGGCGGTGGTGCTCTTGGGCGTCATACCCCGGATGACCGCCGCCGCAGAGTTAACGTCTCCCGACCGTTCCGATTCACCGGGAACTTCCGCACGCACCTCTGCGGCGCTCATGG
The DNA here is from genome assembly GCF_005930495.1 of Modestobacter excelsi. Classification (GTDB taxonomy): domain Bacteria; phylum Actinomycetota; class Actinomycetes; order Mycobacteriales; family Geodermatophilaceae; genus Modestobacter; species Modestobacter excelsi. The sequence continues at coordinate 69,584 of NZ_SJEX01000005.1, read as the reverse complement.
ACGCGGCAGCCAACTGCTCGACGCGTCACGGTGCCCGGCGAGGTAGATGACGTCGTCGCTGTCATCACGGCACCACAATCTTGACCTCCACTGGCGCACCGAAAGAAGGACTCATGACGACCGCCCTTGAGGCACGCAATCAGTTGGGCGCCGGACCGCTGAGCGAGCGCTTCGACGAAGCTCTCGTGTACGCGGCCCGCCACCACCGGCAACAGCTTCGCAAGGGCTCGCGGGTGCCATACATGTCGCACCTGATGAGCGTCAGCGCGCTGGCCATGGAACACGGCGGTAGCGAGCACCAGGCGATCGCCGCGCTGCTGCACGACGCGGTCGAGGACGCACCGAAGGGACAGGGTCCTGCGGTGCTGAGCGACATCCGCGGGCGCTTCGGCCCGGCGGTGGCCGAAATCGTGCTGGCCTGCTCGGACGGGCTGAACGAGGAAGGCCAGCGCAAGGGGACATGGGCGGAGCGCAAGGTGCCGTATGTCGCCGGCCTGTACGACCCCGCGAAGAAGTCGGACGAGGCGATCCTCGTGACGGCCGCCGACAAAATCCACAACGGCTCGCGGATCGCTGCTGACCTGCGCGAGTTCGGGCCGGCCTTCTGGTCGACCTTCAACGCCTGCGAACACGAGTTGCTCTGGTACTACACGAGCGTCGAGAGGGCGGTCACCGAGCGCCTGCCGGATAGCAGCATCGCCGGCGCGCTGCACCGCGCGGTCGACAACCTCGTAGCGGCGGCTCATGCAGACCGCCCGTCGATCAGCCGGGAGCTGCCGACGTGCGGATGCCGCGACAGCGCGCCCTCCGCCTGATCGATCGATCCTCATACGACGACCGGGATGTGGCTCGGACGTCGCCCAGGTGGGCCCCCCGCCCTTGGCGGAGTCGGACGGGTCAACGGCTATTAGCTGTGCCCCGATTGAGGGAACTCATTCAGCTTGAGGTTCAGCATTCTCGTCCGACCCACACCATGAACGTTAAAGAGCAGCCGCACGACCTGATGAGCGAGGACGACGTGGCCAAGAACGCGGCAAGTCACCAACCGAGCAGCCCAGACAAATTCTCGCCCCGAAGCGGTGGGAGCGACGACGAGTTCGCACTCGAACTCATCGAAACCGGTGAAGACGGCCTCTTCCTGGTCTCGGGCAACATCGAAGCGCTCGGTGCCCCCGTCATCCCACTCACCGTGGTGCCCGCATCGTCCCGCTGGTCAACAACTGACTTGTGGAGCATGGGATTAGGAGGAGCGAACGCCGCCGCTCAGGCGGCCCACGCCATCAGCTCCGCCCACGGCCTTGTGCGGCTTGCGCCAGACACCATCGCTGCTTTGCAGGCTGGCGCACAACCCCTCACCAGCGGCGGATGGAATCTGGGAACACTGGCTGCGGGCGGCAAGATCAGTCATGCCGTCCGGTGGACCTCCGCTGGCTCGCAGGCGGGAGTCGCGGTCCTCGCGAGTCTGGGACCTGCCGCAGCCCTCCTTGCCATCCAGTACCAGCTCGCGCAGATCTCATCGCTCGTCAAGGAGAACATCGCACTCACGCGAACGGTCCTGCGATCGATTGGGTTGGAGCAGTGGGCCCGATCGAAGGCGCACTTCGAATCTTTGGCAAAAGAGTTGGGGCATGCGCAAGCGATCGGCGAGGTCACTCCTCAGATTTGGCAGCAGGTGCAGGCCCAGGGCAGTGAGACCATCTTGCGGGAACAGTTGGACATCGCCCTGGAGAACACCGCCGGAAGCAGGAGGGCCCTCGATCAAATCACTGCAGCAAAGGAGCGCCGGGACTGGCTGCAGGACAACGCTCAGACCATCGTGCAGGCGACTCAGTCATTGCTGATGGCCGAGCACGCGTGGTTCTTGTACCAAGCCCTTCGCGCGGCTTCGCTGCAGAACGCAGCTGCGACCGACGAGAAGGCAGCGTTGTTGCAACGGCGTATTGTAGCGGGCGCGCGGGAACAGCACGATCGGGTCGCTAGCGTCGTCACGAGCCTGTTGAGCGAGCTACATGGCCTCCTGCGCCTAGTTGAAGAGTCCCCTGGATCGCTCGGGATGACGCTTCTCAATCGAGCCAAGACTCGAGAGGAGGTCCGCGGCGCTGCCCAAAGCCTTGCCGCGCAACTGGCAAGCCTTGCAGTTGACCGTGAGCGCTTCAGCGCTGACCCCCCGGGCCGGTACCCACTGATTCCGTTGACAGCGCCCGAGCACGACGAGGAGCTTGCTCGCCGACTCCGCTGGGTCCTCACCGCGGATGAACGGCTGATCACGACGATGAGGTCGGCCGGGTTCTGGTGGTACACCCGCTTTCTGGCGTTCACAAGTGAGCGGGTCCTCATTCTGGAGGAGAGCTCATTCCTCAGCCGTGGGGACATTGAGCGTCAGCTTCCCTGGTCCGCCGTGCACAGCGTCAGCAAGGTGGAGGGGAGCGATCACGACGACGGCTTCGACCTGCAGATCCGATTCTCGGAGGACCCCGCCGGTGTGAGCGAGTGGAGCTTTCCGCTACGAGGCGACTCGCTCACGCATCAGGGCGATGAGGTCCTGCAGTTGCTGAGCGGGCACACCAGACCACCAAACACCGAGTCGAGCAACGCTCAGGACAAGGCGATCACCCTGTACCCCTAAAGCTCTGGTCTGCGAAGCCGTAGCCACCTGGCGCAGTCGCCGTAGCTGGCGGCGTTCATCGGCGGCGTTCACTGGCCGCTCAACCGATAGCGGTGACGGCCCAGCTACGTTGAGCACATGGGGGATGTGCGCGCAGGAATCTATGAGCACCTGGTAACAACGGGCCTGGCCGAGCAGCTGTCTACGGCGGATCAGACACTGGTGCAGTTGGCGGCTCTTGACCCAGGAGAGGCGCATGAGGCGCTGACCCGACATGTCACGCGGCTGGTCAGCCGCGCCCTTCGTATTGCCGGCGGCGATGATCAGGCTGGTGTCGCGCGACAGGTTGACCTGGCGAACAGCATCGTCAAGGCCGTCGGTGCACTGGCGCCCGCAGCTGCTGCGGAGGACGAGATTGCGGAGCCCGGACGGTCTGTGCTCGCGGTCGTAGACCCACCCAGCACCCCCGGACCGATCACGTTTCCCGAACGACCCGAGGTACCGCTGTCAGCGAGTGCCTTGCTGGTCAACGGTCGCGGTCAGCCCCGCATCGGCCACGAGGTCAATCGCGAGCTCGCCTCGGCCGACCGAGTCGACCTGCTGTGTGCCTTCATCAAGTGGCAGGGTCTCCGCATCCTGGAGAAGGGCCTCGCGGACCTTCGACGCCGCGGCGGCCGGATGCGCGTCATCACCACGACGTACATCGGCGCCACCGACCAGCGAGCGCTCGACCGACTCGTCGAACTCGGCGCCGAGGTGAAGATCTCGTACGAAACCAGGACGACCCGGCTGCATGCGAAGGCGTGGCTGTTCCACCGGGCGACCGGACTCTCGACTGGCTACGTGGGTTCGTCCAACCTCTCTGCGCCGGCGCTCACCGACGGGTTGGAGTGGAACGTCCGACTCTCCAACGTCGAGCAGGCGCACCTGCTCGAGACCTTCGCGGACACGTTCGACAGCTACTGGGAGGACCAGTCCTTCGAGTCGTACGACCCGGAGCGGGACGGCGAACGGCTGAGCCAGGCTTTGAGTGCTGAGCGAGGCAGCAGCAGGGACCTGCCACTCGAGATCGCGACACTCGACGTCCGACCGTTCGGCTACCAACAAGAGATCCTCGACGAACTTGATGCCGAGCGGGCCATCCACGGTCGCTGGCGGAACCTCGTCGTCATGGCCACCGGCACAGGGAAGACCGTCGTCTCGGCGCTCGACTACCGGCGGCTGCTCGCCGCCGGCACTGTGGACTCAGTCCTCTTCATTGCTCACCGGAAGGAGCTGCTGACCCAGAGCCGGTCGACGTTCCGGCACGTGCTCCGGCGCGGTGACTTCGGCGAGCTGCTGGTGGATGGCGAGCGCCCACGGGACTGGCGGCACGTCTTCGCGTCGGTCCAGTCCCTTGCCCAGTTGGACCTCGCGCAGCTCGACCCCGCGCGCTTCGACCTGGTCGTCGTCGATGAGTTCCACCATGCGATGGCCACCACCTACCGTCGGCTGCTCGATCACCTGCAGCCGAAGGTGCTCCTCGGCCTGACTGCGACACCTGAACGAACTGATGGCGCCGACGTCCGCAGCTGGTTCGACGGCCGCACGGCCGTGGAGCTGCGGCTCTGGGAGGCATTGGACCAAGGCCTGCTGGCGCCGTTCCAGTACTTCGGCATCCACGACGACGTCGCGCTGCAGCAACTGCAGTGGAAGCGCGGTCGCGGCTATGACGTCACCGAGTTGAGCAACGTCTACACCGGCGACGACCACCGCGTGCGGCTCATCTTGCAGGCTGTCAAAGACAAGGTCGACGCCCCGGGACGCATGAGAGCCCTCGGGTTCTGCGTGAGCATCCAGCACGCTCAGTTCATGGCGCAGCGGTTCACCGACGCTGGCATCCCAAGCCTGGCCATCACTTCGCAGACCGGGGGTGCCGAACGCACCGCCGCCCTGGCGGCCTTGCGTAATGGAACGGTCAACGTCCTCTTCACCGTCGACCTGTTCAACGAGGGCATCGACTTGCCCGCCGTCGACACGGTGCTGTTCCTCCGACCGACGGAGAGCGCGACGGTGTTCCTGCAGCAGCTCGGCCGCGGGCTCCGCCTGTCCGAAGGCAAGGCGTGCCTGACTGTCCTCGACTTCATCGGCGCCCAGCACCAGGAGTTCCGCTTCGATCTGCGCTTCCGTGCGCTCACTGGCGCCTCGAGGCGAGGACTACAGCGCGAGGTCGAGCAGGAGTTCCCAAACCTTCCGGCCGGATGCCACATCGAGCTGGACCGGGTGGCGCAACGCATCGTCCTCGACAACATCAAGCAGTCGCTGACTGTGTCGTGGAAGGGCTTGGTCAACGAAGCGAAGACTCAGCAGGGGCCGAGCATGTCGGCCTTCCTCGAGGAGTCGGGGGTCGAGCTCGAAGACCTGTACCGCGGCAACAGACGCAGCTGGCTGGACCTGAAGCGAGCGGCCGGCTGGGATGACGCTGAGCCAGGCGAGGACGACCGGGCGTTGGGCGGCGCCTTCGGCCGCATGTTGCACATCGACGACCTGGAACGGCTGCGCTTCCTTCGTGTGCTCACCCAACAGGGAGCGGCTCCCCTCGACGCGACCGAGCGGGTGCGGCGCATGGCCGCGATGCTGCACTTCTCGCTCTACGGCGCCAGGACGCCGTTCAGCACGGTGGAAGAAACCCTGACGCGGCTGCTCGCGAACGCGGGCCGCCCCGAGGAGCTCCTTGAACTGAGCGGCGTGCTCCAAGACCGCATCCACCGCGTGGCGCCGGCTCTGGAGCTGGCCGGCCCTCGTCCGCTGCATGTCCACGCCCGCTACAGCCGTGACGAGGCTCTCGCTGCCTTCGGCATGGACGACCTCAACGGAACGTGGGGGTCGGGAGTGCGGTGGGTGCCCGGTGACCAGGCGGACGTCTTCTTCGTGACGTTGGTGAAGACGGAGGCGCACTTCTCTCCCACCACGATGTACGCCGACCACGCCATCTCTCCAACGCTCTTCCAGTGGGAGTCACAGAACACAACAGCCGAACAGTCGCCAACGGGCCAGCGGTACATCCATCACCGGGACATGGGGACGTCGGTGCACCTCTTCGTCCGCGAGACCAAGACCGCTGACGGAACACTCGGCACTCCGCCGTACATGTACGCCGGCCCGATGTCCTACGTCTCGCACACCGGCGAGCGCCCGATGCGCATCCTCTGGCACCTCGACCATGCACTTCCTGGCGACATCTTCCACGCGGCGAGAGTCGCGTGATCAAGCTACGACAGAGAAATGGGACGGCTCTTCGCGGCTGACAAGAGTGCGGAGCGAAGCGCGACTGAACCGCGTGAGAATGCGCAAACTTGCAATCGCTCCTGGCAGATCGACGCCGCGGCTTTACAACTCGGGTATCTCGGCTGGTACCGAGTTTCGCGCGCTACAAGCGATGGTTCACCGGTGTTCTCGCAGCACGATCGCCCTGGATGGCACAGCGCTCTCGACTCGACGACTCAGTCGATTCGGTCGGCGGGGGCGCGCCGGAGTTGGTCCGGAAGTGCCTTGGAGTGCACGACCGCGAGGGAACGATTGGCTCGTGTCAGGCTTGTGTAGAGGAGTCCGTGACGCCCCAAGTTCTTGGGGAAGTCGATCGGCTCGACTACAACGACACCATCGAATTCCAAGCCCCGGGCATCATTCGCAGAGAGCACCCGCACGGTGAGCTGCCCATCCGAGTATTCATCGCTGCCCGCCGCACGCGCCCGCCAACCGTGTCTGGCGAATGCCGCACGCAGCGAAGAATGCTCAACGCCGATAGCAGCCACCGTACCTCCGGGGTGCTCTCGTGCCAGCTTGGCCCCAGCTGTGACGATCGCCGTGGACATGTCGGCCGGACGCACTTTCAAGATGGTTGGGCGACGTCCCTCCTCCTGCACGGGCACGCCATGTCGCTCCTGGCTCGGCAGGAGGTGCCCTGCGAACTTGTGGATCGCCGTTGTTGATCTGAAGACGCTTCGGTAGTCCTCGATGTGGGTGTCAACGGCGAGATTCAGGAACTCGAGGCTTTGCTTCCAAGACAGGCTGCTGTGGTCCGAGCGGCGCTGGTTCATGTCACCAACCAGGGTCCAGCCGACATTCGGGCGCACCAGTGAGCGGAGAATGCGCCACTCGATCGGTCGCACGTCCTGAGCCTCGTCGACGATGACGTGCCCCGGCGACTCGAAGCGATGCAAGCCTGAAGCCAACGCGCAATAGGCCAGGAGCGGCGACAGACGTTCGGTGCACAGAGCCGTGCTCCAGTCTGGTAACGCGCGGAGGTAAGGAATCCAGTCCGGCGAGGCGAAAACCGCCTTGGCGTGCAGCTCCTCGTAGATCATGCGCGCCGCCTCGGACCTCGATTTGGCCTCGTCGAGGCCGCCTCGCCGGCGCAACATTCCTGCGGCCGAATCCACCAAGGTGCAGAGCCCCGTATCGAAGTCCTGGTAGGTCTCGGCGCGGCCGTCCTCAGCTGCGCGTCTGACGTCCAGATCGGGAACGAGCTTCTGGAAGAGCTCACCGAGACTGCGAACGATGACCCCGCCATCTGGCACGAGGTCTCGGACGGCATGCGTCGTGTGCTTCACGTAATTCTCGGTGGGCCCGAGGAGGAGCACCTTGCCCGCGACTGGAGCACCCTCCCGGTCCGGGTGCATCAGGTAAGCGGCGCGGTGAACCGCGACGATCGTCTTCCCGGCACCGGGGTGACCCTGGACCACGAGTGGTCTCGCTGAATCCCACTTGACCAGGTCGTGTTGCCGCGGCTGCAGAGTCGCTAGCACCTGCTGGAGCCCTGCCCGCCGAGGGATGGCCAAGGTCCGAAGCAGCGCCTTCCTGTGCCGAAGGGCTGTTGCGTCAGGCTCGCGCGAACCGATCGGCGTCCCTCGCCCGCTCGTAGCCGGATCGGCCGGCGCCGAGGCTGGGACCGATCGCTCAGCCGGCTGCGTAGCGATCGCCTTCCTGTATGGAGGCGCAGCCGCGCGCGGGCTGACAACGGCAGCCGTTGCATCTCGAGCGCGCGCCGGCGGCCGCGGCACCACCAGTGCCGCCTTGCGATCGAAGGCCGTCTCGCCGTCTCCCGAGTCCCGGCGCTCGTCGTCGTAGGCCACGATCTCGTCACCGCGAGGCGTGAAGGCCCTCGTGACTTGCACGTCGCCGAGCAGGTCCGCACCGGGGCCGTGGCCGTAAAAGGCATCCGCCGCAGGTGCGGCCCAACTGATGACCACGAAGTCGCGTTCGCGGGCATACCACTGCCCGATGTAGATGCTGTCTGTCTGCAGGAGGGGGTCTGGTGCAGCCAGACCCATCCGTCCGACAAATGGTTGCGGAATCGGCCGTTCGAGCTGCCTCACCCCCTTCCTGTTCTTGGTGTCGTCGGATACGCGAGGCTTGGCAATTCGAACCACTCGGCTGGCCTTGTCCGTCAGCGTCTGCACGTACCGCTTGTTGCGCGCCCGCTCGTCGGCGAGGACGGCCGGATCCGGCACGCTCACTAGCCCACCTCCAAGACACAAATGGCGAGCGGAGACACCGTCACGTCGGGCGTGCCAGTCTTGTCCAGCTCGCTCAACGTCTGCCGGTGAGCCTCCTCGCGGCTAGCCAACTGGCTGTCGAAGAGCTTTACGCCTCGGCTCTTGCCCCGCTCGTGAGCCGTGCGTCGGCGCGCATGGATTGAGGCACGCGCCCGCTCGTGCTGGTCTTTGAGCAGGACTCGGCGAGACTCGATGAGCGCAGTGATCTCGCGTCGGCGTCGCTCATTCTCGCGGAGCATCCGGTCGTCCATGAGCCCCTGTAGGGAGTCCACGCACCTACCAAGCGAGTCCGGGACCGGCCGCAGCCCCTCCTGCAGCCCACCGGTGGCCAGTCTCGCGAGCAGGACATCCACGTACTCGTCGCCAGCCGGCCGACCATCGGCCCCGACGGCAGTTCCCCAGATCTCCTGGCCCGCGCGCGGCGCCTCCCACCGCGCCACCGCCAGCTCGACGACGTAGGTTCCCGGCTCCAGCTCTCCCCGGGCCGCCACACGGACAATCGCGAAGCGAGCACGACGATGTTCGGGGACGTTGACAGCAGCCAAGACGAGCGGGTGTCGCGCCGACAGCAGGTCCATTGTCTGGCTCGTCCGTGCGGTCTCCTGGTCAAGCACGAGGTGCAACTCCTCCTCGTTCCGGAGAGCGCGTTCGTATCGGCCAGCCTCTTCGCGGCTCAACCGTTCGTCGACGACGAGGCGGTGAAGTCGGTCGGCCATGTCCCGGTTTCCCCGGAGGCGCAGACCCACTCCCTGGTCAATCACCACGGGAGGGGGAGCTTGGCAAAAAGAAGCCCAGTCTTCGAGCACGTGTTGGAGCTCCGCCGTGCCTACATAGCGACCTGAGGCCACGAGGTCCTGTTCCAGGCCGGCGACATCTGTGGTCGATGCCCCTAGCAGGAAGGGCGTGGCCGTCGCGAGATCTTCGAGGCTGCTGCGCTGCTCCTCGATGGCGGCCAGGGCATGGTCGGCCTTCGCTGCTCTTTGTTCGTCACTCAAAGCGAAGTCGAAGACGACGTCTTGGAGTGCCTTGAGGTGGTCCGTCACGATTGGCTCCAGCGCCCCGATGCTGCCCTCAAAGACCCCGATTCGAGAGAGGAGGCGCTGCTTGATGCGATCGTCGAGAGCCGCAGGGCACCAGACGTTGAGGATAGAGATTCTCTCCTCCGCCTGTCCGATCCGATCGATGCGTCCGATGCGCTGCTCGACCTCCATGGGATTCCACGGCAAGTCGTAGTTCACGATCACCGAGCAGAACTCGAAGTCCAACCCTTCGCTTGCGACCTTGTTGGCCAGCACGAGGTCGTACCGGCCTGCTCGGAAGTCGGCGATGACCTCGTTCCTGCGGTCGCGGTCGACGCCACCGTGGAGAACGGCAACCCGGCACTGATCCCGTAGCCGGCGTTCCAGGTAGGCGAGCGTCGGGCGCGAGAAGGTGAAGAGCAGCGCTCGACGTCCCGCATTGACCACATCAAGCAGCTTTGGAGCGACGGCGTCGAACTTGCTATCGACGTCGGCGATGGCATCTGCCGCCTGCAGAAGTTCCGCGTGAGGCCTAAGCATCGGAGCCTTCGACGTCGCCGGCAGCACTGTCGAGTCCTCGTCTGCGACTTCGTCCTCGACGCTCCACCGCAGAACCGCTGCCCGTGCAGCCGGCAGACAGGCAGAAGCCAAGCGCAGAGGCATCTGCATCGCAAAGCCCGGCGGCTGACCAGCGGCCGCAGCACGATTGCGGCACCACGTGACGTACTCGTCATAGAACCGCAACTCCGCGGGGGTCCACACGACTTGCGTGTCCATGGCGTGCCGTACGGCCTTCTTCTCGTCCACCTCAACCCGTCGAGTGCGGGTGAAGACGGAGGACAGGACGTTGAGCTCGGCGAGGTAGCGCCGTGCCTGCACGATGTCTCGCGGACTCAGGTCGTCTCGTCCCACGATCTCGCGCAGTGACGCGAATTCGCTCCGACTGACCAAAGGTCGCCCCATGGAGAGGGAGCGCATCTGGTCCAGCGCTCGTAGCCGAGTCGCGCCTTCGACACCTGGAGCTGCGAGGAGGCCACCCACGCGGTTGAGGACGACGTTGGGTTCCAGCTGCAGCTCCATGGATCCGGCGTCACCGAAGTCGCCCGGAGAAAGCAAGTCCAGCAGGTTGTACAGGTCCTCGTTGCGCAGGTTGATGGGTGTCGCCGTCAGTAAGACGAGCGCCTCAGCCCATTCGCTCAACAGCGTCCCCGCCTGATGAGACGCAGTGCTCACGTTCCTCATGTTGTGGGCCTCGTCAACGATGACGAGACTCAACGGCCCCGCCAGACTGGCCAGCTCCTCCATCGATTCCCACATGCGAAGACGCTCGAGGCTGACGATGTAAGCGAAGCGTCGCGGCAGGCGGTTCTCCCGTGCTCGCTGCTCGAAATCGCTGGCTGCGGCTCCCGATAGCTCAATCAGCTGGAAGCCGAACCGGTCCTCCATCTCGCGACGCCACTTGGCGACCAGCGATGCCGGGCACACAACGAGCACTCGATCGGCGGACTTCCGCGCCTCTAGCTCCGTCCACACGAGGCCTGCCTCGATGGTCTTGCCCAACCCGACCTCGTCGGCGATGAGGATGCGGGACTTGCCCGACTCGAGCATCCGAATGACCGGGCGGAACTGGTAGGGGCGAAAGAGGGTCCGCGTCGCGCGGAACGAGAAGAGCGTGTCGGTGAAAGCGCCGGCGAGCTTCGCGCGCGTCAGCGTGGCGCTCAGCCGACGAGCAGTGTCGGGAGACTGACGGATCCAGTCATGGACCGTGTCACTGGACTGCAGCCCAGTCAGCATGTCCTCGCCGAAGGCGATTTGCCGTCCGTCCACCCGCAGTTCGTAAATCCATTGCCCAGCCGCAAACCGGCGGGCCCGCACAGGGTGGTCACGGCCCGAATTGATGACCATGACGTCGTCGTTGACCGCAAACTGCGGAGTGGGAACATCGGCTCCGAGCGGCCAGAGGTGGTCCATCCACGCCTCTGCGTCGCGCAGGGCGTGATCCTCCGAGAGCGCATCACTTTCGACGCGCTGGCTCGTGCCGGCCGGCGCGCCACGAGAGACGACCATGGACCGGGTTTGCGTGGATCGTGAGAACCAGTACACCCCCTCGGGGAGCTCCACTTCTGGCTGGTTCAGGTGACGAACCTCCCCAAAAAGGTCGCGCTGCTCCAACCGAGGTGGTCCGACGAACAGAGCGTCGATACCAGGAACGACCCCGGCTAGATCCGATGCGTCCCGCGCTTCGGGGTGGTACCCGCAACTAGCCCTGACCTGTTCCGCCGTGTACCCGAACAACCTTCTTCACTCCCCCGCTAGAGACCGCCATCAGCAGATCACAAAAAGGCGACCTGGATCATTCCTGTCGGATACGAGTCATTCCGACGAGTAGCTTCGCCATCTCCGCCCGACAAGTGAGCCTTCAGTTGTGAGGTCGTCGATCGTCAACTCTTTACCAACTTCACATCGCCGGGACTTCTGGCAGCGATGATCGCTGGGAGGCAGGTCGTCCTGCCCTCTCCGGCGCGGGCGTCCTGAACCGAGTCAACAGTGAGACGGGGTCGCATGATCGCCAGACAGTCGTTGACCCCAGCCGGGCAGTCTCGTAGATCCTGTGCCCTAAGCCGCCAGCACAGCTCGGCGGCCTCGTGCCATGAGAATGTCAAGAGGAAGCGCCCGAATTGCTCCGGTGGCTCGGCAGTCATAGTCCATCGCCGTGGCCCACTCGCGAGGGCGCCCGCAGGTCTATGACGTCGGTGGCGTCGATCTCCTCGTCACTCCGCCGATCGAGCAGCTTCAGCAGGTCTTCCTGACGAGGCTGCCCGAAGGCGAGTCGGTAGAGGGCCAGGTCCCGCTTCAGCCGGTCATAACGCGGCCCGTCAAGGCTCAAGGCGTACGGGTACACGTGCCGCTCGATCTTGGCATCGCCGCCGTAGACCCAGTACGGCGCGAAGTCACCTTGCTCCCGAGTCGCCTCGTTTGCGGCGTCGTAAGCCGCCTTCCACGGATCCGAGGCCTCAGAGCTGAGCGCTTCTTCTCGGTGGGCCGCCGCCACGTTGCGTCGCACGGCGTGGCCACCGAATCGGTGCACCCGCCCCTCGCGCTGTTCGAAGTCGACCGGGTTCGCCGGGGTGTTCCAGTGGACGATTGCCGAGCACCACCAGTGGAAGTCGATGCCCTCCTGGCCAGCCGAGGTGGTCGCCAGGACGAACGGCCAGAACGGGCTGTTGAACGCCGAGCGCACATCCTGCTGACGGGCCTGCACGCCCTCGGCGGCGTCGGCAGCTGTCCCCCGCGCCGACCCGTAACGGAGCGCGAAGCGGCTGCGCAGCCGAGGCCCGTGCTCATCGAGCGGGTAGTAGGGCCCGTAGTTCGCCACGCGCAGGGTGAGCGCGCTGACCATGTCATCCGCGAGGTCGAACAGCGTCTCCCCGGTCAGCGGCGCGTCGGACAGCGAGCTCCGCAGGTGGTGCACGTACTCGTCGAGGACGGCCTGCAGGTTGCCAGCGGCGCAGTACTTCAGGACTGCACGCCAGTAGGCGCCGCCACCATCGCCTTGGCCGATGATGAGCGTGCTCTCCAGGCGGTTGAACAGCGACCGGAGGCCAGCAGCCAGGTGTGCTGCCGCGCGCCAGTGCTCACCGGCGGTGACGTCGTCCCTCTCGTCGAGGACGCGGGCGAGTGCCCGCCACGCGATGTTGCCGGGCGCGTGCACGGCCAGCCGGACGACGTCCCTGGCGAGACTGTTCCGGCGCTGGAGGCCGGCTGAGCCGCCGCTGGCGATCGTCCGGAGAGCCTGCTCGACGTGGCCGCTCAAACCGGCGCGGCTCTCCACGTCATCCTGCGAGGCCCCTGGCGCGAACTCCGCGGAACTGCCCGCCAGAAGGGGCAACAGATCGGCGCCGACATCGTCGGGAAGGGCTCCGGGCCAGGCGAAGAAGCGACCCCACACCGCGGTGTCGCCGTCCTGCTCCGGGACTCCCTCCTCTGTCGACGAGACCTGCAGTGCATCCCGGACAAGACCCTCGAGCTGGGCTGCACTCAACATCTCACCGGGGCGCGAACGGGCAACGGTCAACGGATCGCCCAGCCGCGCCAGTTCCGGATGCGGCCAGAACAACGCGAGAGCACTCATCGCCGCAGGCCGGCCGTCGTCGAGGCGGTAGTCCAGCCGGCTGGCGACCGAGGCACGGGCCTGCACGGAGTTCTCCGTCAGCACGTCGCCGGCGATGCGACGCTCTGCCTCGTAGCTGAGCAACCCTGCGATGGCCGTGGGCGTCGCCGACCACGACGAGAAGATCAGGCGTTTGGTGATGCCAGCAGCGGCGTGCTGTGCAAAGGGCGCCCCGAGCGTGAAGTACGGCATGGACGGCGGCAGCCAGAGCAGCTCCGCCCAGCCCTTGTCGACTGTGTCCTCGGCGAGACGGCGCAGCCGGGCGTTGCCCAGATCCATGGGCTTGAACGACGAGATGGCCGCAGTGTCGAGCTGCTGGGTACGCGCGGCCAGCTCCCGGACACCGGGTGTGACGCCGTCTGCGAGTGCCTTCTTCAGCTTGTCGCCGAGCTGGTAGCCCTCGACGAAGTTGATGAAGTAGGGCGCCGACTTCCAGTACTCGAGTGTCGCGTTGGCGTCGAGTGCGGAGGCGAGCTCGCGGAGCCGCACGTACCCGCGGACGTCGTCCGCGGTCAGGTCGGCGAGCTCGGTGCGCCGCTCCTGCACCATCTCCCCGGTGCCGAGGCGCGGACGCTCGGCCCGTGTCATGACGGTCGTGAGGAGCTCCCGAACACGCCCTGCAGACTCCGAGGCGGAAGCGGCGCGCGACAGGGCATCGCGGTAGTCCGCCAGCGCCCCGTCCACCTGGTTCAGCCAGTCCGGGTCCCCGTTGAGGAAACGCAGCGTCTCCAGGAAGTCCTTGTGGTGACTCTCCCCCGTAGCAAGCCGTTCCTGCTCCAACGTGAAGGGCTTGTACGGCGTCGCCGACAGCAGCAGGACCTTGGCCTGGCCGTAGTCGAAGAGCTCTCGAGCCAGCTCGGCACTCTCACCGCCCTGCTCCACCGAAAGCAGGTTCTTGAACCGCTGGAACTCGTCGAGGATGACGAGGTCGGGTTCCAAGGACTCGATCGAAGCCCGCGCAAGCCGGCCCCGGAGTTCTCCGATCAGCCCGGTCGCGCGTTGCCGGAGTTCGCCGGAGAGTTCGTGGCGTCGGCCGACGTCGTCGAACAACTCCTCAGCGCGCCGCGCGAGGTCGTCCTCCTTGATCCCCCGCCCGAAGGCTTCCGCGATGACGGGATCAGGGCCGCCGTTCAAGGTCCAACGGAGGTTCTCGACGACGTCCTCGAACCGTCCGTAGGACCGGGTGGTGGCCCGGAGCGCCTGGAGGGCGCTGCGGCGGGCCCAGCCGGAGAGTCCCAGTTGCTCCTCCAACAACAGGTAGATGAGAGCTCGCTCTTCGGCCTGTCCCGTTCGCCAGCCCTGCTCGAAGCTCGTCCCGGGCGTGAACGCGACGAGGTTGACCGGCTTGTCGATCATGTCCGACGCGGCGCCGTTCAACGACGCGGTGTGCATGGCCAGCATCGTCAAGCGCGTGGACATGTGCGTGGCCCGGCTACCGGTGACCTCCAGTCGGGCGAGGTTCTGCCGGGCGATGTCGGCGTTCGAGCAGATGTAGACGACGTCGATGCGGTCGACCGAGTCGTCGTCCTGGAGGTGCTCGAGCGTCTTGGCGATGACACCGCGGGCCACGACGCTCTTCCCCAGGCCCGTCTCGTCGGCGACGAGGAAGCGCCGCGTCGGTTGAGGATCGGCGAAGAACCGGCGAGCCACGTGCTCAACCGTGGCTCGCTGAAAGTCCTTGAGTCCGGCGAGCACCGGGCCGGCATCAAAGCGCGTCACGCGGCAATCTCCTTGTCCTGGCGAACGGCGTCCACGACCGCCCAGATATCACTGAACCCGTCCGGGAGGACGCTCCCCCGGTCTGTCTGCGCGCCGAGCCGCTTGACGAGGCGGGCCAGGTCGTCCAGCCGATCCGGATGCTCGACGAGCGCACGCATCAGCAGCTCCAGCAACCCCGGTGCCTCGAATGCGGTTCCGGCGGATGCGCCGGCGCTTCCCGCCGGCGCCATCCCCGCCGCCCAGGCGGGCTGTCCCATGCCGAGCAGCAGCGCGAGGAAGCGGAGGAACTTCTCCGGGGTGTCCACCTGCCGGGCGATGATCTCGTCGAGGCGGTTCTCCGGTGCGCCGACGAGGTCAGCGAGGACGACGGCGCTCACCGTGACACCGTCCTGAGTCGTCGCTGTGATGATCATGAAGGCCGAGATCTGGTCGATCTCCATGGGCCCGAACGTGACATCGATGAGCTGCTCCGGCGGCACCTCGGCGGCGAACTCGGGCACCGTGACGGGGCGGACGGTGACGCGTGCCCCGGCCGGCAGCGGCGGTAGGCCAGGGCCTTGCAGGCGCACCCGGTGACCGTCGTCCGTCGTCTGGACCCAGGCGGTGAACTTGCCACTGGCGAGATCGACCAGCAGGTCGCCGAGCTGATCTGCGACGTCGTCCTCATCAGTGGCCGTCTGCGGTGAGTACTCCGTGAGGATGCTCCGCAGCGAACTCTCGGGCTTGAAGAGATCGAGCACCCCCAGCTTCGCCGCCGACCCGACAAGCGAGACGAGGATCTCGACGTTGCCGTTGAAGGCGGCTTCCGTGGCGTTGGCCGAACCAACCCGGATCCACGCCTCCTTGCCGTATCGCAGGATGAAGCACTTGGCGTGTAGACCGGTCAGTCCGGTTGCGCTCAGCTCGGCGCCGTCCCCCTTGTCCTCCATCTCGCTGGTCAGCGGATCGAGGACGAATGCCTCGTGTCGATCGAGGACGCCCGCGGTCAGCGCGTCGAGGCTCTCCTGCCGGCTGACGACCGTCGCCGGCGTGCCGCCGGTGACGGTGGCAAGCCCGCCGTCAGTGCAGAAGGGCGAGATGACCAGGTGCTGATCGCCGACGAAGAAGTCGTCGCTCAGGGAGTGTCCGGGGCGCAGGACGTCGAAGTAGATTTCTTCGACGTGCTCGGGTAATTCCCACTCTGTCCGCTGGAGGTCGCTCGCTAGAGCGTCGAGTCGCGACGTGCGCTCGGGGGGCATGGCTGACAGGCACATGCCAGGCAACGCGGTCAGCAGGTCGGCGATCGGACCGTTGATCTCGAGGGGCTCTGGGCTGAGCTGCCCGTCCAGCTGGAGACAGAGATCCCAGCTGCGGTCGGCCGTGAGGTTGCGGCTGGGCACGATCAGCCGCATGCGGACGTCGCTGGCATCGTCGTCCGCGAGGTACCGGAGAACCCACAGCTTGGGGTGGAACAGATGTCCTGCCTTGGGTCGGCGCACCGCGTGCAACACCGGCTCGAGGAAGGAGAAGATGGGCGACCGCGAGGGTGGCATGGCGATCATGCCGGCCTGGTGGAAGACGTCGAGCCGGTCAGCCGCTGCCCGGACTGCCTCCATGAGGGCGATGGGGTCACCGGAGTCCGCCAGCCGCCGGGACAGGAACGACAGTGGGACCGACAGGGCCGTGTCGAGGTGCAGCGTGAAGGTCGTCGCCACGCCGTAGTCGAGTCGGTATCCCTCCGGCGGGCGGAGAGAGTCGAGCAGCAGTGAGCGGCCGTCAGGCTCGAGCATCGGACGACTCCAATCCGTCGTGGATGTCGGCGATGAGCCCGGCCACGTTGCCCCATCGGTAGGCCAGCCGCCGGCTGCCGGAGGCACCGGCCCAGCTGCGCAGGAGCTTCTCGTTGGCCAGTCGCGACTGCGCGCCCTTGATGGCGCGTTCGCGCTGTTTGATGAGCTGCCGGAGTGCATGGTCGTCCGCAAGTGAATCGACTTCGCCGCGGACGAAGACGTCGAGCCAGTCGCTGATGAACCGGCGGGCGCGGACATTGCCCTCGACGCGCGGGTTCTGCCTCATCACCCGCCGCCACATGGCGCCGGTGTCCCACGAGTTCCGCTTCGGATGCGCGAGCACTTGGTCGGCCCAATCGGCCAGGGCCTCCCGGTAGGCCTCCACCGGGTCAGCGACGTTGCTCAACTCCTTGCTCTCGTACCACTCGCTGATGAGCAGGTTGTAGAGCAGCGCCGCGCCGTGCATCGCCAGGGAAAAGAGCTCTGCGTCGTCGACGACCGCTGCCATCTCAGCCGGCGCGGTCTCGACAGCGGGGTGGCTCCACGGCCACTCCACGCCTTCCACGAGCCAATCGGACAGCAGGACGTGCGTCAGGTAGGAGTCCGGGGTGGCTGCGGTGATCTGGTCCTGCAACCATCTTGCCTCCTCCCGCGACAGCCGCACCCCACCGTCGATGGCGTCGGGAAACCCTGACGGCGCTGCCGGCAGTGAGGACACCCATTGACCGGGTGCGTCGCGGGTGACGTGCTCCCCCACCCCTTCCTCGGCGAGGACACCGCTCTCGACGGCGGGGCGAGCAATGCCGTAGCGCTCAAGCGCCTGCTTGTAGAGGACGGAGGGCAGGTTCTTCACCGCGGTACCGGCGTACGCGCCGATGATCCCCGGCTCGCCCGGCGCTGCGGCCTTGAGCGCCACCAGCGCCTTGCGCTCGACCATGTCCAGGGTCTGCCGTCCCCGCCGGTAGTGCGCGGTGCTGTCCGCGTACTGACCGCACCACGGGATGATGAGGAAGTACCGAGCGCGGGTCAGCAGCACCGAGGTGCCGGGAAAGAGCAGGTCCGAGAAGGCGTCGCGCACCTGGCCGATGCCCAGCTCGTCGCGGCTCTCCTTCTCCTCGAAGAGCCGCAGCATCTCGCGGGTCCGGCGTTGCTCCTCGGCGGAGAAGTCCAACCATCTGAGCGTGGAGCTCACGCGTCTGAGCCGTCCGGTCCGAGGCCGTTCTCGATCATGTAGTTGATCAGGCGTTTGACCAGTTCCTGCTTCTGCTTCAGCTCCCCGATACCGGCTCCGCCAGGGTCGCTGAAGGTAGAGAGCTTCCGCAGTTCCGCAGCGATGTCCCTTTCCTTCTCAGCTAAGAGGAACCAGGCTTCATCGTTTCGCCTCACGCCGGGGACGTTGTCCCGCGCTTGCTCTACAGCCACTCGAATCACGAGGTCCGTGGCTAGCTGAGCGATGGGCGTGGTAGCAGCCGATGCCTTACTTTCCGCTTGACCGAGTGCGGCGGCCATGGCCGAGAATTTGCTGCCATCGCTGAGGGCCCCCGGAGCGTGCAACATGTCGGCGGCCGCATCGGTCCGACGGTCCCGCGTCCACAGAGCCATCCCCAAGGGCCCAGCCGCGCTGAGCGCAACGCCGGCGGCGCCAAGAGCGATGGCGGGCCAACGAAGCCCGCTGACGTCACGAACCACCGATTTCACGGCGACGACAGCCTGGTACACGTCCAGTCCCCACTTGCCGCGCAGCCCGAGGTCGACGCACATGTCCCGCATCGCTCCCTCGACGGCGCGACTTGCGTTGATCTCGTAGGGGGCAACCAGATTGGTCATCGCGCCGATGACGAGCACGTCGAGCACATCCTCGAGACGGGACACGTGTGCGAGGCGCGGCCGGGCTGCGTTCACCAGCGCGGCAACCGCCGCCGATACTGGCCGACCATCCGCTTCGGCTCGCTCACGAAGCTCCTGTGCCATCTCCGCCTGCACAACGGAGAGAGCCTGCCGGTACCGCTGCTGCTTCTCGTCGTCCACGATGTTCTCAGCCACGTGGTGCGCGAACGTCAGACCAAAGAGGCTGAGCACCTCCGTGGCGTCAGCATCTGCCTCGACGAGCGGGGATGCGGGAACGACGTCCGAGCTGCGCGGTGCGCGTGCATCAGCCACCACCTCCGCCACGAGTGGTCGCTGGAAGTAATAGACCGCCTCATGGCTGGCGCCGATCGCCAGCCGGACGTCATGTGCTTCTGGGAACACGGCGCCGAGTCCGCGCCCTCCGGTGATCACGTCGCCGACACCGTAGAAGTTGACCCAGTCGTCAACCCGCATGTGCGGGAACTTGCGGAGCAACCGCTCCCCCTTGTCATGCACCGTCCGCGATCCGGCAGGACTGCCCATGGTGATGAGGCGCTTCACGTGGACGTCGGGGGGCAACTGGTCCAACAGGTCGATGGCGATCAGAGACCCGAGGCTGTGCCCGATCACCACCACCGAGCCGGCCGATGGGAACTGCACCAGCACGCGCTTCAGCACCGCTCCACGGAGCTTGTCGTCCGTGACGTAGCGGGCTGCCTGGTCAAGCACCTCGGCAGGCTTGAGACCAAGAGCGGCCCAGACGGCGAAGTCCACGACAGATGTCGGCACGACGTCCCAGCCCATCCCGGACGCTTCTGCGTCGGCTTTCAGCCAGCGCTCCAAACGGGCCTGCCGAAGTTCGTAAGCCCGACCCTCTGCGATCTCGTTGACGGACTTGTAGGTGAGCGGCGGCAACGGGGCGCCGATGTTGGCGGTCGACAGCAGATCGCTGTACTGAGGCAGACAGACAGACGACTCGTCCAACTCATCCGCACCGAGCTGGACCAGGTTGGCGTTGAGGGCTGGGAGCCAGGCCAGCGTCGTCGGACTCGCGCCCACGCCGTGGAGAAAGACAACGCGAACGGACATCTGGCAACCCCTAGTGACCGACGAAAGACCAACGTCGCGGACCATGCCATCCGTCATCGCCCATTCAGGAACAGCGACACCCGGATCTTCAACCAGCGTGACCGCAGGTGCAGGTGTGACGAAATGCAGCTGCGCGATCACCTAGCGCTGTTACGGTCGCCGCAGTGCGGATCACGGGGGAACGCATGACTGCATACGGGCGCGCTGCGCTCGAGGAGCTTCGGGACGTTGTCCGCGAGGCCAAGAACGGCGACCCGATGACGCCGGTGACCATCCTGGTGCCCAACAACATCGCCGGCATCGTGGCTCGCCGCTTCCTCGCGCACGGCCTCGGCGACGGCCACTCTGGCGTCGCCGCCCTGTACCCGACGACCGTGACCCGCCTGGCGGAGCAGCTCGCGGCCCCCGCGCTACATGACCGACGCCCCGCCACCGGACCGGTCATCGCCGCGGCCTGGCGCTCAGCGCTGCAGCGCGACGCCGGTGTGTTCGAGCAGGTGAAGGAGCACCCCGCGACGGTGCAGGCCCTCGTCCAGGCCAGCCGGGAGCTGCGCGACCTCGACGACGCCGCGCTCGACGCGCTGACTACGGTCCAGCCCCCCGGCCCCGACCTCATCCGCCTGCACCGCTCGGTCGTCGCCGCACTCGCCCGGCAGTGGTACGACCAGACCGATCTGCTTCGCACCGCGACCGACCTCTGCGAGAGCGACCCGGGGAAGGTCAAGGAGATCGGCGCCGTCGTCCTCTATCTTCCCCAGGCGCTCAACCGAGCCGAAGCTGCCTTCATCACCGCGCTGACCGGCGCGTCGGACGTCCGGACCGTCACCGGCTGGACCGGACACGCCGAAGCCGACGCTGCCGTCCAGCGCTCGCTTGACCGCATCGGCGCGACTGCGCCGGACACCGCGGCGCTGCCGACGGCCACCCGGGTGCTCACCGCATCGGACGCCGACGACGAGGTGCGCTGTGTCGTCCGGGAGGTCGTCCACGCCCTGCGGACCACGAAGGCGCACCGGGTCGCCGTCCTGTACGCCGCACAGAACCCCTACGCCCGGCTGCTCCACGAACACCTCACCGCCGCCGGGATCACCATCAACGGTCCCGGCACTCGGCCCGTCCACGAGCGCGCGGTTTCCCGCGCCGTTCTCGAGCTGTTCGATCTCGCCGGCAGCGGCCCTGACCGTGACGTCCCGCGCAGCGACCTGTTCCGGGTCCTCGCCACCGTCCCTATGACCGGTCCGGGCGGCGAGCGCATCCCGGTCGCCCGCTGGGAGCGGCTCTCCCGCTCTGCCGGCATCGTCCACGGTGCTGACTGGGACAGCCGGCTCATCCGCTTCATCAGCGACGAGCGCGACCGGCTCGCCGACGAGCAAGCTCGGCAGGACGTCCGGCCCGGCATCGTCGAGCGGCTGACGGCGAGCATCGAGAACGCCGAGCGGCTTCGCGGCTTCGTCGTGGACCTGAGGGGCCGTCTGGCCACCGCCCGGCAACTGCGCTCGTGGGGTGAGTTGAGTGCATGGGGCCTGGCGGTGCTGCACGACCTCATCGGTGAGGCGGAACAGCTGACCCGCCTGCCCGCGGAGGAGCAGTACGCCGCGGTGGCGGTCGAGCAGGCGCTTCGAGGTTTCGCTGTCCTCGACTCCTTCGCTGGAGCCGGAGCCGACCTCGCCGCCCTGCGGGAGACCGTCGCGACTCAGCTGGAGGGTGCACTTCCCCGCGTCGGACGCTTCGGTGACGGCGTCCTCGTCGCCCCCGTGTCGGCCGCTGTGGGCCTCGACGCCGACGCCGTCTTCGTCCTCGGCCTGGCCGAGGCGGTGTTCCCCGGCCGGCTGCGGGAGGACCCCTTGCTCCCGGAGCGAGCCCGGGACGTCACCGGCGGCCAGTTGGTCGGCTACCGGGAGCGCCTGGACACCCAGCACCGGCACCTGCTCGCCGCCTTCGCGGCGGCACCCAACGTCCTGGCGTCTTTCCCGCGCGGCGATCTGCGCACCAAGAGCCAGCACCTGCCCAGTCGCTGGCTGCTGCCGACGCTCCGCCTCCTCTCGGGGAGACCCCGCCTGTCGGCGACCGAGTGGGATGCCCCGCCGACCAGCTGGATGACGACGTCGGCCTCCTTCGCCGGCTCACTCGTCAGCACGAGCCGGCCGGCAACGGAGCAGGAGTGGCGGACGCAAGCCGCGCACGCTGGGCTCGAGGTCGACGACCCGGTAGCCGCGGCCGCCCGCGCTCTGCAGCGGGGGCGCGCCAGCGACCGGTTCACCCGCTTCGACGGGGACCTGACCGCAGTCACCGGCCTGCCCGACCACACCGCCGGCAGCGGGTCGGTGTCGCCCACGGCGCTGGAGAAGTACGCCGGCTGCCCGCACACCTACTTTGTCGAACGCCTCCTCGGGATCTCGCCGGTCGAGCAGCCCGAGGACGTCATCACCATCAGCGCGGCCGACATCGGCACGTTGATACACGCGAGCTTCGACGCGCTGGTCCACGAGTTCGCCGACCAACTCCCGGCCTACGGCGAGCCGTGGACCGACGAGCAGCGTCGTCGGCTGTCGCAGATCGCCCAGGAGCAGGCGGACAAGTTCGCCGCCCAGGGACGCACCGGTCACCCGCGTTTGTGGGAGCAGACCCTGGCCCGGGTGCAAGCCGACCTGCAGGCGATGCTCATCGCTGACGACGAGTGGCGCCGCGAGCACCGCGCCGCCGTCATCGCGAGCGAACTCGCCTTCGGCATGCACGGTGCCGAACCGGTGGCCATCCAGCTGCCCGACGGCAGCATGCTGCTCATGCGTGGCTCCGCGGACAAGGTCGACCGGGACATCGACGGCCGGCTGTACGTCACCGACATCAAGAGCGGGAGCAACCGGGCCTTCCAGAACCTCAGCGAGAGCAATCCCGTTGAAGGCGGCACGAAACTCCAGCTCCCCGTGTACGCGCACGCGGCGCGGGACGCCTACGGCGAGGACGCCGAGGTGGAAGCCGCCTACTGGTTCGTCCGCCGGGACAAGGGACGCATCGAGGTCCCGCTCACCGACGCGGTGGAGCGCACCTACGCCGAGACGCTGCAGACGATCGTGACCGGCATCCGCTCCGGCCTCTTCCCCGCGCGTCCGCCGGTCGGGCCCGACTACTCCTACGTGCAGTGCAGCTACTGCAACCCCGACGGCATCGGCCACGCCGAGAGCCGCCGCCGGTGGGAGGACAAGAAGCACGATCCGCGACTCAGCGAGCTCGTCACCCTGATCGAACCGCTGCCCGACGGAGGCGCCGCATGACCACTCCCCTGGCGGATGACGAAGGTCGGCGGCGGATTGCCGAGGACACGGGCGCAACGCTGTTCGTCGAGGCGGGTGCCGGGTCGGGCAAGACCGCGAGTCTGGTCAACCGCATCAAACAGCTGGTGCTGGTCGACGGCGTCCCGATGCGGTGCATCGCTGCCGTGACCTTTACCGAGAAGGCCGGCGCGGAACTGCGCGACCGCTTGCGAGCCGCGCTCGAGAAGGAAACGGACGACCGGGCGCAGGAAGCTCTCGAGGACCTGGACGGCGCAGCCATCGGGACGCTGCACTCCTTCGCCCAGCGGATCCTGGCCGAGCATCCGATCGAAGCCGGCCTGCCGCCGCTGATCGAGGTCGCCGACGAGCTGAGCTCGGCCGTCTCCTTCGAGGAGCGATGGGCCGAACAGCGGCGCCAGCTGCTGGACGACGACGACATCGCCGAGCCGCTGCTGCTGGCCATGTCGGCAGGCGTGACGCTGGAGAACCTCCGCTCGCTGGCGAAGCTCTTCAACGCCGACTGGGATCTCGTCGCCGAGCGGGTGCTGACAGACGAAGCGCTGGACCGTGCCGAGCTTCGCGGCATCGAAGAGCTGATCCAACGCACCACCGACCTCGTGGCACGGGCCGACGAGTGCACCAGCGGCGAAGACAAGTTCCTCCCTTCGCTGCACAAGTTCGCCGCCTGGGCGGAAGCCCTGGCAGCCGCGGGTGACCCGGGGCAGCAGCTCGAGGTCCTGCGTGCCGCGGCCGCTCTGAAGTTCAGCTACGGGAAGGCCAACAACTGGGGCGGCAAGGCGCTGCTCGATGCGCTGAAGGACGACTGCAAGCACGTGGTGGCAGACGCGGCCGACGTGGTGGCCGCTGTCCTCGAGCCGACGCTTCGTGCACTCAGCCGGTGGATTGCCGCCCGCGTCCTGGAAGCAGCGCAGGAACGTCGCGCCGCCGGCCGGCTGGAGTTCCACGACCTCTTGGTCATCGCCCGCGACGTCCTCCGTGGCGAGGCCGGTGCTGATGTCCGGGCCGCGCTGCAGTCGCGCTACCGCCATCTGCTGCTCGACGAGTTCCAGGACACCGACCCGATCCAGATCGAGCTGGCAGTCCGGATCGCCGGCGGGGCGGCGGCCAGTGCCGAGCGGTGGGAGGACGTCGTCGTCCCGCCCGGGTCGCTGTTCGTGGTCGGCGACCCGAAACAGTCGATCTACCGCTTCCGGCGGGCCGACATCGCCATGTACCTGCGGTCGCAGCAGGTGATCGGTGAGCAGGTCAGCCTGACCACCAACTTCCGGACCGTCAGCCCGATCGTCTCGTGGGTGAACGCTGTCTTCGGCCGGCTGATCGTCGCCGAGCAGGACAAGCAGCCGGCGTTCCAGCCGCTCGGGCCGCACCGCGAGCCACAGTCCGGCGCACCGGCCGTCGTCGTCCTCGGCGCCGACGGTCACCAGGACAAGCCGCAGGCGACGGCCCTCCGGGAGCGCGAGGCCGCCGACGTTGCCGGCGTGGTCCGGAAGGCGATCGCCGACCAGTGGCCGGTGTGCATCGACGGCAGCTGGCGGTCCGCCCGGCTGGACGACGTCGCGATCCTGCTGCCCGCGCGCACGTCGTTGCCCTTCCTCGAGGACGCCCTCGACCGGGCCGGCATCCCGTACCGGGCTGAGTCGAGCTCGCTGGTCTACGAAGCGCAGGAGGTCCGCGACCTGCTGGCCGCCGTTCGGGCGATCGCCGACCCCAGCGACGGCCTCGCGCTGGTGACGGCGCTGCGGTCACCGCTGTTCGGCTGCGGTGACGACGACCTGTGGACATGGAAGCGCGACGGCGGCGCACTGAACGTGATCGCGCCACTGGACGACGACCGCGCCGAGCACCCGGTGAGCCAGGCGCTGGCCTACCTGCAGCGGCTGTACTACGCGGCGCGGTGGATGGCGCCGAGCGAGGTACTTGCTCAGCTGGTCAGCGACCGCCGCATGCTCGAGGTCGCCGCCACCAGCCCGCGGGCCCGAGACCAGTGGCGCCGGCTGCGGTTCGTGGTGGACCAGGCTCGGGCATGGTCGGAGTCCGAGCACGGTGGGCTGCGGGCGTACCTGGCGTGGGCCGCGCAGCAGGGTGAGGAGACGTCGCGTGTGGTCGAGGCTGCGCTGCCGGAGACCGACACCGACGCAGTGCGGATCATGACCGTGCACGGAGCCAAGGGGCTCGAGTTTTCGATCGTGGTGATGAGCGGCATGACTGCGCAGCCGCGGAACCCGTCGGGCGTCCGGGTGCTGTGGACTCGCGAGGGCGGTTACGAGGTGTCGCTGCGCAAGGGCGTCACCACCGGCGACTTCGACGTGGCAGCGCCGATCGACGAGCAGATGGACGACCGGGAGCGCCGGCGGCTGCTGTACGTCGCGGCCACTCGGGCTCGGGACCACCTGGTGGTGTCGTTGCACCGGTCGGCGGCATCGGCGACAGCGAGCAGCGCGCGGCTGCTGGCCGACGACGGACAGGCCGCATCGGGCGCGGAGTCCTGGACGCTGAGCGAGGAAGACGTCGACGTCCACGAGAGCGCCAAGCCGGCGGCGGTGCAGCCACCGGCGTACGACGAGTGGTTGGCCGCGATGGAGGCGGTGCGCGCGGCGAGCCGGCGGACCTCGGCGATCTCGGCGTCGGGTCTGGAGGGTACGGAGCCGGCTGTTGCGCTGAGCGAGGCGGAGGACACTGCGGGCAGCGCCAAGGGTGGCCTTAACGTTGACCTGCCACCGTGGTCGAAGGGGCGATACGGAACGGCGATCGGTCGCGCCCTGCACGGCGTACTCCAGTCCGTTGATCTGGCGACTGAAGCTGGACTGGACGAAGCCGTGGCTGCTCAGTGCGCGGCCGAGGCCGTCGAGGACCACGCGGACGTCGTGACCGCGCTGGTGCGGTCGGCGTTGGGGGCCGAGGTGGTGCAGCGGGCCGCGGCCCACCAGCACTGGCGGGAGATGTACGTCGGGACCGTGCAGCACAACGAAACAGTGCTCGAGGGGTACGTGGACCTCGTCTACCGCGAGGACGACGGGTCGCTGGTCGTCATCGACTACAAGACCGACGCCATCCCGGCCAGCGCGCTGGCTGCCCGGGTCACGTATTACCGCCCACAAATCACCGGCTACGCGACCATGCTGACCGCTGCCGGCGCGACGGTCAGCTCGCCATCGCTGCTCTTCCTCTCACCCACCGGCGCGAGCGTGGCCCCGATCGCGCCTGACTGAGTACACAACTCGTCAGTCCTGTGGGGAGCCGTCCACATCGTCTCTCTGCCCACGGCTTCGCCGCAGCGGTTGCCAAAACGGTCCGGTCCAACGGCCTCGATGATGACTTGTTCTTGTACCCGCACGAGGTCCGGCCGCTTCCTGGCGAGCAGCTTGCTTGCGGTGACCGGCCCGGCCCGGCGCCATGAACATCTCTGATTGCAACGTAGGCCTGGCTCGCGGCGACCAGCGCTTCAACGACCGTTGTGCCGTCCTCCCATAAGGTGACACTCGTCGAGACTTGCGTGAGAGCTTTTTCGTCCTAGCTACGCAGGTCCGCGAGCGCGAAGTACCGCAAACTCGCCGGCCAGTGCCCTAATCTGCTCGCCATAGGAGTGCTTCCTCCGCGCCCACTCAATCTCGTCGAGCCGCCGCTCACCATCGTCGTGTTGAGGTGGCCGCAAGAAGGGGCCCTTGTCGAGATTTAGTTGCCCACGCATTGCGTCGAGGTAGCGCAGCATCCCCGTCTCGTCCTTGAGGTCGAACCACAGCAGCCCGGGCTCGGTCGTGCCGCCGGCCGCGCGGGCGGCCGCGACTGCGTCGGCCATCACCGCATTTACGATGGTCGTGAAGCGCTCCCGGATTTTTTCCAAGGCATCCGCCTCGTTGCGCGCGCCTACGGCGTCGTACCGGGCCCGCCTGCTTGCTTGCGCGCGGGCCAGCAAGGTTTCGGCGCTCGCCTCGGCCTCCGGCCTGTTGACTGACGGGCCGAGGCCGTCGACGTCGGCGAGCTTGGACGCCGGCCGGGGCGGGACGGTGTCCGAGCGGACGACGACAACGGGCCCCCGATCTCCGTCGGACAGGAGCACGAGAGAAGGCTCGGTCGTCCCTTGCGAGTGCTTCGCAAGCGCGCCGTCGAGGCGGGGATGACCGTAGGTCGCAAGTGCGACCCAGGATTCAGGATCGCGACTCACTCGTGCCGGGTCTGTGGTGATCGGTCGTCCGGGGGCCTCTAAGACTGCCCCGAGCCGCTCGATGACGACCTCCCGGAGATCCGCGAGCGTCACTGGGCCGGGTTCGGCGGTGGGGATGGGTAGTGGGTCCTCCTCGACGTCCAGAGGCAGGCCCGCTCCCGGATTGGACTCGACGAGGCTCACTAGTGATTCGATGCGCGCCTCGCGGGCCTTCGTTCGCTCGCTTGCAGGTGACTTGAAGACATCGCGGAAGGCCCCCTCCACGGCCCCCAGGATGGGTTGCAGGCCGCCGACGATGCCGCTGAACAAGTCGATGCGGGAGGCCAAGGCCCGGTAGACCTCTTCCTCGACGGTTCCTTCGATGAAGAAGTTGCGGATCTCCACGACGTCACGGACTTGCCCGAGACGGTCGACGCGCCCGATCCGCTGCTCGACCCTCATTGGGTTCCAGGGCATGTCGTAGTTGATGAGATAGCTGCACGTCTGGAGGTTCAGGCCCTCGCTCGCCGCGTCGGTGGCGAGCAGGACGGT
The DNA here is from genome assembly GCF_005930495.1 of Modestobacter excelsi. GTDB lineage: Bacteria > Actinomycetota > Actinomycetes > Mycobacteriales > Geodermatophilaceae > Modestobacter > Modestobacter excelsi. Next base: position 41,841 of record NZ_SJEX01000005.1, on the reverse strand, counting down.
GACGGTCCGGGCCCTGACCGCTTCCACCAAGTCACGCTTGCTGACTTTCACCCAGCCCTGGTCCTCGCGAAACACCCGCCCGCCGTCCCCGGTAAAGGTTGCGAGATGGCTGCGGTACCGGTGGTGGAGCCGGTCCCGAAGGTAGTCGAGCGTGTCCGTGAACTGAGTAAAGACGATAGAGCTGTGGCCGTTACCCCTGGCGTCCTCAAGGTGCTGCTCCAGGACGGAGAACTTGCCGTCACTGACTCGGTCAATCCGGTCGGCGTACGCCCGCATGTCGACTAGGTCTTGAGCGGTCAGCGGGACGGCGACGGTGTCAATGACACCCGCTGCGTCCTCGTCGTCGCCGTACTCATCCTGGTCGTCATCGAGGAGCGACTGCTCCAAAAACGTTTCCTCGCTGGCGAGGCGCTTGAGCAACGTCTTGTGGATGGCGGCCCAACTGCTAGTCAACCGGCGGCGGTACACGGTCAAGACGAATCCAGCTCCCCGCCGCTTGCCGTGAGCCTCCAGGAGGCGGTCAATGAGCGCTTCGAGGTCCTCGTAAAGCTGCTGCTCCGCCGGTTCCAAGTCAACGACGTGCGGCTGGACGTTGCGGTCAGCGAGATTCTCGGTGATGAGGCCGCGCTTGCGGTAGACCTTCAGCGTGGCGCGGCTGTGACGGGCCACGTACTGCCTCACCGGGCCGAGCGCTCGAAGCCACTCCCGGAGAGCCTCTCGTCCGTCAGGCCCAAGCTCCGCGACACGCTGCTCGGCCGCGACCCCGTCGTGCCCGAAGCGGAACACCATCTCGGACCGAACCTGACCAAGGCGGCGCACGATGTCCGACGCCGCGGCGTCCTCCGCGCCGGTCCTGGGAAGCGCCGGGGTTCTCCGGACCTGTTCGGCCAGCCAAGCCCACGCGGCCCGCCTGTCGTCGGTCTTGGACAACTCGCCGTAGAAGCGTACAAACGCCGCTTCGTCAGTCAGAGGTCCCGACAGGCCTGTCTGCCGCAGCAGGTCGACCAGCTCAACGGCCGCTGTTTGCAGCGGGGTGGCGGTCATCAGCCATATCGCGCGGGCGGCGTTTTGCCGGTTCACGGAGTCCAGCAGGTCCAGCAGTCTGCTCGGCCTGTACCGGTCCTCGGACCCGTGCTGTCGTCGGGCATGGTGCGCCTCGTCCACGACGATCAGGTCGTACGGCGCTGCCGCCAACAGGAGCCGCTGTTGCTCAGGCCGGCGGGCGAGGTGGCTCGATGCGAGCAGCAGGGGGTGATCCGCGTAGGGGTTCGCGCCCGCTGGTGAGACATCATCCGGGTGCGCACCGTAAATTTTGCCCTGGTCGAGGCGTGGCACCCACAGCGCGAACTTCTCGAACAGTTCGTCCTGCCACTGCCGGCAGACGTTCGCCGGCGCCAGCACCAGGGCCTTCTGCACCTCGCCGTTGAGGACCAGGTACCGCAGGCTCATGCCGGCGCTGACCGTTTTGCCAAGTCCTACCTCGTCGGCGACCAGCCAGGACCGTGGGTACATGCCGGCGAGCCGGGCGACGTTCTGGCGTTGATGTGGGAACAGCCGGACACCGCTCGTCTCCTCGGCCAGGTCGCCGGCCCAAGGGAGTCTGGGCGCAGCCAGCAAGAAGTTGGCGACGGTACTCGGCTCGCCGACCGGCGGCGGCTCCTCGGCGTCCCGTTCCCCAGGCATTGTGTCGGGTGCCAGGGCAAGGAGCGCCTTCTCTGCAGCCTCGGGCAGGCCGTAGAGCTTGAATCCGGAGATGTCGCCGTTCCAGCGCTTCTCGAACTTGGCGGCCCAGAACGCGAAATGCCCGGCCGTGCCGTCCCAGCTGCTGTATACGCTGAACGACTCAAAGTTGCGAGTCCAAGCCGTGAGAGATTCGTTGATGCTGCCCTGAAACGCAATGGCGTCACCGGCCTGGTCCTTCAGGACCCCGATCTTCTCGTGGAAGTACGGGTTGTTCTCCTGGTCGGGCAGGGGCTTCCCGTCGCCGTCGACGGCAATCGCTACCTTGACCTCCAACCGTCCTTCCTTGATGAGCCACGCGAGAACCTCCATGCGCCGGCGGTCGACCTCGCTGCTCGTGACGAGTCCGGCGGCCAGGCGATCCGCCAATTCGCCAGTGATCGTCTCCTTGCCCTGCAGCGCCTCGAGGTCCTGCGGCGTCAGGGCGGCACCGCAGAGCAGCCGCACCGACCCACCGTTGTTAAGAAACCGCGACATACCCCGCGCGGCAACCGCCAGCGAGGACGACCGGAAATAACCGACCGAACGTGAGTAGGAGACGGCCTTTTTCAACGCTGGGACGTAGAAGCCGTTGAGTACGTCGTCCCCACTGTCGTACCCCGGCGGTAGGTCCAAAGTGCGCAGCGACAGGACGTCGTCCGCGGCAGGCGGTGCGGTCACCACAGCCGAGGACTGCCCGCGGCCCGCTGTGCGGCTGCGGCGGCTGCGGCGGCGATGAGCTCGTCACGGTCCGGGGGAAGAGGGATAGTTTCGAAGAAGGCGTTTCGGAGGGAGTCCAAAATTCGAGCCTCGGGGCGCACGAACTCGCCCTGCTGCTTCTGCCTAGGGACCGCGTGGATGGCGGCGCGTACCAGGCTCTCAAAGCTGCTGTCGTCCGCGAGCCCGTGGGTGACCAGCCACTTCTGAGCCTCGCGCGTGCCGTCCTCGCTGTAGACGAGCATGAGTGCGTGCAGCGCGTCCACCAGCGTCCGATAGGTGGAAGCGTCGGCATCGAGCCCCTTCGCCGTCCGCCGCTGCGCCGGCGTCAACAGGGTCACCTTGCCGGACGCCGCCTTGATCAGCTTGTGTGCCTTCGTCAGATCGTCCAGATCCAGGTGGGTCGCGAGGGACAGCTTGAGTGCCTCCCCTGCGGGGAACTCGGCCGCCTCGAAGTCTGACCAGGCGAGCAGCCACCAGTCGGTGACCCGGTCGAATTCGACGTCCTTACCGCCAAGGAGTCCTCGCTTCTTCAGCACTGCGACCTTCTCGCGCGCGAGGTCGAGTGCGATGTCGGGGCGCAGGATCTCCGGATTCCCGGACTTGTCGAGCTCCCCCGTGAAGACCGGCCAATTTTGAGACAGCACGGCCAGCACCGGGCCGTACGTGGCGAGGGTGAGGTCGACGCCTTTGAGCCCGTGGCCGACGAACCGTCCGACGGCCTCGACGGCAGCGTCCTCGACGTCACGACGGATGTCGGCCCAGTAGGCGGGCTGCGTACTGCCGCGCTTGTGGCAGTTCAGCAGGATGGTCGACTGGGCCGAGTTCTTCTTGGCCTGGTGCAGGGAAGTCTCCGACTCTGTGGCGATGGGCCATGAGGACGTGATCGCGAAACCGGAGTTGAGCAGCGCTGCGCCCAGCGTGTCCCAGGCATCGACGCGCTTGTGCGTGAACATGACGTTGAGGACGCCCTCTGAGGCGAGCACGCGGTGCGCCTCTTGGAAGGACCTGGTGAGCAAGTCCTCGTAGTGGACGCTGGCAAGCTCGGCTGCCGTCGACGTGCCTACCTCGCGCCTGCCTCGTCCCGCGTGCGTGGCGACGTCCTTGAACAGCGAAGGGTTGGCTACCGCCTCGGCGTGCTTGTCCGTGATGGGCAGGTCGCAGAACTGCGGCCAGACATCGCGCAGAGATCGCTTGATCCAGACGTAAAAAAAGTCGCTGAGCTCTCCATACATGACGTTGTCGTAATAGGGCGGGTCCGTGATGACCGCGTCCACGGAGCCTGCCGGCAGGTCGACTGAGATTGCGCTGCCCCGGAGCACGCGCGGCTTACCGAGCACCTCGTCGTCACCGATCCGCGGCTGCCCTCCGTGCACGAGCCTGCTGAGGTTGGCGTGGTTCTTGGCTGCGTTGGCAATTGCCCACGGCAGAAGTAGCCGTCCCGACTCGAACTCGGCGCAGGTCCAAGAGAAGGCGAAGTCATGCCGGTCAAAGCCGTTACGGATCATGCTGCGCCCTGCGTGCCAGCTACAGAGACGGCTGTTGTAGTCGAGGCATCGATCTAGTGCGTAGGCCAGATGCAGCGCGACCGCGCGGCCGCGCTCGACCCCGAGTTCGGCCTGCATTGGCCCCTGAAGTGCGATGAGTTCTTCAAGGAACACGGTGTTGGCTAACAGCTGGCGCGGCATAAACAGGTCTGACCAGCGCCTGAGGCCCATTCGCAGCAGCTCGTCGGTCTTGTGCCCTGGCTGCACGGCCTCGTCGGGAACGAGCCCTTCGACGTCCCAGCCGGGGCGGAGACGCGTGAGCTCCTTCTCGGCGTTCTCGACAGCAGCGAGATCGTTGGCGTCAGGCGTGCGAAAGCGGCGGCTCTTGCCTTGCGCGTAACAGACGGCAAGTAAGACATAGGACCCGTTGCCCGCCTGGGCCTGCTGCTGGATGTACTCCCCGGAGAAGGTCGCCCCGCCTTCCCAGACGCTTTCCGCAACCCCGCTCTTGTACGTGGCGCGGTCACCGTACTTAAGCGCTTCATCGCCGTGCACGACCGTTGGCTTGAGCGTCCCGGTGGCCTCATCGACGAGAAGGCGCACCGCGTCTGAGCCCCGCTGAAGCCACAGGTTCGGAGCGAGCGGGGTCGGCCGTCCCGTGGTGGGACAGGGCACCGCGAACGCCCAGATGTAGGACTGCGTCGCCCCCTGTTCGTCGCTCGGGAAGAACGCCTCCAGACGCGACTTCGCGGCCTGGGCCCACTTAGCTCCCCACCGCGCGATGTCGTCCCCCAGGTCAGGACCGAAGTCGTGAACCGCGCCGAGAGTGCCTTGCAGCACGGCGGAAGCGACCGGGTTAAGTTCGTTCGCCACAGCGTCGCAACCGAGGCGCATCGCCTCGAAGGGGATACTTCCGCCGCCGGCGAACAGGTCGAGGACGACGGGGCGTGCGCGGCCCGATGAACCGGCGCGCAGCGCGCTCAGTCGCTGCAGCCGTTGGATCTCTTCTGGTTGAGGTGAACGGGTGAAGGCGCGGTCGTAACCGTAGGCGTTGCCTTCGGTCTTGTTGCCGGCCGCTACCGCGGCCGCGATGGCTGCACGAGCGAGAGCTGGGTCCTTGCCCTTGGGGATGCCAACGAGCTCCATGAACCACTCGCGGTACTCCGTCTCTGTACCGAACTCCGCCTGGAGTCCGCGCAGCACCGCCGCCGCGTCGCTATCCGCCGCCTGCTCGGTGGACGGCCACGCGGGCAGAATGGATCCCATAATGGCCGCGCGGCTCCCGGACAGCGGTCGGCGTGCCCACCAGACGTGCAGGAAGTTGACCGGCGGGAAAGCCTTGGCGCTGCCGCGTTCGCGGAGGCTTTCCGCTCCGATCTGCTGAGCGGGGAACCACTGGTCGATGAGGCTAGGGGCGGTCACCGCTTGATTCCCTCGGCGAGCAGCAGGCGTAGGGCCCGCAGTCCGTTACGGCGACTCGTCTGGGCGTGCCAGTAGGCCGCTTCCTCGCGGCTCATGGCGGCCACGCCGTCGGCCACTGTCCCGATGCGATCGACTCGCTGAAGCGGCTTCACCGCACGGAGCAGGAGCTCTACGTGCGCGCCGACTTGTGCGTCGACGACGATCGGCTCCCCGCTGGTCCAGTCCCGTCCGCGGAGACGCGCGGAACGCAGCACTTCCTGCGCCCCGGCCGCGACGTGGATCGCCCGGTACCCATTGACCCGCACGCTCCGTTCTGCGCCTTCGAGGTCCGTAGCCTCGACACTCAGCGCCTTGACCCGGCCGTCCTCGTCGCGCTCGATCAGGCAGCGGTACACCTCGTTACGGGTCATGCGGTTCCCTCGGTCGTCAGGCGGACGTCACACCTTGTGGGTCCGGTCGACTGGGCAGCTGCGACCACGCCCGCGACATCGTCTCCCTGGAGCTCCACGGGGGCCGGCCAGGTCACGTCAATGGCTGCCTTGAGATCCGCGGGGCGTCCGAGCAGGGAGCGCAGCGCTTCTCGCAGCGGGGCGTACTCGGCTGGGCTGCCCCGAAAATCGATGTTCACTTCGTGCTCGGCGGCGTCGAGGTCGACACGGGCAGTGATGTCGTAGGTCGTCTGTGCGGTGCTGCCGGCACCGGCGGCGACGGTGAGCAGCCGCTGGAGCTCCTTGCCTGCGCCGTCGCCGAGCGACGCGACATGGACGCGAACTGCGCGGACGTGCGTACGGCCTGCGTCAACGGCAGCCTGTCGGGCGTTGACTAGGGCCGGTCCGGCTGCACCGGACCCGTCGAACTGCGTGCTCGCGGGCTGCTCACCGTCGTCGCCGGTGCCAGCGTCGTCGTCGCAAGGCCCGGTGTGGACTGTGCCGCACAGCGGGCAGGGCTCCGGACCCGGATCAACATACGAGCCAGGCGGGTGCAGCAGCGTGTCTTCGCCGAGTCGCGGGGTCGGTCCGGGCTTTGTTTTTGTGGACCAGCCCGCTGCACCGCCGTCGGGGGCCTGGTACTCCCAGACGCCGTTGCGGACTCCGGCAATCAAGAGGTTGACCAGCTGCTGCCGGTCCAGCACGAGTTTGAGGTCCGGCCTGCGAGCGAAAGTTCTCACTACCTCGAGCGTCGGCTGCGGCGAGTCGAACTTCGCTCCGAGCTTGCTCCGGACGTAGGCAGGATCGAGCGGCTTACTGCCCGCGACGAGGGTCTTCTCCATGGAGTCGAGGCGTTCAAGGATGGCGTCCGTCTGATTGCTGAGCAGGCTCGCCGACGTGACCGTCCCGAGTACAACGGTCTCCAGCCCGTCCTTGTCCGGAACATAGAGGACGTTGACGTGGTTGCACACGGCGACGCGGGCTTCGGCTTGCGCTTCGGCTGCCTGCTTGGCGACGTCGCCCTGCTTGTCCTTACCTAGGCTCGCCAGCAGCTCAGGAGTGCCTCGCAATTGCTCAAGCGCGAGCAGGCGGCGCACCTTGGCGAGCATAGGGTCGTGTCCGTCACGGCTGGGCGCGAGGAAGATTAGGCGGTTGCGGAAATCGCGGACGCCGCCATTCGGGGCCTTCTCGAACGTCTCGCTGACCTTCTGCGGGACCTCCCCCGTGCTCGGGTCGAGGCCCTTTTCGTCGCCGAAGTCGTCCCAGTGGTAGACGACGAGGTAAGCGTCCTCGCTGTTGTCGGGAACCTTGGCGTCCTCCCATGCCCGACGGACCTTCAAGGCTGAATCCTTGAATTGTTCAGAGAGAATCTTTGTGGCGCGCTCGCGGACCTTGCTGCCGAGGATCTTCTCCTCGGCCTCCTGAACCAGACGGACCAGGCTTGCTTCCGTGGAGAACCGGTAGCCGCGCAGGTCGGAGTGCAGGTACCAGCAGGAGTTTTCGAGGCCGTCGAGTGCCTTGATGATGAGATTCTGGTCGTCGCCCGGCGTCAGGACCGCGCCGTAGAGGTCGCTGGCGGCCACGCCCGGGACCTCCCTCGTCAGGCTGAAGAGGTACGCGGCCGTGGCGAGCCGGCGCGCGTACGGGGTCCCCATCCGCCGATCGACCTCGTCGGCGTGGCTAGGGGTTCCCCCGGTCTGCTGCGCGATGTCGGCACGGATGACCGGCTCGTACAGCGCGCGGTCGATGCGGCTGGACAGGTCCTCCGCGAGCGAGGGCACGGATAGGTCGATGTGGTGGAGGTGGATCAGCTCCAGCGGCTCTCCGTTCTCCCAGATAGTGCGGACGGCCCGGGCGAGCAGCCGGAGGGCCCCCCGGGTGCGCTGAAAGTTGGGAATCGTGGAGAGCCGCTTGTCTAGTACGCGGATCAAGTCCGGGTGAAAGGGGTAGTTCGCCTCGACCTCCTTCGACCACGCGCCGGCGATCGTCTCCGTCGGCAGGTCGAGGCCGGCCGCGTGCGCGGCCTCTGCGGCGTCGGCATACCTGGCAGCTACCTCCTGGCGGGCGGGCAGGCCCGCGAGGTCCGCCTCGAACAGCCGCCGGGCAAGGATTTTGGGCAGGTCCGCCTCGCCGCTCGCGCGCAGGACCAGCTCCTTGCGGGCGAGCAGACTGGACACCTCCCTCAGCGTCAACGCTAGGGACTCGGTGTCTCCGGCGAAGGCGTCAGTCTCGCCGGCGGTGGTAATGACAACGACGACTCGCGCGCTGCTGTCGGCGGCTTCCAACAGGGCCATAAGGAAGGACAAAGTCTGCTTGGCCAGGTTGCTGTCTTCGACCTTGCGTGCCCCGGCTGCAGACAGGTACCGGGCGATCTCGTCGATGAGGATAAGGACGGGCTTACCGTCAAAGACTCGCTTGAGCTGATCACTGCCCGGCGCGCTCATCGTCTCGTCGTCCTTACGGACGATCTCGTAACCGGCCTTGCCGCCGATCTGCAGCGCCAGGTACCCCCACGGCGTGTTCGCCGAGATCCCGTCGACTGCCGGGAACGTGCTCGCTCCGGCTGTCGTCCCGACGAACACCGCGACGGAGGGCGTTGGTCCATCTCCGCCGGCAAGGACCGCCGGATCCATAAACTCAGCGGCAAGGGGGTCGGGGATTCCGCTGCGCGTGGCGTGGAAGAGCGCGATGAGGTTGTGAGTCTTGCCGCCACCGAAGTTGGTTTCAAGTCGGAGAACGCTCGCGGCGTCCGGCTTGGTGCCGAGCAGACGACCCAGAGCCTCGTTCAGTAGCGTTCGCAGACCCTCGCTCGGGTAGGTCTGCGCGAAGAAGGTCCCCGGATCGCCGTATGTGTCCGCGGCGGTGCCAGCGGCAACATCTTCCAGGCCTGCTGCGAAGCGGCTCTCAGTCAGCTCCCCGGCCATCACGTCTTTGCGTGGCGTGATGGTGCTCAGCAAGGTCATGCGGTGGCTCCCGTGCTCGTCATTTGGGCTGTGTCGCCCGCGGTAAGGGGCAAGTGAGGTTCCACCGAGCTCCCTCGAAGCAGACCGTTCTCCGCTACCAGGCCCAGACTGGACGCGACGCAGGTTGTTGCCGGGCTCGTCGCCCTCGCGGAGCACCTGAAGGGGCGAGCGTAGCTCGACGCGGGCTGGCGTCTTGCGACGATGCCTGCACCAGCGCGTCGGCCGCCGCGGACTCGGCGACGGCACGCTGAAGGGGATGGATCACCACCGCGTCGACATGGTCGGCGGGACGCCAAGATCAAGTGGACCTCAAGGAGCAGGTGCGCGCGAAGACCGCTTTCGCGGGGTCGGGTGATCAACTGCCTGCCTGTCTGTCAACGACGGCTGAAAACGGACCCCGTAGCGACGGGTGAAAGTGGACCCCCTCCGGTGGGTCAGTCGTCGATGTTGGTCGGGTTGGTGCGGCGGCCGAGGTCGCGCTCTTTGAGGCGGTAGCTGTCGCCTTTGAGGGCGATGACCTCGGCGTGGTGGACGAGTCGGTCGATCATCGCGGCGGCGACAATCTCATCGCCGAAGACTTCACTGCAGCGGCCGAAGGGCCGTTGCTGGTCACGATGAGCGAGGCGCGTTCATAGCGCCGCCCGGGCGGTGCTGGCCGGCACCGCGACCGGCGCGCCGAAGACCCGCACCGGCCCCGGTGTAAGCCATCCGGACACTGCGGGTGGCCCGCCGCGGTGCGGTCAAGGCGCGCACCGCGGCCTGGAACCAGCTGCACGGCTTAGTGGTCTGCCCCCGAGCAGCTGCGCGCGGACCTGGCCGGGCTGGGGAGCACTGAGCTGGTGACCCGGTGCGCCGGCTTCCGCGTCGACTCCGCCCGACTGCTGGAGCCGGTGAAGGCGACCAAGGCCGCGCTGCGCGCGGTCGCCCGCCGCATTCAGCTCCTTCATGAAGAGATCGCGCTGACGCACGGCTGCGCCCGGCAGCGCAGACCATCGCGCCGCGCACGGCGGCCCTCTTCGGCGCCGGCCCGGACGTAGCCGGGCAGCTGCTGACCACGGCCGGGGACAACCCCGAGCGGTTGCGCAGCGAGGCCGCGCTGGCCCACCTGGTCAGGATCAGCCCCCTGCCGGCCAGCTCAGGACGCACCGACCGACACCGGCTCAACCGCAGCGGCGACCGCGCCGCCAACGCAGCGACCCACCGCATTGTGCTGCCGCATGCGCTACCACCAGCCCACTCGCGCCTACGTCGCCCGCCGCACCGGCCAGGGCTTAAGCAAGAAAGAGGTCATGCGCTGCCTCAAGCGCTACGTCGTCCCAAAAGTCCACACGGCGCTACTCGCGGACTTCGAAAAACTCGCCTCAACCGCTTGACCATCGATAGGAACATCCGGACCTCAGGGCTCGCCGATGTCCTCGTTCCACAGGCCGGGCTCGCGGGCGATGAACTCCTCCATCAGGCCGATGCACTCGGCGTCGTCCAGCACCACGACGTCCACCCCGCGGGAGCGCAGCAGGTCCTCCCCGCCGTAGAACGTGCGGTTCTCCCCGATCACCACCCGCGGGATCTTGTACAGCAGGATCGCCCCGGTGCACATGTCGCACGGCGACAGCGTGGTGACCATCGTGGCCCGGGCGTACACCGAGGCGGGCAGCCGGCCGGCGTCCTCCAGGCAGTCGGTCTCGCCGTGCCGGATGGCGCTGTTCAGCTGCACCCGCCGGTTGTGCCCGACGGCGACCACCTGCCCGTCGACGACGAGCGCGGCGCCGATCGGCACCCCGCCCTCGTCCCGGCCCTTGCGGGCCTCGGCGACGGCGTGGGCGAGAAGCTCTGTATCGACGGACATGGACGACCTCCAGGGGACGTGGGGTTCAGGCCCGGCGGTAGGCGGTCAGATACGCCCCCGGGTAGCGCACCCCGCGGCCACGGACGGCCAGCGCGGCGATGACGACGAGGTAGGGCAGCGCGATCAGCAGCTCGTTGGGGATCGACCCGAAGGCCGGGGTGATCGCCAGCTGCAGCTGCAGGGCGTCGAACAGGCCGAACAGCAGCGCGCCGAGCACCACCGGCACGACCTTCCAGCGGCCGAAGATGACCAGCGCGATGCAGATCCAGCCGCGCCCGCTGACGATGTCGAGGGTGAAGGTGCCCAGCACCGACAGGGTCAGGAACGACCCGCCGAGGCCCATCAGCGCCCCGCCGACGACCAGCGCCGTCCACCGGGTGCGGGCCACCGAGATGCCGGCGGTGTCCGCGGCCTCCGGGTTCTCGCCGACGGCGGTCAGCCGCAGCCCCGCCCCGGTCGACCGGAGCACCCACCACACGGCCGGGGCGAGCACCAGGAACGCCACGAACGTCATCGGGTACTGCGCCACGATGCCGCCCCCGGCGAACAGCCGGCCGAACTTCTCGGTCACGGTCTGCTGGCCACCGCCGAACAGCTGCCGGTTGGTGAAGTCGCAGGCCGCGACCAGCAGCAGGGTGATGCCGATGCCGGCGACGTGCTGGTTGACTCCCAGGGTCACCGCGAGCAGCGCCATCAGCGCGCCGGCGAGCGCCCCGGCGACCACCGCCGCCAGCGTGGCCAGGGCCAGCGACCCGGTGCGCGCCGCGACCAGGAACCCGATGAAGGCACCGGCGTACAGGGTGCCCTCGATGCCGAGGTTGAGGACGCCGGTCCGCTCGCCCAGCAGCGCGCCGAGCGCGCCGAACACCAGCGGGGTGGCGATGGTCAGGGTCGCGGCGAGCACCGCGACGACGGGGAAGTCCACGGCTCAGCCCTCCACCGGTCGCGGTGACCGGGGTGTCCGCCGGACCAGCCGGTAGTGCCGCACCGACAGCGCCGCCACCACCGTCAGCAGCAGCACCGAGGTCAGCACCCCGCCCATCTGGCTGGGCAGCTGCAGCGCGATCGAGGCGCCCTGCGCCCCGACCTGGACGTCGCCCAGCAGCAGCGCGACGGCCAGCACTCCGACCGCGGACAGGCCGCCCAGGGTGGCGACGACGACGCCGGTGTAGCCGTACCCGGCGGCCAGGCTGCCGGTGAGCTGGTGCTGCACGCCGAGCACCTGGGACGCCCCGCCGAGCCCGGCCAGCCCGCCGGAGACCAGCGCGCTGCGCCACTGCAGCAGCCCGACCGGGACGCCGGAGAACTCGGCCGCCGCCGGGGACTGCCCGGCCGCGCGCAGCCGCACGCCCAGCGGCGTGGCCGACATGACGACCGCGGTGACGGCGACCAGCACCAGCCCGACCAGCAGCCCGGCGTGCACCCGGCTGCCGAACAGTTCCGGCAGCCGGTAGCCCACACCGAAGGTCGCCGAGTCGGGGAACCCGGTGTCCGGGTTGCGCCACGGCCCGTTGAGCATGCCCTGCAGCAGCAGCACCGCGACCGGGTTGAGCAGCAGGGTGGTGACCACCTCGTCGATGCCGGCCCGCCGGCGCAGGAAGGCCGGCAGGAACGCCCAGGCCACCCCACCCAGCGCGCCGCCGACCAGCCCGAGCGGCAGCGCGGCAGCAGCCGGCAGGTCGGGCAGGGCGAGGGCCACCGCAGTGGTCGCCATCGCGCCGACGAGGAACTGCCCCTCGGCGCCGATGTTGTAGTAGCCGACCCGGAAGGCGATGGCCACGGCCAGCCCGGTGAACAGCAGCGGGGTGGCGGCCAGCAGCACCTCGGCGATGCCGTTGCCGGTGCTCAGCGGGCTGACCACGTACCGCTCGAACGCCGACACGGGCGCCGCGCCGGCCAGCCGGATCGGCCCGGCGGTCAGCGCCAGCGTGGCGACCACGGCGAGGCCGGCGGCCGCCGCGGCCAGCCAGCGGGGCTCGCGGCCGCGGAGCACGAACCTCATGCCGCGTGCTCCCTCGAGCCGGTCATCAGCACACCGAGCGCCTCGCGGGTGGCGTCGGCCGCGGCGACCTCGCCGACCAGCCGGCCGCCGGAGAGCACGACGATCCGGTCGGCGATGCCGATCAGCTCGTCGAGGTCCTCGGACACCAGCAGCACCCCGCTGCCGGCGTCCCGCAGCGCGCGCAGCTGGGCGTAGACGTACTGGCAGGCGCCGACGTCCAGGCCCCGGGTGGGCTGGGAGGCGACCAGCACGGTGGGGTCGCGCTCGAGTGCCCGGGCGAGCAGCACCTTCTGCATGTTGCCGCCGGACAGCGACCGGATCGGGTCGCCGGGGGCGGCCCGGATGTCGAAGCGCTCGATCAGCGCCTCGGCGTGCGCCCGGACCCGGCGGCGGCTGAGGAAGGGCCCGGTGCGGAACCGGTCCAGGTCCTCCAGCACCAGGTTCTGCTCCACGCTCATGCCGAGCACGACGCTGCCGCGGCGGTCCTCGGTGAGCCGGCCCAGCCCGGCCCGCAGCCGCGCGGCGACGTCCAGGCCGGTGACCTCGGCGTCGCCGACGCGCACCGTGCCGGTGGTGACCGGGGTGGTGCCGCACAGCGCGGCGACCAGCTCGGTCTGGCCGTTGCCGGACACCCCGGCCACGCCCACGATCTCCCCGGCGCGCACGGTCAGCGAGACGTCGTCCAGCCGCGGCCGGGGGTCGCCGGCCAGGCTGAGCCCGGTGACCTGCAGGGCGGCCGGCCGGCCCTGGTCGACCGGCCCGGCCTGGGTCGACGGTGCAGCGCCGTCCAGGCCGACCGCGGTCGCCAGCGCCTCGTCCACCACGTCGTCCGGCAGGTCGGCGTCCGCGGGCCCGGCCGCGCCCACCATCAGCGCCGCGATCGCCACCGGGTCCAGGCCCTCGGCCGGCAGGTCGGCCACCAGCCGGCCCCGCCGCAGGACGCCGATCCGGTCGGCGAGGTCGACCACCTCGTGCAGCTTGTGCGAGATGAACACGACCGCCATGCCCTCCGCGGTCAGCCGCCGGATGGAGGCGAACAGCAGGTCGACGTCGGCCGGGACCAGCACCGCGGTGGGCTCGTCGAGGACCAGCAGCCGGCAGTCGCCCAGCAGCGCCTTGAGGATCTCCACCCGCTGCCGCTCCCCCACCGACAGCCGCTCGACGACGGCGTCCGGGTCGACCGGCACGCCCAGCCGCTCGGACGCCGCCAGCACCCGGGCGCGGGCGGCCTTCCGGTCCACCCGGCCCAGCGGGGAGCCGGCCAGCATCAGGTTCTCGGTGACCGTCATCGGGCCGACCAGGGTGAACTCCTGGGTCACCATGCCGATCCCCGCGGCCAGCGCGTCGGCCGGCGAGGTCATCGTGACCGGCTTCCCGGCGATCCGGATCTCCCCGGCGTCGGCGCGGCTGAGCCCGTACAGGATGCGGGTGAGCGTGCTCTTGCCCGCGCCGTTCTCCCCGAGCAGGGCCAGCACCTGGCCGGCGTCGACGGACAGGTCGATCGCGTCGTTGGCCAGCAGCGACCCGAATCGTTTGGTGATGCCCCGCAGCTCGACCAGCGGGGCGGCCCGGAGCGAGGACACGTCCCCGCTCCGGGCGGCGGCCACCGGGGTCACTCCCCGACCGTGGTGGAGCCGGCCGGCTCGTTCTCGTCGACGGGGGTGACGACGCTGCCGTCCAGGATCGCCGCCTGCCGTTCCTCGACCTTGGCGGTCAGCTCGGCCGGGATCGGGAACGCCGTCCCGGTGTTGATCGGGGCCAGCGAGCTGCCCTTGTTCTTCATGAACGAGTACTCGGCCAGGTTGGAGGCTTGATAGCTCCCGTCGGCGACCGCGCCCACCACCGCGTCGACCGTCGGGCGCATGTCCCAGATCAGCGAGGACACCACGTACTCGGGGGCCTGCTCCTGCTGGTCGACCATCATCCCGAACACCGGCAGCTTGTTCTCCTCGGCCGCGGCGATGACGCCGTCCCGCTCGGCGAACAGCACGTCGGCCCCGCCGGCGATGGCCGCCTCGGCGGCCTGCTTGGCCGTCGCCGGGTCGAAGAAGGAGTTGATGAAGGAGACGGTGACCCGGGCGGCCGGGTTCTGCTCCTGCGCGCCGGCGGTGAAGGCGTTGACGATCCGGTTGACCTCGGGGATGGGCATCGCGCCCACGACGCCGATGGTGCCGGTCTTCGTCAGCCCCCCGGCCAGCATCCCGGCCAGGTAGGCGGGGTCCTGCAGCCAGTTGTCGAAGACGCTGAAGTTGGGTGCCTGCTCCGCGCCGCCGGAGCCGAAGGCGAACGCCGTGTCGGGGAACTCCGCGGCGACCTCCCGCACCGCCTCCTCCGCCGCGAACGCGTCGCCGATGATCACGTCCGGGTCCTCGGTGGCGATGATGTCGCGCAGCGCCCGCTCCATCTCGTCGGCGGTGCCCAGGTCGTCGACGTGCTGGTACTCGATCTCGCCGTCGTCCGCGGCGGCGGTCAGCGCCGCGTGGATCGCGCCGTCCCAGGGCTCCTCCAGCGGCGTGGCGAACGCGCCGAAGACCGAGATCGTGCCGTCGTCGGCCGAGGACGACGAGCCGCCGCTCTCCTCGCCGGTGGTGCCACCGCAGGCGGCCAGCACCAGGGCGGACACCGCGATGCCCGCGACCAGCCCCGGCCGCGCCGAACCTGCGCGCCGGCGTCGGCCGGCGGTCTGCTGCGTGCTGGACATCGAGGGCATGGGCCCTCCCTCCCTGTGGCGACCCCGGCGGTCGGTTGGCGAGGACGCTAGGTCCGCGGTGGGGTCGATCCCAAGAGACGCCGTGTCATTACCTGTGGGTGAACGGTGGACGTTCTGTACGGTGCGCGCGTGCCGTTCACCTTGCGCGACCTGCTGGCGCTGCCGGCGGTGCAGGGCGCCCGCCCCGAGCTGGCCGGGCACCAGGGCGGGCTGGACGAGCGCGTGGTCCGCTGGGTGCACACCAGCGAGATCCAGGACATCGCGCCGCTGCTCAAGGGCGGGGAGGCGCTGCTCACCACCGGGCTCGGGCTGGTCGCGCTGCCGCCGGAAGCGCACCGGGCCTACGCCGCCGCCCTCGCCCGGGTGGGGCTGGCCGCGCTGCTGCTGGAGCTGGGGCGCAGCTTCCCGACCGCGCCGCCCGCGCTGCTCGACGAGGCCGCCCGGGTCGGGTTGCCGGTGGTGCTGCTGCACGGCGTGGTGCCCTTCATCGAGGTGACCGAGGCCGCCCACGCGGCGATCCTCGAGCAAGAGGTCACCGCGCTGCGGGAGGTCGCCGAGCAGCGCAACCGGCTGCTGCAGGCGATGGCCGAGAGCCCGGGCGTCGTGGGGCTCGTCGGCGCCTGCTCCCAACTGAGCGGCCAGCCGGCCGGCCTGGTCACCGCGGACGGCGAGCTGGTCGCGGGATCGGCCGTCCAGGAGCCCGGGGACGGCGTGGACGTCCTGGTCGGCGGCCGGGTCTGGGGCCGGCTCACCCTGCACGGGCCGGCCGGCCCGCGGACCCGGGCCACCGCGGAGGCGGCCGGCCCGCTCCTCGCGCTGGAGGTGCAGCGGTCACCGTCGGGCACCAGCAGCCGCCGGCTGTCCGCCGCCCAGCTGCTCACCGACCTGATGACCGGCCGGTACGCCACCACCGGGGACCTGGCGTCGCGGGCGCTGGGCGTCGGGTTCGTCGTCCGGCCGGGGCACTCCGTCGTCGGCTGCGTGGTGCGGTCGCGGTCCTCCCGCTCGACGCTGCCGGGCTGGCTGCAGACGGTGCAGGAGCGCGCGGCGCGCCACCTCCCCGCCGCGATGGTGGCCGAGCGGGACGGGCACGTGCTGCTGGCCGCGGCGGTGCCCCGGGCGGGCACCCGCCGTGCGCTGGCCGCGCTCACCGCCGACCTCAACACCCGGCTGGGTGCCATGGGCGGCGTGCTGGTGTGCGCCGGGCCGCTGGTGGACGACGTGCCCGCGCTGGCCGGGTCGCTCCAGTCGGCGCTGGACACCTCCGACCTCGCGGTGCGGATGGCCACGGCGTCGGACTTGGTGCTGTCCGAGGACGTCGCGCTCTACCAGCTGCTGCTGACCGTGGTCGACGACGCGGCCCTGGAACGGTTCACCCTGGCGCAGCTCGGCCCGCTGCTGCAGCACGACGCCCGGACCGGCGCCGGCCTGGTGATGACCCTGGACACCCTGTTCGTGGCCGGGATGAGCAAGAGCCGGGCCGCGGACATGCTCGGGATCCGGCGGCAGACGCTGTACGGGCGGGTCGAGCGGATGTCCCAGCTGCTGGGCGGGGTGGACCTGGAGCAGCGCGAGGTCCGCACCGCGCTCGACCTGGCCCTGCTGTGCTGGCGGTTGCGGCTCAACGGCGGCCGGGCCGGGGCCGACGCGGGGACGGCGCAGCGCTGACCGATGCCGTTTCGGCCTGACGTGGTGACCCTGCGTCCACAGCCGCTGCCGCTCGTTCACCACGCGCCGTCGGAAAGGTCCTGACGGGTCTCGGTGGCGGCCGCACCGCTCCCCGCGCGGCCGGTGCGGCCTACCTTCTGCGGTCCTGCACCGGAGCAGGGCCGCAGACGGGGAGTGGTCATGGACAAGCGTGTCCTCAGTACGGCAACGATCAGCGCCGCGGTGTTCGCTGCGCTGCTCACGGGCTGCTCGTCCGACGAGGACACGAGCCAGGCCGCCGGCGCATCCGGCACACCGTCGTCCTCGGACACCCCGGCGACCACCAGCGCCGCGGCGGCGGCGACCCCCACGGGTCCGCCACCCACCCCCGGTCAGGTCGTCCTCTCCGACGAGATGGACGACGACCGGAACGGCTGGGGCACGGGCCCCGGGGTGACCTTCGAGGCCGGCGAGTACGTCGTGGCGATGACGCCCCCCGCCGGGCTCGCCGGATGGCCGGACGCCCTGCTTGCGTCTCCGCCGAAGTCCGTGGTCGTGACCGCGACCGTGAGCGCTCCCGAGGGCTCGGCGCTCGTCGGCGTCACCTGCAACAACGTCATGGACGGGCAGGGCGGTGGCGAGTTCTACTCACTCAGCATCGGCAGTGACGTGATGCTGATCAGCCGGACGTCGAGCGGGGACCGCACGCCCGACAAGGGCCAGATCCTGGCCACGACCGAGACCGGCGTCGACCTCACCACGCCCCACCAGGTGCAGGCAGCCTGTGTCCCCACGTCGGAGACGATGGAGCTGTGGCTCAGCGTGGACGGCGAGCCCACCCTGTCGGCGGTCGACGACGACCCGCTCGGCGAGGGCCCTCCCGGCGTCCAGCTCGTCGGCATCGGGGGCAACGGCGCGTCCTTCCAGGCGAGGATGACCAGCTACTCGGTCGCCGAGCCCGCGTGACGCCTCATCAGCAGGACCAGATCACCACCAACGGCTCGCAGAGCCGGTCAGCGCACCGTGACGGCGCTCCGCAGGGCACCCCACGTCGAGAGCGAGAGGGAGCCGGCTTCCGCCTGACGCGCGATGCGGGCGGGCACCGGACGGCGCCCTCGTGCTCGTCAGCCGGCGACGCCCGCCGAGCGGTTCACGGCTCGCCGATGTTCTCGTTCCACAGCCCGGGCTCGCGGGCGATGACTGCTCCATCAGCCCGATGCACTCGGGGTCGTCCAGCACCACGACGTCCACTCACCGCGGCGCATCGATCACGCCGTCGCCCGCTGTGACGTCCCACGTCGACTGCTCGCCGGAGACCTCCCACTCCTCACACGCCGCGGCGTAGTCCTGCTCGAGCTCAGCTCGCCGGAGCAGCCGGAGCGCGTGCTGGATCACGGCGGACCGCCCCTTCAGACCGGCGGCGCGGGCAAACTCGTCCAGGAGAGCCACATCGTCGTCGGACAAGCTGACGCTCACCCTCATGCCGCGATGCTGCCGTCGGGAACACTGCGGTAGCAACGCCTCCGCACCCGGAACACGGCAGCCGTGTGCCCACTGCGAGACGTCATGTGCCTGGAGCGGCCTGGGCCCGCCACCGCCGATGACGCTTGCTGCGCAGTGATCGAGTCGATCGTCCGCGAACGTGACGGCGTCGACTGCAGCCTGCACGTCGGCGACGGACGCACCACTGCCCCGCTGCTCCCTCGGCGCAACTGGCCGCCTGCGTGATCGTGCTCTGCTGCCGTGGTGGCAGCAGAGCACGAGCGTGCCGAGACCCGTCAGGTCACGCGAAGGTCACTTCACGGACTCGTTACAGCCCGGACACGGATGACGCCTCGACGGCCCGTTGAGTGCGGGCCGACAGCGCACCCCCGCGCTGCCGCCGCCTCTGAGGAGACCCGTTGAGCCCCTCTGCCGTCCGCCGCGCGCTCGCCGGCACCGCCGTCGCCGCGACCGTCCTCTCCTTGGCCGCCTGCGGCTCCGACTCCGCCGAGGCGTCGGGCAGCAGCGGGGAGACGCAGACGGTCACCGTCGGCACGCTGCGCGGTCAGCCGCACTTCTACGCGCCGTTCCTCTACGAGAACCACGCGGTCGACGGGGTCGAGTTCGAGGTCGTCACGCTCGACAGCACCCCGGCGCTGACCGACGCGGTCTCCTCCGGCACCGTCGACTTCGCCATCACCGGCATCACCGCAACCATCTCCGGCATCTCGCAGGACCGTGACCTGCGGATCGTCGCCTCGGCCGCGGACGGCGGCTCCGGGTTCATCGGCGGGGACGACATCGACACCGTCGCCGACCTGGTCGGCAAGAAGGTCGGCTACATCCAGGGCAGCGCCCCCGAGGTGGCGATGCGGCTGATCCTGGCCGAGAACGACGTCGACCCGAGCAGCCTCGAGCTGGTCGCCGTCCCGCCGCCGGAGATGGCCTCGGCCTTCACCAGCGGCTCCGTCGACGCCTTCTTCGGCACCGAGATCGCCGTCTCCCTCGCCACTGCCGCCGGCGGCCACCCGATCACCGACCCCTACGACACCCCGATCGGCAAGGTGAACATCGGCCTGGTCACGACCGGGTCGCTGGTCGAGGACGACCCCGAGCTGGTGCAGAAGGTCGTCGACACGCACGCCGCGACCACCGCCTACATGACCGACAACATCGACGAGTGGCTCCCGGAGATGGTCCAGGAGTTCGGCGGCGACCAGGCCGTGCTGGAGTCGGCGCTGGAGAACTTCTGGCTGCGCGCCGACCTGAGCGAGGAGTACCAGGGCCAGGTCGAGGCGCTCGCCACCGCCATGGTCGACCTGGGCCTGATCGACACCGCCCCGACCGCGGACGAGCTCGTCGACGCCTCCTTCGCACCCGAGACCTGATCTCCGAGGGGCGCCGGTGCGATCCGCGCCGGCGCCCCTCCCCTGCCGGGAGGAACACCGCATGACCACCGCCACCGTTCCCGTCGCAGCCGCGGCCCCCACCGTTCCGGCGCCGCCGGTGCGCCGACGGCGCGGCCGGCTGCGCACCGTCCTGCTCGGCCTGCCCGTCCCGCTGCTGTTCCTGCTGCTGTGGCACGTCGGCCGGGAGAACGCCTGGGAGCTGCCCTTCGGCATCCGGATGGGCTTCCTCCCCTACCCCGCCGACGTCGCCCGCGGCCTGGCGAACTACGCGATCGGCACCCGGGACGACGCCTTCAGCAACCTGCTCTGGGAGGACCTGCCGGCCAGCGCGCTGCGGGTCCTGTCCGGGTTTGCGCTGGCCACGGCGGTCGCCGTCCCGCTCGGCGTGCTGATGGGCCGCTTCGTCACCGCCAACGCCCTGTTCGACCCGATGATCAACCTCTTCCGGCCGATCCCGGCGACGGCCTGGGTGCCGCTGGTCGCGCTGCTCATCGGCTACGGCGACCAAGCCTCGATCTTCCTGATCACCCTGTCCGCCTTCTTCCCGATCGTGCTCGGCACGATCAGCGGCGCGCGGCAGGTGCCCGAGCGGCTGCTGGAGGCCGCCCGGATGCTCGGCACCTCCGGCGTCGGCACGCTGCTGCGGGTGGTGCTGCCGGCCGCGGCACCCGCGATCGTCAACGGGATGCGGGTGGGCCTCGGCCTGTCCTGGGTGATCCTCGTGCTGAGCGAGAGCACCGGCGTCCCGACCGGCCTGGGCTCGACGATCTTCCTGGCCCGCGACGTCGTCCAGACCGACCAGATCGTCGTCGGGATGATCTGCATCGCCGTCGCCGGCTTCCTCTCCGACCGGCTGCTGATGCTGGTGTTCCGTGTCCTGTTCCGCGACCGCCCGCTGATCAAGTAGGAGCCTGACATGGAACAGCTGACTGCAGGCCGCACGGCCGACGTCCGGATCGCCGGGCTGACCAAGACCTACGCCGGCGCCGTCACCGCGATGGCCGACGTCGACCTGACCATCGCCTCGGGCGAGTTCGTCGCCGTTGTCGGCGCCAGCG
Organism: Modestobacter excelsi; assembly: GCF_005930495.1. Taxonomy (GTDB): domain Bacteria; phylum Actinomycetota; class Actinomycetes; order Mycobacteriales; family Geodermatophilaceae; genus Modestobacter; species Modestobacter excelsi. The sequence continues at coordinate 20,951 of NZ_SJEX01000005.1, read as the reverse complement.
GCTGCGGCAAGAGCACCCTGCTGCGCATCCTGGCCGGCTTCGAGCAGCCCTCCAGTGGCGCCGTCGAGGTGGGCGGGACGCCGGTCACCGGGCCCGGCCCCGACCGGGGCGTCGTCTTCCAGGACTACGGGCTGTTCCCCTGGCTGTCCGTGCGGGAGAACGTCGCGTACGGCCCGGCCCGCAAGAAGCTGCCGAAGGCGGAGGTCGCGGCGATCACCGAGCGGTTCATCACCGCCGTCGGGTTGACCCGGTTCGCCGCCACGTACCCCGCGCAGCTCTCCGGCGGGATGCAGCAGCGGGTCGCGATCGCCCGGGTGCTCGCCAACGACCCGTCGCTGCTGCTCATGGACGAGCCGTTCGGCGCGCTGGACGCGCTGACCCGCTCCGACCTGCAGGCCGAGCTCAAGCGCATCCACGTCGACACCCGGACGACGGTCGTCTTCGTGACGCACTCGATCGAGGAGGCGGTGTTCCTGGCCGACCGGGTGGTGGTGATGACCGGCGGCGCCGCGCACGGCGTACCCGGGCACATCAGCCGGATCGTGCCCGTCGAGCTCGCCGACCGGGACGTCACCTCACCGGCGTTCAATGAGGTCAAGCGGGAGATCGCCGAACTCGTGCACAGGGTGCCCACACCGGTCTGACCTCGGCAACCGGTCAGGCCATCCCGGCGACGCCGGTGTACCCGGCCGGACCCAGTTCGGGCTCGCGGTAGAACGCCTCCAGCTCGGCGTCGGACGCGAAGGGAGCCTCGCCGGCGGCTTGCGGCGTCCGCCCGAGCTGCTCGTCCCGCCACTGGCGCACGCCGGCGTGGGTGACGGCCAGCTGCGCGTCCAGGACCATCCCCGTCGCCCGGGACTCCGCCTCCAACGTCCTGGCCGCCCGCGCCTCCGCCGCAGCCAGCGCCGATCGGGCCAGCGTCTCGGCTTCCTCGTACTCGGTCTGCATGCGCAGCCGGACGCGGGTCTCGGCCTTCTCCTCGTCGAGAGCGACGAGTCGCTCGTACAGGGACGGCGGACCGAGCGCGAGCATCGTCTTGAAGATGATGGGCAGGCACTCCAGCGCCGTCATGAAGGCGAACAGCAGCCAGTGCGCCGTCGCCAAGGACGGGTTGTCGTGCTGGATCCGACCGAGAGCGGTCAGCCGGGCCAGGATGCCGTCGCCCTGACCGACTGCCGCCCGGTGGGCTGCGATCTCAGCGTCCTTGGCCGCTTGGGTGTCAGCGATCTGTGTCTGCAGAGCAGCCAGCTGCACCTGCTGGTCGGCGGACTTCTTGTCGTCCTCAGCCTGCAGTTGTTGCTTCACCTGGAACTTCAAGGGGTCCAGCTGCGCCTCAAGCGCCTTCACCTCCCGCTCCAGTCGGTCGCGTTCTGCCCTCTTGTCTTCGGACGCCTGACCAGTGCCAGGAACCCCAGTGCCGCACGTGCCGTCCTTCTCACAGAGGTAGGCCGCTGCGGCGGCGTTGTACTGCGCGGTGACCTCATCTAGCCGTTGCTGCAGGTCCACGACGGCCGGGTCGTTCATCACGTCGGCGTCCGTGACCCCGTCCGCGAGGTCGGCTTGCAGGTCGAGGACCTGCTGCTGCAGAGCCGGCAGCTGCTGGTACCGGCTGTCCGTCGCCAACTGCTCGTTGAAGGCGTCCTCCTCCTCGGCCGCCATGACCTTCACCTCGGTGCTGATCTCGGCGCTGAAGATGGCGAGCGTGAGGGGCGTCGAGATGACGGCGCCGATGAGGACGGCGAGCAACACGCGTGGCAGCGCCATGCCCAGCGTGCCGAGCTTGGTGGTCAGCCGCGGCGACGAGACGATCAGCCAGCGGTCCAGGTTGAGGATGATCAGCCCCCACGCTGCGCCGGCGAGGACGGCGAACGGCACAGCGAGGTGCAGCGCCAGGTGGAACGCGTAGCCCGCCGACACGGCCGCGATGGCGGCGGTCGAGACGAGCACCGCGCCCATGGCGACCTGCTTGGTCCGCTCCTTGGGGGCATCCCGCAGGACGTCCCGGTTGGCACCCGAGATCGTCAGGAGCTGCTCAGCGACGGCACGCCGGTTGAGCTTCCCCACTGTCGCCCCGATGGCCGAGCTCGTGCCCTTCAGCACATGTCGAACGCTCATCTCAGCTGTCCCCCGTCGTCCGGTGCGCTCGTCGCAACCTGGTGATCACCGGCTCGGGAACACCCACGAGCCGTGCGGGCGCGTGCAGCTGCGGCCGGAGCCCCTCCTGCGTCGCCCAGAAGTCGTCCAGCCGCTGCGTGATGGGCGTCGCCGTGCCCACCGTCGCCGCGACGTCCGAGCGCAAGGACACCGGTGGTGGGGCGGAGACCGTCGGCAGGTCCACCTGCGGTACCGCCATCGCCACCACCGTTGCCGTGGCAACTGGCGTCGTGGCGCGACGATTGCGACCGACGACCTCCACCCGGCGGCTGTGATCGATCGTCACCAGCGCCTCACCGCAGGGCGGCTGCCCGGCGCGTCCGTCGACGACGACGTCGAGCGCGTTCTCGAAGCACCACGTCACGCTCACGCTGGAGCCGGGACGGACGATCGTGTGACTCACCGACAGCGCCCGCAGCACGGGCGTCTGCTCGGCCGGCACCTCCGCGTCCAGGGTCACCCCGTGCCGGCAGGTGGCGGATGTCGGGCTGGCCGGGCCATCCTCGGCCGGTTTACCGGCCTGCCGCTGTGCATCTTCTTCGCGCCAGTCCCTGATCCACCGGTCGGTCCACGGCAGCGCGGGCGGCAGCGGGGACGACGATCGTCGAGGACGACGGGCCATCGGCAGTCCCGCGCGCGACCGCAGCCATGCGGCCAGCAGCAACATCAGGAAGGACCAGAGCAGCGCGGCGCTGACATCCCGCAGGAAGCCCGCGACCCGATCCGCCTCGAGGTGCCCGCTCCAGGTGGTGTTGTCGTTCAGCGCGATGAAGCTGATGACCGCCATGAGCAGCGCCCAGATGACGACCAGCGGATCGCGGTGCAGCGGATGGCGGAACATGTTCTCCCTCGGGTGACGGGCGACGAACCCGCTTCCTGGCAACTCGTGCAGACCAGGCGTGTGTCATCGGCCCGAGGTCCTCGACACTTGCTATCAGCAACAACTACCTACCGTTCCGCTGATCACCCGAACGTGCCGCACCCGTCCGGGTGGTCACGCGAGCGACGAGGTCAGCCGTTGACGGCGGACATCACGGCGTCGGTGAGCAGGCGCTGCCCGTCCTCGCTCGGGTGCACGTCGCCCGGCAGAACCAGCCCGGCGGCGATCGAGCTCCCGCCGGCGGCCTCGGCCTCGGGCTCGAACGCGGCGAAGGCGTCCGCCACCTCGGCGTCGGCCGTCGCCGCGGCGTTGGTGAGCGCCGTGTTGAGCAGCTGGGTGCCCGTCGTCGTCGTGGCGTCGGCGTAGTCCAGCGAGTAGTAGGTGACGACGACGATCGTGCCGTCGTAGCCGGCGCCGTTGCGCAGCGCGTCGAGCACCGTGGCGACGTTCTTCCCGACCGTGTCGACGACGCCGGCCAGCTCGGTGGTGCACCGGTCCGGGGTGGTCGCCTGACAGCGGAACGCGTCGTTGGCGCCGATCTGCAGGGTCACCAGCTCGACGTCGTCCCGGGCCTCGAGCGTCTGCACCGCGTAGTCCAGCTGCGACTGCTGCGCCGACGCGTAGTCGACGTGCAGCGGGTAGACGGTGCGGAACCCGGCCGGCAGGGCCGGTGTGTTCTCGCAGCCGTTGCTCGGGGCCGTCGCGTCGAGGAAGCTCGCCGTCGTCTCGCCGGGGCAGGCCGCGTTGAGGACGTCGAGGCCCAGCTCGTCGCCGACGGCGTCGGGATAGCCGGAGAAGTTGGCGGCGTCCTGGTACTCGGTGTTCGCCTCGCCGCCGCGGTACCCGAAGGGCACCGAGTCACCGAGCGCGAGGTAGGTACCGCCCTCGGTCGAGGACGAACTGGCCGGTGACCCCGATGACCCCGATGCGGCGTCGTCACCGGAGCTGCAGGAGACGACGGCGAGCACGGCGGCCGCAGCGAGAGCCAGCACGGCGGACCGCCGGACGGACGAGAACGGCACTGTCCGGTACCCCGTCGGCGGGTTGGAGGTCTCAGCTCAGGTGGGGCCGGACCAGTGGACGGCCGGGTGTGCGGACGGGCGCGCAACGCAGCACCGTGCGGTGGTGCTCCTGGACCACGACGATGGTGCCGCCGCGGGCCGCCCCGGACAGCGCCTCGAACACCGCCGGCTCCAGCAGGGTGGCTTCACAGCGGCCGTGCACACCGGACTCGTCGACGGCCTGGCTGACCTGTGCCTCCAGCCCGGCACGGACCAGCGCGCGCTCGACGTCGTCGGCTCGCGCGTTGACGACGGCGCAGGCGAGGACGGTGCCCTCATGGCGAGCGGCGTCGCGCAGTGCCCGCACGAGGTCCGCCGAGGTCTCCGCCGTCCCGTCCAGCGCGACGATGAGCCGGGCGTGCGCACGCCGAGGGGGCCTGCTCCCGACCAGCTCCGCTGATGTCATGCGCACACCCTGCGGGGTCGATCGGTGACGCGGAAGAGACCGAACCGGATCCGAAACCATCAAGTTCAGCTATAGGCGCGTCTGTCGACGCAAAGCGACGACACCCTCACTCGAAGGCATGCGGTCCGTCCATGGGCGTCGGCATGCGCCAGGCAGCGAGCCCGCCGGTCCGCCGGTCCGCCGAGTGGAGTCGGTAGGACGAGTCAGCTCCTTGAGCCCAACCGAGATCTGGCCTTGTCCAAGCACCCTGTCGAATTTCGGCACTACTGCAGCCCGGAATCCCGCTGGTCGCGTCATAGCGTCGCCGTGCACAGCACACTCACACTGGGGGATCTCTTGAAGCGTCACACCAGCATCGCGATCGTCCTGGCCGCCGGCCTACCGCTCCTCGCCGGCTGTGGAGGGGACGACGAGGCCATCGCCAGTCCGGCGACCGTCACCGTGACGAGTCAGGCCCCGGCTCCCGCCGCTGTCCCGACGACCGCCTCACCGACGTCCGCGCAGGCGCCGGTCGCAACCGCCACCACACCGGCCGGGGTCGACTTCCCGATGCCCGACATGACGGGGCAGGTGCTGCAGGACGCCCAGGACGCGATGCAGAGCCTCGGGGTCATGTTCAGCACGTCGCACGACGCCCTGGGCAGCCGCATGCAGGTCCTGGACCGCGACTGGCAGGTCTGCGACCAGAGCGTCCCGGCCGGCCAGCAGGTCACCGGCAACGCCGAGGGACAGATCGACTTCGGGGTGGTCAAGCTCTCCGAGACCTGTCCCTGACGCCCTCACCATCCATGCCGCGCGGTCAGCAGGGTCCGTGTCTCAGCGATACGTGAGCACCGCGGCCTGTGCCGACCTGGCCTAGCGATCTTTGCCGAACCATCCACGAAGTGCCCCGAGTCGCTGGCGACGCGGGGATCCCCCACGAGGAGCACTGTGATCGTCGTCCGTCGTGCAGGAGCGCTGGCGCTGGTCGCCGCAGCCATCGCAGTCTGGTTGCTCATGGCACCGGACAAGCCGGTCATGCCTGAGGTGCAGGTCCAGGATTCAGTGACCGACCGCAGCAGTGCGATCAGCCAGGCTCTCTCCGACTACGAGTTGAACGAGAACAGGGCTCAGGGCGCGCCGCAACAAACCGTCGTCAACGGCTGGGTGACCAAGGACCTGCTCGAGATCCTGGCCAGGCAGCAGAACGAAGCGCTCACCCGGGACGCCGTCTCGACCCCCGTCACTCCGATCGTCCCGAACGACGAGCGGATCCCTGCCCTCCTCGGGCTGCTGGTGCTCGGGGCGGGCTTGGCACTGCTCACGACGCCTCGAGCGCGGCGGACGACGACCGCTCCCGTCGAGGCTCGCGGCGACACCCTCCTGCCCACCAACGCCTGACCTGTCACGGCCCGCTCGTCTTCTCGGGCGAGCGGGCCGCCGGGCAGCGGCCAGCGTCCGGGCGAGCGTTGGGCAGGGGTGCTGACCTGTGGACAACGACGGCGAGCAATGCCCGACCTCTGCCACGGTTGGGACATGACGACGGCACACTCCGCTCCGAGCATCCCGGTGACCGACGACGTCGAGCTCACCCAGCGGTGGGCCGACCTGCTGACGCCCGGCCCGCTCGAGGGCCACACGCTGTGGCTGGCCTGGCTGCGCCCCGACGGCACCATGGTGCCCACCCTTGTCCCGATCGACGAAGTGCCCGAACACGGGACGCTGACCCTCGTCAGCGGGCTCCTTGCGCTGCACGATGCCGTCGCCGAGTCCGAACGCTGCGACCCCGACGACCTGCACCTCACCCTGACCTTGGAACGCCCCGGGCAGCTGGCGGAGGACCCGACCGAGAGGGACGAGGAGTGGTTGGACCTGCTCGACGAAGCCGTCACGCCGATGCTGGACCAGGGGTGCAGCTTCCACGTCTTCGACGGCCGGTCGGTGCAGCAGCTGATCTCCCGACGCGTGTGGCCGCAGCGGCGGGGGTGATTAGCCGGCGCTCGGCCAGTAGGAGCCGCTGGGCCGTGTCAGGTCGACTCAGCCTTCGGGTGCCCAGCCGAGCGCGGGGCCGAGGTTCCCGGCCATGTCGGTGAGGATCTGCACGTAGTCCTCGTGCTCGAAGCTGAGCGGCAGCGCGAAACCACCCTGGGAGCCGGCCTGGACGTAGACCGCTTGGCGACCGCTCCGACATCCTGATCAGGTCGAGGGCGAGCATCACCGGGTTCAGCCCCTGACGCGATGTCTCCGGCACACCAGTCGGTCCGAACCTGCCTGCGTAAGGTTCGGCCACTCTTACACTGAACGGAACTAGTGGCTCCGCTCGTTGATCTCCAATTCCGCCGCTGCCAACTGGGCCTCTTGCCAGACGGCGTAGCTCTGCCCGGTCCGCTCGGCAGACCAAAGAAGTCGACCGTTGGCGTTGCGACCCAAGACCACGGCGGCCGCGGCGCTCGGGCTGGCGAACACGTAGTCCCGGGCGAAGCGCATCGTCAGATTGTTCGCGCTGGGGATCAGTACACCGTCTGACTCAAGGCGTTGCCTGAGCTTCTGATAGCTGCCCGGGGTTCCGCCCCAGCAAAGGCGGGCCAACGAGCCAGCTCGGACGGTGAACTCACCGTCAACTTCCTGTGCCGTTGCGTGGGCACCCGCCCGCGTGGGCCCGAGCTGAAAAACGGGTGAGCGCGGTATCGGAAGGTCCTCTCGTGGAGCGGGCGACTCTGACTGTCCAGGCCGCGGTGCGGCCTTCGTAGCCGACTGCCAGGCACGGAGCGTATTGACGCCGAGCACCGGCAAGACAATTTTCGCCTGACTGACGAAGTACTCCATGTCCGAGCGATCTGCCTCGGGCAACGCGACTGGCTCGGGGGCCGTGCCGTTGTGCAGACGCGAACGGCCAGCCGACGTGGCGATGGCGATGAACCGCGCCTCCAAGTACCGCGCATGGGCTTTGGTGAGGTTCGCGTCCTTACTGGTCAGCACCACGGCCCGTGACCAGAAGTCTTTCGAGTCGTCCCTGGCGTGCTGAGACAGTCGTTTGCCGACATCGTCTCCCTCACCGATGTAAACAAGGTCGCGACCAGGAGAATCGGGGTCATCACCGATCAACAGATAGACGCCGGTGCGCCTTGCTTCAGGCCGCTTGAGCAGCTCCGCCAGGTCCGACCGCGGTGCGGCGATCACTGACCCGGTCCAGTTCATGATCTCCGCGGTGAGCAGCCCGCCCGGGGTGCCGTCTGCCAAGAAAAGCCTGATCTGCTTACCACTCACGACGCCTCCCTCACCAATGCACCCGCTCCATCACCCGGCGCTGAACGCCCAGTGCCCGCCTCTCGCTTGAGCTTCGGCCGTAGTGAGGCCTCAGGTGTTCAACGGGTGCTGGGTCGACGAAATCAAGTCCAAGTTGACGACGACGGCGCCTACCGGGACGGGTGCCACCCGAGGGCGGGGCCGAGGTGCTGCGCCATGTCGGTGAGGATCTGCACGTAGTCCTCGTGCTCGAAGCTGAACGGCAGCGCGAACACCACCTCGGCCACCTCGCGGAAGCCGGCATGGGCGTACAGCTGCTCGGCGATCTCCTCCGACGTCCCGATCAGGTCGACCGCGAACATCATCCGCGCCGGGCCCTGCGGCGTCGTCGTCCGCGGCGTCCGGGCGTCGACGTACGCCTGGTACCTCTCCACCTGCTCAGAAGAGGCCGAGTCCGTCGGGATCACCACCAGCCCCTGCGACACCCGGCCCGTCGGGTTGGCTGCCGTGAATGCCTGCACCTGGCTCGCCTGCTCGCTCGCGAAATCGGCAGAGGACTCGGCCCTGATCACGCTCGAGGTCAGGAAGTTCATCCCCTGCTCCCCCGCCCACTGCGCCGACCTCAGCGACGCCCCGCCGTACCAGAGCCGGTCGGCCAGCCCGGGCGAGTGCGGCTGCACCCGGTCCGACCACTCCTCGACCACACCCTCCTTGCCGCGGAACGACGACGCCGGCTCCCCCGCGATCAGCCGCCGCAGCCGCGCCACCCGCTCGTAGGAGAAGTCCTCGACGTCCGCGGTGTCCGGGTACAGCGCGGCCTTGACGTCGTCCCAGTGCATCGGCTGTCCGACGCTTACCCCCGGGTTCAGCCGGCCACCGGACAGCACGTCGACCGTCGCCAGGTCCTCGGCCAGCCGCAGCGGGTTCTCCCACGCCAGCGGGGTCACCGCCGTCCCCAGCGAGATCCGCGACGTCCGCTGCGTCGCCGCGGCCAAGACGGCGACCGGTGAGCTGATCCCGTACTGCAGGTGCCGGTGGCGCAGCCACGCGCTGTCGAAGCCCAGCCGCTCCCCCAGCTCGATCACCTGCAGCGTCGACTCGTGACCCGGCCCGGGGTCGTCCCCGTCGAACAGCCCGATCGTCAGGAAACCCAGCTTCTCCAGCGGCACCCCAGGCAGCGGCATGTGCTGATCATCCAGCGGGGAGCCAGGTCGGTTGCATCCGGCCTGGATGTCGTCGCCCTCCGTCCGCGAAGCTGACAGGAGCCGCACCGTCGATGAGACCTGCGCGGGGTACCACTCCTGAATCCCACTGCAGGACCATGCACGAGTGAGCACGCAGATCGCCGTCCGCCTGCCGGAAGAACTCGTCCGCTTCATCGATCAGCTCGTGGCCGACGGGCGAGCGTCCTCCCGCGCTGCGGCGGTCAGCCAGGCCCTTCAACGCGAGCGCCGCCGGGAGTTGGCTGCCCGGGATGCCACCATCCTGGGGGCTGGACCGAGCGACGACCTGGACGGGCTGGCCGAGCACGTCGTCGCGATGCCGCCGGACGACGTCGACTGATGCGGCCGATCCACCTGGCCCCCTTGGACGAGACACGCCCGGTCCTCGTGCTGACCAGGGAGCTCGTCCGGCCGCACCTGAGCCGGGCGACCGTCGCCTCGATCACCAGCACGATCCGGGGACTGTCCACCGAAGTGCGCGTCGAACGGGCTCGACCTCGACGATCTTCCGCCACTGCGCTGATCCTGGCCGCCGACGGGGGCACGGCGAAGTCGCGCGGGACCGTGGCCCACTGACCGGAGTGACGCATGGGGCAGGTGGGATGCGCCGGATCGACCCGGCCACCGTTCCCGGCGATTCCACGGCTCTCCCTGCCGAAACCGGGACTGTGAAGACTCGGAAGAGGTCGCGCGACGTCGTCCCCCCCGACGATGGTGGTCTGGAGACCTGGCTCCAGGACCTGGTGGACGGCGAGACGACGGCCCGCCGGCTGCGCAAGCGGCTGGACGAGGCCGGGGAGCGGCCCGGGGCAACCTGCGAGGTCTGCGACGGCGCCGCCACCGGCAAGGTCTACTTCGGCCTCGAGGGCCACCTGCACGGGCGCCGCGTCACCGCCTGACTGCTTCCAACTCTGACCCGGGCAGGTGAGTGACGCTCGCCGCCGGGTCCAAGCCGACGGACTGCTTGCCGGGCAGACGCTCAACACGACGACACACGGGGTGACCGAGATGACCAGCGTGACCGACCATCACGAGTCAGTGGGCGGAGACGGGCCCGACGGGCTCGCAGGCAATGACACCGCTGTCACCAAGCTCGTCGACAAGGTCCTCGCCGCTGGCGTTGACGGCATCGGACCGCTCCAAGGCGCCCGCGAGGTGGCCGAGCAGCACCGAACACAGCACGTCGACGTCGAGGTCGCCATCCAGCGACTGATCTCCACGCACACCCGGCTCGTCGCGGCGAGCGGCTTCGCCACCGGGCTCGGCGGGGTGTTCGCGCTCCCGGTGTCGATCCCCGCCGACATCGCGGTCCTCTACTCGCTGTCGGCGCGCTGCGTCGCCGGCGTTGCCCACCTCCGCGGCTACGACGTCGACTCGCATGAGGTCAGGAGCGTTGTCCTGCTGACGCTGCTGGGAGCCGGCGGGGCCAGCATCGCCGCCGAGGTGGGCGCGCAATTGGGGACGAAGGCGGCCATGGCGGCGCTGAAGCAGCTGCCCGGCAAGGTGCTCATCGAGATCAACAAGAAGGTCGGTTTCCGCCTCTTCACGAAGTTCGGCACGAAGGGCGTCATCAACCTCGGCCGAGCGGTTCCCCTGGCCGGCGGTGGAGTGGGAGCCGCGGTCAACGTCGCCGCGATGCGCTCGGCCGGCAAGTACGCCAAGCGGAACTTCCCGAAGACCTGAGCTAGCCCGTCTTCTCCAGGGTGCACCGCACCGTCTGCACCCGGATGCTGTCGTCCACGAAGACGAACGTGTCCACACCGTCGGTCACCCGGCTGGACGTGCCGACTGCCGACCACTCGATGAACAGGACGTCGCCCTCGAAGACCTGTGTGGGCACGTCCCAGGTCGCGTCGGGCAGGTCGGCGAGCATCCCCTTGACCCACCCCCGGACGCCGTCCCGGTCGCGGAAGACCTCGGCCGGGGTGATGAGGACCGCGTCCTCGGCGTAGTCGGCGACGAGATCGTCGACGTCACCGGCCATCAACGCGCTCGCGTGGTGGGCGAGATCTCCTGCGGGGTGCGGGTCACGGCTGCCTCCCGGGGGCGGACGGCGGAGGTGCCGTCGCCGGGCAATCTGGTCCGCCGACGACCCCCGGGGAACCAGTCCGATCCGCCGGTCAGCCGAGGCCGTGGTGTGCGGCCCACAGCTCCCCGGCGCGGCCGGCGGCCTCGGACACGAGCGCCGCCAGCTCCGGCCGGTCGGGCACCCGGAACGAGACGTACGTGCCGCGGCCACCGGCGGTCGGCCTGCCGTAGGCCATGGCCGCGAGGTGCCCGTCGGGCAGCAGCCGGACGTTGAGCGTGGTCAGTTGGAACTCCTCGCCGCGCCGGGTGTCCGTCCAGCGCAGCGCCTCCGGGATCGTCACGTTGATCGCCAGGGCAGTCACCTCCACCGGCCTGCTCATGCAGTCAGCGTGGCACCGCTTCGCCGCAGCTGGGACGTCGTGCTGACCGGAGCCGGCACTGCCAAGGCGTAGGGACGCGCCGTCTGCGCGTGCACACCGCAATTCCCAGCCACCACGGGTCGCTCCGCCTGCGGAACGGTGGGCCACTCGCTCGACACCTTCGATGTTCCCGGGTGGAGCCTCCGATGACCGAACACCGAGCACCTCACCTGATCCCCCGAGCCGCGCTGACCCGCGCCCTCGTCGTCATGCTGCTCGTGCTCGCGGGCCTCGTGGCTCCGATCGCGGGGAACGTGCCCGCGCACGCCGCGCCGTCCGGTCAGAAGGGCGACGATGTCGCCGCGCAGCTCCGCGCCGACCTGGACGCGTACCTGCGCGACCGCGGCGCGGCGGAGCACGTCTCGGCCGCCGGCCTGAGCGTCAGCCTGCCCGGCCGCCGGTCGACGATCGACGTGAGCGCCGGGACCACGACCTTCGGCGGCTCCGTGCCGGTGCGGCCGGATGCCGTCTGGCAGATCGGCAGCAACACCAAGGCGTTCACCGCCGTGCTGCTGCTGCAGCTGGAGGCGCAGCACCGGCTGTCCATCGACGACACGCTCGGGACGTGGCTGCCGCAGTACCCGCAGTGGCGGGACGTGACCATCCGGCGGCTGCTGAACATGACCAGCGGCATCCCGACCTACGACGACCAGCCGGCCTGGTACGCCGACTACGCCGCCGACCCACACACCTACTTCTCCCAGGAGCGGCTGGTCGGCTACGTGCTCGACGCTCCGGCGACGTCGGGCTACAGCTACTCGAACACGAACTACGTCCTCGCCGAGATGATCATCGAGAAGGTGACCGGGCACAGCTACTCCGACCAGCTGTACCGCCGCCTCATCGAGCCGCTGGGCCTGCGCGACCTGCACTACCGCCCCGACGTCTACCCGGCCTGGGTGACCGACCGCGAACCCGCCGGCTACTTCTTCAACCACGACTTCCCGCTGACCCAGCTGTTGGGCCGGGACGTCAGCCGGGACACGCTGTCCTGGGCGCGCTCTGCCGGGGCGATCATCAGCACCACCAGCGACATGACCCGCTGGGAACGCGCGCTCTACGGTGGCCGGCTGCTCCCGTCCCAGCAGCAGGCCGAGCTGGAGAGCCTCGTCTCGACCACGACCGGCCAGCCCATCGACAGCACGTCGGCGACCGACCCCCAGGGGTTCGGTCTGGGGATCGCCGAGCTCCACAATCCGGAACTCGGCTCGTTCTGGTTCTACGAGGGCGAGACCCTCGGATTCCGCGCCGTGCACGCCTACTTCCCGGACTCCGGACTGGGCATCGCCTTCACCCTGAACAGCGCCGTCGAGAATGCCCATGACGAGGTCGGGCCGCTGATGCAGACGCTGTACGAGACGCTGGACGCAGCAGGGTTGATCCCGGAGAGCTGACCGACCGGCGAACGAGCCCGCGCCGTCCCGAACGCCGACTGGCCCCGATCCCGGCGAGTTGCCGGGGTCGGGGCCAGTACGGGTCGGGTGGGGTCAGCGCTCGCGGGACTCCACCGGGGTGAACAGCTCCGCGGCCGGGCGCGGCGCCGGCAGCGGCCACGGGCGGACGGCGGACGGGGCGGTCATCAGCGCCTCGAGCTCACCGGTGTCCAGCGTGGGCTCGGCGACCCCGGTCGCCGAGGGGACCGGGCGGTCGGTGCGGGTCGCGTTGCGCAGGATCCGGGCGAACCGGCCGCGGCGTGCCTGCCGGCGGGCCTCCCGGCGCTCGGCCTCCTCGCGGGCGGCGATCTCCCGGTCCAGGATCTCCCGGGCCATCCGGTCGGTCTCAGCGGCGACCACCAGGTCGGCGCGGGCCTGCACCGCGCGCTGGCGTCCGTCCCGGCGGATCTTCTCCGCCTCGACGTCCTCCTCGTCGCGCAGCTTCTCCAGCACCTCGTAGGCGTTGGGCTCACCGAAGTTGAGCAGCGTCTTCATCAGCACCGGCAGCAGCTCGACGGACAGGAAGAGCAGGAAGAGCATCACGTGCGCGGTGCCGGCGGCCGGCCGGTCCTCGGCCAGCCGGTCCATCGCCTCGAGCCGGGCGAGCAGCCCGTCGGCCTGGGAGTTCTGCGCGGCGAACGCGTCCTGCTCGGCGGTGCGCAGCGCGGTCAGCCGGGCCAGCTCGGCCTGGTCGGTGGCCAGGTCGGCCTGCGCCATCGCGACGCTGCGGGCGCCGTTGCTGGCGGCGTCCGCGCCGGCCGTCGTCCGGGCGTCGACGAGCGCAGCGTCGGCGGCGTCCAGTTCGGCCTTGGCGGCGTCCCGGACGGTGGCCTGCTGCGCGGCCGCCGCGGCGGCGGAGACGTAGGCGTCGCCCTCGCCGGGCCTACCCGAGCCGCAGGTGCCGTCGAGCTCACACTGGGCCTTGGCCTGCAGCTGGCCGTAGCTCGCCAGTGCGGCGTCGTAGGCCTGCTGCTTGGCGTCCCGGTCGGCCTGCGCGGCGGTCACCCGCGGATCGGCGTTCGAGTCGGTCTGCCCGCCGCCGGCCAGCACGGCCTGCTCGGTGGCGATCCTCTGCTGCAGGTCGGGGATCTGCGCATACCGGGCGTCGGCGTCCAGCTCGGCGGTGAACTGGTCGGCCGCCTCGGCCTGCAGCGTCACGATCGTCGCGTCGATCTCCTTGTTGAACACCTGCAGCGTCAGCGGCATCGAGATCACCGTGCCGAGCAGGACGCCCAGCGCGATCCGCGGCACCGCCATCGCGACGTTGCGGAAGACGGATGCGTCGTGGCCCATGCCGACCAGCAGCATCCGGTCCAGGTTGACGATCACCAGGCCCCAGCCGAGGCCGATCACGCTGGCGAGCAGCCACGGCGCACCGAGGGCCATGTGCACGGCGAAGGCCGCCGACACGGCCGCCAGCCCCCCCGTGCTGAGCAGGACACCACCGAGCGCCACGTACTTGGCGCGGGAGCCCGGGGCGACCGTGAGCACGTCCAGCCGTGCTCCGGCGAGCACGGCCAGGCGGTCACCGACGGAACTGTTGCGGGCCCTCATGCAGACGACGTCCTCTCCCAGGGTTGTTCAGACCCGGTATCGGTCGGCCGACCGCGGATCGGTACCCCCTGGGGACGGCGTCGCCCTCGGTCAGACGCCGAGGTGCGCCAGGGCCTGCAGCAGCAGCGTGCTCTGGCCGTTGGCGAGCTCGGCGAGCACCGCCGGGTCCCGGACGTCGTCCGGGGCGAACCAGGTCAGCTCCAGTGCGTCCTGCTGCGGCGCGCAGTCGCCCCCGACCGGGACCACGTAGGCCAGCGAGACAGCGTGCTGCCGGGGGTCGTGGAACGGCGTCACGCCCGGGGTCGGGAAGTACTCGGCGATGGTGAACGGCTGCGGCGCCGACGGGACCCGGGGCAGCGCCAGCGGGCCGAGGTCCTTCTCCAGGTGCCGGAGCAGCGCCGAGCGGACCCGCTCGTGGTACAGCACCCGCCCGGACACCAGTGCCCGCTTGACCTGCCCGTCCTGCCCGATGCGCAGCAGCAGACCGACCGCGGTGACGACGCCGTGGTCGTCCACCCGCACCGGGACGGCGTCGACGTAGAGGATCGGCAACCGCTCCCGGGCGGCGTCCATCTCCTCGCGGGAGAGCCAGCCGGCATCGGAGTGCGTCACCTCGGTCATGCCCACTGTCTAGCCGACGGCAGCCGGACTCTCCTGACGGCGGGGCGTGGCACTCCTCACGCTGGTACTTGAACCTTCAAACAAAAGGCGTATGGTCGCGGCATGGCCCAGCACCCGTTCACCACGCACCTGCAGCGGCACGCCGAGCTGGAGGCGTCCGCGCCGCAGCAGGTGTGGACGCCGGAGGACGGCGCGCTGCCGAGCCTGTACCTCAGCCACGGCGCCCCGCCGACCTTCGAGAACGCCGCCTGGATGACCGAGCTGCACACCTGGGCCCGGGCGCTGCCCAAGCCGCGGGCCATCCTGATCGTCAGCGCGCACTGGGAGTCCGCGCCGCTGTCGATCAGCAGCACCCAGGCCGGCACCGAGCTGGTCTACGACTTCGGCGGCTTCGCGCCGATGTACTACCGGATGCGGTACGACACCCCGTCGGCCGCGGACCTAGCCCAGCTGGTCATGTCGGTGCTGCCGGACGGCGAGGAGCTGCACGAGCACCGGAGCCGCGGCCTCGACCACGGCGCGTGGGTGCCGCTGAAGGTCATGTACCCCGACGCCGACGTCCCGGTGCTCCAGCTGTCGATGCCGACCCACGACGCCTCGACGCTGCTCGGCCTCGGTGCGCGGCTGCGGACCCTGCGCGAGCACGGCGTGCTGGTCATCGGCAGCGGGTTCATGACCCACGGGCTGCCGTTCCTGACCCGGGAGATGTTCACCGGCACCGTCGTCCCCGAGTGGTCGCGCGACTTCGACGCCTGGGCCGCCGACGCGCTCGCCCGCGGGGACGTCGACGAGCTCGCCCGCTTCCGCTCGGCCGCCCCGGGCATGCCCTACGCCCACCCGACGGTCGAGCACTTCACGCCGCTGTTCGTCACCCTGGGCGCGGCCACCGACCCGGAGGCGCCGGTCGCCACCGCGATCAACGGCTACTCAATGGGCCTGTCCAAGCGCTCCTTCCAGGCCGCCTGAGCTCCGTCTCGCCGAAGGCGCGCCTTCAGCGCTGGAGCGCGTGGCGACCTCGAACGACCGACCGAGCGATCGGGACGACGATCACCACAGGTGGCTACTCTGTATCCCTGAGAAGTGGCGACATCTGAGGAGCTGGTCGTGCGCGCCATCGGGATCAAGGAGCTGCGCGACGGGCTGAGCCGACACCTCGCCGCCGTCCGGGCCGGTGCGTGTGGTGACCGTCACCGATCACGGGCATCCGATCGCACGCATCGTGCCGGTCAACGCGCCCACCGTCCTCGAGGAGCTGGTCGCAGAGGGCGTGGTCCGTCCTGCAGCACAGCCGGTCCGCTCTCGACCGGTGCCCGTTCAGGCCACGGGCCCGGTGACCGAGCTCGTCGCCGAAGACCGGGGATGATCGCCTACTTCGACACGTCGGCGGTCATCCCGCTCCTGGTGGACGACGAACCGGGCGGACCCGTCTGTCGGCGTACCTGAGACTCCGCGGCCACACTCGTCACGACCAGGCTGACCTACGTCGAAGCCGCCGCGGCGTTGGCCCGCGCGGCTTGGCTGGGCCGCCTGGGACGTCCGGAGCACGACGCGAGCCTCGCGGGTCTCGACCAGCTGTGGCTGCAGTTCGACCTCTTCGACATCGACGATCAGCTGGTCGACTCAGCAGCTCAACTGGCCCGCCGGCACGCGCTCCGCGGGTTCGACGCCGTCCACTGCGCTGCCGCCGCCCGCCTCGCCGACCCGACGACCGTCGCCTTGTCCGGGGATCACGCCCTCGTCACTGCCTGGTCGGCCGAGGGCCTGGCGACGATCGACACCTCCTCCACCTCCTGACCGGAAGGGCCCCATGCCCTCCCCGGCGCTCGGCGCCTGGGACCGCCGGATGTCCTCGCGCCGAGGGCGACCCTCCGGCTGCTGGTCAGGGTCCGGCCATGTCGCCGTCCGACCCGCTCGTCCGGGCCGTCGCCGCCCTCACCGGGCTGAGCACGGACGACGTCCTCGCCGATCCCCGCTGGGCCGACCTCGCGCCAGCACACCCCCGGCTGGCCGACCTCGTCGCGGCGCTGCAGCAGGCCATCGCGGACGGCGGGCGGAGCGCGCAGCCGGCGAACCTCACCCTGCTCGCCGCCTACGAGGGTCTGGAGCGGCTCGGTCGTCCGCTGCGCGCGGTGGTCCAGGTGCTGCCGGCCCCACCCCGCGCTCCCGAGGGCCCGCTGCTCGGCACCCCGGTCGCGGTCAAGGACATGATCGACGTCGCCGGGTCCGTCCGCGGCGACGGCAACCCCCGCGCGATGGGCGGCTCCCCCGCCGCCCGGGACGCCCCGGTCGTCGCCCGGCTGCGCGCCGCGGCCGCCGACGTCGTCGCGACCACGTCGCTGCTCGAGTACGCAGCCGGCGCGCCGCACCCGGACCTGCCCGAGGCGCTCAACCCGGTCCGGCCCGATCGCACCGCGGGCGGGTCGAGCGGCGGGTCGGCCGCGCTCGTCGGCGCGGGCGTCGTCCCGGCCGCGCTCGGCACCGACACCGGCGGGTCGATCCGGCTGCCGGCGCACTACTGCGGCGTGGTCGGGATCAAGCCGACCTCCGGGCTCGTGCCGGTCGACGGTGTCACCCCGCTGTCGCCGACCCTGGACCACGTCGGCGTGCTGGCCGCGACCATCCGGGACACCGCCCGGGTGCTCGCGGTGATCGCCGACCGGCCGGAGCTGGCGACCGCGGCCGACGACCCGGCGCCGGTGCACGGGCTGCGGATCGGCGTCCTCATCGGTCAGCTCGCGCACCCCGCGCTGGAGCCGGAGCTCGCCAAGCGCACCGGCGCGCTGCTCGACCGGCTCGCCGAGGCGGGCGCGGAACTCATCGACGTCCGGGACGACGTGCTGACCGAGCTCGGCGACCTGCTGGTGCCGGTCCTGCTGCCCGAGGCCTGGGCGGTGCACGGCGAGCGGGTGAGCACCGAGCCCGACTGGTACGGCCCGGAGACGCTGCGGCTGTTCGAAGCCGCCCGGGACGCGGACCCCGCCGCCCGGGACCGCGCACTGGCCCGCCGCGCCGAGCTGCTGCCCGCCGCCGAGGCGCTGCTCGACGGAGTCGACGTGCTGCTCGGGCCGGCCGCGCCCTACGTCGCGCCGGCGACGACACCCCCGATCGACACCCCCGAGGGCGAGGTGGAGGGGCTGTTCACCGGCCCGTTCAACGTCACCGGTCAGCCCGCCGTGGCGCTGCCGGCCGGACGCACGGACGACGGCCTGCCGTTCGCCGTCCAGCTCATCGGCCGGACCGGCGCCGACGCCGCCCTGCTCACCGCCTGCGCCCGAATCGAACGCCTCCTCACCGCCTGACTCCCCACCGTCCGCGACGTCCCCGCACCGCCGACGGCGAGCAGTGCGGCGGCGGGTGCACGGGGGTGTGCGGAGGGTCCGCACGCGCCGTCGTCCGGTCCCGGCACGCCGCGCGGCCCGGCCGGACGGCGTCCCGCGAGGACAGTTCGACCTGCGGCGATGCCGCAGGGGCATCGCCAGGGAGGAGCGCTGGCATGTACGCCAGGACCACCACCGTGCGCGGCGACCCACGAGCCGTCGACGAGGGCATCGAGTACGCGCGGGACGCCGTCTGGCCGATGCTGCAGCACATGAGCGGCTGCGTCGGGATGTCGATGCTCGCCGACCGGGAAGCGGGCCGGTGCATCATCACCGCCGCGTGGGCGACCGAGGAGGCGATGCAGGCCAGCGCGGCCAGCGTCCGGGACTCCCGGAGCAAGGCCGCCGAGGTGCTGCGGGCCGACACGGTCGACGTCCAGGAGTGGGAGATCGCCGCGCTGCACCGGGTGCACCCGGCCGGCCCGGACGCCTGCGCCCGGGTGATCTGGACCGAGGGCGACCGGGAATCGCTGGACAGCATGGTCGACGCGTTCCGGATGACCCTGCTGCCGCGGATGGAGGAGCTGCCCGGCTTCTGCAGCGTCAGCCTGATGATCGACCGGATGACCGGACGGGCCTCGGCCGCGGTCACCTACGAGAGCCGGGACGCGCTGATGCGCTCCCGCCAGATGGGCGCGGCGATGCGCGAGGACTTCGCCACCGCGATGGGCGCCCGGATCACCGAGGTCGCCGAGTTCGACCTGGCCCTCGCGCACCTGCGCGTGCCCGAGATGGCCTGACCCACCTCCGCCGGCCCCGCCTCTGCGGGCCGGCCTCACGCCCTGAGCAGCTGGGCGCGGATCTCCGGCTCGACCACCTTGCCCACCTCCGACCGCGGCAGGTCGTCCCAGACCAGGACCTCCTTCGGCGCCTCGACCCCGCCGATCCACGCCTTCACGAAGGCGCGCAGCTCGGCGGGGTCGACGGCGGCCGCCTGCCGCACCTGGACGACGGCGACCACCCGCTCGCCCACTTCAGGTCCGGAGTTCTCGCACGGCGTCCTGCACTGCTGCTTCCGCGACGAGGTCGACCTGATCACCTACTGCGTGCGGGAGTACAACGCGCAGTGCGTCACCCGGTCCGCCGGAGGCGCGCCGTCGGCGGACCCGCCGCGGGGCGTCGCCTTTTGCGTGGTGCCAGGTGCTGTGCCCGCCGCCCCGGGATGGGATGGTGGACCCCGCCGCCCACCAGGGCGAGGTCGACCAGCGGGGGGAGCTCAGTTGGAACCGAACGGCCGACTCCTCGGCGGGCGCTACGAACTGACCGCGCTCATCGCCACGGGTGGCATGGGGCAGGTGTGGCAGGGCCGCGACACCGTGCTCAACCGGGACGTCGCGGTGAAGGTGCTCCGCGACGAGTACACCGGCGACCCGACCTTCCTGGCCCGCTTCCGCGCCGAGGCGCAGCTGGCGGCCGGCCTGGTCCACCCCAACATCGCCACGCTGTTCGACTACGGCGAGGTCGCCCCCGCCGACCCGCGGGGTGAGCACCTGGCCTACCTGGTGATGGAGCTGGTGCGCGGCGAGTCGCTGTCCGCGCTGCTCCGCCGCCAGCGCCGGCTGCCGCCCGAGCGCACG
Organism: Modestobacter excelsi; assembly: GCF_005930495.1. Classification (GTDB taxonomy): domain Bacteria; phylum Actinomycetota; class Actinomycetes; order Mycobacteriales; family Geodermatophilaceae; genus Modestobacter; species Modestobacter excelsi. The sequence continues at coordinate 993 of NZ_SJEX01000005.1, read as the reverse complement.
CTCGCCATCCTCCGGCAGAGCGCCGCGGGGCTGGCCGCCGCGCACGCGGCCGGCGTGGTGCACCGCGACGTCAAGCCGGGCAACGTGCTGCTCGGCAACGACGGCGCGGTGAAGATCACCGACTTCGGCGTCGCCGTCTCCGCCGCCAGCGTGCCGCTCACCCGGACCGGCCAGGTCATCGGCACCGCCCACTACCTCTCCCCCGAGCAGGCCCAGGGGCACCGCGCGACCGCGGCCAGCGACGTCTACGCCCTCGGGGTGGTCGGCTACGAGTGCCTCTCCGGGCACCGCGCCTTCGACGCGGAGAGCTCGGTGCAGGTCGCGCTCATGCACATCCGGGACAACCCCGAGCCGCTGCCGGACGACGTCCCCACCCCGGTGCGCGCGCTGATCGAGACGGCGATGGTCAAGGACCCGGCCGACCGGTTCGCCGACGGCGCCGCCTTCCGGGACGCGATCGACCAGGTCATGGCCGGCCGGGCGTTCGGCCGCCCGGTCGCCTCCGCCGGCCCCGCCGCCACCACCGTGATGCCCGCGGTGGTGCCGGCGACCGCGGAGTTCCCGGCCACCCAGCCCCGGGGAGCCTGGACCGCGGAGCCCGCCCAGTACTGGAGCCCGGAGCCGGCGGAGGAGCAGCGCGAGGACCGGCGCCGGCGGCGCCTGCTCGTCCCGCTGCTCGCGCTGCTCGTCGTCGCGGCGGTCGCCCTCGGCGGGTGGCAGATGCTCACGAGCGGCGGCGGGGGCGGCGACGCGACGGCGTCCGGCGCGACCACCACGCCGACCAGCAGCGCCCCGTCCTCCAGCGCGCCCGCGCAGCCCACCGTGCAGCTGGTCGACCTCACCTCCTCCGACTACGTGGGTCGCCCGGTGGGTGACGTGCAGGCGGAGCTGACCGGCCGCGGGCTGGTCGTCACCCTCAGCGCCCAGGAGACCAGCGACGTCGCCGACGGGCTGGTCACCGCGGTCACCCCGGACGGCCCGCTCACCCCCAAC
>NZ_SJEX01000049.1 GCF_005930495.1 Modestobacter excelsi | reverse complement strand
GGGTCCTGGCTGCGGGAGGCGCCGAGGAGCCGGAGCCCGGTCCCCGGGAGCACCTCACCGGGGCGGGAGGGTCCGCCGTGGTAGAGCCCGCGCTTCTCGATGTACTGCACCACGCCGTCGGGGACCAGGTACCAGACGGGCATCCCGCGGCGGACCCGGTCCCGGCAGTCCGTGGAGCTGATCGCCAGCGCCGGCACCTCGACGAGGCTGACCGCACCGGGCGGGAGGTCGGCGTCGGCCAGCTGGTAGCCGGGCCGGGTCACACCGACGAAGTGGGCGAGCTGGAACAGCTTGTCGGTCTCCCGCCAGCTCACGATCTGGGCGAGCGCGTCGGCGCCGGTGATGAAGAACAGCTCCGCGTCCGGGTGCTCGCGCTGCAGGTCGGTGAGCGTGTCGATGGTGTACGTCTGGCCGCCCCGGTCGACGTCGACCCGGCTCACCGAGAACCGCGGGTTCGAGGCGGTGGCGATCACGGTCATCAGGTAGCGGTCCTCGGCCGGGCTCACCCCGCGGTCGGACTTCTGCCACGGCGCACCGGTCGGGACGAACACGACCTCGTCGAGCCCGAACAGCCCGGCGACCTCGCTCGCGGCCACGAGGTGACCGTGGTGGACGGGGTCGAACGTGCCACCCATCACCCCGAGCCGACGTCCCGCCACCGGTCGAGCCTAGCCCGGATGCCGCTGGAGCCGGTCGGCGGACCGATCGGCTCCAGCGGGCCGGCGCCCGGGCAGGGTGCGGGGTGGCCGCGCAGCGCCCACTCCTGGCGACCGGCTCCCCCGTGCAGCCGGTCGCCGGCATCGCCCCGCGGAGCGACCCGCGGGTCGCCGCCGTGGGTCGGCGCGCTGCCGTCCCGCGCTGGACAACGGGACGATGCCGTTTCGGTGACGGGTCCGCGGGGAGGAACCTCGATGACATCGTTCCCATGGGCGTGTCACCCGGCGCACGTCGGGCCGTGCGGGGATCAGAGCGTGGTGACGAAGTCCGCGAGCTGGGCAGCGGTGCGCACCTCGACCATCGGGATGACCTCGCGGTAGCGGTCGGCCGCCGAGTCACCGCTCCCCCACAGCCGTCGCGGCTCGGGGTTGAGCCAGTGCGCCGACCTCGACCTCCGGACCAGGTCGGCAAGGGTGGGCAGGCCGGGATGGCGGTAGTTGGTCCGCCCGTCGCCGAGCACCAGCAGCGACGTCTTCGGCCCGACCGCACCCGGCCACTTCTCGGCGAACACCTCCAGGGCGTTGCCGTAGTCGCTGTGCCCGTCGAAGCTGACGACGTCGGCCTCCCTGCCGATCCGGGCGATGGCGTCGACGACGTCGGCGCCCGGGGTGAAGAACCGGGTGACCTCGTCGGTCGAGTCGACGAAGGCGAAGGCCCGCACGCCGCTGAAGTGCTCCCGCAGCGCCTGGGTCAGCATCAGCGTGAAGTGGCTGAACCCGGCGACGGACCCGCTGACGTCGCAGAGCACGACCAGCTCCGGCTTGTGCACCACCCGGGGCCGGTGGTGGGTCACCAGCGGCATGCCACCGGTGGCCAGCGAGGCCCGCACCGTCCGCCGGAAGTCCAGCCGCCCCTCCCGGCCCAGCCGGCGCCGGGCCGAGAGCTTGGCGGCCAGCCGGCGGGCCAGCGGCGCGACGGTCCGGCGCAGCTCGGCGAGGTCGGACTGCTGGGCACGGAGGAAGTCGACCTGGTCGGCCAGCGGCCGGACGGCGTTGCGGGCGACCTTGTCCCGCCCCTTCTCCGCGGCGGTCCGGCGGCGCACCTCGGCCTCCACCGCCGTCCGGAACGCGGCGATCCGCTCCTTGGCAGTCTGCCGGGCCACCTGCTCGGCCAGCCCGCCGCGGTCGGCGTCGCCGAGCAGCCCGGCCAGCAGCTGGGCGATGAGGGTGTCCGGCGACAGCGCCCGCAGGACGCGGTAGCTGAAGAAGGACTGCCCCGACGGCGAGGGCGCCCCGGCGCCGAGCTGGTCCACGGCGAGCCGGGCGAACCGGCGCAGCGCCTCCTCGTCGCCCTCGGTGAGCAGCCGCAGCAGCTCCGCGCGCATCGCCTCGGTCAGCGCTCCCGGGTTCCCGACCGGCAGCGGGCCGTCCGCGGCGTCCCCGTCCTCGGCCGGGCCGTCGGACGCCTCGTCCTCGGCGGGCACCGGCCGGTCGGTCAGCGGCCACCACAGGTCGAACAGCACGTCGAACGCCGGACGCTGCGCGGCCCGCCGGAGGAGCACCGCGGCCAGGCCGTGCCGCAGCTGCTCCCGGTCGAGCAGGTCGACGACGGTGAGCACCTGGGCGGCGTCCACCGCCTGGCTGATCCCGACGGGGACCCCGGCCTCCCGGACCGCGCGGACGAAGCCGTCCAGGTGCCCGACGAGGCCTCCGGGCTCCACCGCGGCGGACGGCACCGGCGCGGACATCAGTTCAGCCGGAGCTCGGCGACGGCCCGCACCTGGTCGCTGGCGTGCTTGAGCACCACGCCGAGCGTCGAGCGCATCGCCGACTCGTCCAGGGTGTCCAGCCCGAGCGCCAGCAGGGTCTGGGCCCAGTCCAGCGTCTCGGAGATCGACGGCGCCTTCTTCAGCTCCAGCGCCCGCAGTGCCCGCACGGTACGCACCAGCTGGTCGGCCAGCGCCGGCGTCAGCTCCGGCACCCGGGACAGCACGATCTCCCGTTCCCGCTCGGCGCTCGGGTAGTCCAGCGCCAGGTACAGGCAGCGCCGCTTGAGCGCCTCGGACAGCTCCCGGGTGGCGTTGGAGGTCAGCACCACCATCGGCCGCCGGGCGGCGGTGATGGTCCCCAGCTCCGGGATGGTCACCTGGAAGTCGCTGAGCACCTCCAGCAGCAGTCCCTCGACCTCGACGTCGGCCTTGTCGGTCTCGTCGATGAGCAGCACGGTCGGCTCGGTGCGCCGGATCGCGGTCAGCAGCGGCCGGGAGAGCAGGAACTCCTCACCGAAGACGTCGTCGTGGACGGTGTCCCAGTCCGCCCCGCCGGAGCCGGCGGCGGAGATCCGCAGCAGCTGCTTCTTGTAGTTCCACTCGTACAGCGCCCGGGCCTCGTCCAGCCCCTCGTAGCACTGCAGCCGGATCAGCTCCGCGCCCGTGGCCGAGGCCATCGCCTTGGCCAGCTCGGTCTTGCCGACCCCGGCGGGGCCCTCGACGAGCAGCGGCTTGCCCAGCCGGTCGGCGAGGAAGACCGTCGTCGCGATCTGGTGGTCGGGGAGGTAGCCGGCGGCCGACAGCCGCGTCGTCACGTCCGCGACGTCGGCGAACTGGGCGGCGTGCGTGGGCGTGCGGGACATGCGGCTCCTCGGTCGGGCGGCGGGCTGCCGGGTCAGCGGGTGTGGCCGCTGCCGGTGACGACGTAGGTGGTGGAGGTGAGCTCCGGCAGCCCCAGCGGCCCCCGGGCGTGCAGCTTCTGGGTGGAGATGCCGATCTCGGCACCGAAGCCGAACTCGCCGCCGTCGGTGAACCGGGTGGAGGCGTTGACCAGGACGGCGGCGGCGTCGACGCCGGCGGTGAAGTCGGCGATCGCCCGCGCGGAGTCGGCGACGATCGCCTCGGAGTGCCCGCTCCCCCACCGGCTGATGTGGTCCAGCGCCTGCGGCAGGTCGTCGACCACGCGCACCGCCATGTCCATCGACAGGTACTCGGTCGCCCAGTCCTCGTCGGTCGCCGCGAGCACGCCGTCGTGCGCGGCGCGGGCGGCGTCGTCGCCGTGCAGCGTCACGCCGGCGTCAGCCAGCGCGGTGAGCAGCCGCGGGAGGAACGCGGCGTCGCGGTGCACCAGCAGCGTCTCGGCGGAGTTGCAGACGCTCACCCGGTGGGTCTTGGAGTTCAGGACGATCGCCTCGGCCATCGCGGCGTCGGCGGAGGCGTCGACGTACACGTGGCAGTTGCCGACACCGGTCTCGATCACCGGCACCCTGGACTCGGTGACCACCCGCTGGATCAGCGAGGCACCACCGCGCGGGATGACCACGTCGACCAGGCCGCGGGCGTTCAGCAGCTCCCCCACCGACGCCCGGTCGGCCGGCAGCAGCGCGACCGACCCGGCCGGCAGCCCGGCCTTCTCCGCGGCCTCGGTCAGGACGGCGACGAGGGCGGTGTTCGTGCGGTGCGCGGAGGCCGACCCGCGCAGCAGCGCGGCGTTGCCGCTCTTGAGGCACAGCCCCGCGGCGTCGACGGTCACGTTCGGCCGGGCCTCGTAGACGATGCCGACGACGCCGAGCGGCACCCGGACCTGGCGCAGCTGCAGGCCGTTGGCCAGCGTCGACCCGCGGACGACGTCGCCCACCGGGTCCGGCAGGGCGACCAGCTGACGCAGCGCGTCGGCGACCCCGGACACCCGGGCCGGGGTGAGTCGCAGCCGGTCGAGCACCGACTCCGGCGTCCCGGCGGCTGCGGCGGCCTCGACGTCGGCGGCGTTGGCGGCCAGCACCTCGTCGGCCCGCTCGAGCAGCGCCTCGGCCATCGCGAGGAGCGCGGCGTCCTTGGTCTCGGTGGGCAGGGTGCGCAGCACGCGGGCGGCCTCACGGGCGCGCGCGGCGGCCGCTCCGATCAGCGGGAAGTCGTCAGCGGACACGCACCGAGGTTACGCGGCGATGTCTCAGGCGAAGGAAGCTCTGCACCCGGTCTCGGGCCCAGTACCGGGTGCGGAGCTTCCTATGCCTGTCCTCGGGCGCCGTGGCGGGCGAGCCGGTGCCGGAGCCGGTTGCGGACCGCCGGCCACTCGGCGTCGGTGACGGAGAAGACCACCGTGTCCCGCAGCGAGCCGTCGGGCAGGCGTCGGTGGTTGCGCAGCACGCCGTCCTGCTTGGCGCCGAGCGCGGCGATCGCGGTCCGGGACTGGGTGTTGTGCCAGTGGGTGCGGAACTCGACCGCCAGGCAGCCGAGCACCTCGAACGCGTGCCCGAGCAGCAGCAGCTTGCTCTCGGTGTTCACGCCGGACCGCTGGGCGGACGCCGCCGTCCAGGTGGAGCCGATCTCCAGCCGCGGCGTCCCGGCGTCGATGTTGCAGAAGGTGGTCACCCCGACCACGGCGCCGGTGTCGTTGCGGCGCACGGTGAAGGGCAGCATCGCGCCGGCGTCACGCAGGGCCAGCTTGGCCTCGACGTCGGCGGCCATGCCCTCGCGGGTGGGCACCGAGGTGTACCAGAGCTCCCACAGCCGGCCGTCGGCGGCGGCGGTGGCCAGGACGCTCGCGTGCTCCCGGCGCAGCGGCTCGAGGGTGACGACGTCGCCGGCCAGCGTGACCGGCTCGAGCCAGGTCATCAGCTGCGCAGCGCGCGGAGCACCCGCTTGCGGGCCTCGCCGGTCAGCCGGTCGACGAAGAGCTTCCCGTCCAGGTGGTCGACCTCGTGCTGCAGGCAGCGCGCCAGCAGCCCGCTGCCCTCGATCCGCAGCGGCTCGCCGTGGACGTCGAAGCCCTCGGCGGCGCAGTGCATCGCCCGCACGGTCGGCGCGTAGAGGCCCGGGATGGACAGGCAGCCCTCGTCGTCGTCCTGGGTCTCCTCGGAGCGCTCGGCGATCACCGGGTTCACCAGGTGCCCGATGACGCCGTCGACGTTGTAGGAGAAGACCCGCAGGCCGACCCCGATCTGCGTCGCCGCGAGCCCGGCCCGGCCGGGGTGGTCGACGGTCTCCTCCAGGTCGCGCACGAGAGCGGCCAGGTCCTTGTCGAACGCCCGGACCGGGTCGGCCGGGGTGCGCAGGACGGGGTCACCGAGTTCACGGATGGGACGGACGGTCACGCGTCCTCCTCGCTGACGCTCGTCAGCCGCGTGCCCGCGGGTGCCCTGCCGTCTCGTCCGCTCGCAAGCTCGCTCACCGCGGCAGTCTCTCAGCCCATGACCGGCGGCTGACCAGCACCATCTCGTCGCGGTGCACGACCTCGCGCCGGTGCTCGGGGTCCAGGTCGGCGGTCTTGCGGCCCAGCAGGGCCGGCAGCTCCCGGGCGTCGTAGGCGACCAGCCCGCGGGCGACGACGACGCCGTCCGGGCCGACCAGCTCCACCGGGTCGTCGGCCAGGAAGTCACCGGTCGAGCCGGTGACGCCGGCGGCCAGCAACGAGGCGTGCCGCTCCCGCACCGCGCGGACCGCGCCCTCGTCGAGCAGCACCCGGCCCCGCGGGCGGCTGGCGTAGCGCAGCCAGAACTGCCGGGCGCTGGGACGTCGGCCGCGGGGCGCGAACAGGGTGCCCACCCGCTCCCCGGCCAGCGCGGCCGCCGCCTGCGGTGTGGAGGTGACGACCACGGGCACCCCGGCACCCGACGCGATGAGCGCCGCCTCGACCTTGGTGGCCATCCCACCGGTGCCCACGCCGTTGCGGCTGGCCCGGCCGAGCGCGACCGCGGCGAGGTCGTCGGGGCTGCGGACGGTGTCGATCAGCTGCGCCGGGCCGGTGCGCGGGTCCCCGTCGTAGACGCCGTCGACGTCGGACAGCAGGACCAGGGCGTCGGCCACCGCCACGTGCGCGACCAGCGCGGCGAGCCGGTCGTTGTCGCCGAACCTGATCTCCTCGGTGGCGACCGTGTCGTTCTCGTTGACGATCGGCAGCACGCCCAGCGCGAGCAGCCGCTCGATGGTCTGCGAGGCGTTGCGGTAGTGGCTGCGGCGGGTCAGGTCGTCGGCGGTCAGCAGCACCTGGCCGACGGTGACCCCGTGCGCGGCGAAGGCGTCGGCGTAGGTCTGCACCAGCCGGAGCTGGCCGACGCTGGCCGCCGCCTGCGCGGTGGCCAGGTCCCGGGGCCGCCCGGTCAGCGACAGCGGCGCCAGGCCCGCGGCGATCGCGCCGGAGGACACCAGCACGACCTGCCGTCCGGCGGCCCGCAGCGCGCCGAGGACGTCGACCAGCGCGCGCAGCCGGTCGACGTCCAGCCCGCCGGGCAGCGTCGTCAACGACGAGGACCCCACCTTGACCACCACCCGGGAAGCGGCGGCGACGTCTGCCCGCGTGCTCACCGGTCGGCGTCGTCCTCGAGCAGCCGGGTGTCGATCCAGCCGTCGTCGTCGGCCAGCTCGTGGGGCAGCCGGCGGGCCTTCTTGGCCGCCAGCCGGTCCTCGGCGCGGGGCCGGGCGTGGGTGTCCAGCCGCACGTCGGTGCCGCGGCCACCCAGGCCCGCGGTCTCCTCGACGGTGAGCGTGCCGGCCGGCAGCGTCGGCTCCCAGTCGAAGGTGACGTCGCCGACGGTGATCGCGTCGCCGGGGACGGCGCCGGCCTTGGCCAGCCCCTCCTCCACGCCCAGCCGGTTGAGCCGGTCGGCGAGGTAGCCGACGGCCTCGTCGTTGGTGAAGTCGGTCTGCCGGATCCAGCGCTCCGGCCGCTTGCCGCGGACCAGCCAGCCGTCGGTGCGCGGGTCGGGCTCGATGGTGAAACCGCCGTCGTCCACGGCGCGCGGCGTCAGGGTGATCCGCACCGGCTCCACCTCGGGCAGCGCGGCCCGGTACGCCTCGACCTCGCGGGCCAGCGCGAAGCCCAGCTCGTCCAGGCCCTCGTGCGTCGCGACGCTGATCGGGAAGACCTGCAGGCCGCGCTCCTCCAGCGAGGTGCGGACCAGGTCGACGAGCTCACGGGCGTCGGGGACGTCGATCTTGTTCAGCACGGCGATCCGCAGCCGGCCGACCAGGTCGAGCTCCTCGCCGCCGTACTCCCGCAGCTCGTGCTCCAGGGCCTCGATGTCGCTCTCCGGGTCGCGCCCCGGCTCCATGGTGGCCATGTCGACCACGTGCACCAGGACGGCGCAGCGCTCCACGTGCCGGAGGAACTGCAGGCCGAGGCCCTTGCCGGTGGAGGCGCCGGGGATGAGCCCGGGGACGTCGGCCATCGTGTAGGTGACGTCGCCGGCGCGGACCACGCCCAGCTGCGGCACGAGGGTGGTGAACGGGTAGTCGGCGATCTTCGGCCGCGCCGCGGACATCGCCGCGACCAGCGAGGACTTGCCGGCCGACGGGTACCCGACCAGGCCGACGTCGGCGATGCTCTTGAGCTCGAGGACGGCGTCGACCGCCTCGCCGGGCTCGCCCAGCAGGGCGAAGCCCGGGGCCTTGCGACGGGCGTTGGCCAGCGCGGCGTTGCCGAGCCCGCCCTTGCCGCCGTGCGCGATGACCACGCGGGTGCCGGCGCCCATCAGGTCGGCGACCTGCTCGCCGTCGATCGTGACGACGGTGCCCGGCGGGACCCGCAGCACGCGGTCCTCACCGCGGCCGCCGTTCTTGTAGTCCCCGGCGGCCTGCTTGCCGTTGGCGGCCTTCTGGTGCGGCGCGTGGTGGAAGTCCAGCAGCGTGTGCACGTTCGGGTCGACCTCGAGGACGACGTCGCCGCCGTCACCGCCGTTGCCCCCGTCGGGGCCGCCGAGCGGCTTGAACTTCTCGCGGTGGACGGAACTGACCCCGTGGGCACCGTTCCCTGCGGCCACGTGGACCGTCACACGGTCGACGAAAGCGGCCATGGTCGCCGCCTCTCTGCACTACGGCCGGACTGGCTGAATGGGAACGGGGTGGCAGCGCCAGATCGGCGCTGCCACCCCGCGGACGTGCTGGGACTGCTAGACCGAGACGGTCTCGCGGGCCGGAACGGCGGCGATCGTGACCTCGCGACGCCCGCGGCGGAACCCGAAGGTCACCGCGCCCGGGACGAGGGCGAACAGCGTGTCGTCCTTGCCGCGGCCGACACCCAGGCCGGGGTGGAAGTGGGTGCCACGCTGGCGGACGATGATCTCGCCGGCCTTGACGACCTGGCCACCGAAGCGCTTCACGCCGAGGCGCTGGGCGTTGGAGTCGCGGCCGTTGCGGGACGACGATGCGCCCTTCTTGTGTGCCATGTCGTCGTCAGCCCTTCGTGATGTCCGTGTCGATGGCCCGGACCACGACGCTGGTCAGGGGCTGACGGTGCCCCTGCCGCTTGTGGTAGCCCGTCTTGTTCTTGAACTTGTGGATGTGGATCTTCGGGCCCTTGCCGTGCTCGACGATCTCGCCGGTCACGGTCACGCCTGCGAGCGCCTGCACATCGGTCGTGACGGTGTCGCCGTCGACCAGCAGGATGGCAGGGAGGGTGACGGTGTCACCGGCCACCCCGCTCAGGCGGTTGACGGTGAACGTGTCACCGACACCCACCTTGTGCTGCGTTCCACCGGCCTTGACGACTGCGTACACCACTGACTCCTCGATCGGTTCTCTTCAGGTCCAGCACTGTGTCCTGCGCGCACCTGGGCGGGCCGAGTGCTGGACGGGCTGCCGGCCGACCGGATCCGCCTGGAAGCGGCCTGTCGTCCCGCGGCAACCCGACCAGCGTACCCGAGCCGGGGAGCCCGGGTCGAACGTGGTCCTCCGTCAGGCCGGGGGCCCGGCGGGCCGGGACGCCGCCCGGCGGCGCCGCGGCCGGGCCACCGGCGCGGCGTCCTCGGTCACCGGCTCGGCGACCGCCTGCGGTGCGACGACTGCGGGAGGCGCGACCTCGGCCGCCGGCTCCGCAGCGGTCTCCTCGACCGGGGCGGCGACGGGAGCCTCCGGAGCGCCGGTGAGCGCCGCAGCGAGCACCGTGTCCGGCGTCGGCTGCTCCGCGGCGGCCGGCACCTCGACGTCCGGCGCCTCGACGTCCGGCACCTCGGCGTCCGACTGCTCGACGACCGGCTGGTCGGCGACGGCCTCGTCGACGACGACCTCGTCGGCGGGGGCCTCCTCGACGGCGACCTGCTCGACGGCGACCTGCTCGACGGGGGCCTGCTCGGTGTCCTGGTCGTCGCCCACCGCGGCGAGCACGGCCGCGTCCTCGGCTGCGCGGGCCTCGCCCGACTGGCCGCGGCCGCGGCGCCCCCGGCTGCGCCGGCCACCGCGGCCCTCGCTGCTGCCCTGCTCGGCCGGCTCGGTGACCTCGAGGTCCACCGGCTGCTCGGCCGGGGTCTCCACGGTCTCCGCGGCGTCGGGACGCGGCTGGTCGGCGCGGCCGGTGCCGGTGTCCTTGGCCGGTCCCTGGTCGCCCCCGCGCTGGTCGCGGTTGCGGCCGCCGCCGGAGTGACCCCCGCCGCTGCCGCTGCCGTTGCCGTTGCCGTTGCCGCCGGACCGCTTCTTGTCCTCCACCGGGTCCAGGTGCACCAGCACCCCGCGACCGCGGCAGTGCTCGCACGGCTCGGAGAAGACCTCCAGCAGGCCCTGGCCGACCCGCTTGCGGGTCATCTGCACCAGGCCCAGCGAGGTGACCTCGGCGACCTGGTGCTTGGTCCGGTCCCGGCCCAGGCACTCGGTGAGCCGCCGGAGCACGAGGTCGCGGTTGCTCTCCAGGACCATGTCGATGAAGTCGATGACGATGATCCCGCCGATGTCGCGCAGCCGGAGCTGGCGGACGATCTCCTCGGCGGCCTCGATGTTGTTGCGGGTGACCGTCTGCTCCAGGTTGCCCCCGGAGCCGACGAACTTGCCGGTGTTGACGTCGACGACGGTCATCGCCTCGGTGCGGTCGATGACCAGCGAGCCGCCGGAGGGCAGCCAGACCTTGCGGTCCAGGGCCTTCATCAGCTGCTCGTCGATCCGCAGGTCGCGGAAGACGTCGCCGGTGCCGGCGTAGCGCTGCAGCCGCTCGGACAGCTCCGGGGACACGTGCGCGACGTAGGCCTCGACGGTGTCCCAGGCGTCGTCGCCCTGGACGACCAGCCGCTTGAAGTCCTCGTTGAAGACGTCGCGGATCACCCGGATCGCCAGGTCGGGCTCCCCGTAGAGCAGCGTCGGGGCGTTGCTGGTGGACGCGGCCTTGGTCTGGATGACCTCCCACTGCGCCTGCAGCCGGGCCACGTCGCGGGTGAGCTCCTCCTCCGAAGCCCCCTCCGCGGCGGTCCGGATGATCACGCCGGCGTCGTCCGGGACGATCTTCTTGAGGACGTCCTTGAGCCGGGTGCGCTCCTTGTCCGGGAGCTTGCGGCTGATGCCGGTCATCGAGCCGCCGGGCACGTAGACCAGGAAGCGACCGGGCAGGTTGATCTGCTGGGTGAGCCGGGCGCCCTTGTGCCCGATCGGGTCCTTGGTCACCTGGACCAGGACCTTGTCCCCGGACTTCAGCGCGGTCTCGATCGACCGCGACTTGCCGGACAGGCCGGCGGCGTCCCAGTTGACCTCACCGGCGTAGAGGACGGCGTTGCGGCCCTTGCCGATGTCGACGAAGGCCGCCTCCATGCTGGGCAGCACGTTCTGCACGCGACCGAGGTACACGTTGCCGGCGAACGAGGTGGCCTGCGTCTGGGTCACGTAGTGCTCGACCAGGACGTCGTCCTCGAGGACGGCGATCTGGGTGCGCTCGCCCTGCTGGCGGATCACCATGGCGCGGTCGACGGCCTCGCGGCGGGCCAGGAACTCCGACTCGGACAGGATCGGGGCGCGGCGGCGGCCACCGTCCCGGCCCTCGCGGCGACGCTGGCGCTTGGCCTCGAGCCGGGTCGACCCGGCGACGCCGCGGACGTCGTCGTCGCTGGAGGTGCGGCCGTTGCGGCCGGCGCGCTCCGGGCGGTCGTCGTCGTCGGGAGCGTCCTCCGCGGCGCCCTCGCCGCTGCTCCCCCGGCGACGCCGACGCCGACGGCGCCGGGTGCTCGAGCCCTGCCCGGCGTCGGCGCTGTCGTCGTCGGTCTCGTCGTCGCTGTCGTCGCCCTCGGTGTCGGAGGTGTCCTCGGACTCCTCGTCGGTGTCCGCGGTGCCGGCGACGGGCGCCTCGATGTCCTCGTCGGCGTCGGTCTCGGCCTCGGCGTCGGTCTCGGCGTCGCCGGAGTCCTCGGTGCGGCCACGGCCACGGCCCCGGCGTCCCCGGCGGCGGCGACGGCTGCCCGGGCTGCCGCCGTCCTCGTCGTCACGGTCGTCCGCGTCCTCGAGGTCGCGGTCCTCGACGTCGGCCTCGACGTCGGCCTCGACCTCGGGGACGTCGGTGTCCTCGGCCTCGACCGGCTCGGCCACGGCCTCCTCGGCGGCACGACGCCGACCGCGGCCGCGACCACGCGGGCGGGCCGGTTCGGCCTCCCGGTCGTCGGCCTCCGCGGCAGGCTGGACGGCCTCCTCCGGCTCGGCCGGGGACTCCGCGGGCCGCCGGCTGCGGCGGCGCGGCGGCGCGGCGTCGGGCTCGGGGGCCACGAAGGTGATGAAGGCAGGAACCGGCGGAGCCGCCGGCGGCGGCGCCGGCACCGAGTCCGGGTCGGCCGCCAGGGCCGGGCGGGTGGCGCGGCGGCGCGGCCGCGCGGTCACGGTGGTGGGCTCCGGGGAGCTGAACTGGGCCCCGAAGCGGGGCAGGTCGGGCTCCGACTCGGGCGCCGGGGTGCGGTCGTCGGCCGGGTCGCGCTCGGGGCCGGGGTTGCTCTCCGCGGCGGCGAGGGCCGTGGCCGCAGTGGCCTCGTCGTCCTCGTCGTCCTCGGTGGCGCCGGTGGCCGGCTCGGCGGCGGCCTGCTCGGTCGGGGCCTCCGCGGCCTCTGCGGTGGGCTGCTCCTCAGGAGCCGGGGCTCCGTCGGTCGCGATGGTGTCTGGGTCGATGCGGTCGGCCACTGAGGGCTCGCCTCCTGTGCGTCCCCGGGCGCCGGTCGTCTCCGACAGGCGGCCGCGCAGGAACGCGGGTTGGGCGGGTCGGGCGGGCCGCGAGGTGCGGCGGCGCCCTTCTCGCGAAGTCTGGGTCCGCGCCCCGGCCGGTGCGGCTGGGGCCCGGTGGTGCAGCGTGCGGAACGCGGGTGGTGCTGGCCGAGCAAGATCAGGGTGGTGCGGGCGCGTCACGGCTGGCAGACGTGGCGCGGACGACGCCCGGCGTCCGGCTCCGCCGGTTCAGACCTGCGCGCGCTCCTCCTGGCAGCAGGAGCGCACCGCGCGGTCGGGCCCAAGCGGATCGGCGACCTCACCGCTGTCGTCGAGCCGGCCCTGCGCCTCACGCACGGCCCGGATGGGCAACGGCGGGCGCAGGTCGGCGACGGCAGCCAGAGCGGCCATCACGTCGTCCGGTCGAACGGTCGGCGTGAGCTGCCGTACGACCACGTGCAGTATGGCACAACCTGCCTCCACGGCCACCGCCGCACGGACGACGGCAGCGCGCGCATCGACGTCCCGGAGGCCGTTCTTCGTGCGCTTGGCGACCAGCACCACCTCCCGTGCCAGCAGCTCCTGGACGGCGGCGGACAGCTCGTCGGCGTCCACCCCGGGCAGGTCGATCCGCCAGCGGGTGGCGTCCAGCCGGTCGGCGAGCGACCCGCTCCCCTCGAGCGCCTCCACGCACTCGAGGACGTCGATCCCCGGCGGCAGGGAGGCGTCCAGCGCGGCGCGGACCTGCTCGGGGTCCCGGCGCGCGGACAGCCCGATCTCGAAGTACTCCGCCTCCGAGGCGGCACCGGTCGGCGCCGCCCCCATGTAGGAGATCTTCGGGTGCGGGCTGAACCCGGCGGAGAACGCCATCGGCACCTCGGCCCGGCGCAGCGCGCGCTCCAGCGCCCGGGCCAGGTCGCGGTGCGAGGCGAACCGGAGCGGGCCGCGCTTGGTGTAGCGCAGCCGCAGCTTCTGCACGGTGGGCGGCGGCGGAGGGCCGTCGGGCTGGCGGGCCACTCAGCGCACCACGGTCAACGGCAGCAGGCTGCGCCCGGTCGGGCCGATCTGGATCTCGGTGCCCATGGTCGGGCAGACCCCGCAGTCGTAGCAGCCGGTCCAGCGGCAGTCCCCGACCTCGTCCTCCGAGATCGCGTCCTGCCAGTCCTCCCAGAGCCACTCCTTGTCCAGCCCGGAGTCCAGGTGGTCCCAGGGCAGCACCTCGTGCTCCGTGCGCTCCCGGGTGGTGAACCAGGCGAGGTCGAGGCCGAAGGCGGCGAGCTCCTCGGCCGCGGCGGTCGCCCACCGCTCGTAGGAGAAGTGCTCGCTCCAGCCGTCGAAGTGCCCGCCGTCGCGCCACACCCGCTCGATGACCGTGCCGACCCGGCGGTCGCCGCGGGAGAGCAGTCCCTCGATCACGCCGGGCTTGCCGTCGTGGTAGCGCAGGCCGATGGACCGGCCGATCCGCCGGTCGCTGTTGATCGCCTCCCGGAGGAGCTTGAGCCGGGAGTCGATGGTCTCCGCGCTCGCCTGCCCGGCCCACTGGAACGGGGTGTGCGGCTTGGGCACGAACCCACCGATGGAGACGGTGCAGCGGATGTCCTTGGTGCCGCTGGCCTCCCGGCCGGCCCGGATGACCTCGACCGCCAGTTCGGCGATCTCCAGCACGTCCGCGTCGGTCTCGGTCGGCAGACCGCACATGAAGTAGAGCTTCACCTGCCGCCAGCCGTTGGCGTAGGCGGTGGTGACCGTGCGGACCAGGTCCTCCTTGGACACGGTCTTGTTGATCACCCGGCGGATGCGCTCGCTGCCGCCCTCGGGGGCGAAGGTGAGGCCGCTGCGCCGGCCGTTGCGGGACAGCTCGTTGGCCAGGGTCACGTTGAAGGCGTCCACCCGCGTGCTCGGCAGGCTCAGGCCGGTGTTGGTGCCCTCGTACCGGTCGGCGAGCTCGGTGGCCAGCTGGCCGATCTCGGAGTGGTCGGCGCTGGACAGCGACAGCAGCCCGACCTCCTCGTAGCCGGTGGCCTTCAGCCCGGCGTCGACCATCGAGCCGATCCCGGTGATCGTCCGCTCACGTACCGGCCGGGTGATCATCCCGGCCTGGCAGAACCGGCAGCCCCGGGTGCAGCCGCGGAAGATCTCCACGCTCATCCGCTCGTGCACGCTCTCCGCCAGCGGGACCAGCGGCTGCTTCGGGTAGGGCCACTCGTCCAGGTCCATCACCGTGCGCTTGCCCACCCGCGCCGGGACGTCGTCCCGGGTGCGCAGCACCTCGGCGATCGTCCCGTCGGCGGCGTAGCTGACGGCGTAGAAGCGCGGCACGTAGACGCCGTCGACCCGGGCCAGCCGGGCGAGCAGCTCGACCCGCCCGCCGGGGCGGCCCTCGGCCTTCCACGCGGCGACGACGTCGGTGATGTCGCCGACGACCTGCTCGCCGTCCCCGAGGACGGCGCAGTCGACGAAGTCGGCGACCGGCTCGGGGTTGAAGGCGGCGTGCCCACCGGCCACCACGACCGGGTGGGTCTCGTCGCGGTCGACCGCGTGCAGCGGCACGCCGGCGAGGTCGAGCGCCTCGAGCAGGTTGGTGTAGCCGAGCTCGGTGGCGAAGCTGACGCCCAGCAGGTCGAAGTCGCGCACCGGGCGGTGCGCGTCGACGGTGAACTGGCCGACGCCGTGCTCGCGCATCAGCCCGGCGAGGTCGGGCCAGACGGCGTACGTGCGCTCGGCCAGGGCGTCCGGGCGCTCGTTGAGCACCTCGTAGAGGATCATGAGGCCCTGGTTGGGCAGGCCGACCTCGTAGGCGTCGGGGTACATCAGCGCCCAGTGGACGGCGACGTCGTCCCACGGCTTCACCTGCGCGTTGAGCTCACCGCCGACGTACTGGATGGGCTTCTGCACCTGGGCGAGCAACGGCTCGAGCTGGGGGTAGAGCGAGTCCACAGTCATGACCCGTCCAGGGTAGCCCGGCCCCCGCGCGGCTCCCCGGCGTCTGTCGTGGATCAGGTGACCTGATCAAAGGCCGTCCTCCCGCAGCAACGCCGGTGCGGGAGGACGGCCGCTGATCAGGTCACCTGATCACTGCCCCCAGGTCAGAGCTGGGGGAAGAAGAGCGCGATCTCCCGTGCGGCGGACTCGGGCGAGTCCGAGCCGTGCACGATGTTGTTCTGCACCTCGAGGGCGAAGTCGCCGCGGATGGTGCCGGGGGCGGCCTTGACCGGGTCGGTGGCGCCGGCCAGCGCGCGGAACGCCTCGATGGCGCGCGGGCCCTCGACGACCAAGGCGAGCAGCGGGCCCCCGGTGATGAACTCGACCAGTGAGCCGAAGAAGGGGCGCTCGCGGTGCTCGCCGTAGTGCTCCTCGGCGACCTCGACGGTCAGGGTGCGCAGCTCGGCGGCGACCAGCCGGAGACCCTTGGCCTCCAGGCGCGAGACGACCTGGCCGACCAGGCCCCGGGCAACGCCGTCGGGCTTGACCAGGACGAGCGAGCGTTCAGCGGTGGGTGCAGACACGGCCGGGAGCGTACGGGAGTCCTGTGCGTCAACGTGGGTTGACAGATGAGCAGTGTCAACTTACGTTGACGGCATGGCCTCTCCCACCGACGTCACCACCGCCGCGGCGGCCGACGACCCGGACACCGGGTTGCGCGCCATCCGCGCGCTGCGCGACCTGGCCGACCGCCTGGAGGTCCTCCAGGTCGGGAACGCCCGGGCCCGCGGCTGGTCCTGGCAGCAGATCGCAGACGCCCTCGGCGTGAGCAAGCAGGCCGTCCACAAGAAGCACGCCACCTCGAGAAGGGACCGCTGACGTGTTCGAGCGCTTCACCGACGAGGCCCGGCGGGCCGTCGTCCTCGCCCAGGAGGAGGCCCGGGAGCTGCGGGCCGAGCGGATCGAGCCGGTCCACCTGCTGCTGGCCTTGACCCGTGACCCGAGTCGCGGCGGGAGCGCGCTGCGGGCGGCCGGGATCGACCACGACCGGCTGGCGCCCGTGGTGGCCGCGGCGGGCAACCCGCTGGACCCCGACGCCCTCGCCGTCCTCGGCGTGGACCTGGCCCAGGTGCGCGCGACGGCGGAGGCGACCTTCGGCGCCGGCGCCCTGGACCGGGGACGCCGGCTGGCGGGTGGGCACATCCCCTTCGCCGACGGCAGCAAGCGCGCCCTGGAGGAGACCCTCAGGGCGGCCCTGCGGCGGAAGGAGCGCCGGCTGGACAGCGGGCACGTGCTCCTCGGCGTCCTGGCGGTGGGCGACCCGACCGTCGGCCGCGTCCTCGCCCAGCTGGGGACCGACGTCGGCTCGCTGCAGGACCGGGTCGGCGGGGAGCCCGAGGTCGCCTAGCTGTACTGACCATGGACGTTGGTGACGGCGGCAGGTGACATGAGGAAGACCTCCGAGTGAGGTGTGGAGCTGTCTAGGAACCGCTCCTCAGCCCGGAGGTCTTCATGTCCCACGCTAATGCCACCTTGACTCCGCGCGGCCGGCTTCTGCTGGCCCGCTGCGTCGTCGAGCAGGGCTGGACCTTGCGGCGAGCGGCCGAGCGGTTCCAGACCTCGGCGACCACCGCCGCACGCTGGGCCGGCCGCTACCGGGAGCAGGGTGCCGCGGGCATGGCCGACCGCCCCAGCCGGCCGCATCGAAGCCCGCGCCGCACCCCCACCCGCCTGGAGCGGCGGATCGTCAAGGTCCGGGTGATCCGCCGCTGGGGACCAGCACGCATCGGGTTCCTGCTGGGCGTGCACCCCTCGACGGTGCATCGGGTGCTCTCCCGCTACGGCCTGGCCCGGCTGGCCTGGCTGGACCGGACCACCGGCCGCAACGTCCGCCGCTATGAACACGCCACCCCCGGTGACCTCGTGCATCTCGACGTCAAGAAGCTCGGCCGCATCCCCGACGGCGGCGGCTGGCGCATCCACGGCCGCGCCGCCCGACCCCACATCAAGCGCGGCCAGGGCTACTCGTTCCTGCACACCGCCCTCGACGATCACTCCCGGCTGGCCTACTCCGAGCTGCTCGACGACGAACGCAAGGAGACCGCCGCGGCCTTCTGGACCCGCGCGCACGCCTACTTCACCGACTGCGGCATCACCGTGCACCGGGTGCTGACCGACAACGGCGCCTGCTACCGATCCTTTGACTTCCGCGACGCCCTCGGTGACATCGCGCACAAACGCACCCGCCCCTACCGGCCGCAGACCAACGGCAAGGTCGAGCGCTTCCACCGCACCCTGCTCGAGGAATGGGCCTACGCCTCTGCCTACGGCTCAGACACCGAGCGCGCAGCCGCCTACCCCCAGTGGCTACACCGCTATAACCATCACCGCGGCCACACCGCGCTCGGCGGACGACCTCCCGCCAGCCGCGTCACCAACCTGTCAGGCCAGTACACCTAGCGGTTGGTCAGGTCCAGCCGCGCCATGTGCCGCCAGAGCTCCTGGTCGCGGTCGCTCAGCCCGTTCCAGCAGTCGTAGCTGTTCCGCTGCTGCAGCTCGCGGGCGTGCCGCTCGACCAGGTCGTCGTGCAGCTGGTAGCGGACGCGGTGCGCGTACTCGGCGATGGTGTAGCTGATCGACCCCAGCGGCTCGTCTGTCGCGGTCGCGGCCACGCTCTTCGCCCTGGTGCTGGGCTCGTGGCGCCTCGCGCAGCAACGACTGTGGTCGGCCATGGTGCTCCCCTGCTCTGGTGACCTCAGGGTCATCCCCCGGTCACACGACGTGTCCGACAGAGTGCCCCGGGGGACGCTGCTGCCGCGCCCCTCGTGCGGGTGACCCCGGGGTCAGTCGGCGGGGGGTGCAGGCGGTGCGGACCGCACCGGGCCGAACGCGCTGCCCAGCAGGTCCTTGCGGATCTGCAGCAGGTAGGCCCAGATCAGCACGAACAGACCGCCGACCAGCCACATCGCCGAGCCGAGGAACCCGGTGAGCAGCAGTGGCACCTGCAGCACCGTGCCGATCACCAGCCCCGGCGGGCGGCGCTGCAGGCCGCTGGCCAGGACCAGCAGCACCGCCAGCACGCTCAGCACGGTCAGCCGGGGACCGGTCAGCCCGTCACCGCTCTGCGCGATGCCGCGCGGCACGAACAGGACGGCGATCCCCTCCAGCAGCAGGATCGCCGCCCCCGCACCTCCCAGCGCCCGGCCGGCCCGGACCGGGTCCGGTGCGGTCACGGCCGCCCGCCGGACAGCAGGGTCCGGGCCTCCCCGGCGGTGATCACGCTGCCGGTGACCAGCACGCCGGAGCCGCCCAGGGCGTCGTCCGGCCCGGCCTCGGCCAGCTCGATGGCCGACTCGATCGCGTCGGAGAGCCGCGGGTGCACGCTGACCCGGTCCGCGCCGAAGACGTCGACCGCCAGGGCGCCCAGCTCGTCGGCGGGGATGGCCCGCGGCGAGCTGTTCTGGGTGACGACCAGCTCGGCGCACAGCCCCTCGAGCTCGGCGAGCATCCCGCCGACGTCCTTGCCGTGCACGCAGCCGACGACCCCGACCAGCCGGGTGAAGTCGAAGGACTCACGCACCGCCACCACCGTCGCGGCCATGCCGGCCGGGTTGTGCGCGGCGTCGACCAGCACCGCGGGCGAGCTGCGCACCCGCTCCAACCGGCCCGGCGAGCGGACCGCCGCGAAGGACTCCCGGACGACGTCCTGCGCGACCACGCCGGTGGCCGCGCCCGCGCCCAGGAACGCCTCCACGGCGGCCAGTGCCACGGCGGCGTTCTGCGCCTGGTGGGCGCCGAACAGCGGCAGGTAGACCTCGTCGTACTCCCCGCCGAGGCCCTGCAGCCGGACCTGCTGGCCGCCGACGGCGACCCGGCGCTCCAGCACGCCGAACTCGGTGCCCTCGCGGGCCACGGTGGCGTCGACCTCGACGGCCCGCCGCACCAGCGCCTCGAGCGCGCCGGGCGGCTGGTGGGCGAGCACGGCGACGACGCCGCCGTCCGGTCGCCCGTCGGGCAGCACCTCGTCGCCGGGGCTGGGCTTGATGATCCCGGCCTTCTCGGTGGCGATCGTCGCGACGTCGGGGCCGAGGTACTCGGCGTGGTCCATCGAGACCGGCGTGACGACCGCGACGCGGGCGTCGACGACGTTGGTGGCGTCCCAGGTGCCGCCCATGCCGACCTCGATGACCGCGACGTCGACCGGGGCGTCGGCGAAGGCGGCGTACGCCATCGCCACCATCACCTCGAAGAAGGACATCGGGACGTCGCTGCCGGCGTCGACCAGCTGCACGTACGGCGCGATGTCGTCGAAGACCTCGACGAACCGCTGGGCGGGCAGCGGCTCGCCGTCGAGCACGATCCGCTCCCGCAGCTCCTCCAGGTGCGGGCTGGTGAAGCGGCCGACGCGCAGGCCGAAGCCGCGGAGCAGCTCGTCGATCATCCGAGCCGTCGTCGTCTTGCCGTTGGTGCCGGTGACCTGGACGACGGGGAACGCGCGCTGCGGCGAGCCCAGCAGGTCGACCAGCGCCGAGATGCGCGTCAGGGACGGTTCGAGCCGGTTCTCCGGCCACCGCGCCAGGAGCGCCTGTTCGACCCGGTCGAGGTCACGGGAGAGGGAGGTGCTCACCGCTCCTAGGATGCCAGTCATGGCAGCCGACACCTCAGCCCTGGAGAGCACGGCCCCGGGAGTCGGGGCCGTCGTACCCGAGAAGCCCACCCTCGACGGCCTCGAGGAGAAGTGGGTGGCCCGCTGGGCCGAGGGCGACACCTACGCCTTCGACCGGGCCGGCGCGCTCTCCGCCCCGCGGTCGGAGACCTACGCGATCGACACCCCACCGCCCACGGCGAGCGGGTCGCTGCACGTCGGGCACGTGTTCAGCTACACGCACACCGACATCGTCGCCCGCTACCAGCGGATGCGCGGCAAGCACGTCTTCTACCCGATGGGCTGGGACGACAACGGCCTGCCGACCGAGCGCCGGGTGCAGAACTTCTACGGCGTCCGCTGCGACCCCTCGCTCCCCTACGACTCCTCCTTCGAGCCGCCGGAGGAGCCGGGCAAGGACCAGCTGCCGATCTCCCGGCGCAACTTCGTCGAGCTCTGCGAGCGGCTGACCGCCGTCGACGAGGCGGAGTTCGAGAAGCTGTGGCGCCGGGTCGGCCTCTCGGTCGACTGGTCGGGTGTCTACCGGACCGTCTCGGAGACCTCGCGGGCCACCGCGCAGCGGATGTTCCTGCACAACCTGGCCCGCGGCGAGGCCTACGCGCAGGAGGCGCCGACCCTCTGGGACGTCACCTTCCGGACGGCGGTCGCCCAGGCCGAGCTCGAGGACCGGGAGCGCCCGGGCGCCTACCACCGCATCGGGTTCGCCGGCCCCGAGGGCCCGGTGTTCATCGAGACCACCCGCCCCGAGCTGCTGCCGGCCTGCGTCGCGCTGGTCGCGCACCCGGACGACGAGCGCTACCAGCCGCTGTTCGGGCAGACCGTGCGGACGCCGCTGTTCGACGTCGAGGTGCCGGTGGTCGCGCACCGGCTGGCCGAGCCGGACAAGGGCTCGGGCATCGCGATGATCTGCACCTTCGGTGACCTCAACGACGTCACCTGGTGGCGCGAGCTGCAGCTGCCGACCCGCGCCGTCATCGGCTGGGACGGCCGGTTCGTCGCCGACCCGCCCGACGGGGTGCCCGCCGACGTCTACGCCGAGCTGGCCGGGAAGACCTCGTTCAGCGCCCAGGCCCGCATCGTCGAGCTGCTGCGGGAGTCCGGCGACCTGGTCGGGGACCCCGCGCCGATCACCCACCCGGTGAAGTTCTTCGAGAAGGGCGAGCGCCCGCTGGAGATCGTCACCACCCGGCAGTGGTACATCCGCAACGGCGGCCGGGACGCCGACCTGCGCGACGCGCTGGTCGCCCGTGGCCGGGAGATCCAGTGGGTGCCCGAGCACATGCGGCACCGCTACGAGAACTGGGTCGAGGGCCTCAACGGCGACTGGCTGGTCAGCCGCCAGCGGTTCTTCGGCGTCCCCTTCCCGGTCTGGTACCGGCTGGACGCCGAGGGCGAGCCGGTCTTCGACGAGCCGCTGCTGGCTCCGGAGTCGGCGCTGCCGGTCGACCCGTCCTCCGACGTCCCGGACGGGTTCACCGGGGACCAGCGCGGCGTGCCCGGCGGGTTCATCGCCGACCCGGACGTGATGGACACCTGGGCGACCTCCTCGCTGTCGCCGCAGGTGGCGTCGGGCTGGGACACCGACCCGGAGCTGTTCGCGCACGTCTTCCCGATGGACCAGCGGCCGCAGGCGCACGACATCATCCGCACCTGGCTGTTCTCCACCGTCGTCCGGTCGCACTTCGAGCACGGCACGGTGCCGTGGTCGCACGCCACCATCTCCGGGTTCGTGGTCGACCCCGACCGCAAGAAGATGTCGAAGTCCAAGGGCAACGCGACCACGCCGCTCGACGTGCTGGAGCGCTACGGCACCGACGCGGTGCGCTGGCGTGCCGCCGGTGCCCGGCCGGGTGCGGACTCGCCGTTCGACGAGGCGCAGATGAAGGTCGGCCGCCGGCTGGCCATCAAGCTGCTGAACGTGGGCAAGTTCGTGCTGGGCCTGGGCGCCTCGGCCGCGCTGACCGCCGACGCGGTCACGGAGCCGATCGACCGTGGGCTGCTGGCCTCCCTGGCGACCGTCGTCGACGAGGCGACCGCCGCGATGGACGCCTACAACTACACCCGTGCCCTGGAGGTCACCGAGGCGTTCTTCTGGTCGTTCTGCGACGACTACGTCGAGCTGGTGAAGACCCGCGCCTACGCCTCCGACGAGGGGGCCAGGTCCGCCCAGGCCGCCCTGGCGCTCGCGTTGTCGGTGCAGCTGCGGCTGCTGGCTCCGGTGCTGCCGTTCGTCACCGAGGAGGTCTGGTCGTGGTGGCAGGGCGGCTCGGTTCACCGGGCGCTGTGGCCGACCGCGACCGAGCTGCCCACCGGCGGTGACCGGGCGGTGCCCGCCGTGGCCGCGGAAACCCTGGCTATCGTCCGCAAGGCGAAGTCGGAGGCCAAGCAGTCGATGCGGGCTGACGTCGCCTCGGCGACGGTGACCGCCCCCGAGGTGCAGGTGGCGCTGGTCGAGGCCGCCCGCCGGGACCTCACCGCCGCCGGGCGGATCGAGTCGCTCACCGTCGTCGCCGGCGACGGCCCGCTGACCGTCGACGTCGTCCTGGCGGAGGCGCCGGACGCCTGACCACTGAGCCTCAGCGGCCCAGGATGCACCCGGTTCTGGGTCGCTGGAGTTCACAGGGACGGCTGTCCACAGGGGGCCGGCAGCAGGCGTCGCTGATCCGGCAGCCTGCACGGCGTGCACGCCCTCGCTCACCTGTTGCCCACCGGCGTCGCCCGTCGGGACGCCCTGGCCCCCGCCACCAGCTCGAGCAGCGTCGGTCGCTGGCTGCAGTCCGGTGAACCGGTGCTGACGCATCCTGGCGTGGTCGCTCTGCCCGACCGGCTCGGTGACTGGTCGGTCCGGGCCCGGGTAGCGACGCTGTGGGCCCGGGCGCCACTCAGCCACGCTCGGCTGGCTGTCGCTGCGGTACGGCTACCGGCGGCTGACCGGGGAACCGGGCAGCTGGCCGGCGGGAGATCGAGACCGTCGTCCGCCGTCGCCTCAGGCTGTGAACGTCAGTGGCCCGGAACCGTGAGGGTCCTGGGCCACTGACGTACGAGGGTGCCGGCGGGTCAGGCCGACTTCTCGCGGGGGGCGCGGGCGGGCTTGCGCGGGACGATCGTCGGGTTCACGTGCTGCAGGACCACGTCCTGGGTGATGACGACGGTGGCGACGTCCTCGCGGCTGGGGATGTCGTACATCACCGACTGCAGGACCTCCTCCATGATCGCCCGCAGCCCACGGGCACCAGTGCCCCGCAGGATGGCCTGGTCGGCGATCGACTCGAGCGCGTCGTCGGTGAACTCGAGCTCCACCCCGTCGAGCTCGAACAGCCGGCGGTACTGGCGCACCAGGGCGTTCTTGGGCTCGGTCAGGATGTTGATCAGCGCCTCGCGGTCCAGCTTCTGCACGCTGGTGATCACCGGCAGGCGGCCGATGAACTCGGGGATCATGCCGAACTTCAGCAGGTCCTCGGGCATGACCTGGGCGAAGGCGTTGGCCTCCTCGATCTCGGCCTTGCCGCGGACCTCGGCGCCGAAGCCGATCCCCTGCTTCCCGGTGCGCGCCTCGATCACCTGGTCCAGGCCGGCGAACGCGCCACCCACGATGAACAGCACGTTCGTGGTGTCGATCTGGATGAACTCCTGGTGCGGGTGCTTGCGACCGCCCTGCGGCGGCACCGACGCCGTCGTCCCCTCGAGGATCTTCAGCAGCGCCTGCTGCACGCCCTCGCCGGACACGTCGCGGGTGATCGACGGGTTCTCGCTCTTGCGGGCGATCTTGTCGACCTCGTCGATGTAGATGATCCCGGTCTCGGCGCGCTTGACGTCGTAGTCCGCGGCCTGGATCAGCTTGAGGAGGATGTTCTCGACGTCCTCACCGACGTACCCGGCCTCGGTGAGCGCGGTGGCGTCGGCGATCGCGAAGGGCACGTTCAGCATCCGGGCGAGGGTCTGGGCCAGGTGCGTCTTGCCGCAGCCGGTCGGGCCCATCAGCAGGATGTTGGACTTGGCGAGCTCGACGCCCTCGTCGCGGCTGCCGCGGTCGCCGCCGGCCTGGATCCGCTTGTAGTGGTTGTAGACCGCGACCGCGAGGGTGCGCTTGGCCTGGTCCTGGCCGATGACGTACTGCTCGAGGAAGTCGTGGATCTCCTTGGGCTTCGGCAGCTCGTCGAACTTGAGGTCCGACGACTCCGAGAGCTCCTCCTCGATGATCTCGTTGCAGAGGTCGATGCACTCATCGCAGATGTACACCCCAGGGCCAGCGATGAGCTTCTTGACCTGCTTCTGGCTCTTCCCGCAGAACGAGCACTTGAGCAGGTCGCCGCTCTCACCGATACGTGCCACCTGGCTGACCTCCACCTCGAGTGGGACGGCTGTGCCGCTGCCCCTGGTACGTGCTCTGTCGTTGCCCTCGTCGACGCCCTGAGACCTGGCGTCCTGCGTCCCTGCGGTACTGGCCGGGGAATCGGGCGTCCACCGAACCTACCCGGCTGGACCGACGTTCCCCGGAACTGACGCACCCGGTTCGCCCGGCCCGTAACACCTGTCCCGCACCTCCCCCGTGAACCGGCGGAGCTCGCGCCGACCGCCGGACGGGTTGGGAGAACGGTACGGGCCGGGGGCCCGGATTGCGCCCCCGTCCCGCACCGTCACTGCATCAGGCAGCCGGCAGTGCGTTGAGCTTCCGGCTGGCGATGACCTGGTCGACGATCCCGTAGTCCTTGGCCTCCTGGGCCGTGAGGATCTTGTCCCGGTCGATGTCCTTGCGGACCTGCTCCTGGGTCTGGCCGGTGTGCCGGGCCAGGATGGCCTCCATCAGCGTGCGCACCCGCTCGATCTCCCGGGCGTGGATCTCCAGGTCGGTGACCTGGCCACCCGCCTCGCCGGACGGCTGGTGGATGAGCACCCGCGAGTACGGCAGCGCCAGCCGCTTGCCCGGGGTGCCGGCCGCCAGCAGGACGGCGGCCGCGGAGGCGGCCTGGCCCATGCAGACGGTCTGGATGTCGGGACGGACGAACATCATCGTGTCGTAGATCGCCGTGAGCGCGGTGAACGAGCCGCCGGGCGAGTTGATGTACATGGTGATGTCGCGGTCGGGGTCGTTGGACTCCAGCGTGATGAGCTGCGCCATCACGTCGTTCGCCGACGCGTCGTCGACCTGCACCCCGAGGAAGATGATGCGCTCCTCGAAGAGCTTGTTGTACGGGTTGGACTCCTTCATGCCGTAGCTCGTGCGCTCCACGAAGGAGGGCAGGATGTAGCGGCTGGAGGGCATCTGGAAGTCGCTCATGGTCACTTCTCCGGTCCGTCGGTGACCGGGTTGTCGGTCTGGGTCATGGTGTCGGCACGGGTCACCACGTGGTCGACGAAGCCGTACTCGAGGGCCTCCTGCGCGGTGAACCAGCGGTCGCGGTCGGAGTCCTCGTTGATCCGCTCCGGGGTCTGCCCGGTGTGCTTCGCCTGGAGCCGGTTGAGCTCCTGCTTGGTGCTGCGGAACAGCTCGGCCTGGATCGCGATGTCCGAGGCGGTCCCGCCGACACCGGCCGAGGGCTGGTGCATCAGGATCCGCGTGTGCGGCAGCGAGTAGCGCTTGCCCTTGGTGCCGGCGGTGAGCAGGAACTGGCCCATCGAGGCGGCCAGGCCCATCGCGTAGGTGGCGACGTCGCAGTCGATGAACTGCATGGTGTCGTAGATGGCCATGCCCGCGGTGACCGAGCCACCGGGCGAGTTGATGTAGAGGTGGATGTCGCGCTTGGGGTCCTCGGCCGACAGCAGCAGCATCTGGGCGGCCAGCTGGTTGGCGATCACGTCGTCGACCTGGCTGCCCAGGAAGATGATCCGCTCGCGCAGGAGGCGCTCGTAGACCGAGTCGTTGAGGTTCATCATCGAGCCGCCGGCGCGCATGAGCGGCGCGCCGGGGGTGATCAGTGGGGTGCTCACGGGTGCGGTGACCTCCGTAGGACTGCGGTGCAGTCGGTCTCGTGGAACAGGTTGGCCGGTGGTCGGGAAGGGGTCCGCCGACGCCGTGGACGGCCTGTGGGTGCTGGTCGTCGGTGCGGCCTCGTCGGGTCGCCCTGGGGGGTTGTCCCGAGTGTCACGTCGACCCTAACGCGGACCCCCGACGGCTTCCTCCCCGTCGGGGCCGGTGTTCGCCGTGGGCGCAGCGGCGGCCGGGACGGCACCGGGCGGTCACGCCCCGGGGACGACAGCGCCGCCCGCACCCCGGGGCGGGGTGCGGGCGGCGCGGAGGAGTCCTGGTGGTGTCCTGGTGCAGGTCAGGCCTTGGCGGTGCTGCCCTCGGCGTCGTCGACGGCGGCCTCGGCGTCGGTCACGACGGCACCGGTGGCCTCGGCCTCGTTGTCGGCGTCGTCGTCGGCGACGTCGCCCCCGGCGACCTCCTCGGCGACGTCGTCGGTCGGCTGCCCGGCGTCCTCGGCCGAACCGGCGACGGTGCGCGGGCGCAGCGCCTCGAGGTCGACGACGTTGCCCGACGCGTCGGTGATCGTCGTCTCCTCGAGCAGCTGGGCCAGCGCCTTGGTGCGGCGGACGTCGGCGACGAAGTCGGCGATGTTGTTGCCCTGCTGCAGCTGCTGCGCGTACTGCTCCGGGCTGACCCGGTTGCGCTGGGCCTGCGCCATGATCTGCGCGGAGAGGTCCTCGTTGTCGACGGTCACCTCACGGGCGTCGGCGATCGAGTCGAGGATGAACTGGGTCTTGACCGCCTTCTCGACGTTCTCCCGCAGCTCGGCGTCGTAGGCCTCGCGGCCACCCTCGATGCCCGCGGCGGTGAAGTAGGCGTCCCAATCCATGCCGGCCTGCTGCAGCTCGCGCTCCATGGCCTGACCGCGCCAGGCGAGCTCCTGCTCGACCATGTTCTCCGGCACGGGCACCTCGATGACCTCGATGAGGTGCTCGACCAGCTTGTCGCGGGCCTCGGCGCCCTGCTGCAGGACCTTGGTGCGGGACAGCCGGGTGCGGACGTCCTCGCGCAGCTCGGCGAGCGTGTCGAACTCGCTGGCGATGGAGGCGAACTCGTCGTCGAGCTCGGGGAGCTCCTTGGCCTTGACCGAGCGCACCGTCACGGTCACGTCGGCCAGCTCGCCGGCGTCGTCGCCGGAGAGCAGCGCGGTCTGGAAGGTGGCGCTCTCGTCGGCGGACAGCCCGGTGACGGCCTCGTCCAGGCCGGCCATCAGGCCGCCCGAGCCGACCTCGTAGGACATGCCGGTGGTGCTGCCGTCCTCGAGGACCTCGCCGTTGAGCGTGGCCTCGAGGTCGATGGAGACGTAGTCGCCCTCGGCGGCGGCGCGCTCGACCCCGGAGAGGGTGGCGAACCGCTCGCGCATGACCGACACCTGGGCGTCGATCTCCTCGTCGGTGACCTCGACGTCGTCGACGGTGACCGCGAGGGAGTCCAGCGGGGGCAGCTCGAGGGTGGGGGCGACGTCGACCTCGGCGGTGAAGGCGAGCGCCTCGCCATCGTCGATCCGGGTCACCTCGACCTCGGGCTGGCTGATCACCCGGACCTGGTTCTCCCGGATCGCCTCGGAGTAGACCTCCGGGACGGCGTGCTGGACGACCTGCTCCAGGACGACGGGGCGGCCGATCCGCTGGTCGAGGACGCGGTTCGGGACCTTGCCGGGGCGGAAACCGGGAACGCGGACCTGCTTGCCCAGCTCCTTGTAGACCTCACCGAAGGCGTGGTCCAGGTCGCTCCACGGCACCTCGATCGCGAGCCGGACCCGGGTCGGGCCCAGGTTCTCGATGGTGCTCTTCACTGTGCAGCGCTCCTCTGGAAGGGGGACGGACGACGGGCGCGACGCGCGGGGCGTCGCAGCACGCCACGAGTCTAGAGACGTCTGTTCTGTGTCGGGGTGGTGGGATGTGAGCCCACAGCAGCGCCGATCTGGTCGGGGTGGCGGGATTTGAACCCACGGCCCCCCGCTCCCAAAGCGGGTGCGCTACCAAGCTGCGCCACACCCCGTGGCGGGTGCGAGTCTAGGGCGAGGACGGCGCGGCCGTACCGCGGCGTCCGCGGTCCACCACGGCGACGGCCCGGCGCACCGCGTCGACGGACGCCTCGACGTCGGCCCGGTCGGTCGACCAGTTGCTCACCGACACCCGCAGCACGGCCCGGCCGGCCCAGCGGGAGCCCGACATCCACGCCGTCCCGTCGGCGATCACCGCGGCGGTGACCGCCGCGGTGCGCTCGTCGCTGCCGAAGCTGACGCAGACCTGGGTGTAGACGACGTCGTTGAGGACCCTCGCGCCGTCGAGGGAGGTCAGCCCCCGGGCCAGAGCCCGGGCGTTGTCGACCAGCCGCTCGACGAGCCCGGCCACACCGGCCTCGCCCAGCGACCGCAGCGCCGCCCAGACCGGCACGCCGCGGGCCCGCCGCGACATCTCCACCGTCACGTCCAGCGGGTCCGCGACGTCGGTGCTCAGCAGGTAGCTGGCCCGCACGCCCAGCGCCGCGCGCATCGGCGCCGGGTCGCGCACGACGGCGACGCCGCAGTCGTAGGGCACGTTGAGCGTCTTGTGCGCGTCGGTGGCCCAGGAGTCGGCCCGGTCCAGCCCGTCGACGAGGTGCCGCAGCGCGGGGGCGGCCGCTGCCCACAGCCCGAACGCACCGTCCACGTGCACCCAGGCGCCGTACCGGTGCGCGCGGTCCGCGGCCTCCCTCAGCGGGTCGAACGCGCCCGAGTGCAGGTTGCCCGCCTGCAGGCAGACCAGCGTCGGGGCGTCCGGGGGCGCGTCGTCCAGGGCCCGGGTCAGGGCGTCGGTGCGCAGCCGCCCCTGGTCGTCGACGGCGACCCGCTCCGGTCGCCCGAGGCCCAGATAGCGCAGCGCCAGGTGCACCGAGGCGTGGCTGTCCTCGCCGACGAGCACCCGGACCCGCGGGCCCTCGGCCAGCCCGTTCTCCTCCACGTCCCACCCGGCCGCGGCCAGCAGGGCGTTCCGGCCGGCGGCCAGGCAGGACACGTTCGCCGTCGTCGCGCCGGTGGAGAAGCCGACCGCGCTCCCGGCCGGCAGGCCGAGCAGGTGCACCAGCCACTCCCCCGCCGCCTCCTCGATGCCCGCGACACCGGGGGTGGCCGCGCGCATGCCGGTGTTCTGGTCCCAGCTGCTGACCAGCCAGTCCGCGCCCAGCGACGCCGGGAGGACGCCGCCCATCACCCAGCCGAAGAACCGGCCGGAGTTGATGGCCATCAGCCCCGGTCCGGCGAGCGCGGCGAGCTCGTCGACGACCTGTCCGGCGCCGACGGGTGACTCGGCGAGCAGGTCGAGGGCGCGGGCGCGGACCTCGTCCGCGGTCGCGTCCGGCGGGACGCGCCGCTCAGGCAGCTGGTGCAGCCAGTCCCGCGCGTGCGACGCCGCGGCGCACAGCGCCTCGTCGTACGCGTCGGCCGCGGCACCCATGGGGCGCAGCCTGGCACGGGGCGCCCCCGGCGACGAGGGGGCCGCGTCCGCGACGTCCACCGGCTGCGGCAGCGGCGGGAGGCGACCGGTTAGGCTGCGGACGAGCAGAGGTGCTCACCGGGACGCGTGCGTCCCACCGCGGGTGTAGCTCAATGGTAGAGCCCCAGCCTTCCAAGCTGGCCATGCCGGTTCGATCCCGGTCACCCGCTCTCCGCTCCTCCCGCAGGTCACGCGCCCTCCGGTCAGGCGACGCCGGTGACGTCCCGTCGTCCCGCGCGCTGGTCCTCGGACGTCAGCAGCGACGTGGTGGTGCGCACCGCCGTCGCGAAGACCGTGCCGCGTCGTGAGGCGTCGAAGAGGTTGGTGCCCATGGCGGCGAGGTCCTCGCCGGTCGGCGCGAACACCCGCACGCTCGTCCCGGACGCCGCGAGCCGGGCTGCCTCCCACAGGGCCCGCTGGGCCATGCGCTGACGCAGGCGGCGGTCCAGCCGGGGACCGCCCTCCGGGACCTCCCTCCCCCGCACCCGCACCCTCGCTGGCGACGCTCGGGGCCCGTCCTGGGCACGCTGACGCATGGACCGAAGCTGGACCGGCGCGGACCGGCACGCCTCATCCGGAGGCGGTGAGCGGGCAGTCAGCTGCGCGCGAGCGCCTCGCGGACCTCGGCCAGGGTCGGGTTGCTCAGGTACCGGCCGCCGATGAGCACGGTCGGGGAGAGCTCCCACCCCTGCGGGTGGTGGGCGCGCACCGCTGCGGCGCCCTCCTCGTCGTCCCGGAACCGCACGCTGCAGTGCGGGATGCGGGCGAGTGCCATCTTCGCGCGCAGCTTCGCCGAGTACGGACACCCCGGCGAGTGGTAGACGACGGGCTGCTCGGTCATGGGTGCTCCTCGACGGGTGCCTGCGCCCACCGTGACAGCGGGCAGCGCCCCGGACAAGGCCCGCCGGCTCAGCTGCGGCGGCGGTGGTGCAGGTGGACGACGCCGCCGGCGAAGCGCCGCTCGTCGACCAGCTCCAGGTCCAGCCGCACCCCGTCGGGCAGCGCCCGGGTGCCGCCGCCCACGACGACCGGGTGCACCAGGTGGTGCACCTCGTCGACGAGCCCGGCCCGGAGCGCGTGTGCGGCCAGTCCCGGACCGCCGATGCTCACGTCGGCGTCGGCGTCGGCGACGAGCTGCCGGACCGCCTCCGGGTCGAAGGTCCGCTCCAACCGGGTGCGTGGCGTGGACACCGACTCGAGCGTCGTGGAGTAGACGACCTTCTCGGCAGCGCGCCAGATCTCGGCGTAGTCGTTCTCGATGGCGTGGTGCTCGGGGCCGCCGATGGTCTGCCAGACCGCCAGCGTCTCGTACATCCGGCGGCCGAGCAGGTACGTGCCGATCGGACGCTCGAGCTCGTTGACGAAGGCGTGCACCTCCTCGTCGGGTGCCGCCCAGTCGAACTTCCCGTCGGCGTCCACCGTGTAGCCGTCGAGCGAGCAGATCGCGGCGTACTGGAGCCGGGCCATCAGCTCTGCTCGAGAACGGAGAAGACGTTGCCCGCCGGGTCGGTGAACCAGGCGATCAGCGGGCCGCCGGCGCGCATCACACCGTTCTCGTCGGTCGGTGGCTCGTCGTAGTGCAGGAACTGCACGCCCCGGGCGGTCAGCTCGGCCACCGCGGCGTCGACGTCGGGCACCGGGAAGTTGAGCACCGTGTAGGTGGCCGGGCTGTGCCCGGGCCCCTTGGCGTAGACGAGCACGTCCCGCCCACCGGCGAGGTGCAGGTGCATGATCCCGCCCATCGCCGGCTCCCCGCTGGTGCGCAGCCCGAGCACGTCCTCGTAGAAGGTGCGTGCCGCGTCGAGGTCGTCGACGGAGAAGCCGCTGAAGGCGGCGCTGTCGCGGAGCAGTTCGGTCCTGGTCTCGGTCATGACCTCCAGACCGCTGCGACCGGCGGAACTCATCGCGGCGACGGCGACGGGTTCCGCGGCAGGTCGAACAGGTCGAACAACCGGGTGTCGAGGAAGGCGGTCATCCGGGTGATGCGGCCGTCGGCCCCGAACTCCAGCGCGGTGACCGACCACGGTTCGAACGACCCGCCCGGCCCGCTCGGACGCCACTGGGCGAACGCCGGGTTGCCGTTGAGCTCCAAGGGCACGACGTACGACCCGCGGCACTCGGCGCCCGGTCCGACGAACCAGGTGGCGATGTCGGCGGAGCTGCGCAGCCACATGGCGTACGGCGGCATGTCCATCACCGCGTCCTCGTGCAGCAGCGCCACCAGCGCCTCGATGTCGTAGCGGCCGAAGGCGTCCAGGTACCGGTCCAGCAGCTCGGCCTGGTCCGCGGCGACCTCCGGCTGGGCCGGCTGCTCCGCGGCCTGCTGGGTGGCGAGGGTGGCCCGGGCCCGCTGCAGCGCGCTGTTGACCGCGGCGACGGAGGTCTCCAGCAGCCCGGCGACCTCGTCGGCCTTCCAGCGGAGCACGTCGCGGAGGATGAGCACCGCCCGCTGCCGGGGTGGGAGGAACTGCAGCGCGGCGACGAAGGCCAGCCGCACCGACTCCTTCTGCACCGCGAGGTCGGCCGGGTCGCCGCCCACGGGCAGCACCTGACGGTCCAGGGCCGGCTCGACCCAGGCGCCGTCGGGCAGCACCCCGTCGAGCGAGGCCTCGACGGGCGCGAAGGAGTCCTCGGACAGGTCGACCGGCAGCGCGCGGCGCTTGCGGCCGTCGAGGGCGTCCAGGCAGACGTTGGTGGCGATCCGGTACATCCACGAGCGCAGCGCGCCGGCGCCCTGCAGCCGGTCCAGCGAGCGCCAGGCGCGGACCATCGTCTCCTGCACCGCGTCCTCGGCGTCGAAGGCCGACCCGAGCATGCGGTAGCAGTAGCCGGTCAGCTCCCGGCGGTGCTCGGCCAGCCGGGGCTCCAGCTCGCTGGCCAGGGCCGCTCCGGGCCGTTCGGCGATCACACCGGTCATCGCGGGACCTCCTCGTCGACGTCGCCGCCGATCCTGCCGGAGGCCACCGACAGAACCAAGGGAGGTCGCTACTGGTAGGTGACCAACTGCGGGGTGGGCAGCACCTGCTCGATCGTCTGCTCGGGCGTGAGCATCGGGGAGTCCTCGTCGACGAAGTTCTTCCACCCCCACCACAGCGGCGCGGGCGCGTCCTGGTGCAGCACCCGCCAGGTGTCCTGCTTGGCCGCCTGCCCGCCCTGCCCGTCGGCGTGCACCATGATCGCCAGCTCGTCCCGGGAGGTGTCCAGCCGCTCGCGGTCGATGATCATCCGCACCTGGAACTGGTGCAGGAGGAGGAGCTTCTGCGGGAGCGCCCGCTCGCGGGTCAGGTCGGCCAGCCAGGTCACCACGGTGTTGATCTCGTCGATGCCGACCTGGCCGATCTGGGTCAGGTGCACCTGCCCCGGGGTCAGCCGCCACTCCGGGTCCAGCGCCAGTCCGACGTAGGGCAGCTCCAGCAGCGACTGGTACTCCTTCGCCTGGGTGAGGAAGTCGGTGCGGCCTGGCTGCAGGTCCAGCACCACGTACAGGCCGGCCGCGCCGGCGGCCTCGACCCAGGGCCGCAGGGTCGCCTCGTCGCCCTCGGCCGAGTAGTTGCCGTCCGGGCCGGGGAACTCCGACGCCACGGTGGCGATGATCTCGAAGGTCGGGACGACGGTGGCACCGACCAGCGCACGGTAGGGCTCGGCGGTCTGCTGCGCCCGCTCGATGGCGCCCGGCAGCTCCTGCTCCCCCAACACGCCCAGCGCGCCGCTGCCCGGGATGCCGTACAGCGCGACGAGCATGTGCCGCGGGAACAGCAGCTGGCCACCGCCGGGCAGCTGGGTGCCACCGGCCGCGGTGTCCAGCTTCCAGTCGATCCCCGGGGCGCCGGCCAGGTCGGCGCCGAGCACCACCACCGTCGGCTGCTGGGCCAGCCGCTCGACCACCGCCGCCGAGCCCCGCGGGTCCGCGCCACCGGTCAGCTGTACCTCCGCGCCGGCCGCCCGGGCGGTGGCGATCCCGGCGAGGGCGTCCCCGCTGCCGCTGGCCAGCACCACGACGTCCTCGAGCGGCTCGGGGCGCTCCACCGCCGGCAGCTCGCCGGCGGGCTCCGCGGCACCGGCCGGGGCGGCAGCGCCGTCGGCCCGCAGGGCAGGCAGCGCGTCGGGGGCCAGCGCTGCCACCGCCGCAGCCCGGTCGGCCTCGGCGACGGGCTGGTCGGCGTCGAGGTCCAGCCCGGTCGCCGCCGCCACGGCGTCGGCCTCGGCGGGGACGGTCACCACGTCGACGCCGGCGTCGTCGGGCAGCGCGGTCGCGGCGTCGTCCCCGAGCGCCAGGACCGTCTGCACCCCGAGCCGGTCGAGCTCGGGGGCCAGGGCGTCGGCCGCCCCGTCCGCACCGAGCAGCAGCGGCACCCCCAGCCCGACGGCGGACACCGCCCCGAGCAGCTGCGCCGACGGGTCGTCGCGCCCGGCGAGCACGGCGACCGGCGAGCCGGCGAACAACGCCCGGCTGGTGGACACCGCGGCGGCGACCGGGTCGGTGTCGGCGACGAGCGTGCGCGGCGCCTCGGGCACCGCCGTCACCGCCCGGCTGCCCGGCGCATCGGCCGACGCGCTCCCGGCCGGGTCGCCGTCGGCGGAGCTGGTGCCGGTGCACCCGGCGAGCGCGACCAGGGTGACGACGGCGGACGCAACGGTCCCGAGACGGCGCATGACCTTCCTCCCGCGTCCACGACCGTCCGGGTCAGGGGTCCCGGGGAGCCGGACGTGGACACCTCGGCAGACCGCCGACCCTAGGGCCCACCCGTGACCCCGGCACCCCGGCGGGGTGCTCGGCCCTGGACACCGCGCGCACCCGCCGGGGCATCGCCCTCGACATGGACGGCGAGCGGGACGGCGCAGGGTCGGGACAGCCCGAAGCGGCAGCGGCCAGCCAGCGGGCTGGGACCGGCCGCCACGCGCCAGCAGGCTTCCCCGACCCCGCCGGTGGAGCAGGTGCTGGTGCAGACCCGCGACGGCTTCGTGCTGGCGCTGACGATCGTCGTGCTCACGGTCGCGTTCCGGTCCCTGGCCGTGGCGCTGATCGCCGCCGTCCTCACCCTGCTGTCGGTGGGCGCCGCGTACGGGGTGCTGGTGATCGTGTTCCAGTCGACCTGGGCCGAGGGGCTGCTCGGGTTGACCTCGACCGGGGCGATCGTGTCCTGGCTGCCGCTGTTCCTCTTCGTGGTGCTCTTCGGGCTGTCGATGGACTACCACGTGTTCGTCGTCTCCCGGGTCCGCGAGGCCGCCCGGGCCGGCCTCCCGATGCAGCTCGCGATCGCCCGTGGGGTCACCCGCTCGGCCGCGGTGGTCACCAGCGCCGCGGTCGTGATGGTCGCCGTGTTCAGCATCGTCGCGACGCTGTCGCTGGTGCAGTTCGAGCAGCTGGGCGTCGGGTTGGCGGTGGCCGTGCTGATCGACGCCACCCTGGTCCGCGGGGTGCTGCTCCCGGCGACGATGGCGCTGCTGGGTGAGCGGACCTGGTGGCTGCTGCGCCTGCTGCACCGGCTGCCGGCCGGCAGCTCCTGAGGTCGGGGCGAACTGGTTGGCGGATCGTCGTCCCGGGGCGGTAGACAGCCACCGTGACCGATCTCGCCGACCAGCTCCGTCCGATCACCGCCGAGGAGTGGCCGCGGTTCTCCGCCACGATGTCGACCACCTTCGGGGAGGCGCCTGACGGGCCGTACCAGGAGACCCCGTCGCCGATCGCCGAGCTCGACCGCTCCCTCGCCCTGTTCGACGGGGACCGGGTGGCGGCCACCGCCGGCATCTACAGCCTGGACATGGCCGTCCCCGGGGCCACCGTGCCGACCGCCGGGGTCACCTGGATCACCGTCGCGCCCACCCACCGCCGGCAGGGGGTGCTGACGGCGATCATGCGGCGCCAGCTCACCGAGGTGCAGGCCGCGGAGCGGGAGCCGGTGGCGGCGCTGTGGGCCGCCGAGGCCGGCATCTACGGCCGGTTCGGCTACGCCCCGGCGAGCTGGCGGGGCGGCTGGTCGGGGAACACCGAGCGGCTGCGGCTGCGCCCGGACGCCGACTGCGGCACCGGACGCGTCGCGCTCGTCGACGTGGCGGAGTTCCGCCCGGCCGCCGCCCGGCTCTACGACCAGCTCCGCCGGCAGGTGCCCGGCAACCTCGCCCGCGACGACCGCTGGTGGGACCGGGTCCTGCTGGACCGCCCCGAGGACCGCCGCGGCGGCACCCCCCGCCAGCACGTGCTGCACACCGAGGCCGACGGCACGGTCACCGGCTACGCGCTGTACCGCGTCCGGGGCAGCTGGACCGACGACGGCGAACCGACCGGCGTGCTCGCCGTCACCGAGGTCCGCGCCGCCACCCCGGCCGCGTACGCCGCGCTCTGGCGGTTCCTGCTGGGCATCGACCTGGTCCGCACCGTGGAGGCGCCGTCGCTGTCGGCCGACGACCCGCTGCGGCACCTGCTCGCCGACCCCCGCGCCTGGCACGCGCGCCCGGTCGACGCGCTGTGGGTGCGGCTGGTGGACGTCGGACGGGCGCTGTCCGCCCGCCGCTACCCGGCCCGGATCGACCTGGTGCTCGAGGTGCGCGACCGGTTCTGCGCCTGGAACGACGGGCGCTGGCACGTCTGGGGCCACCCGGCAGGGGCGTTCTGCGACCGCACCGACCGAGACCCGGACCTCGTGCTCGACATCGAGGCGCTCAGTGCCGCCTACCTGGGCGGGGTCTCACTCGCGTCGCTGCAGGCCGCCGGGCGGGTGACCGAGGTCAGCCCGGGCGCCGTGGTGGCCGCCTCCACGGCGTTCAGCTGGCCGGTCGCACCCTGGTGCCCGGACCTGTTCTGACGACGTCCTTCTGCGCACCGTCCACTTCGCACGGTCCACTTCGATCAGGTGACCTGATCAAAGGGTGTCCTCCCGCACCAACGCCGGTGCGGGAGGAGGGCCGGTGATCAGGTCACCTGATCACCGGCCGGGCCCCTCACCGCCCCGACTCCTCACGTGGGCTGGGTGCCGTCCCACTCCGCCAGCGGGGCGCAGTGCCAGCGCCAGGAGGTCACCGGCTCGCGGCCGGGCAGCTCGCCGCGGCCGGTGGCCCACAGCATCGCCGCCCACGGGTCCGGCTCCGGCGGGACCCACGGGAACAGCCGGGTCACCGTCGCGTCGGCCAGGGCCGCGGGCGGCACCCAGTCCAGGCCGCGGCCGTCGGCGATGTCCCAGCCGTGCAGCAGCAGCTCCGCGCAGCCCATGCCGGCGAAGCCCGAGGGGTCGGCCAGCCCCCAGCTGTGCGCGCCCCGCTCGGCCGGGTCGGCGGCGTCGACCACCCGGGCCAGCACCTCGGTGGCCGCGGAGAGCTGCCGGCGCATCTCGGCCAGCTCGGCGTCGGGACGGCGGACCAGGTCGAAGGCGCTCACCTCGACCGGGCCGGCGACCAGGTCCTGGGCGTACCAGGTCAGGCACGAGGTGACGTGGTGGACGACCCCGATGACGTCGGTGGCCAGCAGCGGCACCGCCGCCGAGCCGTCCGGCACCCGGGCCAGCAGCTGCTGGACGGCCGCGTCGGCCGCCCGCAGCTCGCCCCCGGTCACCGCGGTGGCCTCACGGGGTGTCGGTGGGCAGCCCGCCGGCCGGGCGGTGCCGGTCGCGCTCGTACTGGGCGACCAGCCCGATGCGGCGGACGTGCCGGGCCTCGCCGCTGAACGGCTCGCGCAGGAAGGTGAGCACCAGCTCGGTGGCCTCCTCGACGCTGTGCTGCCGGCCGCCGACCGCCACGACGTTGGCGTCGTTGTGCTGCCGGGCGAGCTTGGCGGTGTCGGTGTTCCAGACCAGGGCGGCCCGCACGCCGGGGACCTTGTTCGCCGCGATCTGCTCGCCGTTGCCCGAGCCGCCGATGACGACCCCCAGGGTGCCGGGCTCGGTCACCACGCCCTCCCCCACCGCGAAGCAGAACGGCGGGTAGTCGTCCTCCGCGTCGTAGGTGTGGGCGCCGCAGTCGACGGGCTCGAAGCCCTGGTCGGCGAGCACCTGCAGGAGGTGGGACTTCAGTTCCAGGCCGGCGTGGTCGGTCCCGAGGAAGACGCGCATGAGCTGATCCTCGCAGGCCCCCGCGGCGCCCGGCGACTGGCAGGCTGACCCGGTGGCGGTCATGGGGGTGGACGGCTGGCGGGGTGCGTGGGTG
>NZ_SJEX01000048.1 GCF_005930495.1 Modestobacter excelsi | reverse complement strand
TTGCCGTCGTGCTCAGCGGCGCCCGTGGAGTCGGCGTGCCGGACGGTGCGGGTCAACTCGGCGTTGGCGCGGTTGACCACGGTCAACAGCAGGGTGGCCCGGTCCAGCACCGCACCCGGGGGAAGGGTGAAGAGGTCCTCGGCGGCCAGGGCGTCCAGCGCGGACTGCAACTCCCCCACCGGACACCTCCTCCACCGCTTCGAACGTGTGTACGAAGTCTAGCGGTGTCAGGGATGCCCGACAAGACATATCTGCAGGTCAGGGCGCTGTCCACAGATGTACGGAACCCCCTTGACGGCGTCGGCCGAACCCTGTTCACCGGTGGGCGACGACGTGCTCAGCGAACCGGCCCAGCGCCGATGCGGAGGCGAAGGAGAGGAAGAGGAAGCAGTCGGTGGCCTCCACCTCCAGCACCACGGGGCCGAGCGGGCCCGGGACCAGGTCAACGCGCGCGTAGCTCAGTCGTTGCCACCCGGTCGACCTCGGGTCGTCCCGGACGACGGACCGGGCCCGACCCCGGCGTCCGCCGAGCTCAGCCAGCAGCAGCGGGCCGTCCTCGTTCGACTGGGGGCTGCACCCCGGTGCACGGCACGGTCATGGGCGCGTCCTTGCCCTGACCGCGGACGGTCCTCGGGTCAGCTGAAGCGCTGCTCCAGGTGGACGGCGACCGCGGTGCCGGCCTCGTCCTTGCCGATCACGGCGCACAGCGCCTTCTTGAGCGGCAGCCAGTGCGGCCCCGTGCCCGAGGGCATCAGCGTGGCGGTGAACGGGTGGCCGTCCAGCGTCCCGGCGACCTTCACCGCCCGCCGGGTGCCGAGCAGCTGGGCGGAGCCGGGCAGCTCGAGGTAGGTGGGGAAGGCGCCGTCCTTCTCGATGACGCTGGCGAAGGTGACGTCGATCGGCTGGCCGGTCTGCGGTGCGGCGGTCATGGGAGGGGGACTCCCGGGACGGCGCGGACTCATCGGCGGCCTCCGGCGAGGCCCCGCTGCTGAGGGCAGCGGGGCCGGCTCTCAGCGGACGCCGACGAGGTCGACGACGAAGACCAGGGTGGCGCCGGGCTTGATCACGCCGCCGGCGCCGCGCTCGCCGTAGGCCTTGTGTGCCGGGATGGTCAGCCGACGGCGACCGCCCACCTTCATCCCGGCGATCCCCTCGTCCCAGCCCTGGATGACCATGCCCACGCCGAGCCGGAACTCCAGCGGGTCGCCGCGGTCCCAGGAGGCGTCGAACTGCTCGCCGCCGTCGTGGGTGACCCCGACGTAGTGCGCGCTCACCAGGCTGCCGGCCGTGGCCTCCGGGCCGTCGCCGACCACGAGGTCCTCGATCACCAGGTCGTCGGGGGCGGGGCCGGTCGGCGGCTCGACGTCGGGACGGGTCAGTTCTGCCACGGTGGTCTCCTGGGGTCGCCGCCGGGGCTCTCCCGGCGGGGCTGGTCCCATCCAACACCGATCGGGCCGACCGTCCGACCGCAGACCGGGCGCCGTCGACCGCGACCGGTTCCGCACGGGTAGGTTCCCTCGTCGGGCGGCCACGTCGGCCTGCCCGGTCCGGTACCGCAGTGGCGCGGGACGGCCCGCGTCGGCTGGAGGTGTGGATGGCCCCCGATCCCCCGTCGGGCCCCGAGGGCGACGCTGCGGCCACCGACCTGTTCGCCTGCGGCGGCGAGGCCGGCCGGCTCATGGCCGAGCACGACTGGTCGGCGACCCCGATGGGGCCGGTGGACTCCTGGCCGGCGAGCCTGCGCTTCGCGATCAGGACGATCCTCGCGTCGCGGTTCCCCATGGTGCTCACCTGGGGGCCGACCTACATCCAGTTCTACAACGACGCCTACGCCCCCTTCATCGGGGCCAAGCACCCGGCCATCGGCGACGACATCCGGGTGACGCTGGCCGAGGGCTGGGCCGCCCTGAAGGACCCCGTCGAGCACGCGATGGCGACCCGCGAGGCGTCGTGGCTGCCGCGCCTGCCGCTGCTGCTCGAGCGCGCCGGCTACCGCGAGGAGACCTGGTTCACCGTCTCGCACGCCCCGGCGTTCGACGACGACGGGTCCGTCGGCGGGATGTTCGGCGTCTGCACCGAGGTGACCGCCGAGGTGCTCGGCGAGCGGCGGCAGCGCCTGCTGCACGACCTGTCCACCGCCGGGGGCGCGCTGGGCGACGAGGACACGGTGCTCGCCGCGCTCTCCGCCGCGCTGGGCACCGACCCGCTAGACGTGCCGTTCGCCGCCGTCTACCTCGCCGACGGCGAGCGGCTGCGCCGCGCGGCGACGGTGGGCTGCCCGGCCGACCGGCTGCCCGCCGAGGTGGACGACGCCGGCCGGCTGCCCGGGCGGGTCGGGGACCTCGGGGTCGTCGGCGGCTTCTGGCAGGACCCGGTGACCGACGCCGTCGTGCTCCCGCTCACCGCCGCGGCCGGCGGCGAACGACTCGGGGTGCTGGTCGCCGGCACCAGCCCCAACCGGGTGTTCGACGCCGAGTACCGGACCTTCCTGGAGCTGGTCGCCGGTCAGTTCGTGAGCGCCCTCGGCAACGCGCGGGCCTTCGAGGCCGAGCGCCGGCGGGCGGAGTCCCTCGCCGAGCTCGACCGCGCCAAGACCGCGTTCTTCTCCGACGTCAGCCACGAGCTCCGCACGCCGCTGACCCTCCTGCTCGGCCCGATCAGCGACGTGCTGCACGACGCCACCCACCCCCTGCCGCCCGGTGCCCGCGACCAACTCACGCTCGCGATGCGCAACGGTCAGCGCCTGCAGCGGCTGGTCAACGACCTGATGGACTTCGCCAGCATCGAGGCCGGCCGCGCCAACGCCGTCCGGGTGGCGACCGACCTCGCCGGCTTCACCGCCGAGCTCGCCGGCGTGCTGCGCGCCGCGGCCGAGCGGGCCGGCCTGCGGCTGACCGTCGACTGCCCACCGTTGTCCCGGCCGGTGCACGTCGACCCGCGGATGTGGGAGAAGATCGTCCTCAACCTGCTGTCCAACGCGGTCAAGTACACCTTCGTCGGCGGCATCTCGGTGGCCCTGCGGGACACCGGGGACGGCATGGCGCTGACCGTCGCCGACACCGGCATCGGCATCCCGGCCGAGGAGCTGCCGCTGGTCTTCGACCGGTTCCACCGGGTGCCGGGGTCGCTGGGGCGGCACCGCGAGGGCACCGGCATCGGGCTGGCCCTGGTCCGCGAACTGGTCGCGCTGCACGGCGGGTCGGTGGCGGTGACCAGCGACCCCGGCCGGGGCAGCACGTTCACCGCGACCCTCCCCTACGGCAGCCCGGACGCCGAGGGCGACGCCGACCACCCGGTCGGTCCCTCCGAGGTGGCCCGCGGCGCGGCCGAGGCGTGGGAGCAGGACGTCACCCCGCGCGAGCAGCCGGCGGTCCCGGCCGGGGCCAGCGCCACCGTGCTGGTCGTCGACGACAACGCCGACATGCGCACGTACCTCACCCGGCTGCTGTCCCCGGTCTGGCGGGTGCGCACCTGCACGAACGGCGAGGAGGCACTGGCCGCCGTCGCCGAGGAGCTGCCCGACGTCGTCCTGACCGACGTGATGATGCCGCGCGTGGACGGGTTCCAGCTGCTCCGCCGGCTGCGCGCGGACCCGGCGACCCGGGGTGTCCCGGTCATCATGCTGACCGCCCGGGCCGGGCAGGAGGCGGCCGTGGAGGGCTTCGCGGCCGGCGTGGACGACTACCTCGCCAAGCCCTTCCAGGCCGCCGAGCTGATCGCCCGGGTGCGGGTGGCCATCGAGCGGGCGCGCGGCGGGCGGGAGTCGGCCGGCGAGGACCTCCCCACCCGGCCGCTCACCCTGCCGGCCGCCCCCGGGCCGGACGACACGGTGCCCTCCCCGCACGTGCGGGACCTGGTGCCCTCGAGCCGTCCCCCGGCCGTCGCGCCGCCGCCGGCACCCGCGCAGGTGCACTACGAGCGCTGGCGCTTCCCGGCCACCGCGCAGTCGGTCCCGGCGCTGAGGCGCGCCCTGCGCCGGCTGTTCGCCAGCGCCGAGCTGGACGAGGACCATGCCTACGACCTGCTGCTGGCCGCGTGCGAGGCGGCGACCAACGCCGTGGAGCACGCCCAGGACCCCACCGAGCCGTTCGTGGACGTCTCCGCCGAGGTCGGCGGGGGCCGGGTCGTGATCACGGTGCGCGACCACGGTCAGTGGCGGGAGCGCGTGCCGAGCATGGACCGCGGCCGCGGCTCGACGTTGATGAGCGCGTTCGCCGACATCACCGCCGTCCCCGGTCCGGACGGCACGACCGTCACCATTCGCGTGCCGCGCACCGGCGGCACGCCCGAGGCCGACACGCCTGCCCAGGCCGGCTGAGCCGACGACCCGCACCGCGCGGCGCGGCGATGCGGTAGGACAGCGGGGTGGCCACGCGACGGCAGTTCCTGGTGGGGGCCGGTGGCGGTGCTGCCGGGCTGGTCGTCGGTGCCGCCGCTGGCGCCCTGCTGGTCGGGGACGACGACGAGGCTCGCGCCGAGGCCTCCGCCACCGCCCAGGAGCAGTTCATGGAGGCCGGGGGTGCCGCCGACGCCGGTGAGCGGGTGGCCCGGCTGGGCACCCGGCGGGTCATCTGGAACACCACGGTCACCGAGCCGATCGCGGCGATCACCTTCGACGACGGGCCGACGCCGGAGTACACCCCGCGGATCCTGGACGCGCTCGCCACGGCCGGGGTCACCGCCACCTTCAACGTCATGGGCTGGAACGGGGTCCACCACCCGGACCTGCTGCGCCAGGTCGTGGCCGCCGGCCACGAGATCGGCAACCACACCTGGGACCACCGGGACCTGACCACCCTGGACGTCCACGAGACCCGCGACGAGCTGGTGCGCTGCAAGGAGGAGGTCGAGGCGGTCCTGGGACAGCCGTTCACCAGCTTCCGCCCACCGCGCGGGGAGCTCACCGGGTACGCCCTCCGGGTCGCGGCGGAGCTGGGCTACGACACCTACATCTGGTCGGTGACCCGCGGTCCGGGGGACAAGGAGTCGGTGACCGAGATCGGCGACTACATGGGGCAGACGGTGGTCGCCGGTGACGTGCTCGGCCTGCACGACGGGATCGGTCAGGGCACCTTCGACCCCACCGCGGCCTTCGCCCGCGCCCTCGCCGAGCGGCGTGAGCTGGAGGTGCGCGCCCTGCCCGCCGCCCTGGCGCAGGTCGCGGACCGCGGCATCACGCTCATGTCGGCCAACGCGCTGCTGTCCCGCAGCGAGCCGCTGCCGGTCGGCGGCACCGGGCCGACACCGCCCTGACCGTGCTCAGACCCGCACGACCACGCCCCGCCGGGCGAGCCCCGCGCACACCGCCCAGATCACCGCGAGCGACACCGCCGGGTACGCCCACGCGGAGAAGGTGACGCCGGCGACCGAGCTGACCCAGCGGTCGACCAGCGGCTGCACGGTGGAGGACAGCACTGCCCGGAAGACCACCTCGGAGAGGACGAACGCGACGATCGCGTTCATGCCGAGCGCCTCGACCGGCCGCAGCGGGCGGCGGAGCCCGCGCTGGTCGACGAGCCAGTGCAGCGCGGCGAGCGCGAGCACCGCGAGGCCACCGGTCACCAGCACGAACGACGGCGACCACAGCCGCTTGTTGACCGGCACCAGCGGGGAGAGCGCGAGGCCGGCGGCCACCAGCAGCACGCCGTCGGCCCCCAGCTGACGCAGCACGGCCCGCCCGGTGGCCGACTGCAGCACGCGGCCGGCCAGCACGCCCAGGTAGACGGTGATCGCACTGCCCAGGAAGGCGTGGGGTGCCTCGGCGGAGAACGACAGGCCGATCGCCTGGTCGAGCGACCGCGCCCAGGAGTGCTCCGGGCCGGCGCCGCCCACGACCGTCAGCACGCTCAGGCCGGCCAGCACGCCCGCCGCGGCCAGCGGCTGCGCCGACCGCGGCAGCCGGAGCAGGACCCAGCACAGCAGGTAGGCGCCGGCGATGTGGCCGAGCACGCCGGCCCCGACCGTGCCCAGCCCGTACTTGGCGGTGACCACCAGGAAGCCGAGGACGGCGAGCCGCAGCACCCGCCGGAGCACCGCGCGCGGTGCGTCGGCACGCCGGGAGAAGGGCATGGACACGCCGACCACCAGCAGGAACGCCGGGAAGACGACGTCGGCCACGTGCAGCCCGTCCCACGCGGTGTGGTGCCACTGGGCGGCGATGGAGCCGTTGCCCCGGTTGTCCACGACGAGCATGCCGACGACCGCCAGGCCCCGGAGGA
The DNA here is from genome assembly GCF_005930495.1 of Modestobacter excelsi. Taxonomy (GTDB): domain Bacteria; phylum Actinomycetota; class Actinomycetes; order Mycobacteriales; family Geodermatophilaceae; genus Modestobacter; species Modestobacter excelsi. Next base: position 31,931 of record NZ_SJEX01000048.1, on the reverse strand, counting down.
CGTCGACCCCGTGCAGCCGGCGCGGCCGGACGGACGGTCCGGACCGCACGAGGGCTGCCGGCGCGGCTCCCCCCAGACGGCTCGCCATCCGTCCACGCTAGGTCCGGGTCCCGCAGCCCGCTCGCCGAGGCGGCGCGGGTGCACCACGGCGGCTGGACGGCCGTCGGGAAAACCGGCGCCGCGCGGGCGGGACCGGTCTACCGTCCGGTCATGCCCCCCGACTGACCCCCTCTCCCGCCTCCGGCCCGCCGGCTGGTCCGCCTGGTCCTCGGCTGGTCGTTCCTCGCCGAGTTCGTCCCGCTGTACCCCTTCTACGCGCTGCTGTTCACCGACACCGGCCTGGACGACGACCAGGTCTCCGGGCTGCTCGCGCTGTGGTCGGCCACCGCGGTGCTGGCCGAGGTCCCCTCCGGGGCGCTCGCCGACCGCTGGTCCCGGCGCGGGGCCCTGGTGGTCGCCGGCGTCCTGCAGGCGGCGGCGTACGCGCTGTGGCTGGCGGCCCCCGGGCTCGCGGGGTTCGCCGGCGGGCTGGTCGTGTGGGGGGTCGGCGGCGCTCTGGTGTCCGGCGCCTTCGAGGCACTGCTGCACGACGGGCTGGCCGCCGCGGGCGCCGGCGGCCAGTTCGGCCGGGTGTACGGCTGGGTGACCGCCGTCGACCTGCTGGTGCAGGTGCCGACCGCCCTGGTGGCCGCCGCGCTGTTCGCCTCCGGCGGGTACGCGGCGGTCGGCTGGGCGAGCGTCGTGACCTGCCTGGCCGGCTCCGTCCTGGCTGCCTCGTTCCCCGAAGCCCCCCACGACACGGACGACGACGACACGGACGACGACGGCACGGACGACGACGAGGGCCCGGGCTGGTGGGCCACGCTGCGCGTCGGGGTCGCCGAGGCGGCCGGACGCCCGGCGGTGCGGGCCGCGGTCGTCCTCGTCGTGCTGCTGGGCGGGGTGGACGCCGTGGAGGAGTACTTCCCGCTGCTGGCCCGGGACTGGGGTGTGCCGGACCCCCTCAACCCGCTCGCCGTGCTCGGCATCCCGGTCGCCGGCGCGGCCGGCGCGGCGCTGGGCGGTCGGGCGGCGTCCTGGCCGCCGCGCGCGGTCGCCGCCGCACTCGCCGCGGCCGGCGCCGCGCTGGCCACCGCCGCGCTGGTGGCGGTGCCGGTGGGGCTGGCCGCCGTCGCCGCGGGCTACGCGCTCTACCGGCTGGTGCTGGTGGTCGCCGAGACGCGGCTGCAGGAGGCGATCACCGGGCCGGCCCGCGCGACGGTGACCTCGGTGGCCGGCGTCGGGGTCGAGCTGGCGGCGCTGGCGGTGTTCACCGGCTACGCCCTCGGCGGGCTGGCGCTCCTGGCCACCGCCGTCCTGGTGCTGGCCGCCGCGCTGCCCCGGCTCCTCCGGACCCGGGCCCCGATGTGACGGACCGGTTCAGCCCACCGCGCACGGGGGCCGGCGGGTGTGCCAGTCGGTGCGCTGCTGGAACCACGCGCCGGCGTCCAGCAGCAGGTCCTCCCCGCCGACCGCGGCGGTGAGCTGCAGCCCCACCGGCATGCCCGAGACCCCGTGCCGCCCGGCCGGGAGCGCCAGCGTGGGGCCGGCGTGCAGCGACCAGGGCGCGCTGAGCTGGGCCAGCCGCCGGGTGGTGGTCAGGACGTCGTCGTCCGTGCGCGCCGGCGGGACGTCGACCGGCAGGGCCGGGGTGAGCAGCGCGTCGACGTGCTCGAACAGCTCGTCCAGCCCGCGCTGGAACTCCCGCTGCGCGCCCAGCGCCTCGGCCCGCTCGTCCTCGGAGACCCCGGTGCCCACCTGCACCCGGGTGAGGGTGTCGGGCTGGAACAGCTCCGGGCAGGCCAGCCGCTCGGAGTGCAGGTCGGCGATCCCGGAGTAGATGATCGTGTAGAGGACGTCCTGCGCCGAGGCGATCCCCGGCACCTGCACCGGTAGGAGCTCGGTCCCACCGTCGGCGAACACCTGGCCGGCGGCCGCGACCAGCTCGGCGACCTGCGGGTCCAGGTCGTCGAACCAGAGCTCGGGCACCCCGATCCGGCGCGGCGGTGCCGGCTGGAGCGCGCGGACGTCCCGCCCGGCCAGCACGGCGAAGACCCGGGCGACCAGGTCGACGTCGCGCGCGATCGGGCCGACCGTGTCGACGAGCTCGCAGACCGGGAAGGTCCCCGCGTCCGGGACGACGGAGATCCCCGGCCGCAGCCCGGTGACCCCGCACGCCGCGGCCGGCACCCGCACCGATCCCCCGGTGTCGGTGCCCAGCGCCACGTCGACCAGCCCGGCGGCGACCGCCGCGGCGCTCCCCCCGCTCGACCCGCCGGGGACGCGGGAGAGGTCCCAGGGGTTCCGGACCGGCCCGGAGGCGGAGTTCTGGCTGGTCAGGCCGATGGCGAACTCGCTGAGGTTGAGCTTGGCGACCATCTGCGCCCCGGCCGCGGCGAGCCGGGTGACGACCTCGGCGTCGCAGTCCGGCACCCGGTCGGCGAAGTAGGCCGACCCGCAGGTGGTGCGCACGCCGGCGGTGTCGATGCTGTCCTTCAGGCCCACCCGGACGCCGGCCAGCGGGCCGTCGGCGGCGTGCGGGAGCGGCGGGTCGATCGCGGTGACGACGGCGTTGGTCGCGGCCGACACCTCGCGCAGCGTGTTCATCGGCCGGCCTGACGTGCACGAGCGAGCTCGACGAAGTGGTCCACAGCGGTGGCGTCGTCGACCGCGCCGACGTTGAGCGCCTTCGCCGGGTCCACGCCCTGGAACAGCCGTTTGAGCGGGACCTCCAGCCGCTTGCCGGTGCGGGTGTGCGGCACCCCGGGGACGACCGTGATCTCGTCCGGCACGTGCCGGGGGCTGGCGTTGGCCCGGATCGCAGCCCGGATCTCCGCCTCCAGCTCCGGTGTCAGCTCCAGGCCCGGGGCCAGCTGGACGAACAGGGGCATCCAGTAGCCGCCGTCGCGCTGCTCGACGCCGAGCACGACGCAGTCGAGGACGGCGGGGATGGCCTCGACGGCGGCGTAGATGTCCGCCGTCCCCATCCGGACGCCGCCGCGGTTGAGCGTGGAGTCCGACCGCCCGGTGATGAGGCAGGTGCCCCGCTCGGTGATCTCCAGCCAGTCGCCGTGCCGCCACACCCCGGGCCAGGGCTCGAAGTAGGCCTCCCGGTAGCGGGCACCCTGGGGGCCGGGCGGGTCGTCGTTCCAGAAGTACAGCGGCATCGACGGCATCGGCTCGGTGATGACGAGCTCCCCCAGCTCGCCGATCACGGGGGAACCGTCCTCGTCCCAGGACGCGGCAGCGACCCCCAGCATCGGGCGCTGCAGCTCGCCGGCGGTGACCGGCAGCAGCGGCGAGCTGCCGATGAACCCGGTCGCGACGTCGGTGCCACCCGACAGCGAGCCGAGGAAGACGTCGGACCGCACCGCCTCGTACACCCAGCCGAAGGTGCTGGCCGGCAGCGGCGACCCGGTGACGCCGATGGTGCGCAGCGCGGAGAGGTCGTGGTCGTCCCCGGGCCGCAGACCGGCCTTCTCGCAGGCACCGAGGTAACCGGGGCTGGTGCCCAGGAACGTCAGCCCGGTGCGGGCGGCCAGGGCGAACTGCGCGTCGACCGCCGGGTAGGTGGGGGCGCCGTCGTAGACCACCACGGTCGCACCGGCCAGCAGCGCCGAGGTGGCGATGTTCCACATGATCCAGGCGGTGGAGGCGTACCAGAACAGCCGGTCCCCCGGCCCGACGTCGATGTGCAGGCCGATCTGCTTGCGCTGCTCGAGCACCAGGCCGCCGTGCCCGTGCACGATCCCCTTGGGCAGGCCCGTCGTGCCGGAGGAGAAGACGATCCACAGCGGGGCGGCGAACGGCAGCGGCTCGAACACCGGGTCCTGCGGTTCGGCCACCGCCTCGGCCCAGCTCAGTGCGCCGTCGGGCAGCTCGTCGGGGTGCAGGCGGGGCACCGAGATCGTCGTCCGCACGGTGGGGAGCGCGGCCCGCAGCTCGGCGACGACGTCCCGCCGGTCGTAGGGCTTGCCGCCGAAGCGGTAGCCGTCGACGGCGACCAGCACCACCGGCTCGATCTGGGCGAAGCGGTCGAGCACGCTGCGGGTGCCGAAGTCCGGCGCGCACGAGGACCAGACGGCGCCGATCGACGCCGCGCCCAGGAAGGCGACGACCGCCTCGGGCACGTTCGGCAGGTACCCGGCCACCCGGTCACCGCGCTGGACGCCGAGCCGGCGCAGCGTCGCGGCGAACGCCCCCACCCGGCCGCGCAGCGTGGCCCAGGAGACCTCGACCGGCTCGACGTCCTCGGCGAGGGCGACCAGCGCCGGGTGCTCCTCGCTGGCGTGGCGCAGCGCCTGCTCGGCGTAGTTGATCGTGACGTCGGGGAACCACTCCGCGCCGGGCATCTCGCGCCGGGTGAGCACCCGGTCCTCCGGGACGCCGGGCAGCACGTCGGTGAAGGCGGCCACGTCGGCCCAGAACTGGTCGAGGTGCTCGACCGACCAGCGCCAGATGGTGTCGTAGTCCGGCGGGCTGCCGAAGTCCAGGCCGCGGCGGTCGGCCACCCAGGTGGCGAACCGGCCCAGCCGGCTGGCCGCGATCGACTCCGGTGTCGGGGTCCAGAGGACCTCCGGTCCGGCCCCCGTGTCAGCGCTCACGCGGGGAGCCTGCCACCCCGATCGCCCACCGTCAGCCCGACCCGGGCTCCCTTCGCCGAAGGCATGCCCCCGGCGGTGGGGATCACGGCTGGGCGGGCTGCTCCACGTCGATCGAGGCCTCGTCGGCGAACAGCGGGGGCAGGTAGCGCAGCATCAGCACCGACCAGGTCAGGTGGGTCAGCGCAGGCGCCTGGATGCCCCCGGTGACCCGGCGCTGGAAGGCGAACAGCAGGCCCATCGGCACGGAGGCGAGGACCAGCGCCGGGTTGCGGGTGGCCACCGTCGCGAGCGTGTAGACGGCGGAGGACTTCAGCACCGGGTGGTCGACGCCGACCGCCGCGTACAGCGCGCCCCGGAAGAAGACCTCCTCGGCCAGGCCGTTGGCCAGCGTGGTCGTGGTGACCAGCGCCGGGTTCCCCTGCTGGGCGTAGCGCAGCACCCGCGTGACGGCGGCCTCCAGCGGCGGGATCCGCTTGGCCACCAGTGCGGCCGCGTAGAACAGCCCGAAGGCGCCCGCGCCGCCGACGACCGGGGTGAGCAGCGGCCGGCGCAGGGTGGCCCGCGGTGTCTGCACCCAGCCCAGGTGCAGCGGCCCGGACGCCAGCCCACCGGCGACCCAGGTGCCGGCCACGCCCAGGGTCAGCGCGTAGAACGACGTCGAGTTCGGCTTCCGCGACAGCGACACCCCGAGCAGCCCGGCCCCGGCCACCGACACCGCGGCGGTCACCCGGCGCCGACGGCGGAAGGCCGCGTCGGACTCGCGGTGGTCGCGCGGCACCTCGTCCACCAGCCAGGACGGCGCCCGGGACAGCAGCCGGGTGAGCCCGTCGTCGGAGATCAGCGACTCCCCGATGCGGCGGCGTGCCCGGGTCATCGGACCCGGCCCAGGCCCGTGGCGGCCCTGCCGTGCCGGGCGGCCCGGCGGGCCTCCGCCCGTTCCTTCAGCGCGGTCAGGACGGCGTCGTCGTAGGACATCGGCTCGAACGGCATGATGCGGCGGATCGAGTCGTCCTTGACCACCACCTCGTTGGTCATCGAGTCGATCAGCGACCGCCCGGTCTGCACGTCGACGTCGGTGACCAGCGCCAGCCAGCGCGAGGACAGCTGCGGCGTCAGCAGCGGCACCGGGACGATGAGCAGCTTCCGGCCCTGGATCTCCGCGACCCGGGTGAGCATCTCCAGGTACTGGAGCACCTCCGGCCCGCCGACGTCGAAGGCCCGCCCCTCGGCCTCCGGTGCCTCCAGCACGCCGACCAGGTACCGCACGACGTCGGCCACCGCGATCGGCTGGGTCCTGGTGTGCACCCAGCGCGGGGTGACCATCGCCGGCAGGTGGGCGACGAGCTGGCGGGTCATCTCCCAGGACACGCCGCCGTGGCCGATGACGATCCCGGCGCGCAGCACGGTCACCGGCACCCCGCCCTCGGCCAGCAGCCGCTCGACCTGCCGTCGGCTGCGCAGGTGCGCGGACAGCTGGTCGGAGTCGTCGCCGAGCCCGCCGAGGTAGACGATCCGGCTGACGCCGGCGTTCGAGGCGGCGCGGGCGAAGGCCCGCGCGGCCCGGGCGTCCCGCTCCTGGAAGTCCGCCGAGTCCAGCGAGTGGACCAGGTAGTAGGCGGCGTCGCAGCCGTCGAGGGCGGCCCGCAGCGACGACTCGTCGGACACGTCGCCGGCGACCGGCGTCCCCGCACCGGAGTACCGGTCCGGGTGCCGGGTCATCGCCCGCACATCGTGCCCGGCCTCCTCCAGGGCCGGCGCCAGCCGACCACCCACGAACCCCGATGCCCCGGTGACCAGTACCCGCACCCCTCCACCCTCCCGCCCCGTTGGGTGTGGCGCGACTCCACGGCGCACGACCCACCGGGCGGACGCCCTCGCCCGGCGCGATGATCGGCGGATGGGATCTCCCGGCGAGGAACGCAACGTCCTGGGCGGCCCGCTCGAGCCCTGCGGCACCGACCCGATGACCGGGTTCACCCGGGACGGCTCCTGCCGCAGCGGCCCCGAGGACCTGGGCAGCCACACCGTCTGCGCCGTCGTCTCCGCGGAGTTCCTGGAGATGCAGCGGCAGCTGGGCAACGACCTCAGCACCCCGCGCCCCGAGCACGACTTCCCGGGGCTGCGGCCGGGTGACCGCTGGTGCGTCGTCGCAGCGCGCTGGCTGCAGGCCCTGGAGGCTGGCGCGCCGGCCGGGGTGGTGCTCGCGGCGACCAACGCGAAGGCCCTGGAGGTGGTCCCGCTGGAGGCGCTGCGGTCGCAGGCCGTCGACGTCCCCGACGACCTGTCCTCCCTGGGGGAACAGCCCTCCGACGGCGACGGTTGACCGCCGACGTGAGCGACCTCCTCGACCTGCCCCTGACCACCCTGGACGGCGAGCCGACCACGCTCGGCGCCCTCACCGGCGGGCGCGCCGCGCTGGTGGTCAACGTGGCCAGCCGCTGCGGCTTGACCCCGCAGTACGCCCAGCTGGAGGAGCTGCACGAGGAGTACGCCGACCGCGGGTTCACCGTGCTCGGGGTGCCGTGCAACCAGTTCGCCGGTCAGGAGCCGGGCACGGCCGAGGAGATCAGCACCTTCTGCTCGGCCACCTACGGCGTCACCTTCCCGATGACCGAGAAGCTCGAGGTCAACGGGGACGACGCCGCCGCCCTCTACCGGCAGCTCACCGAGGTGCCCGACGCCGCAGGCGAGGCCGGGCCCGTGCAGTGGAACTTCGAGAAGTTCGTGCTGGACGCGCAGGGCCAGGTCGTCGGCCGCTTCCGGCCGCGCACCGAGCCCACCGCCCCCGAGGTGCGCGCCGCGATCGAGTCCGCGCTCGACTCACCGCTGGAGGGGACCCGGTGACCGCTGTGAGCGATCGTCCGCCGCTGCCCCCGTTCACCGCCGAGACCGCGGCGCAGAAGGTGCAGGTGGCCGAGGACGCGTGGAACAGCCGGGACCCGCAGCGGGTGTCGCTGGCCTACACCGAGGACTCGGTGTGGCGGAACCGCGACACGTTCCTCACCGGACGGGCCGAGATCGTCGCCTTCCTGACCGCCAAGTGGGAGCGCGAGCTGGACTACGCGCTGCGCAAGACGCTGTGGGCCTCCACCGACGACCGGATCGCGGTGCGGTTCCAGTACGAGTGGCACGACGCCGACGGGCAGTGGTGGCGCAGCTACGGCAACGAGAACTGGGAGTTCGACGCGCACGGGCTGATGCGCCGCCGGGAGGCCAGCATCAACGACGTCCCGATCACCGCGGCGGAGCGTCGGATCACCGGTCCGCGGTCCGACGCGGAGCCGGAGCTCCCGCTGCGCTGACCCGCCCGGCGGGAGGTCCGGGGCTCCGCTGTGCACGGCGGCCCCCACCACCCGGCGCGACCTGTGAGGATGGGCGGAGGCCGGGTGGCCGCTGGGCGGGCACGTCCGACAGCATGGGCGGGTCCGGTGGCTCTGGTGGCCGCCGGCAGGTGAGGAGCGCGGACCGTGAGCACGTCGAGGAGCAACCGGGTCAAGGCCGTGATCAGCACGGTGACCCTGAGCGGCGCGGCCATGGGCTGGCTGACCGCCTGCGGGACCGGGGGCAACGACGACAACGAGGCCCGCGAGGTCTACTGCGTCGACGAGCAGGACAGGGTGGTCGACGACGACCAGTGCGAGGAGGCCGAGCGCCACGGCGGGTTCGTCGGCGGGCTCCCCTTCTTCTTCCTGCTCGGTGGGTTCGGCGGCAACCGCTACGGGGTCGGGCAGACCATCCCCCGCCAGTACACCGGCGCCGCCACCCGGGTCAACCCGTCCGACAGCAGCGCGCGGTCGCGCGCCGGCATGCCGAGCACCGGGAAGGTGGCCTCCGGCACGCGCATCTCCGGCGGCATCGGCAAGGGCTCCGTCGGGGGGAGCAGCGGCTCGTGAGGCGGCTGTACGGCAAGGCCCGGCTCGGCTGGGAGGCCGAGATCGAGTCCCAGGGGCTGGTCTACAACAAGACGACCGTCCCCGGCGGTGACACCCGCTCCTACTGGCGGGAGGACGTGTTCTACGACTTCACCGGCGCCGAGATCGACCGGCTCGCCGAGACCACCGACCAGCTGTTCGCCGCCTGCGTGGAGGCCGGCGAGCTGGCGCTGTCCGACGAGCGGCTGCTGGACCGGATGCGGATCCCGCACGACGCGCGTGACGTCATCCGGGCCACCTGGGAGTACGAGCCGCCGAGCATCTACGGCCGGTTCGACCTCTGGTGGGACGGCGTGGCGGCACCCCGGTTGCTGGAGTTCAACGCCGACACCCCGACGTCGCTGGTCGAGGCCGCGGTGGTCCAGTGGGCGTGGCACCTGGAGACCGGGCAGGGCAAGGACCAGTGGAACCAGCTCGACGACCGGCTCGTCGACGCCTGGCGGCGGAACCTGTCGCGCTGGGAGGCGCACTACCGACGCCGTCCCGAGCGGGTGCACCTGGCCTGGACCGAGGGCGACCGCAGCGGCGAGGACTGGATGACGGTGGCCTACATGGCCGACTGCGTGCGCCGGGCCGGCTACGAGCCGGTCGTGCTGACCACCGAGGAGCTGGGCCTGGACACCGGCGACGCCCGGTTCTACGACCCGAAGGGCAACCGGCTCGACGTCGTCTTCAAGCTGTACCCCTGGGAGTGGCTGGTCGAGGACGAGTACGGGCCGTCGGTGATCGCCGACATCCGGCGGCCGGGCGGGACGACGTGGGTCGAGCCGATCTGGAAGATGCTCTGGTCGAACAAGGGGCTGCTGCCGGTGCTCTGGCAGCGCTACGAGCACGACCCGGTGATCTCCCGGTACCTGCTGCCGGCCTTCTTCGCCGACGACTCGCGGGCCGGGGAGCTGCGGGAGACCGGGTTCGCCCGCAAGCCGCTGTTCGGTCGCGAGGGCAACAACGTCGAGCTGGTGGCGCCGGGCGGTGAGGTGCTGGCGTCGATGGGCGGCCGGTACGGCGCGGAGGGCTGGGTCGTGCAGCAGCTGTGCGCGCTGCCGGACTTCGCCGGGCCGGACGGCCCGCACCACCCGGTGCTCGGCGCGTGGGTGGTGGACGGCGAGGCCGCGGGGCTGGGCATCCGGGAGTCGGACGGGCTGATCACCGACGACCTGTCCTTCTTCGTCCCGCACACCATCGACTTCGTGCGGCCGCCGAACACCACCTGGTCGGCCTGACCGCTCCGCCGGCCCGGCCGGTCAGGTGGTGGTGAGGTCCCGGGTGGCCGAGCCGGCCGCGGCGAGCAGGTCGTCGCGGGTGGGGTCGGCCAGCACCCGGCCGTCCGGGCGGATCACGATAGGCCGCATGCCGCCGTCGCCACCGGCCTCGGCGAACAGCGTGCGGGCCGCCGCGTCCTCGGCCGGGTCGAGCCACTGGTGCGGGATCCCGTCCTCGGCCAGCTCGGCCTGCAGTCGCTGGCTGGCCGGCCACCGGCGGTCGCCCACCACCCGCAGGCCGCTGGCCTGCCCGATCAGCATCGCCCGGCGGAGCAGGAACGACCGGGTGATGAGGTCGCCCAGCTCGCGGTCGCGGGCCAGCAGCGCCCGCAGCTGCTCCAGGGTGATCACCACGACCTCCCCGGCCTCGGCGGCCACCAGCGAGCGCACCGGCCGCTGACCGGCGAGCTGGTTCAGCCCGCCGAGGAACCGCCCCGGGCCGTTGATCGCGACCACGCGCTTGCCCGGCCCGTCCAGCGGGCCCTCGACGATCGCCACGGACCCGGACAGGATCACGAAGAAGTCGTACTCCGCGGCGCCGGAGCGCAGCAGCACCTGCCCGTGCTCGGTCCGCATCCGCCGGCCGACCCGGGTCAGCGCGGCGAGCTGCGCCGCGGTCAGCCGCGGGCTCGACCCGTCGTCGGGGGTCTCCTCGAACCCGCCGTCGGGCAGCCGGGTGATGCCCGGGAGCTCGACCGACGGGGACAGCGTCACCCCGCGCACGGCCGCCGAGGTGGCCCCTGCCGGCAGCGGCTGGCGGCCGGGGCCGCGCGGGTCGTTGGCCAGCAGCGCGGCGGCGAGCGCGTCCGTGGTCGTCGGCCCCTCGTGCCGCACGCCGTTGACGAAGAAGGTCGGCGTGCCGGACACCCCGCTCGCCTCGGCCGACGCGACGTCCTCACGCACCCGCGGGGCGAACGTCCCGTCGCCGAGCTCGCGGGCGAAGCGGCCGAGGTCCAGCCCCAGGGCGGCCGCGTGGTCGAGCAGCTCCCCGGCCTCCAGCTGGTCCTGGTGGGCGAACAGCCGGTCGTGCATCGCCCAGAAGGCGCCCTGCGCGCCGGCGGCCTCGACGGCCTCGGCGGCCAGCTCGGCGTGCGGGTGGACGTCGGGCAGCGGCAGGTGCCGGAAGACGTAGCGCAGGTCGTCGCCGAACCGGCGGCGCAGCTCGCTGAGGACGCCGGTGGCCCGCCCGCAGAACGGGCACTCCACGTCGCCGAACTCCACCAGCTCCAGCGGGGCGCCGACCGCCCCCCGCACGTGGTCGCGCTCCGGGTCGACCGGCGGGTCCAGCCGGCGGACCGCCGGGGGGCCCTCGGTGGTGTCGCGCCGGCCCAGCACCCGGAACCACAGCGCCCCGAGGACGGCGGCGGTGATCGCGGCCGCGAGGATGCCGACCCGCGCCTCGTCCTGCAGCTCCGGGTCCTCGAAGGCGAGGTCGGTGACGAAGAGGGACACGGTGAAGCCGAGCCCGGACAGCACCGCGCCGCCCCAGACGCTGCGCAGGTCGACCCCCGGCGGCAGCTGGCCGAGCCGGAGCCGGACCGCGGCGGTGGCCGCCACCCCGACGCCGAGGAACTTGCCGGCCACCAGGGCGACGAACACACCGATGGTGACCGGCGAGGTCACCGCCCGGGCCATCAGGTCGGTGCTCAGGTGCACCCCCGCGTTGGCCAGCGCGAACACCGGGACGACGACGTAGCCGCTCCAGGGCACCAGCAGCGCGCCGATCCGCTCGTTCGGCGAGATGGCGCGCTCCACGGAGAGCTTCGCCTGCCGGGCCAGCGTCGGGTCCGGCGACTGGCGGAAGGCCCGGGTCAGCAGCCCGGCGGACTCGACCTCGCTGCGGCGCGGCGGGTACGCGCTGACCAGCAGGCCGAGCACCACCCCACCGATGGTCGGGCTGACGCCGGAGGCCTCCATCGACAGCCACATCACGACCCCGACGGCGAAGTAGAACGGCCCACGCCACACCTGCCACCGGGTGAGCAGGTAGAAGGCGAGGACGCACAGGCCGGCGATGGTCAGCGCCACCAGATCGATCTCCTCGGAGTAGAAGACCGCGATGGCGCTCAGCGCGCCGATGTCGTCGACCACGGACAGCGAGAGCAGGAAGACCCGCAGCTGGGTGGGGCAGCGCGGACCGACCAGCGCCAGGACGCCGAGCAGGAAGGCGGTGTCGGTCGCCATGGCGATGCCCCACCCGTGCGCACCGGGCCCGCCCGCGTTGAACGCCGTGTAGACCAGCGCCGGGACGACGAGCCCGGCGAGCGCGGCGAGGGTGGGCACCGAGAGCCGGTTGCGCTGGGTGAGCTCCCCCATCTGCAGCTCGCGGCGGACCTCCATCCCGACGAGGAAGAAGAAGAAGACCATCAGGCCCTCGTTCACCCAGTGCTGCAGGGACTCGGTGACCCCCTTCGAGCCGAACTGGACGGAGAACTCCGTGTGCCACAGCCGGTCGTAGGAGTCGCCCCACGGCGAGTTCGCCCACACCAGCGCGATGACCGTGGCGACGACGAGCAGGGCGGCACTCGCCGCCTCGGTGGCGATGAAGCGGCGCACCGGGGCGGAGAGCTGGGCGATGAGGTGTCTCGAGCTCGACCGGGTCGTCGTCCGTGCTGAGGTCACCGGCACTTCCTACCGCCCTGATGTGACGACTGGGGAACCCCTCAGCCCAGGACGACGAGCAGGTCACCACCCTCGACCTGCTGGACCGCGCTGATCGCCACCCGGGTCACCGAGCCCGCCCGCGGTGCGGTGATCGCGGCCTCCATCTTCATCGCCTCGATCGTGCCGACCTGGGCCCCGGCCTCCACCTGGTCGCCCTCGGACACCGCGAGGGTGACGACGCCGGCGAACGGCGCGGCCACCTGGCCGGGGTCGCTGCGGTCGGCCTTCTCCGCGGGCTGGACGTCGGCCGAGACGGACCGGTCCCGCACGCTGACCGGCCGCAGCTGGCCGTTCATCGTGCACATCACCGTGCGCATGCCGCGCTCGTCGGCGTCGGAGACCGCCTCGATGCCGATGAGCAGCCGGACGCCGGGCTCGAGGTCGACCGAGTGCTCGGTGCCGGCGCGCAGCCCGTAGAGGAACTCCTTGCTCGGCAGCACCGAGGTGTCGCCGTAGGTCTCCCGGTGCTGCCGGAACTCCTTGGCCGGGCCGGGGAACAGCAGCCGGTTCAGCGTCTCCCGGGGCTGCTTCGCCAGTCCGTCGAGGTCGTCGTCGGTGAGCTCGGCGGGCGGCTCGGCGGGGCGCCGGCCCTCCAGCGCCCTGGACCGGAACGGCTCGGGCCAGCCGCCGGGCGGGTCGCCGAGCTCCCCGCGCAGGAAGCCGACGACGGAGTCGGGCAGGTCGTGCTTGCCGGGGTCGGCGGCGAAGTCGTCCACCGCGACCCCGGCGCCGACCAGCTGCAGCGCCAGGTCACCGACCACCTTCGACGACGGGGTGACCTTGACCAGCCGGCCGAGCAGCCGGTCGGCCGCGGCGTACATCGCCTCGACCTCCTCGAACCGCTGACCCAGGCCGAGGGCGATGGCCTGCTGGCGCAGGTTGGACAGCTGCCCGCCGGGGATCTCGTGGGTGTAGACCCGCCCGGTCGGTGCGGGCAGACCGGACTCGAAGGGTGCGTACACCCGGCGGACGGCCTCCCAGTAGGGCTCCAGGTCGTTGACCGCCGCGAGGTCCAGCCCGGTGGCCCGCTCGGTGTGGTCGGTGGCCGCCACGATGCTGCTCAGCGCGGGCTGGCTGGTGGTGCCGGCCAGGGCCGCGCTGGCGCCGTCCACGGCGTCGACCCCGGCCTGCCAGGCCGCCATCAGGGTGGCCAGCTGCCCGCCGGGGGTGTCGTGGGTGTGCAGGTGCACCGGCAGGTCGAACCGCTCGCGCAGCGCGGTCACCAGGGTCGCGGCGGCGGGTGGGCGGAGCAGCCCAGCCATGTCCTTGATCGCCAGCACGTGCGCGCCGGCCTCGACGATCTGCTCGGCCAGCCGCAGGTGGTAGTCCAGGTCGTAGAGCCGCTCGGCCGGGTCGGATAGGTCGGCGGTGTAGCAGAGCGCGACCTCGGCGACCGCCGTCCCCGTCTCCCGGACCGCGTCGATGGCCGGGCGCATCTGGCTGACGTCGTTGAGCGCGTCGAACACCCGGAAGACGTCGATGCCGGTGCGGGCGGCCTCGGCGACGAACGCCGTCGTCACCTGCTTGGGGTAGGGCGTGTAGCCCACGGTGTTGCGGCCGCGCAGCAGCATCTGCAGGCAGATGTTGGGCACCGCCTCGCGGAGCGCGGCCAGCCGGTCCCAGGGGTCCTCGTGCAGGAATCGCAGCGCGACGTCGTAGGTCGCCCCACCCCACGCCTCGATGCTCAGCAGCTCCGGCGTGGCGCGGGCCACGTGCCCGGCGACCGCCACGAGGTCCTTGCTGCGCACCCGGGTGGCCAGCAGCGACTGGTGGGCGTCCCGGAAGGTCGTGTCGGTGACCGCCAGCGCGGTCTGCGCCCGCAGGTCGGCGGCGAACCGCTCGGGGCCGAGCGTGCGCAGCCGGTCACGGGAGCCGTCGGCCGGTGGGCGGCGCAGGTCGAGCCGCGGCAGCTTCTCGGTCGGGTCGACCAGGTGCGGCCGCTCGCCGTGGGGCCGGTTCACCGTCACGTCGGCCAGGTAGCTGAGCATCTTGGTGCCCCGGTCGGCGGAGGAGCGGGCGGTGAGCAGCTCCGGGCGCTCCTCGATGAACGACGTCGTCACCCGCCCGGCCCGGAAGTCCGGGTCGTCGAGCACCGCCTGCAGGAACGGGATGTTGGTCGAGACCCCGCGGATGCGGAACTCGGCCACCGCCCGCCGCGCCCGGGCCACCGCGAGGTCCCAGGTGCGGCCGCGGCAGGTGAGCTTGACCAGCATCGAGTCGAAGTAGGCGCCCACCTCCGCACCCAGCGTGGCCGCGCCGTCCAGCCGCACACCGGCGCCACCGGGCGAGCGGTAGGCGGTGATCCGGCCGGTGTCCGGGCGGAAGCCGTTGGCCGGGTCCTCGGTGGTGATCCGGGTCTGCAGCGCCGCCCCGCGCAGCACGATCGAGTCCTGGCTCAGCCCCAGGTCGGCCAGCGTCTCCCCCGCCGCGATCCGCAGCTGGGACTGCACCAGGTCGACGTCGGTGACCTCCTCGGTGACCGTGTGCTCGACCTGGATCCGCGGGTTCATCTCGATGAACACGTGCCGGCCCTCGCGGTCGACGAGGAACTCGACCGTGCCGGCGCAGCTGTAGCCGATCTGCCGGGCGAACCGGACGGCGTCGGCGCACATCCGCTCGCGCAGGTCCGGGTCCAGGTTCGGTGCGGGGGCGATCTCGATGACCTTCTGGTGCCGGCGCTGCACCGAGCAGTCCCGCTCGTAGAGGTGGATGACGTCGCCCGCGCCGTCGGCCAGGACCTGCACCTCGATGTGCCGCGGCTCGAGGACCGCCTGCTCCAGGAAGACGGTGGCGTCGCCAAAGGCGGACTCCGCCTCCCGCATCGCCGCCTCGATGGCGCTGCGCAGCTGCGCCCGGTCGGTGACCCGGCGCATGCCGCGCCCCCCACCGCCGGCGACGGCCTTGACGAACACCGGGCCCTCGATGGCGTCGGCGGCGCCCAGCAGGGTGTCGACGTCGTCGCTGGGCTCGGTCCCCTGCAGCACCGGCAGGCCGGCCTCGCGTGCGGCGGCGATCGCCCGGGACTTGTCCCCGGTCAGCTCCAGCACCGTGGCGGACGGGCCGACGAAGGTGATCCCCGCCCGGGCGCACGCCTCGGCCAGTTCCGGGTTCTCCGACAGGAACCCGTAGCCGGGGTAGACCGCGTCCGCACCGGCCCGCTGGGCGGCCCGGACGATCTCGCCGACGTCGAGGTAGGCCCGCACCGGGTGCCCGGGCTCGCCTATCTCGTAGCTCTCGTCGGCCTTGAGCCGGTGCACGGAGTTGCGGTCCTCGTGCGGGAAGACGGCGACCGTCCCGGCACCCAGCTCGTAGGCGGCACGGAACGCGCGGACGGCGATCTCGCCCCGGTTGGCGACCAGCACCTTCTCGAACACGGGGATCCCCTCTCGTGTCAGGTGGCCGCTGGAGCCGCCCTCGTCGGGGCTGACGCTAGCGGCGGGGCGCGGTGGCGCGGTCGCGGGCGGGATCTGTTGTGCACGATGCGTGGTCGCCGGGATCCCGGGTAGCGGGGGAAGGTGACTGCTGACGACGTCTCCTCCGCCCCGGCGCTCGAGGAGGTCGTGCTGGTCATCGGCGCGTCCTCCGGCATCGGTCGCGCCAGCGCCATCGAGTTCGCCAAGCGCGGCGCCTCCCTCGTGCTGGTCTCACGCAGCGCCAGCACGCTGGCCGACGCGGCCGCCGACTGCCGGGCCGCGGGGGCGTCCGCGGTCGAGTGCATGCCCGCCGACGTCCTGGAACCGGACGCCGTGCAGGCGGCCGTCGACCGCGCCACCAGCACGTTCGGCCGGCTCGACGTCGTCGTGCACGCGGCCACCGTGATGGCCTACGGCCGGATCGAGGACGTCCCGCCCGACGTCTTCGAGCGCGTCGTCGACACCGCCGTCCAGGGCACCTTCCACGTCTTCCGGTCCGCGCTGCCGGTGCTGCGGGCCCAGCGGTGCGGGCACGTGGTGGTGGTCAGCTCGCTGCTCGCCTCGATCACCGCGCCGACGATGGGCGCCTACGTCACCGCCAAGTGGGGCCAGCTCGGCCTGATCCGCACCCTGCAGCAGGAGCTGCGCGACCTGCCCGACGTGCACCTCTCCGCGGTGGCCCCGGGCGGCACGACGACGCCCATCTACGACCAGGCCGCCACCGTGCTGGGCAACACCGGCCACCCGCCGCCGCCGGTCTACACCCCGGAGCGGGTCGCCCGGGCGGTCGTCGCCCGGATCGACGACCCCCGCCGGCTCAAGCAGTCCGGCTTCGCCAACCCGCTCATCATCGCGGGGTTCCGGCTGTTCCCGCCGGTGTTCGACGCGCTGGTCGGGCCGCTGCTGAAGGTCTTCGGCATGTCCCGGGACTCGGTGGCGCCGACGACCGGGAACGTGTTCGCGCCGGTCCCGGAGAAGGAAGCGACCCGGGGCCAGTACTTCGGAATCTAGCGGCGCGGCCGATGACGTCCCTGCTCGCGGATGGGCATTGCGTGGGCGGTGTGGTGTCTCCAAGCGGCCGGCTCAGGGCGATCAGGGGGCGGAGGTCCCGGCGCGCCGGGTCGTGCTCCCCTGCTCGGCAGGGTCGGAGGCTCCTAGCGTCGGCGCATGACTCCGAAGCCACTGCGGTGCCGGTTCGGTCTCCACTCCTACGTCCGGCGACACTCGGACGGTGAGCGGCCCTCAGGTCCGGACGACAAAATCTGCCGACGGTGCGGGAAGCGCACGGGCGCCCCGTTCGGGAAGGCGCCGTGGGTCTTTCCCGGGTGACGTCCTCGGCGGCGGCGGAGGAGGCGTCCGTGGCGTCGGACACGACCTCACGCCCAGGCCGCCTCACCGCCGGATGCGACGTCGCGACCGGTCCGGCGGGCCGAGCCCGAGCGTCGCGTACCTCCTCGACCCGGACCTCCGGACAAGACCCCTCTGCACGCCGACACCGGCACGGTGGACGACGGCCCCGCATGGCCACGGCACCGCTCCTACGCTGCCCGGCGTGACCGCTGATCGGCAGGCACGGGCGGAAGACGTGCACGAGCTCGCGCGGGGGCTCCCGCACGTGACCGTCGTCCACGGGGCGAGCGGCAATCCCGTGTACCAGGTGGGTGGGAAGTCGTTCGTCTTCTTCCGCACCCCGCGACCGGACGCCGTGGACGCCGCGACGGGAGAACGGATTCCCGACGTGATCGTCTTCTGGGTCGAGTCCGAAGCCGACAAGCAGGCCCTGGTCCAGGACGAGACGACGCCGTTCTTCACCTCCCCGCACTTCGACGGGCACAACTCGGTGCTGGTGCAGGCGAGCCGGCTCGGCGAGATCACCCGGCGGGAACTGGCCGAACTGGTGCAGGACGCGTGGCTCGCTCAAGCATCCCCCCGCAGGAGGGCCGCCTGGCTGGCGGCGCAGGGCACCACGCCGCTCCCGGACCCGAACCCAACAGACGGCGACCTGCGGGCCACCTCCTGATCGTGCGCTGACCGGGGCCGCGCTCCTCGTAGGGACGGGTCCGACGGCTGCCGAGAGCAGCGGGTGGTCCTGGGACGAGCGTGGCTCAGCAGGCGCTGGACGTCGCGTAGCGGAGGCGCTGGTGGAGCCCGACCGTGCGGCGGAGGGCGTTCGGGCCGATGAGGGTCCGATGCCTGCGACTCGGGCGGTGCGGGCGACGTGACGGTGGACCAATCGTCGGTCCGTCCCTGCGCCGGTGCGGGTGCGCAGTAGTGGTCCAGGACGCTGGTGCGAACAACGTGAGGGGTGGGCCGGGCAACAGCCCATGGCGGCCCACTACGGGACGGTCGACTCGGGCTGACGCCTCCGTCGCCACGGCGGCGACTGCGTCGGTGACTTGGAGGTCAGGTGCCACTGCCCACGGCACTGGGGACAGAGGTAGGCGCCCGTCGGCGCCTTCCGTTGACGTTCACGACTCCACTGCTGGATGCCCCCGAAGCGACCAGCGCAGCGGGTCGGGACGGATAGCGCCTCTTGAGGCAGCCGGGCATCGCGGTGCATCCCTCGATGGAGGATGCTCGGCCGGCTCACATCCAGCCCGGCACCGTGGCGCCACGCCTGACAGCGGGCGGCCGTGCCACTCCCAATGGAGTGCTCCTTCAGAGCCTAGTGCAGCGTTCGGGGCTGTGTCCTTGAGGCCGTCTTCTGGGCCGGGATGTCGGAGGCGGTGCTGGCTCGTACAGCGGTCCCGAACAGTCGCCCCGGACGCGCAGAACTGTCGTACCCC
Organism: Modestobacter excelsi; assembly: GCF_005930495.1. Classification (GTDB taxonomy): domain Bacteria; phylum Actinomycetota; class Actinomycetes; order Mycobacteriales; family Geodermatophilaceae; genus Modestobacter; species Modestobacter excelsi. The sequence continues at coordinate 13,231 of NZ_SJEX01000048.1, read as the reverse complement.
GTACGTATGTTCGACCCATGGCAGCGACGGTCGACGTGGTGGTGGACCTGGTGTGGGAGCACCGTGTCGCTGCGCCGCGGTTGCCGGTGTCCTGGCTGTCGGATGAGGAACGGGCCGCGGAGTTGCAGCGGGTCCAGCAGCGCCGGGCGAGGGACGCCGCCTACGAGGCCGAGCTGATCATGACCATGGCCGCCGCCCGCCCGGCCACGGACGACCCGGCGCCGGGCACGCCTGGTGCCCGCAGGCCCGGCTGGGCCGTGGACGAGGCCTATGGCGGGGCGAGCGAGTTCTTCACCGCGGAGCTGTCGGCGGTGCTCAACGTCGGCCGGGGTACGGCTGCCCACCGGTACGGCCGGGCGTACACCTGGCTGACCAAGCTGCCGGCCACCTTCGCCGCCCGGCAGGCCGGCCAGCTGGACGAGCGGCGGGCCGCGCAGTTGGCCGACGTGCTGCAGCACACCAATCCGGACGTGGCCGGGCGGGTCGAGGCCGCGCTGCTGCCCGAGGCCAGCGACCTGCCGGTGACCCGGTTGAAGGCCCGCGCGGTCGAGGAGATGCTGCGGCTGGACGCCACCGCCGCCGACGAGCGTCGGAAGGACGCGGAGAAGACCGCCGACGTGCACGTCTACCCCTCCGCCACCGACGGCCGGTCCACGATCGCGGCGGACCTGCCCACTGATGAGGCGGTCGAGTGCTTCGACGTCGTCGACCAGCTCGCCAGGATGCTCAAGGCCGACGGCGATCCCCGCCGGATCGGCGCGCTGCGGGCGCACGTGCTGTCCCTGCTGATCCGCCGCCCGGCCGATTCCGGCCTGCCCAGGGTGACCGCCAACCTGACCGTCTCCGCCGACCTGGACGGCCTCGCCGGCGCGGGCAGCACGCCGGGTGAGGTGAACGGGCTGCCGATCACCGCCGCCCACGTCCGCGCACTGCTGGCCCGGGTGGGTGCCCTCGGCCTCACCGCCTCCGAGGGTGGATCGCTGAGGTTCGCGGTCACCGGCCCGGACGGGCAGCTGCTGGCCACCCTCACCCCCGCCGAACTCAGCCGGCTGGCCCGCCGCGGCTGCCCCACCCACCCCGACACCGACTGCGCCTGCCCGGTGACCGGTCCGCCACCGGAGACCGACAGCTACGAGCCCACCGGCCGACAACGGGCGTTCGTCACCGTCCGCGACCGGCGCTGCCGGTTCCCCAACTGCGGCCAGCGGGTCGGCTGGGCCGACCTGGACCACGTCGTCAGCGCCGCCTGCGGCGGGGCGACCGACTGCGCCAACCTGTGCTGCCTGTGCCGCTCCCACCACAGGCTCAAGACCTTCGCCCCCGGATGGCGCTTCGCGATGACGCACGACGGGGTGCTCACCGTGACCACCCCCTCCGGCGTCACCCGCAGCACCCGACCGCCCGGCATGCGACCGCCGCCTCCCGGACCGCCGCCACCCGCCGACGAACCACCGCCGTTCTAGCCAACGCGGCCTCGATCGGACGCCGAGGGAGGATGGGCCGTGTGACCGACGTGCGCACCGGGTTCTCCGCCGAGGTCTCACAGGCCACCCGCCGGTTGGCCGGTGTCGCCGAGCGGACGCCGCTGCAGCGCAACGCCCGGCTGTCCGAGCTCACCGGCGCCGCCGTCTGGGTCAAGCGCGAGGACCTGCAGGTGGGCCGGTCGTACAAGGTCCGCGGCGCCTACAACACCATCAGCAGGCTGGACGCCGCCGGCCGTGCTGCCGGGGCGGTGACCGCCAGCGCCGGCAACCACGGCCAGGGTGTGGCCTACGCCTGCCGGGTGCTCGGTGTCCGCGGCAAGGTGTTCGTGCCCGGCACCACGCCGCGGCAGAAACGCCAGCGGATCGCCGCACTCGGCGGGGACATGGTCGAGCTCGTCGTCCTCGGCGACACCTACGACGACGCGGCGTCGGCGGCAGCTGCGCACGCCCTCACCACCGGCGCGACGCTGGTGCCCGCCTTCGACGCCGCCTCCACGGTCGCCGGGCAGGCCACCGTCGTGGTCGAGGTGCTCGAGCAGCTGGGCAGCGCGCCGGACGTCGTCGTCCTCCCCGTCGGCGGCGGCGGGCTGCTCGCCGGCTGCGCCACCTGGCTGCGGGACAACGCACCCGGCGTCCGGGTGGTCGGCGTGGAGCCGGCCGGCGCCGCCGGGATGGCCGCGGCCCTGGCCGCCGGGCACCCGGTGCAGCTCGCCGAGATGGACACCTTCGTCGACGGTGCCGCCGTGCGCCGGGTCGGCGACGTCACCTTCCCTCTGGTGCGCGACGCCGGCTGCGAGCTGGTGACCGTGCCCGAGGGGCAGATCTGCACCGAGATGCTGGACCTCTACCAGGTCGACGGGGTGATCGCCGAGCCGGCGGGCGCCCTGGCGAGTGCTGCGCTGACCGGCGGCCGGGTCACCGTCGAACCCGGTCAGACGGTGGTGAGCCTGCTGTCGGGTGGCAACAACGACGTCAGCCGGTACGCCGAGGTCGTCGAGCGCTCACTGGTCCACCGCGGGCTCAAGCACTACTTCCTGGTCGAGTTCCCGCAGGAACCCGGGGCGCTGCGCCGGTTCCTCGACGAGGTGCTGGGTCCGGACGACGACATCGTGCTGTTCGAGTACGTCAAGCGCGACAACCGCGAGACCGGCGCGGCGCTCACCGGGATCGAGCTGGGCAGCGTGGACGGGCTGGCCCCGCTGATGGCCCGGATCGAGGCCGGTCCGCTGAAGATCCAGCACCTCGCCCCCGGGACGACCGCCTACCGCTTCCTCGTGTAGTCGCTCTCACGGCCCCCGTGCAGGGGCGCGCCGCGAGCGTGCGAGTGGCGGGGGGCAAGGGGGTCCTTCGACTAGCGGGCATACCGCACGGCGGCGCGGGCGCGGGCCTGCGCGGCCAGCACCTCGCGGTCCTTGGGCGGCGCGGTGGTGACCAGGTCGGCGAGCAGGTGCTCGGTCGCGTGCGCGATCTCCTCGACGGCCCGGTCGAACGCGGCCTGGTTCGCCTGCGACGGCTTCGCCGTCCCGCTCACCTTGCGGACGTACTGCAGCGCGGCCGCCCGCACCTCGTCCGACGTCGTCGCGGGCGCCAGGTTGTGCAGCACGTGGATGTTCCGGCACATGCGGCCAGCCTAGGGGCCATGTTGGCCAACATGGCCCCGGAGGGCGGCGCCTCAGCGGGCCAGCGCGAACCCGCCGCCGGCGACCGTCGTCCGGTCGGTGCCGCCCTTGGCGAGCGCCCGGCTGATCACCAGCCGCTGGATCTGGTTGGTGCCCTCGAAGATCTGCATGACCTTCGCCTCGCGCATGTACCGCTCGACCGGGAAGTCCCGCGTGTAGCCGTAGCCGCCGAAGACCTGGACGGCGTCGGTGGTCACCTTCATCGCGTTGTCGGTGGCCACCAGCTTGGCGATGGACGCCTGCTGCGAGTACGGCTGGCCGGCGTCCCGCAGCCGGGCCGCGGCCAGGTACATCGCCCGGGAGGTCTCCACGGCGGCCGCCATGTCGGCGAGCAGGAAGCCCAGCCCCTGGTGCTCGATGATCGGGACGCCGAAGGTCTCCCGCTCCCTGGCGTAGGCGACCGCGTCGTCCAGCGCGCCCTGGGCGAGGCCGGTGGCGACGGCGGCGATGCCGAGCCGACCGGCGTCCAGCCCGGACAGCGCGATCGGCAGCCCCTCGCCCTCGGCGCCGAGCAGCCGGTCGGCGTCGATCCGGACGTCCTCGAAGCGCATGGTGGCCGTGGTCGAGCCGGTGAGCCCCATCTTGCGCTCGGCCGGGTCCGCGGAGAGCCCGGCGGCGTCGGCCGGCACCAGGAAGCACGAGATGCCGCGCGACCGGTCGTCGGAGGTGCGGGCCATGACCTTGTAGAAGTCGGCCTGCCCGCCGTGCGTCGTCCAGGCCTTGTCGCCGGAGAGCACGTAGGAGTCGCCGTCGGAGACCGCCCGGGCGCGCATCGCCGCCGGGTCCGAGCCGGCGTGCGGCTCGGAGAGGCAGTAGGCGCCGAGCAGCTCGCCGCCGAGCATGTCCGGCAGCCAGCGCTGCTGCTGCTCGGCGGTGCCGCGGGTGGCCAGCCCGAAGCAGGAGAGCCCGTGCACGCTCACGCCCACCCCGACGCTGGCCCACACCGCGGCGATCTCCTCCAGCACCTGGAGGTAGACCTCGTACGGCTGACCGCCGCCGCCGACGTCCTCGCCGTAGGGCAGGCCGAGCAGCCCGGCCCGGCCCAGCGTGCGGAACACGTCGCGCGGGAAGGCCTCCTCGGCCTCTGCCTGGACGACGCGCGGCGCGAGCTCCTCGCGGGCCAGCTGCCGGGTGAGGTCGAGCAGGTCGGCCGCCTCCTGCGAGGGGACCAGACGAGAGACGGGCACAGCGCACCTCCGGGGCTCCGGGACGGCGCCGTCCCGGACTGGTGTCAGTACTGAGGGACTGTACGCAGTACTGCGACGCCGCGCCTTGTTACTGTCCGGAACCGAGGAGGAGGCCCGATGACGTCACTGGACACGCGGTCCACCCGCACCCAGGCGCGCCGCGAGGAGCTCCTCGACGAGCTGGTCACCCTGGTGCTGGCCGAGGGGTTCGGCGCGTTCACCCTCGACGACCTCGCCCGGCGGCTGCGCTGCTCCAAGAGCACCCTCTACGCCCTGGCGGCGAGCAAGGAACAGCTGGTCGTCGCCGTGGTGAAGCGCTTCTTCCAGCGGGCGACCGTCGCCGTCGAGGAGCGGGCCGCCGTCCCGGCCGACCACCGCGAGCAGCTCAGCGCCTACCTGCTGGCCGTCGCCGAGCAGCTGCAGCCGGCCTCGCCGGCCTTCTTCGCCGACGTCGCCGCGTTCCCGCCGGCCCGGGAGATCTACGAGCGCAACACCCGCTCGGCGGCGGCCCGGGTGCAGCGGCTGGTGACCGACGGTGTCGCCGCCGGGACCATCCGACCGGTGCACGCCTCGTTCGTCGGCGCGGCGGTCGCCGCGGTGATGGACGCCATCCACCGGGGCGGGATCACCGCCGCCACCGGCTTGGACGACGCCGCGGCCTACCGGGAGCTCGCGGACCTCGTCGTCGCCGGCACCGCCCCGCGACAGGGGGGAGCGGCTGGGTAAGGTGAGCCTTACCAGCCCGCCGTACCCAGGAGCCGCACGTGGCGCAGCGCACGGCCACCCGGCCCCCTGCGGATGCCCGGGCTCCCCGCGGCGGCCTGCTGCGCGGCGCCGCGGCCCGCACGCTCGGGCTCTGGCTGCTGCTGGCCCTCACCGTGGCGGTGTGCGCCCTGAGCATCGCCGTCGGCACCCGCTCGATCGGCCTCGGCACGGTCTGGCACGCTCTCCTCGACGGCAGCACGCCGGGCGACGAGACGGTCATCGTCCGCCAGCTCCGGGTGCCCCGAACCCTCCTCGGCCTGCTCGCCGGGCTGTCGCTGGGCATCGCCGGGGCGCTCATGCAGGGTCACACCCGCAACCCGCTCGGTGACCCGGGCCTGCTCGGCGTGACCGCCGGCGCCTCGTTCGCCGTGGTGCTGTCCATCTGGCTGTTCGGCGTCTCCACCGCCTCGGGCTACATCTGGTTCGCCTTCGCCGGCGCGCTCCTGGGCAGCGTCGCGGTCTACCTGATCGGTTCCTCCGGCCGCGGCGGGGCGACGCCGGTGAGCCTGGCGCTTGCCGGGTCGGCGCTCAGCTTCCTGCTGTACGCGCTGGTCCAGGCGATCACCATCCGCGAGACGACGGCGCTGGACGCCTTCCGCTTCTGGGTCGTCGGGGCACTCGCCGGCCGGGACGCCGACGTCGTCGCCCAAATCGCGCCGTTCGTCGTCGTCGGCCTGGTCCTGGCGATGGTCAACGCCCCGGCCCTGAACCTGCTGGGCCTCGGTGAGGACGTCGCCCGGGGGCTCGGCACCCGGATCTGGCTGGCCCGCGGGACCGGCCTGCTCGCCATCACCCTGCTGACCGGCGCGGCCACCGCAGGCTGCGGCCCGATCGCCTTCGTGGGGCTCGTCGTGCCGCACGTCGCGCGGGCCGTCACCGGTCCCGACCACCGCTGGCTGGTCCCGTACTCCGGGCTGCTCGGCGTGGTGCTCCTGCTGCTCGCCGACGTGCTCGGCCGGGTGGTCGCCCGCCCCGGTGAGCTGCAGGTCGGCATCGTGCTCGCCGTGGTCGGCGCACCGTTCTTCATCGCCCTGGTGCGCCGCCGCAGGCTGGCGACGTTGTGACCGCGGTGGCGCCCACACGCGCTCCTGCGGCGGGCCCGGACCCGCGGCGCACCCTCCGGATCGGCCGGCTCTCGACCGCCTACCGGCGCCGCCAGCTCGCCGTCCCGCTGCTGGTCCTCCTCGTGCTCGTGCTGACCGCCGCGGTCAGCCTCGGCCGCGGCGACTACCCGATCAGCGTGCTCGACGTGCTCCGGGTGCTGGTCGGCGCGGGCGACGACACCCAGCGGTTCATCGTCCTCGAGCTGCGCGCTCCCCGGACCACCGTCGCCGTGCTGGTCGGGACGGCGCTGGGGCTCTCCGGGGCGCTCATCCAGACCTTCGCCCGCAACCCGCTGGCCAGCCCCGACGTCCTCGGGGTGACCGGCGGTGCCGCGGTCGGCGCGGTCGCGGTGATCGTGCTCGGCGGGGCGACGACCGCCGGCCGGCTGCTCGGCGGGCTCGGCCTGGCCGCCGCCGCCCTCGCCGGTGGCCTGCTCATGGCGCTGCTGGTGTTCGGCCTGGCCTGGAACCAGGGCCTCGACGGCTACCGGCTGGTGCTGGTCGGCATCGGGCTGTCCGCGATGGCGCTGGCGGTGGTCCGCTACCTGCTCACCCGCAGCACCATCCAGGACGCCGCGGTCGCCAACGTGTGGATCACCGGCTCGCTCAACGGCCGCGGCTGGGACCAGGCGCTGCCGCTGGCCGTCGCGCTGCTGGTCCTGCTGCCCGTCTCCCTCGCACTCAGCCGGGTCCTCGGGGCGCTGCAGTTCGGTGACGACACCGCGCGGGGCCTGGGTGTGCGGGTGCCGCTGGCGCAGGCGGTCACCGTGGTGGTCGCGGTCGCGCTGGCCGCCTTCGCGGTGTCCGCGGCCGGGCCGGTCCAGTTCGTCGCCCTCGTCGTCCCGCAGATCGCCGTCCGGCTGACCGGTGGCTCGCGGCCGCCGCTGCTGGCCGCCGGGCTGCTGGGTGCCCTGCTCGTCGTGGCCAGCGACCTGGTGGCCCGCACGGTGCTGCCCGAGTCGTTCCCCGTCGGCGTGGTCACCTCCGTGGTCGGCGCCCCCTACCTGCTCTGGCTCCTGGTGCGCGGAAGGCGGCTGGCCACCCTGTGACCGCTCTCGAGAGCCCTTCAGCGACCGCGAGGGTGCGGCTGGCCGCCGACGGTGTGCGGCTCGCCTACGGCGACAAGGTCGTGGTGTCCGACCTGGACCTGCAGCTCACCGACGGGTCGTTCACCGCGATCGTCGGCCCGAACGGCTGCGGCAAGTCCACCCTGCTGCGCGCGCTCGGCCGGCTGCTGCGCCCGACCGCGGGCGCCGTGCTGCTCGACGGCCGGGCGATCACGTCGACGCCGACCAAGGAGGTCGCGAAGGTCCTCGGCCTGCTGCCCCAGACGCCGCTGGCACCCGAAGGGCTCACCGTGGCCGACCTGGTCGCCCGCGGCCGGCACCCGCACCAGAGCTGGCTGCGGCAGTGGTCCTCCGACGACGAGGCCGTCGTCACCGAGGCGCTGACCTGGACCGACATGGTCGAGCTCGCCGACTCACCGGTCGACGCGCTCTCCGGCGGCCAGCGGCAGCGGGCCTGGATCTCGATGGCCCTCGCCCAGGGCACCGACCTGCTGCTGCTGGACGAACCGACGACCTACCTCGACCTCGCCCACCAGGTCGACGTCCTCGAGCTGGTCGGCCGGCTGCACACCGAGCGCGGCCGCACCGTCGTCGTCGTCCTGCACGACCTCAACCTCGCCGCCCGCTACGCCGAGCGCCTGGTCGCGATGAAGGACGGCGTCCTCGTCGCCTCCGGCACCCCTGAGGAGGTGCTCACCGAGCAGCTGCTCGCCGAGGTGTTCGAGCTGGAGGCCCGGGTCGTGCCCGACCCGGTCACCGGCACCCCGATGGTCGTCCCGGTCCGCCGGCTGCGCAGACGACCCGGGTGACGTGCTGGAACGGCCACCCTTCAGGGGCCCACGCCGAGCGTGCGAGGCGTGGGGGGAAGGGTGGTCCTTCTAGTAGGTGAAGGCACCGACGGCGGAGCGCAGGTCCGAGGCCATCCGGGACAGCTCGTCCACCGCCTGCCGGGTCTGCCCCAGCGCCTGGGTGGTCGAGGACGCCGCCGTGGACACCCCGGTGATGTTCACGGCGATCTCGGTCGACCCACCCGCAGCCTCCTGCACCGACCGGGACATCTCATTCGTCGTCGCCGTCTGCTCCTCCACCGCACTGGCGATGGTCAACTGGAAGTCGTTGATCGACCCGATGATCTCCGAGATCCGGCCGATCGCCGAGACCGCACCCGAGGTGTCACCCTGGATCGCCTCCACCCGCCGGGCGATGTCCTCCGTCGCCCGCGCCGTCTCCTGCGCCAGCTCCTTCACCTCGTTGGCCACCACCGCGAACCCCTTCCCGGCCTCCCCCGCCCGCGCCGCCTCGATGGTGGCGTTGAGCGCCAGCAGGTTGGTCTGCTCCGCGATCGAGGTGATGGTCTTGACCACGGCGCCGATCTCCTGCGACGACGTGCCCAGCTGGGTGATCGTCGCCGTCGTGGCCTCCGCCTCGCCGACCGCCTGTGCCGCGACCCGGGCCGCCTCGTTGGCGTTCTGGCTGATCTCCCGGATCGAGGCACCCATCTGCTCCGCACCCGCCGCCACCGTCGCCACGTTGCGGGACACCTCCTCCGCTGCGGTGGACACCACACCGGACTGCGCGGAGGTCTCCTCCGCCGACGCCGAGATCTGCGCGGAGGACGCCGACAGCTCCTCCGACGCCGCGGCGACGGCGTCCGAGGAGGCAGCGACGCCGGCCAGCACGGTCCGCAGGTGCGCCTGGGCGCGGGCCAGCGAGGCCGCCATCCGGCCGAGCTCGTCGGTGCAGCGCACCTCGGGCTGCACGGTGAGGTCGCCGCGGGCCATCGCCTCGATGGTCCGGCCCACGCTGGCGACCGTCCCGGTGATCTGCCGGATCAGCCAGATCGCGAGCGCCCCGGCCACCAGCAGGCTCAGCGCCAGGACCACCCACAGCAGCCGGGTGGCGCTGGCGGCGTCCGCGTTGCCGGCGTCGTTGACCGCCGCGGCGCCGGCGGTCTGCGCGTCGAGCTCGGTCTGCAGGTCGTCCATCAGCACGTCGGTCGCGTCCTGCAGGGCGCCGGTCAGGACGCCGCCGACCACGGCGTCGGCCTGGGAGGCGGCGGCGCTCGCGCCGGCGGCCGTGGCCAGCGCGCTCCGGGAGGTGCCGGCCAGCGCCGCAGCCGCGGCGGTGTCCGCGGCAGTCGCCGCGTCGGCCGCGGGGACGAGCTGGCCGGTGGCGACGGCGTACCAGGCGTCCAGGTCGCCGGTGAGCGTCGCGAAGGCCGCCGGCGAGGTGGCCAGCGGCTCGTAGCCGTTGAGCTGCGACTGCAGCGTGGCCTGCCGCTCGGCCAGCTCGGTGACGAGGGCCTGCCGGCCGGCGGCGTCCACCTGCGGGTAGGTGATGTAGCGCGCCCGGTCGCCCTGGAAGGAGCGCTGGATGCCGCTCAGCTCGGTGAGCGGCTGCACGCTCTCGGCGTACAGGACGTCCTGCTGGTCGCTGAGGTCCCCCATCCGCACCGTCGCCAGCGTGGTCAGCCCGACGGCGACCAGCCCCAGCACGCCCACCGTCGCGCCGATCTTGACCCCGACCGGGCGGTCGGCTGCCCAGCGGAGCCCGGAGCCGGTGCGCACGGCGTCGTCCGTCGCGGGGGAGGACTGGTCACGGGTCATGGTCGGGCTCCTCAGGGGTGGACGAGAACTGGCGGTTCTCGGATCCCCCATCGGCAGTCCACGGGCGATGTGGAGCTGCACACCTCCGCGCGCCCCTCCCGCCCCACCGGCACCAGCCGGTGGGGCGGTCAGTCGCGCGGGTCCTGCGGCCGCCCGGCCGGGACGTCGTCCCGGGCGTGAACCGGGTCCTCCTCCGGCAGCGGCTGTGCCCGGTTCGGGTCGACGGCCGTCGGCTCGACCACCAGCTGGAAGTCCTCGCCGTGCCGGGTGATGCCGTCGACGACGGCCTGCTCGACCGCCTCGTTGGCGTAGGCCCGGCGCAGCACCGCGGGGTCGGAGCGGAGGTCCTTGGCCAGGGCGACGGCCATGCCCACCATCACCAGCGCGAACGGCAGCGCGGCGATGATCGTCAGGTTCTGCAGCCCGGTGAGGGCGTCGTCCCCGCCGACCAGCAGCATGATCGCCGCGACCGCACCCATCACGACGCCCCAGAAGACGACGACCCCGCGGCTCGGCGACAAGGTGCCCCGCTCGGACAGCGAGCCCATCACGATCGAGGCGGCGTCGGCACCGGAGACGAAGAAGATCGCCACGAGCACCATGACGAGCACCGTCATCGCCGTGGCCAGCGGGTACTGCTGGAGCACGCCGAACAGCTGCCCCTCGCTCGTCGCCTGGCCCGCGACGTCGGCGCCGTCCCGCTGGGCGGCGATGCCGGCCCCGCCGAAGACCGCGAACCAGACCAGGCTGACCACGCTGGGCACCAGCAGCACGCCGGTGACGAACTGCCGGATGGTCCGGCCACGGCTGATCCGGGCGATGAACAGCCCGACGAACGGCGTCCAGCTGATCCACCAGGCCCAGTAGAAGACCGTCCACCCGCGCAGCCAGGTCGCCATCGCGTCCCCGCCGGAGGCCTCGGTGCGGCCGGCCATCTCGCCCAGGTCGGAGAAGTAGGCGCCGATGGCCTCGGGCAGCAGGTTGAGGATGAACACCGTCGGCCCGGCGACGAAGACGAACACCGCGAGCACGACCGCCAGCACCATGTTGGTGTTGGACAACCACTGGATCCCCTTGGCGACGCCGGAGACGGCGGAGGCGACGAACGCCGCGGTGAGCACCGCGATGATCGCGACCAGCACACCGTTGCCGACGCTGCCGGCCCAGCCGAGGATCTCCATGCCGCTGCCGATCTGCAGGGCGCCCAGGCCCAGCGAGGCGGCGGAGCCGAACAGGGTGGCGAAGATCGCCAGGACGTCGATGACCCGGCCGGCCGGGCCCTCCGCGCGGCGACGGCCGATGAGCGGGAGGAACGCGGCGCTGATCAGCTGGCGGCGGCCGCGGCGGAAGGTGCCGTAGGCGATCGCCAGCCCGACGACGGCGTAGATCGCCCACGGGTGCAGCGTCCAGTGGAAGAGCGTGGTGGCCATCGCCGTCCGGGCGGCCTCCGGCGTCGAGCCGTCGACCGTGCCCGGGGGCGGTGACACGTAGTGGGACAGCGGCTCGCTGACGCCGTAGAACATCAGCCCGATGCCCATGCCGGCGCTGAACATCATGGCGATCCACGAGATCGTCCGGAACTCCGGCTCCTCGCCGTCCCGGCCCAGCGGGATGCGCCCGTAGCGGCTCGCAGCCAGCCAGAGGACGAAGACGACGAACCCCGAGGCGAGGACCACGAACAGCCAGCCCAGGTTGGTCTCGATCCAGGTCAGCGCGCTGCCGCTGGCGCTGCCGAGTCCGCTGGGGGTCAGGAAGCCCCAGGCGACGAAGGCGAGCGCGATGACCGCCGCGACGCCGAAGACGACGACGTCCAGCCGGCCGGTCCCCTCGGCGGCCGAGGTGGGCGGGTGGGCCAGCGCGGGGTGGACCCCGCCGCCGTGATGACGCTTGCTCATCGGGCCGCGGTGCCCGCGGCCGGGTGGTGCAGAGGATGTGCTCACAGTCGTGTGGCGGCCCGCAGGTCGGGCGCCTCCCCTTCCGTTCGTCATGCGTGGCGTCGGGCGCCGTCCGCGGGCTGAGACGACGCCCGAAGACCACCGTGCGCCCGGTCGGCGGGCACCGCAAACCGGAGATGATCACAAGTCCATGACTGTCAGTCACCGCAGGCCGCCACCCCGGCGCGGCCCTGCCGGGGCCAGCGGGCACACTGGAGGCCGATGGACGACATCCTCGACTGGCTGCGCGGGCCGGGCCTCGAAGCGCTCCTGATCATCCTCGGCGCGGTGCTGCTCGCCCGGTTCGTGAGCTGGCTCGGCCGGCGGATCACCGACCGGATCGACGCCACCGCGACCGGCTCGGACGCGCTGGTGCGGTCCGAGGCGGCCAAGCACCGGCACTCGCTGACCCAGGTGCTGACCTGGGCGGCGATCGTGATGATCTGGTCGGTCACCATCTTCTTCGTGCTGGAGCGGCTGGGCGTGCCGGTCACCGGCCTGGTCGCGCCGGCCACCGTGCTGGGTGTGGGTCTGGGGTTCGGCGCGCAGCGGATCGTCGGCGACGTGCTCGCCGGCTTCTTCCTGATCACCGAGCGGCAGTACGGCTTCGGTGACGTCGTCGCCATCCAGGTGGTCGGCGGTGGCGACCCCGCAGAAGGCACAGTGGAGGACGTCAACCTGCGGATCACCCGGCTGCGCTCGGTCAACGGTGAGGTCGTGATCGTCCCCAACGGGCAGATCGTCAAGGTGGTCAACCTGTCCCGCGACTGGGCCCGTGCCGTGGTCGACGTCCCGGTGCCGGCGACGACCGACGTCACCCGCGTCCAGGCGGTGCTCCGCGACGTCGGCAAGCGCGCCTTCGACGACGAGCGGCTGCACCGGCTGCTGCTCGACCCGCCCAGCGTGATGGGCGTGGAGAGCCTGGCGCTGGACGAGGTCAACCTGCGGATCGTCGCCCGGACCCTGCCGGGCAAGCAGTTCGAGGTCGGGCGGGACCTGCGCGCCCGGGTGGCGCTGGCGCTGTCCCGCGAGGGCGTGTCGCTGCGCGCCACGGCCGCCCAGGACGACGACGTGCAGGACGAGGCGCTCGCCGAGGACCGGGCACGCAGTGGAGGTGGCGCATGACCAGGCCCTCGCCGGACGAGCACCCCACGACGGTGCTGCCGCAGCCCACGCTCGAGCAGCCGACGGTCGTCACCGCGCCGGCCACCCGCCGCGCACGGGTGTGGCAGCACATCCCGTCCCGGGTCGGCCGCGCCCGCACCTCGACGCTGGTGATCGGCTGCCTGTTCGTGCTGCTCCTGGGCGTCAACGCGGCGCTGCCGCGGGACGCCGGCGGCACGGTCCCGGTGACCACCTCGGACGGGCGCACCGTCCAGGTGCCCCGGTCCTACGTGCCCGACGAC
>NZ_SJEX01000047.1 GCF_005930495.1 Modestobacter excelsi | reverse complement strand
GTGGGAGGGGAACCGTCCTGGGTACGGGTCACTGACGGAGGGAACTCGATGACGGAGCAGTCGCGCAGGTCGGCACAGCCTCGGGACGTGCCACCGCCCCGGCCCGTGGAAGCGGTCGAGGGCGAGGTCGTCGGGGGCGACACCGGCCTCGGTCCGGCTGCCCGCGCGCTGGCCGACGCCGTCGCCGGGCTGCTCGGCCGGGACGCCACGGCCGACCAGCCGACCGGAGCCCGGCGCACGACCGCCGGTGCCCGGGCAGCCTCCGGCGTGCTCACCGACGTCATCTCCGCCGTTGCCGCCGCTGCCCGCTCGGCCGCCAACCCCAGCGGCGAGGAGCGGACGAGCACGTCCACCGGCACGGGCGGTCAGCGGAGCGCCGCGCCGGGCGGGGTGCTGACCGACCTGCTCGACGCCGCCGCCCCCCGCCTGCCGATCCGGGACCGCGACCGGCTGCGCCGGGCCTACCCGGGCTCCTCCGACGCCGAGATCGCCGACGCCCTCGTCGCCCGGGCCACCAGGCTGACCGGCGGCATCGGCGCGGCAGCCGGTGGGCTCACGGCCGCGCAGTGGTTCGCCCCGCCCTCGCTGATCGCCGTCCCGCTGGAGCTCGGCGCGCAGACGGTCCTGGTCGCAGCTGTCGAGGTCGTCCTGGTGGGGGAGCTCCACGAGCTGGCCGGCCAGCGCGCCCCCGGTGACCCCGCGGGGCGGGCCCGGGCCTACCTGACCAGCTGGACCACCCAGCGGCCCGTGGGCCGGACCGGCTCCGGCGGGCTGTTCGGCGTCATCAGCACGGCCACCGCCGCGGCGATGCGCCGCCAGGTGACCCGGCGGCTGGCCCGCAGCACGACGTCCATGGCGCCGCTGCTCCTGGGGGCCACGCTCGCCGCGCGCGCCAACAAGAAGGCGACCACCGTCCTCGCCGACAAGCTGCGCGACGAGCTCGGGCTGCCGCCGTCCTCCCTGCCGCACTGACCCGGCTCCGGCTGCCCTCCACCGACCCGGGCGGCGCGGCTAGCCTCGCCGCCGTGCCCGTTGCCTCCTCCGATCCCGCGGCGCCGGCCGTCGCGGCGGTCGACGTGCCGGTGCTGCTGAGCGGACCGGACGCGGCGCTGCCCGCGTACGCGCTGCCCGGCGACGCCGGGGCCGACCTGTGCGTGGCCGAGGACGTGGAGCTCGCACCGCACCAGCGGGCCCTGGTCGGCACCGGGGTCGCGGTGGCCATCCCCGAGGGGTTCGCCGGGTTCGTGCACCCGCGCTCGGGTCTGGCGCACCGGCTGGGTCTCAGCCTGGTCAACGCACCGGGCACGATCGACGCCGGCTACCGCGGCGAGATCAAGGTCAACCTGGTCAACCTGGACCCGGTGTCCACCATCCGGCTGCGCCGGGGGGACCGGGTCGCCCAGCTCGTCGTCCAGCCGGTCGTGCGGGCCCGGTTCGTGCCGGTCGCCGAGCTGCCGGGCAGCGACCGGGGCAGCGGCGGGCACGGTTCCACGGGCGGCGCGGCGGTGCTCGCCGCACCCTCTCCCCCAGCACTGGAAGGACGGGTCTGACATGCCGTTCGGACGCCGGCGCAACCGCATCGACCGGAGCCTGCGTGAGCGCGGGGTCCCTCCCGAGCCGCAGGTGCGGCAGCGCGAGGAGACCGAGACCGACGGCCCCTGGGACGTCGCGGACGCCCCGGCGGACGGGCTCGCCCGGATCGACCTGGGTGCGCTGCGACTGCCCGCGCTGAGCGGCATGGAGCTGCGGGTGGACGTCAACCCCCAGCAGCAGGTGGTCGGGGCGAGCCTGCGGTCGGGGGAGTCGATGCTGCAGCTGTCGGTCTTCGCCGCGCCCCGCGCGGGCGGCCTCTGGGACGAGGTGCGCGCGGAGCTGGCGCGGACTGCCAGCGGTCAGGGCGCGTCCCTCACGGAGGTCGAGGGCCCCTTCGGCACCGAGCTGGCCGGCACCGTGCTGCTGCCCGGCCCGGCGCAGCCGGGCGCCACGGCCCCGCCCAGGCCGGTGCGCCGGCCGGCCCGCTTCCTCGGCGTCGACGGCCCGCGCTGGTTCCTGCGCGGCATGCTCACCGGACCGGCGGCCGCCGACCCGGAGCAGGCGACCGCACTGGAGGAGGCGTTCCGGGCGGTCGTCGTCGTCCGTGGGGCGGCGGCCATGCCGGTGCGCGACCAGCTGCCGCTGACCCTGCCGCCGCAGGCCGCCGCCCAGGTCGCCCGGCAGCAGGCCGCCGGTCGTCCGGGTGGCACCGTGACCCCGCCGAGCGGCGGTGCGGCGTGACCGGCCCGGTGGTCACCGGCTACGGTCCCGGCCCCGACCAGTTCCTGGAGGTCTCGCTGCCGGCCGGCGAGGGCCCGGCGCCGGTGGTGGTCGTCCTGCACGGCGGTTTCTGGCGCGCCCGCTACGGCGTCGAGCTGGCCCGCCCGCTCGCCGCCGACCTGGCCGCCCGCGGCTGGGCGGCGGTCGCCGTGGAGTACCGCCGGGTCGGCGCCGGTGGGGGCTGGCCCACCACCCTCGAGGACGTCGCTGCCGCGATCGACGCCCTCGCCGACGCCGGCCTGCTGGAGGAGGACGTCGCCGCCCGGCTGGACCTCACCGACGTGACCGTGGTCGGCCACTCCGCCGGCGGGCACCTCGCGGCCTGGGCGGCCGGGCGGAGCCGGCTGCCCGCAGGCGCGCCGGGCGCTGCTCCCCGGGTGGCGGTCACCGCCGCGGTGTCCCAGGCCGGGGTGCTGGACCTGACGGCCGCGGTCGCCGCGGACCTGGGCAGCGGGGCGGCCGTGGAGTTCCTCGGCGGGTCGCCGGAGGAGCTGCCGGACCGCTACGCAGCCGCCGACCCGGTGCGGCTGCTGCCCACCGGCGTACCGGTGCTGTGCGTGCACGGGGAGGCGGACACCACCGTCCCGCTGGACCAGAGCGAGCGGTACGCGGCGGCCGCCGCAGCCGCCGGCGACCGGGTCGAGGTGACCGTCGTGCCGGGTGACCACATGGTGGTGATCGACGTCGCCGGCGAGGCGTGGCGACGCACCCTGGAGTGGTTGACCGCACGCCGCCCAGCCGCCCTGGACAGCACTACCCTGGGATCGTGACCACCACCAGGACCGACAGCGCAGCAGGGCAGGGCGCGCAGCCCGGCGCCCGCGGCTGGCTGTCCCGCAAGCTGCAGAAGCTGACCGCCGACGACCAGACCGTCGATGCCGAGGAGCTGCAGTCCGACGTCGCCTCGGCCGGCTGCGCGCCGCTGAGCGCCTGCCGCAAGGGGCAGGTGGTCACCGTCACCGGCCGGCTGAAGTCGGTCGTCTACACCCCCCGCGAGACGGTGCCGACCCTGGAGGCCGAGCTGTTCGACGGCTCCGGCTCGGTCACCCTCGTCTGGCTCGGCCGGCGCCGCATCCCGGGGATCGAGCCCGGTCGCCGGCTCACCGCCCGCGGCCGGTTCGCGGCCTTCGAGGGCCGTCGGGTCATCTACAACCCCTGGTACGAGCTGAGCGCCGGGTGACCTCGGGCGCACCGGGGCGGCACGGGGGGAGCCTGCGGTGAGCGGGACGTCACCGGGTGGGACGTCGCAGGGCGGGGGCATGACCTTCGACCGCCACCTGGTGCTGGACCAGCTGGGTGGCTGGCGCGGGATGGTCGACGCCTCGCTGCCGACCATCGCCTTCATCGTCGCCAACGGCATCGGCGGGCTCACCGTCGGCATCTGGGCGGCCGTCGTCGCCGCGGTGCTGGTCTTCCTGCTGCGGCTGGTCCGCAAGGAGAGCATCCAGCAGGCGATCAGCGGCCTGTTCGCGGTCGCCGTGGCCGTGGTGATCGCCGCGCGCACCGGTGAGGCGCGCGACTTCTTCGTGCTCGGCATCGTCCGCAACGCCGCCATCGGCGTCGTCCTGCTGGGCTCGCTGCTGGTGCGCTGGCCGCTGGTCGGGGTGGTCGCGGAGTTCCTCGCGCCCAGCCACCTCGGCGCCATGTCCGGTCACCGGCTGCCCTCGCTGCGCAACCGGCTGCGGGCGCAGCCGGCCGAGGCGTCCACCGGCGCGGAGGCCGGGGCGGAGCGCGAGCCGGACGCGCCGGCCGAGCAGCACTGGCGTGACGACCCGCGGGTGCTGCGCGCCTACGGCTGGCTCACCGTGCTGTGGGGTGGGGTGTTCCTGCTCCGTGCCGTCGTCCAGTGGGTCCTGTACCTGCGCGACTCCGTCGGCCTGCTCGGGACGTCGTCCCTGGTGCTCGGCCTGCCGCTCACCGCGGTCGAGCTGGTGGTGACCCTCTGGGTGGTCTCCCGGCTCCACCGCCACCGCGCCGAGGAACCCGCTGCGGACGAGCCCGGCGCAGAGGAGCGCCCCGCCGCCTAGCGCACGTGCAGGGGTCCTCTCAACACATCCCGTCGGGGCACATGACCTGCTGCAGTTGCTCCTCGATGTCGCCGTGGGTGACGAACAGCAGCTCGTCCCCGGCCTCCAGCGGCTCGTCGGGGTCGGGGTTGATGACCCGCTCGCCGCGCAGGATGGTGGTCAGCACCGTCTCCCGCGGCAGCGGCACGTCACGCACCGGCCGGCCCACCCACGGGGTGTCCTCGGCGAGGGTGATCTCCACCAGGTTCGCCGCGCCCTTGCGGAAGCTCATCAGCCGGACGACGTCGCCGACGGTCACCGCCTCCTCCACGAGGGCGGCGAGCACCCGCGGGGTGGAGACGGCGACGTCCACGCCCCACGCCTCGGTGTACAGCCACTCGTTGCGCGGGTCCTTGACCCGGGCGACCACCCGGTTGACCGCGAACTCGGTCTTGGCCAGCAGCGAGACGACCAGGTTGGCCTTGTCGTCGCCGGTGGCGGCGATGACGACGTCGCAGCTGGCCAGCTGCGCCTCCTCCAGGGAGGTGACCTCGCAGGCGTCCGCCTGGACCCACTCCGCGCCGGGCACCGCCTTGGGCTTGACCCGGGAGCCGTTCTTCTCGATGAGCATGACGGCGTGGCCGTTGCCGATCAGCTCCGCGGCGATGGAGCGGCCGACCGCGCCGGCGCCCACGATGGCCACGCGCATCAGTGCTGCCCTCCCGACGGTCCCTGCTCGACGGCCAGGTGCACCCGGTCGGTGTTCTCGTCGGTGGTGGCCACGGCCAGGTGGTCACCGGTCTGCAGCACGGTGGTCGCGGTGGGCAGCTGGGCCTCGCCGAAGCGGACCAGCCACGCCACCCGGGCGCCGGAGGCCTTCTCCAGCTCGGTGAGCGGGCGGCCGACCCAGCCGTCGGTCACGGTGACCCGCATGAGCAGGACCTTGCCGGTCGGTTCGCGCCAGATCTCGGAGACCTTGACCGACAGCAGCTCGCGCAGCAGCCGGCTGACCGTCCAGGGCACGGTGGCGACGCTCGGGATGCCCATCCGCTCGTAGACCTCGGCCCGCTTGGAGTCGTAGATGCGGGCGACGACGTGCTCGACGCCGAAGGTCTCCCGGGCGACCCGGGCGCTGATGATGTTGGAGTTGTCGCCGCTGCTCACCGCCGCGAAGGCGCCGGCGGAGTCGATCCCGGCGTCCAGCAGGGTCTGCCGGTCGAAGCCCAGGCCGGTCACCTGGCGGCCGCCGAACTCCGGGCCGAGCCGGCGGAAGGCCTCGGCGTCCTGGTCGATGACCGCGACGCTGTGGCCGATCGCCTCCAACCGCCGGGCGATCTGCGAGCCGACGCGGCCGCAGCCCATCACGACCACGTGCACCTGTTCCACCCTGTCTGTCGGTCAGTCCGAGGAGCGTGCCGCCCCGCGCCCGGCGGGGCCCACCGCGCGCGAACGTACACCCGGCGGAGGGCCCGGGATCCGCCGCCGGGCGCACCGGACACCCGTCCGGGTGCTGCTGTGAGGGAGGTTGCCCCGTGTCGGCGCACCGGGGGCTCCGACGTCCGTACCATCGCCGCCGTGCCGACCCTGTCCGACCTCGGACAACTCCCGAAGCGTCTCGTCCTCGGCCGCCCCGTCCGCAGTGACAAGGCGGGGGAGTCGCTGCTGCCCAAGCACCTCGCCCTGCCGATCTTCGCCAGCGACCCGCTGTCCTCCGTCGCCTACGCGACGCAGGAGATCCTGCTGATCCTCACGCTGGCCGGGACGTCGTTCCTCTTCCTCGCCCCGTGGCTGGCCGCGGCCGTGGTCCTGCTGCTCACCGTGGTGGTGCTGTCCTACCGCCAGGTGGTGCACGCCTACCCCTCGGGCGGCGGCGACTACGAGGTCGCGATGAAGAACCACGGGCAGTTCGCCGGACTGGTGGTGGCCAGCGCGCTGCTCACCGACTACGTGCTCACGGTCGCGGTGTCGGTCAGCTCCGGCACCGACAACATCATCTCGGCGTTCCCCGGGCTGGACGAGCACCGGCTGGGCATCGCGATCACCCTGATCGCGCTGCTGGTGGCGGCGAACCTCCGCGGGGTGCGGGAGTCCGGGAAGACCTTCGCCGTCCCGACGTACCTGTTCATCGGCGGCATCGTGGTGATGATCGCCACCGGGCTGCTCCGCGACTTCGTGCTCGACGACCGGGTGGTCGCCGAGAGCGCGGGCTACGGCATCGAGCCCGAGTCCGGCTACGGCCAGCTGGCCGGGCTGGCGCTGGTCTTCTTCGCCCTGCGCGCGTTCGCCTCCGGCTGCACCGCGCTGACCGGGGTGGAGGCGATCGCCAACGGCGTGCCGGCCTTCCGCCCGCCGAAGAGCAGGAACGCGGCCACCACGCTGGCGCTCATGGGCGGCATCGCCGCGCTGATGTTCGCCGGGGTGACCGCGCTGGCCCTGCTCTCCGACGTCAAGTACGTCGAGAACACCTGCGACCTGATCGGGTTCGCCAACTGCACCACCGAACCGCAGCGCACCGTCGTCGCCCAGGTCGCCGCGGCGACGTTCGGCGGCCCCGACTCGATCGGCTTCTACTACATCCAGGCGGCCACGGCGCTGGTCCTCATCCTGGCCGCCAACACCGCCTTCAACGGCTTCCCGCTGCTCGGCTCGGTGCTGGCGCAGGACCGGTTCATGCCCCGCCAGTTGCACACGCGCGGGGACAAGCTCGTCTACAGCAACGGCATCCTGCTGCTGGCCGGGTTCGCCGTCCTGCTGCTGGTCGTCTTCGACGCCGACTCCACGAAGCTGATCCAGATGTACATCGTGGGCGTCTTCACCAGCTTCTCGATCGGCCAGTGGGGCATGGTGCGGCACTGGAACCGGGAGCTGCGCAGCCTGACGGACCCGCTGGCGCGGCGGCGGGTCCAGCGCTCGCGGGTGATCAACGCCATCGGCGGGTCGCTGACCACCGTCGTCCTGGTGATCGTCGTGGTGACCAAGTTCGTCGGCGGCGCGTGGATCGTGATTGCCGCGATGCCGCTGATCTTCCTGCTCATGCGGTCGATCAACCGGCACTACTCCCACGTCGCCGCCCAGCTCGTGCCCGACAGCGACGTGCGGCTGAAGCCCAGCAAGGTGCACGCCGTCGTGCTGGTGTCCAAGGTGCACAAGCCGACGCTGCGCGCGCTGGCCTTCGCCCGGGCGACCCGGCCCGACGTGCTGACCGCGCTCACCGTCAACGTCGACGACGCCGACACCCGGGCGCTGCAGACCGACTGGGAGCGCTACGACATCCCGGTGCCGCTGACCGTCATCGACTCCCCGTACCGGGAGATCACCCGGCCGGTGCTCGACTTCGTCCGGGACATCCGCCGGTCCAGCCCGCGGGAGCTGGTCGTGGTCTTCGTGCCGCAGTACGTCGTCGGGCACTGGTGGGAGAACCTGCTGCACAACCAGAGCGCGCTGCGGCTGCGCACCCGGTTGCAGTTCCAGCCCGGCGTGATGATCACCAGCGTGCCGTGGCAGCTGGAGAGCTCGCTGGACCGGGACCACAGGATCGACGGATCGGGGCCCGCGCCGGGCGACCTGCGCCGCGGCCTGACCGACGAGGCGGAGCAGACCCCCTATGGCTGACGACGGATCCCCCTTCCCCCCACCACTCGCACGCTCGCGGCGGGCTGCTGAACGGGGGCCGAACTGGCTCGGCCAGCGGTTCGAGGTGGCCGTGGGGCCGGTGGCGCACGGTGGGCACTGCGTGGCCCGGCACGAGGGCCGGGTGGTCTTCGTGCGGCACACGCTGCCGGGCGAGCGGGTGGTCGTCGAGGTGACCGAGGACCGGCACGCGGGGTTCTGCCGTGCCGACGCCGTCGAGGTGCTCGAGGCCGCGCCGGACCGGATCGAGCGGCCCTGCCCCTACAGCGGGCCCGGGAAGTGCGGCGGCTGCGACTGGCAGCACGTCAGCCACGCCGGCCAGCTGGCCCTCAAGGCCGCCGTCGTCCGGGAGCAGCTGTCCCGGCTGGCCGGGGTGGACCTGCCCGTCACGGTGGAGGCGCTGCCCGGCGGGCCGCTCTGCTGGCGGTCCCGGGCGCGGTTCGCCGTCGACCGGACCGGTGCCCCCGGGCTGCGCCGGCACCGCTCGCACGACGTCGTGCCGCTCGACGACTGCCCGATCACCGTCGAGCCCGCGGCTGCCGCCGTGCTCGGCAGGCGCTGGCCGGGTGCCGGCGCCGTGGACGTCGCCGTCGACTCGGCCGGGGTGGTGACGACGACGCGGCTGGACCGACGGGGGCAGGCCACCTCGACCCGGGTGCTGCGGCCCGGCGCCGATGTCCCGGAGGAGCCGGGCGGGCGGGCGCAGCGCTCGGCGGGTGGGCGCGACTGGGAGGTCGAGGGCACCGGCTTCTGGCAGGTGCACCCGGCCGCAGCCGACGCCCTGGTCGGAGCGGTGTCGGCCGTCGCCGGCGTGCGGCCGGGGGAGACGGTGCTCGACCTCTACGCCGGCGCGGGCCTGTTCGGCGGTGCGCTGGCCCCCGGGGTCGGCGCCGAGGGCCGGGTGGTGTGCGTGGAGTCCGACGCCGCGGCGTGCGCGGCGGCCGACGCGAACCTCGCCGACCTGCCGCAGGCCGAGGTGTGGCAGGGCGACGTCGACGCCCCGGGGCTCACCGAGCTGCTGGGCGAGCTGGGCCGGCCCGACGTCGTCGTCCTGGACCCGCCGCGCGCCGGTGCCGGCCGCGAGGTGAGCCGGGTGATCGCCGGTGCCGCGCCCCGGGCGGTCGTCTACGTGGCGTGCGACCCTGCGGCGCTGGCCCGGGACGTCGCCGTCCTGGCCGACGCCGGGTACCGGCTCGAGGCCCTGCGGGCGTTCGACTGCTTCCCGATGACCGCGCACGTGGAGTGCGTGGCGCTGCTCGTCCCCGCCTGACCCGGGGGAGTGCCGGAACCCCGGCGTGCTGGAACCAACGGGCCCGCGTCGTGGCCGCGCTGAATCCTCCCGACCATGCCCGTGCCGCCGGAAGAGCACCTGCACACCGTCGCCGACCGTGCCCGCTTCGTCGGACCGGCTGTTCCGGCTGACCCACCTGCACTGCCCCGCCGGCTGCTGACAGCCGGGGCCGCACAGCGCGGCACCGGCGGGTCACGGATCGAACACGTGTGCGATCCGGTGTCGAGCAGCCGCCGGTGGGGGCCCACACTGACCGGGTGGACGTGTCACTGCCCCCGGGCTGGCCGGACGAGGTCGCGCCGCCCGGCGCCCCGGACTGGGAGCGCACGGCGGTCGCGTGGCTGTACGACCTCGTACCGCACGACTACCGGGCGCACGAGGTGCTGCGGCGGTACCCGGTGCTGCTCGCCCGGTTCGCCGCCGACCACGTCGCCGCGGGGCTGGAGGCGGCCCGCGCGGGCTGGCGAACGGTGCGCGTCGAGCTGGCCGACCAGCTGCCGCCGGACGCGATGGAGGCGGCGATCAGCGCCTACGAGCGGGAGGGCGCCCGGCTGACCCGGGCGGCCCGTGGCGTGGAGGTGGTCGCCGGAGCGCTGCGCGGCGAACGGTGGGTGCCCCGGCTCTGAGCGTCCCCGCTCGTCAGGGCAGGTCGCCGGTTCGCAGTTACAGTGGGTCTTCCCACCGGTTGCGCCCTCCCTGACGCCGCCGACCTCGAGAGGACCCTGCTCCGTCGTGTCGTTGCTCCGCTCGTTGACCGGGCCCGCAGACCTCCGGGCCCTGGCGCCCGACCAGCTGCCCGCGCTCGCCGCGGAGATCCGGGACGCCCTGGTCACCAGCGTCGCCAAGACCGGCGGTCACCTGGGCCCGAACCTGGGCACGGTCGAGCTGACCATCGCGCTGCACCGGGTCTTCGAGTCCCCGCGCGAGCCGATCGTCTTCGACACCGGGCACCAGGCCTACGTGCACAAGCTGCTCACCGGCCGGCTGGACGGGTTCGCCCAGCTCCGCCAGCGCGGCGGCCTGTCCGGTTACCCCAGCCGCGCCGAGAGCGAGCACGACTGGGTCGAGAACAGCCACGCCTCGACGTCGCTGTCCTACGCCGACGGGCTGGCCAAGGCCTTCGCCGTCCGAGGCGACCCGCGTCCGGTCGTCGCCGTCATCGGCGACGGCGCGCTCACCGGCGGCATGGCCTGGGAGGCGCTGAACAACATCGCCGCTGCGCAGGACCGCCCCGTCGTCATCGTGGTCAACGACAACGGCCGCTCGTACTCACCGACCATCGGCGGCGTCGCCGACGCCCTGGCCACGCTGCGGCTGCGGCCCGGCTACGAGGACGCGCTGGCCGCCGTCCGGCAGGCGCTGCACAAGGCGCCGGTCGTCGGCACGACCCTCTACGACGCGCTGCACGCGATCAAGAAGGGCCTCAAGGACGTCCTCAGCCCGCAGGGCATGTTCGAGGACCTCGGCATGAAGTACGTCGGCCCGGTCGACGGCCACGACGTGGCGATGATGGAGTCCGCGCTCCGCCGGGCCCGGTCCTTCGGCGGGCCGGTGATCGTGCACGCCGTCACCACCAAGGGCTTCGGCTACCCGCCGGCCGAGACGGACACCGTCGACGCCTGGCACTCCACCGGCGTCTTCGAGCCCGACAGCGGGCTGTCCTCGGCGGCGGCCGGGCCGGAGTGGACCGACGTCTTCTCCGACGAGCTGGTCCGGATCGGCAACGAGCGCTCCGACGTCGTGGCGATCACCGCCGCGATGCTGCACCCGACCGGCCTGGCGTCCTTCGCCGAGCGCTTCCCGGAGCGCACCTTCGACGTCGGGATCGCCGAGCAGCACGCGCTCACCTCGGCCGCCGGCCTCGGCATGGCCGGGCTGCACCCCGTCGTCGCGATCTACTCGACGTTCCTCAACCGCGCCTTCGACCAGCTGCTGATGGACGTCGCGCTGCACCGCCAGCCGGTCACCGTCGTGCTGGACCGCGCGGGCGTCACCGGCTCCGACGGTGCCTCGCACAACGGCATGTGGGACATGTCGATCTGCTCGATCGTGCCCGGCCTCCAGCTGGCCGCCCCGCGGGACGAGTCCACCCTGCGGGAGGCGCTGCGGGAAGCGGTGGCGGTCACCGACGGCCCGACCGTCATCCGGTTCCCCAAGGGCGCGCTGCCGGTCGAGGTGCCGGCGCTGGAACGCCGCGGCCGGGTCGACGTGCTGCGCCGGGGAGCGACCCCGGAGGTGCTGCTGGTCGCCGTCGGCTCGCTGGTGCCGATGTGCCTGGCCGTCGCCGAGCGGGCCGCCGACCACGGCATCGAGGTCACCGTCGTCGACCCGCGCTGGGTGCTCCCGGTGTCCGAGGAGCTCGTGGCGCTGGCCGCCGGCCACCGGCTGGTGGTCACCGTCGAGGACGGCGGCCGGACCGGTGGTGTGGGGTCGATGCTGTCCCAGGCGCTGCAGGACGCCGACCACGACGTGCCGGTGCGCACGCTCGGCCTGCCGCAGCGGTTCTTCGACCACGGCAGCCGCGGGCAGGTGCTGGCCGACGTCGGCCTCACCGAGCAGGACGTCGCCCGCCGGATCGTCGAGTGGGCCGCCCGGGTCGCCGACCGTTCGGCCACCGCCCCCGAGGTCCCGCAGCGGGCCGAGGGCCAGCAGTGATCATCGCGGAGATCCAGGTGGCGCCGTCCCCTCCGGGCACCCCGGACGACCCGCACGCCCACGTCGAGGCGGCCATCGCGGTCATCCAGGGCTCCGGGCTCCGCCACGAGGTCGGTGCGCTCGGCACCACGCTCGAGGGGGACGCGGACGCCGTCTGGGCGACCCTCCGCGCCGCGCACGAGGCGATGCTGGCCGCGGGCGCGACGAGCGGCATCTCGCACCTCAAGGTGGCCACGGTGGACCGCACGATGGACAGCCTCACCGCCAAGTTCCGCTGACGCGGGGGCGATGAGTTCGGCCGGCCGGGTCTGCCGTGGCATGACCCGGATCATTGCGGACATCCCGTTCTCCCTCGACGGCTTCGTCACCGGGCCCGACCCCGGCCGGACAACGGTCTGGGCACCGGCAGGGAGCTTGACGTCGTCCTCATGGGCGGTGGCGCCACCGTCGGCTCGGCGGTCGTCGGGGCTGGTCGACGGGCTGACGCTGCACCTCGGGCCCGTCCTGCTGGGCGCCGGCACACCCCTGTTCACCGGCGGGGCGCCGCGCACGCTGGTGCAGCGGACCGTGGTCGCCACCTCGACGGCGACCCACTCGAGCTACGACGTCCTCCGCTCCTGACCCCGTTGACATGTGACCTTTTGGTCACATATGATCGGCGCATGGCGGACGACGACCTGGTCTTCAAGGCCCTGGCCGACCCCACCCGCCGGTTCCTGCTCGACCTGTTGTTCGCCCGCGACGGCCGCACCCTCGGCGAGTTGGAGGCGGAGGTGGAGATGACGCGGTTCGGCGTCATGAAGCACCTGCGCCTGCTCGAGGACGCCGGGCTGGTGGTGACCCGCAGGTCGGGCCGGGAGAAGTTGCACTTCCTCGACCCGGTGCCCATCCGGATGGTCCACGACCGGTGGATCGACAAGTACACGGAGCGCCACGTCGCGGCGCTCGTCGACCTCAAGAACGAGTTGGAGAGCGAAGATGACGACCGCTGAGACGGCGCGGACCACCCAGGTGCACCGCGTGTACATCAAGGCCACCCCGGAGCGGATTTGGCAGGCGATCACCGACCCGGAGTGGAACGGTCGCTACGGCTACGGCGCACCCGGGCACTACGAGCTGCGCCCGGGTGGCTCGTACGTCTCGCACGCGAGCGAGCAGATGAAGCAGGCCTCCGCCGCCATGGGCTGGGACCTGCCCGAGGTCATCGTGGACGGCGAGGTGCAGGAGATCGACCCGCCGCGGCGTCTGGTGCAGACCTGGCGGATGCTCATGGACCCGACCGCGGCCGCTGAGGGCTTCAGCCGGCTGACCTGGGAGATCGAGGGTCCCGGTGAGGACGGCGTCTGCCGGCTCACCGTCGTCCACGAGCTGGGCGGCATGCCGTCGCTGGCCGCGATGACGTCGGGCGACAACGAGTTCGGCGACATGGGCGGTGGCGGCTGGCCGTGGATCCTCAGCGACCTCAAGACGCTGCTCGAGACCGGCCAGTCCTTCACCACGAGCTGAGGCGCGTCCTCCTGCACCAATGGCCGTCCCCCCGCACCAACGCTGGTGCGGGGGGACGGCCTTCGATCAGGTCACCTGATCCACGACCCCGGAGAGTCAGGCGGGCAGGGAGGCCACCCCGCGGGGGAGGAACCGCTCCCCGGTGACCGCCTCGGAGACGCCGGCCCGGTCCAGGTGGGCGGAGATGCCACCCAGCCAGAACGGCCAGCCGGCGCCCAGCAGCATGGCCAGGTCGATGTCCTGCACCGCCTGGACGACGCCCTCGTCGAGCATCAGCCGGATCTCCTCGGCCAGCGCCCGCTCGGCGTTGGACCGCAGCTGCTCCGCGGTGAGGGGCGCGTCGCCGGCGTCGATGCCGGCCAGCTCCGGGTCGATCACGCCGGGCTCGGAGAAGACCGAGGTCTTGCCCAGCTCGACCATCCGCCGGAGCCCCTCGCCGACACCGAAGCGGTCGGGGAACGCCTCGTGCATCCGCTCGGCCACGTGCAGCGCCACCGGCGGCCCGACCAGCGACAGCAGCTCGAACGGCGTCATCGGCAGGCCGAGGGGGTCCAGCGCCGTCTCCGCGACGGCGACCGGCGTGCCGGCGTCGACCGCGGCGGTGACCTCGCCGAGGAAGCGGGTGAGCAGCCGGTTGACCACGAACGCCGGGGCGTCGGCGACCAGCACGCAGCTCTTCCCGAGCTGCTTGCCCGCGGCGAAGGCGGTGGCCAGCGTGGCGTCGTCGGTCTGCTCGGCACGCACCACCTCCAGCAGCGGCAGGATGGCGACCGGGTTGAAGAAGTGCAGGCCGACGACCCGCTCGGGGTGCTGCAGCTTGGCGGCCATCTCGGTCACCGACAGCGCCGAGGTGTTGGTGGCCAGCACGCACTCGGCGGAGACCACCGCCTCCACCTCGGCGAACACCTGCTGCTTGACCGACAGCTCCTCGAACACCGCCTCGATCACCAGGTCGGCGTCGGCGAAGACGTCCTTGGACAGCGAGCCGCTGACCAGGCCCTTGAGCCGGTTGAGCGCGTCGGGGGACAGCCGCCCGCGGCCGGCCAGCCCGTCCAGCTCGCCGTGCACGTAGCCGACGCCCTTGTCCACGCGCGCCTGATCGATGTCGGTGAGGACGACGGGCACCTCCAGCCGGCGCACGAGCAGCAGCGCGAGCTGGGAGGCCATCAGCCCGGCGCCCACGACGCCGACCTTGGTGATCGTGCGCGCCAGCGTCCGGTCCGGCGCGCCGGCGGGTCGCCGCGCCCGCTTGTTGACCAGGTCGAAGGCGTACAGCCCGGCCCGCAGCTCGTCGCTCATCAGCAGGTCGGTGAGCGCGTCGTCCTCGGCCGCGGTGCCGGCGGTGAAGGCCTCGTCGCCCACCCCCGCGCGGGCCAGGTCGAGCAGCTCCACGGCGCGCAGCGCGCCCGGCGAGGCGTTCCGGGTGCGGGCGGCGACGACCGCGCGGGCGCGGGCGATCGCGTCGTCCCAGGCTGCGGTGTCCACCGGGGTGCGGCTGACGGTCACCTCGCCGGCGAGCACGCCGGCCGCCCACTCCAGCGACCGCTCCAGGAAGTCGGCCGGCTCGAAGACCGCGTCCGCGATCCCCGACCTCGCTGCCTTCGGCCCCGGGGTGACCTTGTTCTGCGCCAGCGCGTCGTCCACGATCACGCCGACCGCGGCGTCGATGCCGATGAGGTCCGGCAGCAGCTGCGTGCCGCCCCAGCCGGGCACCAGGCCGAGGAAGACCTCGGGGAAGGCGACGACGGCGGTGCTGGCGATCGTCCGGTACCGGCAGTGCAGCGCCAGCTCCATGCCGCCGCCCATCGCCGCGCCGTTGACGAAGGCGAACGTCGGGACGGCGGAGTCCTTGAGCCGGCGGAACACCCGGTGCCCGGTCTCGGCGATCTCCCGGGCGTCATCGCCCGAGGTGATCGCCGGGACACCGGAGAGGTCCGCGCCGACGGCGAAGACGAACGGCTTGCCGGTGACGGCGATGGCCGCAGGTGCCGGGGAGCGCGCCGCGACCTCGTCCAGCGCCGCGTCCAGCGAGGCGAGCCCGCCGGGGCCGAACGTCGACGGCCGGGTGTGGTCCTGCCCGTTGTCCAGGGTGATCAGCGCCAGTTCCCCGGCCACCCCGGGGACCCGCAGGAACCGGACCTTCGCAGTGGTGACGACCTCGTTCTCGAACACTGCACTCACGTCGCAGCACCTTCCCAGTTCGGGTTCTCCCAGATCACGGTGCCGCCCATGCCGATGCCGATGCACATCGCGGTCAGCCCGTAGCGGACGTCCGGCCGCTCGGCGAACTGCCGGGACAGCTGGGTCATCAGCCGGACCCCGGAGGAGGCCAGCGGGTGCCCGACGGCGATCGCGCCGCCCCACGGGTTGACCCGCTCGTCGTCGTCGGCGATGCCGTAGTGGTCCAGGAAGGCCAGCACCTGGACGGCGAAGGCCTCGTTGAGCTCGAACAGCCCGATGTCGGAGATGGACAGGCCGGTGCTGGCCAGCGCCTTCTCCGTGGACGGGATCGGGCCGACGCCCATCACCTCGGGCTCGACGCCGGCGAAGCCGTAGCCGACCAGCCGCATGCCGACGTTCAGCCCCAGCTCGACCGCGACGTCCTCGGCGGCGAGCAGGCAGCCGGTCGCGCCGTCGTTCAGCCCCGCGGCGTTGCCGGCGGTGACGTGCCCGTGCGGGCGGAACGGCGTCTTCAGCGTCGCCAGGCCCTCGAGCGTGGTGCCCGGCCGCGGCGGTTCGTCGACGGTGGCCAGTCCCCAGCCGGCCTCGGCCGAGCGGGTGGCGACCGGCACGAGCTCCGGGCCGATCCGGCCGTTGGCGACGGCCTTGGCGTACTTCTGCTGGCTGGCCAGCGCGAAGGCGTCGGCGCGCTCCTTGGTCAGGTGCGGGAAGCGGTCGTGCAGGTTCTCCGCGGTCGAGCCCATGACCAGGGCCGAGCCGTCGACGATCTTCTCGCTGACGAAGCGCGGGTTCGGGTCGACGCCCTCGCCCATCGGGTGGTGGCCCATGTGCTCGACCCCGCCGGCGATCGCGACGTCGTAGGCACCGAACGCGATGCCGCTGGCGGTGGTGGTCACCGCGGTCATCGCACCGGCGCACATCCGGTCGATGGCGAAGCCGGGGACCGACTTCGGCAGCCCGGCCAGCAGGGCGGCGGTGCGGCCGATGGTCAGCCCCTGGTCGCCGATCTGGGTGGTGGCGGCGATGGCGACCTCGTCGACCCGCTCCGGCGGCAGGGCCGGGTTGCGGCGCATCAGCTCCCGGATGCAGCGGACGACGAGGTCGTCGGCGCGCGTCTCGGCGTAGATGCCCTTGGGGCCGGCCTTGCCGAAGGGCGTGCGCACGCCGTCGACGAAGACGACCTCGCGCAACGGGCGTGGCCGCCGCTCTACAGATGACACAGGACCTCCGCGGTCGTTTCAGGTGCCGGCTCGAGGACGAGCGGCAGCCCCTAAGTTACCCATTGGTAACCGCAGGTCCAAGAGGGCCTCCTGACGGGGTGAGCGCGCCTAGGCTGCGGACCGCGACATCGAGGAGGCGACGTGACCCGGTACGCAGTGCTGCTGCGCGGCATCAACGTCGGCCGGGCGCACCGGATCCCCATGGCCGACCTCCGCGAGCTGCTGACCGCGGAAGGGCACGCCGGGGTGGCGACCCTGCTGCAGAGCGGCAACGTGGTCCTCGACTCCGACCGACCGGCCGGTGAGCTCGCGCCCTCGGTGGAGCAGGCGCTGGAGCGGCGGTTCGGGTTCGCCGTCCCCGTCGTCGTCCGGACCCGGGACGAGCTGCTCGCGGTGGTGGCGAAGGACCCGCTCGGGTCGGTCGCCACCGACCCGAGCCGCTACGTCGTGTCCTTCTCGAACGCGCCCGTCCCGGCCGAGGTCCAGGAGCGGCTGGCCGCCGTCGACCCCGAGGACGACGTGTACACCGTCGACGGCCGCGAGCTCTACCTCTGGTGCCCGCACGGGCAGCTGCAGAGCCCGCTGTCCGCCGCGCTGGCCAAGACCGCGGGCCCGGTCGGCACCGCGCGGAACTGGGCCACCGTGCTCAAGCTCGCCGACCTGCTCCAGCGCTGAGGATCAGGCCTGGGTGATCGCCGCGGTGAGCAGGTCGCGGGTCAGCCCGATCTGCCACTCCCGCGCCCCGCCGGCGCGCAGCGCCGCGGCGACCGCGTCGGCGTCCGCGGGCGCCGGCGGCGTCCACATCAGCCGGCGGACGAGGTCGGGGGAGAGCAGGTTCTCCACCGGCACCGACCACTGCTCGGACACCTCGGCCAGCGCGGCCCGGGCAGCCTTGAGCCGGGCGGCCGCCGCGGGGTCGCGGTCGGCCCAGCGGTTGACCGGTGGCGGCCCCTCACCGGGCTTGCTGTGCAGCGGCAGCTCGGCGTCGGCCAGCTCCCGCCCGCGCACCAGCGCGCCGAACCAGGTGCCGACGAGCCTGCGGTTGGCCCGGCCCCGGAAGACCGGCAGGTCCAGCAGCGCTCCCTCGGTCCTGGGATCGGCCTGCACCGCCGAGACCATGGCCGTGTCCGGCAGCACCCGGCCCGGGGCGATGTCCCGGCGGCGGGCCAGCTCGTCGCGGGCCTGCCAGAGCGCCCGCAGCATGCCCAGCTGCCGTCGGCTGCGGAGCCCGTGCATGCCCGACGTCTTCCGCCACGGGTCGACCTTGGGCGCCGGCGGGCCGGCGGCCAGGATCGCCTCGAACTCCTGCCGCGCCCACTCTGTCTTGCCCTGCTCGGCGAGGATGTCCGCGAGCGCGTCCCGGAGCTCGACCAGCACCTCGACGTCCAGCGCGGCGTAGACCAGCCAGTCCTCCGGCAGCGGACGGGTGCTCCAGTCCGCGGCCGAGTGGCCCTTCTGAAGCGACAGCCCGAGCAGGGACTCCACGACCGCACCGAGCCCGACCCGCGGCAGCCCGGCCAACCGGGCGGCCAGCTCGGTGTCGAACAGCCGGGTCGGCACCAGTCCCAGCTCGGCCAGGCAGGGCAGGTCCTGGTTCGCCGCGTGCAGCACCCACTCAACGTCCCCGATCGCGGCCTGCACGGCCGACAGGTCCGGCAGCGGCACCGGGTCGATCATCCCGGTGCCCGCACCGGCGCGGCGCAGCTGCACCAGGTAGGCGCTCTGCCCGTAGCGGTAGCCCGAGGCGCGCTCGGCGTCGACGGCGACCGGGCCGCTGCCGGCGGCGAGCGCGTCGGCGTAGGCGACCAGCGCGGTGGAGGTCTCGATGACCGGCAGCAGCCCGTCCCGGGGCGCGAGCAGCGGGACGGCGGTCGGCGCCCCCTCCACCGGCGCCGGGTCGGCCACCGGCTGGATGACCGGCTCCCCGACCACGGGCGTCTCCGGCGCGGGGGCCTCGGCCAGGGGTGTGGGCTCGGTGAACTCCAGCTGCGGGACGGCGGGAGTCTGGTCGGCGCTCAGAGGATGACCCCCGAACGGATGCCCAGCGCCACCATGTGCGCCCGGTCGCCGGTGCCCAGCTTGCGCGCGATGCGCGCCAGGTGGCTCTTCACGGTCAGTGCCGACAGGTCGACCATCTCGCCCATCTCCTTGTTGGTGTGCCCGTCGGCGACGAGCCGCAGGATGTCCCGCTCGCGCGCGGACAGCTCACCCACAGCTTCCTCCACCCCGGTCTGGGTCAGCCCCTGGGCCAGGCTGCTGGCGATGCCCGGGTCGGCGAACACCTCTCCGGACAGCGCCGCCCGCAGGCCCTCGGCGAGCGTGGCCAGCGGGCTGGTCTTGAGCACGTACCCCTGGACGCCGGCCAGGAAGGCGGACCGGACGACGGCGGGGTCGGTCACCGAGGTCAGCACGACGGTCACCGGCCACCCCTCGGTGCGCAGCGTGGGCAGCAGCTCCAGGCCGCGTCCGTGGTCACCGCCGCGGCTGCCGGCGTCGGGCCCGGCCTCGGGGAGGTCCGCCTCCAGCACGCAGAGCGCACGCGGACCGGAAACGTGGGCCCGGACCCTGGCCTCCTCCAGCGAGGCGGCCTCCTCCACGTCCCGGGCGCCCAGCCCGCGCAGCCGGCCGGCGAGCGCCTCGCGGACCAGCGGGGAGGGGTCGACCACCAGCGCACCGGCGTGCGGGCCGAACAGGATGCCGTCGGACCACGGTCGACCCAGGGTCACGCAGCCTCCCGTCGTCGGGCCGGTCGGGCGGGGTGCGGCCAGCAGCTGACCACCCGGTACCCGATCCGGCGTGTCCGCGCACTCGGCCCATCCCTGGTTACGCCGAGTGGAGCACGCCGACGAGTCTAGGCACCGGTGTCGGCGGTCTGCCCGTTCGAGGTCAGCAGGTGGATGCCGGGCGGTGGGAGGCCGGCGGCGGTGCCGAGCACCGTGAGGAACGCGGTCAGGTGCTTGTCCAGGTCGGTGCCCTCCGCCGTCCAGGAGGCCCGGATCTCCACGTCGACCGAGTGCTCGGGGGCGGCGATCGAGCCGAACCGGGTGGACGCCGTGCGGGTGACGGTCCCGCCGATGGCGTGGTGGCCGGCGCCGTGCTCGGCGAGCGCGTCGGTCAGCCAGCTCCAGGCGACCTCGGAGAACATGCTGTCGTCGACCATCTCCGAGTCGGTGCCGGCGGAGAGGTAGCCGACGCAGCGGGTGGTGCCCTGCCAGGCCTCGTGGCCCTCCGGGTCGAACAGCAGGATGAAGCGGCCGCTGGCGAGCTCCTCCTCCTCGTCGGCCGGGTCGCCGACGTGCACACCGATCGCGTGCGAGAACGGGGCCAGCCGCTGGGGTGCCGGGATGTGCTCCAGGACGATCCCGGGCGGCGGGCGTACGGTCGCCAGTGCCTCGAGCGCGGCCTGGAACTCCGCGGGCTTCTGCGCCAGGGGCGGCTCGACGCCGTCGGCCGGACGCTTGCGCTGCTGGGCCACGGGCGCAGGGTAGGTCGCCGTGGGACGGATGTGGCGTCCCGACGCGCCGCTGTGGCCTGCCCGTGACCCTGCCGTGCAGCTCCCGTGCCGCTGCCGACGGCCCGCGCCGCCGTCCGGTGCGTCTGGGAGGATCGGCGGTCGTGGGAACAGCAGCAGGTCCGGCCGCCGACTCCGCCCTGGTCCGGGCGGCCCGCGGGCTCCCGGTCGATCACACGCCCGTCTGGTTCATGCGCCAGGCCGGCCGGTCGCTCCCGGAGTACCGCGCGCTGCGGGCGGGGACCGCGATGCTGCAGGCCTGCCAGGACCCCGACCTGGTCACCGAGATCACCCTGCAGCCGGTCCGCCGGCACGGCGTCGACGCGGCGGTCCTCTTCTCCGACATCGTGCTGCCGCTGGTCGTGGCCGGGATGGACATCGAGATCAAGCCCGGCGTCGGGCCGGTCGTCGCCTCCCCGGTCCGGTCGGCCGCCGACGTCGACGCCCTGCCCCCGCTGGAGCCCGACCGGCTCGAGTTCCTGGCCACCTCGGTGCGCCGGCTGGTCGCCGAGCTGGGCAGCACGCCGCTGATCGGCTTCGCCGGAGCGCCGTTCACCCTGGCCACCTACCTCATCGAGGGCGGCCCCTCCAAGGAGCACGCCCGGACCAAGGCGTTCATGTACGCCGAGCCGGAGGCGTGGCGGCGGCTGCTGGAGCGCCTGGCGGTCAGCGCGGCGACGTTCCTGCGGGTGCAGGTGGACGCCGGGGCCTCCGCCGTGCAGCTCTTCGACTCCTGGGCCGGGGTGCTCTCGGCGACCGACTACGCCACCCGGGTGCTGCCGCACTCCCGCGCGGTCCTCGACGCCCTGGGCGAGCGGGACGTGCCCAAGGTCCACTTCGGCGTCGGCACCGGGGAGCTCCTGCCGCTGATCGGGGACGCCGGAGCCGACGTCGTGGGCGTCGACTGGCGGGTGCCGCTGGACGAGGCTGCCCGCCGGGTGGGCCCGGGCTACTCGCTGCAGGGCAACCTCGACCCCGCGGTGCTGCTGGCCGACCGGGAGACCGTCGACCGCGAGGTGGGCCGGGTGGTCGAGCAGGGCCGGGCCGCCCGCGGGCACGTGTTCAACCTCGGTCACGGTGTGCTGCCCGACACCGACCCCGGCGTCCTGACCCACGTCGTGGAACTGGTGCACGAGCTCAGCGCGCGATGAGGCTGGTCGTGGTCGGTGCCGGGATCACCGGGCTGACCGCTGCCTGGGAGTGGCGGCGCACCCACCCCGACGACGAGGTCGTCGTGCTCGAGGCCGGGCCGCGGATCGGCGGCAAGCTCGACCGGGTCGAGCTGGCCGGCCGCTGGTACGACACCGGGCCGGAGGCGGTGCTCGCCCGGGTGCCGGAGGCGGTCGAGCTGATCGAGGCACTCGGCCTGGCGGAGCAGATCGTCCCGGCCCGGACCAGCCAGGCATCGATCGTGCTCCCCGACGGCCGGTTCCCGCTGCCGGCCGGGACGCTGCAGGGCGTGCCCACCACGGCCGACGGCCTGGAGGGCGTGCTCACCCCGGACGGGGTCGCCCGGGTGCGCGCCGAGGTCGAGCTGCCCCCGCTGCGCCTGGACGGCGACGTCTCGGTGGGCCGGCTGCTCCGGGACCGGCTCGGCGACGAGGTGGTCGACCGGCTGGTCGAGCCGCTGCTGGGTGGGGTCTACGCCGGGCGCCCCGACGACCTCTCGCTGGCCGCCACCATGCCCGCGCTGGCCGCGCAGCTGCCGGCCTCGACGTCGGTCCTCGGCGCGGCGATCGCTGCCCGGGACGCCGGCGCCCGCAGCCGCGGCGACGTCGACGGACCGGTGTTCGTCACCGTGCGCGACGGCATCGGCTCGCTGCCGGCCGCGCTGGCCGCCGCGGCACGCGCCGACGTCCGGCTGGGCACGGCGGTCACCGCGCTGCGCCGGGTCGCCGGCGGCTTCGAGCTCGACGTCGAGGGTGGCGCTGCGCTGACCGCGGACGTCGTCGTGCTGGCCACCCCGGCCGCCCCGACCGCCCGGCTGCTCACCGACCTGGCCCCCGGCGCGGTCGAGCCGCTGCAGGGCATCCCGTACGCGTCGATGGCCGTGGTCGCGATGGCGTTCCCCGAGCAGCCGGTGGCGGCCGGCTCCGGGCTGCTCGTGCCCCCGGTGACCGGGCGGCTGGTCAAGGGCGTGACCGTCTCCTCGTCGAAGTGGCCGCACCTGGGCGGCGCGCTGCGGGTGCGCTCGTCGGTCGGCCGGTTCGGGGACGACGCCGCGCTGGGCCGGGACGACGCCGACCTCACCGACGCGGTGGTCGCCGACGTCGCCGGCCTGCTGACCCTCGACCGCCCGGAGCCGCTGGAGACCCACCTGGTCCGGTGGGTCGACGGGCTGCCGCAGTACCTGGTCGGGCACCCGCAGCGGGTCACGGCGATCCGCGCGGCGGTCGGCGCCGTGCCCGGGCTCGCGGTCGCCGGTGCCGCGTACGGCGGGGTCGGGGTGCCGGCCTGCATCCGCGACGCACGCCGGGCCGTCGCCGCGCTCCGGTGAGCGCACCGACCCGGGTGCGGAACGCGGCCGTCGCGGCCGCGCCGCTGCTGTTCGTGCTGCTGTGGAGCACCGGTTTCGTCGGCGCCAAGTACGGGCTGCCCTATGCCGAACCGTTCACCTTCCTGGCGCTGCGGCTGGGGCTGGCCGGCGCGTTGCTGGCCGTCCTGACCGCTGTCCTGCGGTCGGGCTGGCCGGCCGGCCGGACGCAGGTCGGCCGGGCCGGCGTGGCCGGGCTGCTGCTGCACGCCGGCTACCTCGGCGGCGTCTTCTTCGCGATCCACTCCGGCCTGCCGGCCAGCGTGGCAGCGGTGGTGACCAGCCTGCAGCCGGTGCTCACCGCGGCACTGGCCACCCGGCTGCTCGGTGAGCGGCTCGTGGCCGTGCAGTGGCTGGGGCTGGCCCTCGGCGTCGGCGGCGTGGTGCTGGTGCTGGCCCCCGGGCTGGTGGCCGCCGCGGGGGAGGAGGGTGCCCTCCCACCGGTCGGGGTCGTGTCCTGCCTGGTGGCGCTGCTGTGCGGCACAGCGGGTACGCTGTGGCAGAAGCAGCACGGCGACGACATCCCGCTGCTGTCGGGCACCGTCGTGCAGTACGTGGCCGCGGCCCTCGCGCTGGTCGCCGTCGCCCGCCTCACCGAGGACATGGCGATCGAGTGGACCGCCGAGTTCGTGCTGGCCCTGGTGTGGCTGGTCGTGCCGCTGTCGCTCGGCGCCGTGCTGCTGCTGCTGTTCCTGCTGCGCCGCGGCAGCGCCTCGGGCGTCTCCAGCCTGCTGTTCCTGGTACCGCCGGCGACCGCGGTGGAGGCCCATCTGCTGTTCGGCGAGCGGTTGCCGCTGCTGTCGCTGGCCGGGGTCGTCGTCACCACGGTCGGCGTGGCCCTGGTGCTCCGGCCCCCGGGACGACGCACGGCGCGGCGCGCGACAATGGGGGCATGAGCGAGCAGACCGGAGAGCAGACCGGAGAGCGCAGCATCGGCAAGCGGGCGAACGAGCTGAACGCCCAGATCCGCTACACGATGTGGTCGGTCTTCAAGGCCCGACCGCTCGCCGACGACCAGCGCGGGGCCGCCGCCGACGAGGTCACCGCCCTCTTCGAGGAGCTGGCCGGCAAGGACGTCGTCGTCCGCGGGGTCTACGACGTGGCCGGCCTGCGCGCCGACGCCGACCTGATGATCTGGTGGCACGCCGAGACCCCCGAGGCGCTGCAGGAGGCCTACGGCCGGTTCCGCCGCACCGCGCTGGGCCGCCACCTCGAGCCGGTCTGGTCGCAGATGGCGCTGCACCGCCCGGCGGAGTTCAACCGCAGCCACATCCCGGCCTTCCTCGCCGAGGAGGAGCCGCGCCGCTTCGTCTGCGTCTACCCGTTCGTGCGCTCCTACGAGTGGTACCTGCTGCCCGACGAGGAGCGGCGGGACATGCTCAAGGAGCACGGCATGCAGGCCCGCCCCTACCCCGACGTGCGGGCCAACACGGTGGCCTCCTTCGGGCTCGGCGACTACGAGTGGATGCTCGCCTTCGAGGCCGACGAGCTGCACCGCATCGTCGACCTGATGCGCGACCTGCGGGCCAGCCGCGCCCGTCGGCACGTCCGCGAGGAGGTGCCGTTCTACACCGGCACCCGCAAGGACGTCGCGGAGCTGGTGCGCGACCTGCCGTGATGATGGTCATCCTCCGGATGACAACCCATCAGGAGCCGTCCCCGGCCTGAGCGGAGGGCCTGCCCGCGTTCCCGGCGGGACCCTCCGGGCCCGCGCCGCGCTCGCGGAGCCGCTGTCCGCGACTCCCTGCGGGAGCCTGCGGCCCCGCGCCGGGCGCCGCGGGGTCGCTGCGCGACGGAGCGGCCGGTCCCTACTCGTCCCCGGCAGCGCGAAGGCCCGTCCCCGGTGAGGACGGGCCCTCGTCAACCGGCTGTGTCAGCCCTCGGTGGGTGCCAGGGCGATGCTCACCGAGTTGATGCAGTAGCGGTCGCCGGTGGGCGTCTGGGGGGCGTCGGCGAAGACGTGGCCCAGGTGGCTGTGGCAGCTGCCGCACAGCACCTCGGTGCGGAGCATCCCGTAGGCGGTGTCGGCGCGGAGGACGACGTTGTCCTGGGCCGAGGGCTCGTAGAACGAGGGCCAGCCGCAGTGCGAGTCGAACTTGGTCTCGGAGCGGAACAGCTCGGCGCCGCACGCCCGGCAGGAGTAGACGCCGACGGTCTTCGTGTCGACGTACTCACCGGTCCACGGCCGCTCGGTGCCCGCCTGGCGGAGGACGGCGTACTCCTCCGGGGACAGCTGGGCGCGCCACTCCTCGTCGCTCTTGACGACCTGGGGCTGGTGGGCGGATGTGGTCATGCACCCACGGTACGGCGGCTCCGCCAGCCGTGCGGCGGAGCCGTCGTCCCTGGTCGGCTGGCTGTCCGGCGAGGTCACCCCGCGTCGGCCCGGTGCTCCGGCCACCACCGCAGGAACCGGTCGAGCACGTCCTCCAGCAGCGGGCGGAGCGCGAAGCCGGTGCTCGCCCGCTCGCCGGAGGTGCCGGTGAGCAGCACCTCCTGGTCGCCGTCGGGCAGGGTCGTCGGCACGCTCACCGCGAAGGACACGCGTCCGTCCGCGCCGGCGACCGCGCTGCCGAGCTGCCCGTGGTTGCGGGAGGGCAGGGAGGCGGTGACCTCCTCGTCCGCGTCGAACCCGGCACCGGTCACGGTGACCCGGTCTCCCCGGAGCGGTGTGGGGTCGCTGATCGCCGCGGTGGCGTCCCCGGAGGTGCCGGCGTCGACGGCCACCACCCCAGAGGGGGCGGCCGCCGCGGGCGAGGCAGCCGTCGTCAGACCGCCGGTCACCAGCGCCCCGGCGACGAGACCGAGGACGACGGGGCGGAGGGCGCGGGAGAGGGACATGGGACTCCTCGGTGCGCGCGGTGGGACCCCTTCATCCTCCCAGTGCGCTGAGCTACGAGCGGTCAACGTCCGGTAACGAAGTGGGCACGGCCGACGACCGGGCGGCACGGGCTCACGACGTCGGCGCACCGACCGCTCGCGCGGTGCTCGTACCGTGGGCGCGGCGTCGCGTCCGGTGGCGCCGCCGTCCGCCGAGAGGACCCATGAGCACCCCGCAGCCCCTGGCCGACACCTGGTTCACCCGCGACCTCCCCGTGCTCCGCGCGATCGCGCGGCTGATCGACGAGCCGCCGCACGGCAGCGCGCCCTACCTGGGGGCGGTCGTCCCGGCCAGCGGCCTGCCCAGGCCGCAGGTGGTCTCCGCGGCCAATGCGCTGGTCACCGCCGGGTACGCGCAGGCGCTGACCAACCACGCCGGAGAGATCGTCCGGTTCACCGCCATCTCCGCCGAGGCCCGCCGGCTCGTCGGGCTCTGGCCCACGCCGCAGGGGGAGTGGGAGCGGCTGCTCGAGCAGCTCGAGGCGCGCGCCACCGGGGCGATGACCGACGTCGAGCGCGGCCGCTGGCGCGCGATGGCCGACGCCGCGGCCGCACTCGGCCCGGACGACGGGGCGCTGCTGATGTCCGCGCTGATCGGCGGGTACGTGCCCCGGCAGCGCTGACCGGCCTGCCCGGAACACGACAGTGCCCCCGCCCGATCTCCCGGGCGGGGGCACTGTCGGTGGTTCGAGAGGGCTGCGTTCAGCTCCTCGGTCTGAGGATCAGACCGGGTTGACGTTCGCCGCCTGCGGGCCCTTCTGGCCCTGCTCGATGTCGAACGAGATGCGCTGGCCCTCATCGAGCGAGCGGTACCCGCTGGTCTGGATGGCCGAGTAGTGGACGAAGACGTCCGGGCCGCCGCCGTCCGGGGTGGCGAAGCCAAACCCCTTCTCTGCGTTGAACCACTTCACTGTTCCTTCGGGCATTGCTCGCTCCTAGCTGAGGTCGTGCGTCGGGGTCCTGCCAGAGCGCAGGGCCTTCCCGACGAAGAGAACACTAGCGGCTCGAAGCCCTCCGTGGGGAACCGGTGCCCGAAAGTTCCTGCACGGAGCCGTTCGGCAGCCGGCCCGGGCGGCTCAGAGCAGCCGGCCGGAGGCGTCCGCGGCGGCCGCGTCCGGCCAGGCACGGCGGGAGTAGGCGTTCGGCGCGTAGGCGGTCCGGGCCGGACCGCTCGGCTCCGGAGCAGGGGCGGCGGGCAGCGCCAGCGGCTCCGGGCGCCAGGCGTGCACGGGGAGCGGCTCGAGCTCGGTCCACTGCGCCGCGGCCAGCCGGGTGCGCTCCGCGGCGAGCGCCCGCCGGTGGCGGCGCCAGCGGTGGCCCAGCACGTCGACCGCGACGAGCGCGGCGACCAGCACCGCCACGGTCAGGAGCGCGTTGGTCACCGCGGTGGCGACGTCCAGGGCGGTGATCTCCGGCCAGCTGACCCGCTCCAGCTGGTACCCGACGATCTCGATGACGACGTACAGCACGCCGTACACCGAGAACGCGACCCTCATCGCCCTGCCTCCCTGCCCGTGTGGACCGACCTGCCGTGTGGACCGAACGGTCCCTCAACGACACCCGGTGCCCGCTCCGCGAGCCTGCGCGCCGCCTGTGCCCGGCGGCGTCACCCCTCCGGGTGAGCCCCGCGCCGGCTCAGCCCCGGGTCGGCCAGCTCGCGGTGCGGGCGGCGGCCGCGTGCGTGGAGGACAGGAACTCCAGCAGGTGCGCGTCGGGGTCGGCGGCCTGCCGCAGGTCGGCGTAGGGCAGCACGAACTCGCCGAGCGCCTCGTCGAAGGCCGCCGTCCCGGGGCTCACCGGGCTGGTCCGGTACCCGGGCGGCTCGGGGTAGGCGTAGGCGTAGAAGGCGCCCTCGGCGGCGCCTCCCGGCCAGTACCCGCAGCTGGACACCTCCTCGCTGTAGGCCTCGACCATGACCGGGTCGGGGCAGTGCGGCACCCCGCCGGGGTGCCGTGGTGCGGGCCGGCCGGAGAAGCGGGTGACCGCGAGGTCGAAGGCCCCCCAGAAGAAGTGCACCGGGCTGGACTTGCCGCGGAACTCGCCGCGGAACCGGCTCAGCACCCGGTGCGCGCTCACCAGCGACGTCCAGAAGCGGTGGACGGCGTCCGGGTCGTAGCTGGCGTGCTCGGTGTCCTCGTCGAACGGGATCGCCTCGACGACCTCGACCGGCACCGGGTGGATCGGCACGTCGACGTCGAGCTCGCGCAGGTGCGCCCGGAACTCCGCGGTGAAGTCGGCGACGCTGCGGGGCTCCAGGCTCATCCGCCGGCGCTCGCCGAGGGTGGTGAGCAGCTGCAGCTCGTGGGCGGTCAGGTCGAGCACGACCTCCAGGCCGCGGCCCCGGTAGGGCATCAGCGAGGTGGTCAGACCGCGCGCATCCACGTAGAGCGGGACGTGCCACCAGTGGTTGGCGGCGGGCGCGAGCGCCAGCCGGACCTTGCCGACCACCTGGGTCCACAGGTGCAGGGTGTCCCGGGTGTCCTGCCACTGCTCCAGGGGCAGGGCCGGCCACGGCTCGAACGGCGGTGCGGACGGGGTGGTCATGCCGTGATGCTCGCAGCTCACCCCGGCTGCAGGACCTCGTTCCACGGGCGCACCGAGTGGCTGGCGACCACGCCGCCCAGGACGAAGGGGTCCCCTGCGATGAACTCCTCGGCCGCCTCACGGGTGGTGAAGACGCCCATCGCGTCGCCGTTCATCGGCTCGTCGAACGTGCCGACCATGAGCAGGAGACCGCGGTCGCGGAACTCGTGCAGCCGGGCGACGTGCGCCGGGCCGTGCTGCTGGGCCAGCGGCAGGAAGTCCTCGACCGCGCGGTAGCTCATCACGTACTTCATGCCCCGGCATCCTGGCCCGGCTCGGCCGGGGAGGGGAGACCCCGGTCATCCCTCGCGGTACAGATCGGCCAGCAGCGCGACGGCGGCGGCCGTGGTGGCGGGTGGGTCGTCGCGCCACCACGCCAGCCGGACGGCGATCGGCTCGGCGTCCCGGATCGGCCGGTAGACCACACCTGGCCGCCGGTACTGCGCGGCCGTGCCCTCGGCGGTGACGCCGACGCAGCGGCCAGCGGCGATCACGGTCAGCCAGTCATCGACGTCGGAGGTGTGCTCGACCGCCGGACGGGCGTCGGAGGGCCACAGGTCGGGCGTCGTCGTCCCCGTCCGCCGGTCGACCACCAGCGTCCGCTCGCCCACCTCGGCCAGCCGCAGCGAGCGGCGGCGCGCCCACGGATCGTCGGCGGCGAGGGCGCACACCCGGCGCTCGGAGCCCACCAGCGCGCTGTCGAACCGCCGCGTGTCGGGCAGCACCCGGAGCACCGCGAGGTCGCAGGCGCCCTCGGCGAGACCCGCGGTCGCGGAGTTGGTGCGCACCAACTGCACCTCGGTGTCCGGGTGCAGGGCGGCCCAGCGCCGCTGGAAGGCCACCGTGTGCCGGCCCATCGCCGACCAGGCGTAGCCGATCCGCAGCCGGGTGGCGTGCCCACCCGCCTCGGCCACCAGGTCCTCGGCCGCCGCCAGCAGCCGGCGCGCGCGGCCCAGCACCCGCTCGCCGGCCGGCGTCACGCTCACCTGGCGGGCGGTGCGCCGCAGCAACCGGGTGCCCAGCTCGGCCTCCAGGCCAGCCAGGGTGCGGGAGACGGCGGCCTGGGAGACATCGAGCTCCGCGGCGGCGTCGGTGAGCGTCCCGGCGTCCACGATGGCCACCAGGCAGCGGAGGTGGCGCAGCTCGAGAGCCATGCGCTCAGCGTATAACGATTGCGCGGATTGCATTTTGCGCAAGGCCCCCGGACCTGCAGGCTCGGGTTGTGCAGCCGGTCATCCAGCCCGTCCAGCGTCCCGCTGACCGCACCGCCGCTGCGGTCCCGGACCGGTCGTCGGGATCCGCGGTGGGCGTGGCGATGATGGTCGGCAGCGCGCTGTCCAACCAGGTAGGGGCCGCGGTCGGGACCCTCGCCTTCCCGGTGATCGGCGCGCTGGGCGTGGTGGCCGTCCGGCAGTGGGTCGCCGGAGCGGTGCTGGTCGCCGCGACCCGCCCCCGGCCGTGGCGGTTCACCGCGGCCCAGTGGCGGCCGGTGCTGCTGCTGGCCGCGGTCTTCGCGACGATGAACCTGTCGCTGTACTCGGCGGTCGACCGGATCGGGCTCGGTCTCGCGGTCACCCTCGAGTTCCTGGGTCCGCTCGCGGTCGCGCTGGCCACCTCGCGCCGCCGGGTCGACCTCCTGTGCGCGCTGGTGGCCGCCGTCGGCGTGGTCGTGCTGAGCCGGCCGCAGCCGGCGACCGACCCGGCGGGGATCGCCTGCGGCCTGCTCGCGGCCGCGTGCTGGGCGGGCTACATCCTGGTCAACCGGGAGATCGGGGCACGGGTGTCCGGCGGCGCGGGGCCGGCGACGGCAGCGGGGCTGTCCGCCCTCGTCTTCGTGCCGATCGGCGTCTCGGTGCTGGTCACCTCCCCGCCCTCCCCGGCGACGGTGCTCTGTGCCGTCACGGCCGGGGTGCTCGCCTCCGCGGTGCCCCTGGCCGTCGACCTGCGGGCGTTGCGCCGGGTGCCTGCCGGTGCCTACGGCGTCTTCATGAGCATCAACCCGATGCTCGCCGCGGTCGTGGGCCTCGTCGTCCTGGGGGAGGCGCTGCCCTGGGACGCATGGTGCGGCATCGCGGCCATCGTGGGAGCCAACGTCGTGAGCCAGCTGCTCGCCCGGCGGGGCACGCCCCGAGGACACGCCGGGCGCGTCCCCGGAGAACGGGACCGTGCGGTTCGGGCCGCCCCACGCGCCGCGGGCCGCCGCTAGCCTCGCCGCGCACGGGGACCACGCGCACCACCTGCCTGCTCACGGCTGCCCAGGGAGCACGTTGTGGAGTCCCTCGCCCGGTTCGTCCTGCGCCACCGCCTGCTCGTCGTCCTCGGCTGGCTGGTGACCATGGTCGCCGGCGGAGCGGTCGCCGGCACGGTCACCGACCGGCTGTCCTTCGACTTCTCGCTGCCCGGCCAGCCCGGCTACGAGGCCGAGGAGCAGCTCATCGCGACGTTCGGCACGAGCACCGCGGACACCCTGGTGCCGGTGCTGACCGTGCCGGAGGGCAGCACGGTGGCCGAGCGGCAGGCCGACGTCGCCGGCGTCTTCGAGGCGGTCCGGACGGCGGTCCCCTCGGTCCGGGTGGTCGACCTGGGCAGCACGGGGGACAGCCGGTTCGTCACCGACGACGGGCGCAGCACCTTCGCCCTGGTGCAGGGCCCGATGCCCGCGGGCTTCGGGCCGGGCACCGAGGCGCAGGTGCAGCCCGCGTTCGAGCAGGCGGCCGCGGCGGCCGGGCTGGACACCGGGCTGACGTCGTACGTGCTGCTGTCGGCCGGTGGGGACACCGAGGGGCCCAGCGTGCTGGTGGAGACCCTGTTCGGTGCCGTCGGGGCGCTGGCGGTGCTGTTGTTCGTCTTCGCGTCGTTCCTGGCCCTCGTCCCGCTGCTGATCGCCGCGGTGTCGATCCTGACGACGTTCCTGCTGGTCCTGGGGTTGACCTACCTGACCGACGTGAGCTTCGTCGTGCAGTTCCTCATCGCCCTGGTCGGGCTGGGCGTGGCCATCGACTACTCGCTGCTGCTGGTCTCCCGCTGGCGGGAGGAGCGGGCCCACGGTCGCGGCAACGACGAGGCCGTCGTCGTCGCCGTCCGGACGGCCGGGCACGCGGTGCTCGCCTCGGGCGTGACGGTCGCGATCAGCCTGCTGGCCCTGGTCATCGTGCCGGTGCCGTTCCTGCGGAGCATGGGACTGGGCGGGATGCTCATCCCGCTGGTCAGCGTGGCGGTGGTGCTGACCCTGCTGCCCGCCCTGCTGTCCAAGGTCGGACCGCGGGTCGACTGGCCGCGGATCCGGCACGACGCGGTCGCGGCGCGCGGCTGGACCGCCTGGGCGCGGCTCATCGTGCGCCGGCGCTGGCTCGCCGCCGGCGCCGCCGTGCTGGTGCTCGCGGTGGTCATCGCGCCGGT
Source organism: Modestobacter excelsi (assembly GCF_005930495.1). GTDB lineage: Bacteria > Actinomycetota > Actinomycetes > Mycobacteriales > Geodermatophilaceae > Modestobacter > Modestobacter excelsi. The sequence goes on along the minus strand of NZ_SJEX01000047.1, from coordinate 9,027 downwards.
GTTCGGCATGAAGATCGGCCAGGCGAACAGCGCGTCGCTGGCCAGCAGCGGGCCGCCGTTCGACGCGCTGCAGCAGCTGGAGCGGGGTGGTGTCGGCACCGGGGTGCTCACCCCGATCGAGGTGCTGGTGCCCGACGACCAGGCCGAGGCGGCGCTCCGGGCGGCGGGCGACGTCCCCGGCGTCCGGATGGCCGTGGCCGGGGGCAGCAGCAACGGGACCACCGTCGTCGACGTCGTCCCCGAGAGCGAGACGGTCGACGGCCAGAGCATCGAGGTGGTCAACGACGTCCGCGCTGCCGTCGAGAGCGCGACCGACGGCAGCGTGGGCGTCGCCGGGACGGGCGCGATCGTGCAGGACTACTTCTCGGCGGTGTACGACACCTTCCCCTACGTGCTGGCGCTGATCGCGGTGATCACCTTCGTGCTGCTGGTGCGCACGTTCCGGTCGTTGCTGCTGCCGATCAAGGCGGTGCTGCTCAACCTGGTCTCGCTGGCGGCGGTGTTCGGCGCCGTGACCTGGTTCTGGCAGGAGGGCCACGGCTCCGGGGCGGTCTTCGGGATCGAGGGAACGGGCGCGATCACCTTCTGGCTGCCGGTGATCATCTTCGCGTTCCTGTTCGGGCTGTCCATGGACTACGAGGTGTTCATCCTGGCCCGGATGCGGGAGGAGTACGACGCCACGGGCAGCACCAGGGCGGCGGTGGTCACCGGTCTCGGCCGCACCGGCCGGCTGGTGACCTCGGCCGCGCTGATCCTGTTCTTCTCCTTCGCCGCGCTGGCGTCCTCGCCGGGCACCGACATCAAGGTGATCGGGACGGCGCTGGGCGTGGGCATCCTCATCGACGCCACCCTGGTGCGGGCGCTGCTGGTGCCGGCGCTGGTCAGCCTGCTCGGCACGTGGAACTGGTGGCTGCCGGCCGGGCTGGCCCGGGTGCTGCGGGTCCAGCCGTCCCCGCTGGTCGAGGACCGTCAGGAACGGACGGCGGAGGACCGGCCCCTCACCCGCGTGTAGCCGACGAGCTCCGCCGCCCGGGACGGCGACTCAGCGGTTGGGGGTCCGGCCGTTCTGCAGGGTCTCGCGCAGGCGGGGTGCCGGGGCGGCCTCGGCCGGGGCCGTGCCGGCCGGCAGCAGGATCCAGAGCAGCGGGTACACCAGGACGCCCGCGCCGAGGAAGGCCAGCGCGACGAAGCCGATGCGCCAGAGCAGCGCCTCGACGCCGGTGTACTCCGCCAGGCCACCGCACACCCCGCCGAGCACCCGGTTGGTGGTGCTCCGCCGGAGCGCCGGACGCGGCGGCACCGAGGCTGCCGGGGGCGGAGGCGCCTGCTGCCAGGAGGGCGGCGGCCCGTCGGCCGGAGGCGGAGGAGGCGTCGGGGGGCCGGGAGGCGGTGTGGCTGTCATGCCCCGCAAGGCTCCTCGCGCGCTGGTCGCTCCACAACGGGGTACGTCCCCGCTCCGCCAGGACGTGCGGGCGGTGGTGTGGGACGGTCGCCGCATGACGGTCCTCGACAGCTTCCGGCTGGACGGCAAGGTCGCCGTGGTCACCGGCGGGAACCGCGGCCTGGGGCGGGCCTTCGCCCGTGCGCTGGGGGAGGCCGGCGCCACGATCGCGATCGTGGCGCGGGACGCAGCCGCGAGCAGCGCGGTCGTCGAGGAGCTGACCGCCGCGGGCGTCCGGGCCGCGGCCTTCCGCGCCGACGTCGCGGACCGGGGATCCGTCGTGGCGGTCGCCCGGGAGATCGCGGCGGACCTCGGCCGGGCCGACGTGCTGGTCAACAACGCCGGCGCCTGCATCCACCGACCGGCGCTCGAGGTGACCGAGGACGAGTGGGACGAGGTCATGCGGGTCAACGTGAACGGTGTCTGGCACGGCTGCCAGGTCTTCGGCGAGCAGATGATCGGCGCGGGCGGGGGCGTGATCGTCAACATCGGGTCGATGTCCGGGCAGATCGTGAACCGCCCGCAGTGGCAGCCGGCCTACAACGCCTCCAAGGCCGCGGTGCACCACCTGACGAAGTCGCTGGCCGCGGAGTGGGCGCCGCACGGCGTCCGGGTCAACGCGGTCGCCCCGGGCTACGTCCGCACCGACATGACGCCGATCGACCAGCCGCAGTTCAAGCGGCACTGGGTCGACGACGCACCGCTGCAGCGCGCGGCCGAGCCCGAGGAGATCGCCCCGGCGGTGGTGTTCCTGGCCAGCCCCGCGTCGTCGTTCATGACCGGCTCGGTGCTCGTGGTCGACGGCGGGTACACCGTCTTCTGAGCAGCGTCTCAGGCAGGTGTCCGGCCGGTCGCGGCATGCGCGTCCCAGTCGACGTGGTGGTCGCGGACCCAGGCGCGCGGGTCCCGGTACCGCAGCACCACCGGCATGACCAGGTCGCGGACGACGCGGCCCACCGCGGGCGGCGACTTGGCGCTGCTGGTCCGGAAGCCCTGGGCGACGACCCGCTGGGTCCGGTCGCGCCGCGCGCGCTCGTAGGCCGGCAGCGCCGCGGGCACGGGCAGGTCGCGGAGGCAGCGGGCGAGGACGACGGCGTCCTCGATGGCCAGCGACGATCCCTGGCCGGCGGCCGGCGACGTCGCGTGCGCGGCGTCCCCGATGAGCACCACGCGCTGCCCGTCGTGCCAGCGGCGCACGGACGGGACGTCGTACGTCGTCCACCCCCGCAGCTGGTGCGGCGTCGCGTCGACGAGGGCGACGGCGGGGGACCGGTCGGCTCCGTGGAGGTCGCGCAGCAGGGCACGCCACTCCGCGTCGGACCGAGCGGCGACCGCGCCGTCCGCCGGCTCCTGTCGCGCGGGCGGGTTGGCGAACCACCACGTCCGGCCGTCCGGTGAAGGGAGCCAGCCGAAGAAGGACCGTCGGCCCATGACCATCGTCAGCCGACCCACCTCCGCGCCGGCCGGGGTGTGCGCGGAGTAGCCGGCGGTGTTCAGCACCGGGACGAAGCGGGGCGGTGCGGCGTCCGGGTCCAGCAGTGCGCGCACCGACGAGCGAACGCCGTCGGCACCGACGAGCAGGTCGGCCGACTCGGTGCTGCCGTCGGCGAAGGTCGCCGTCACGCCGTCGGGGGTGCTGCGGGCATCGACCAGCCGGGAGCCGTAGCGCACCTCGATGCCCCGGCGCAGCGCCTCGGCGTGCAACGCCCGGTACAGCTCGGAGCGCTGCACCGACACACCGACGACCCCGTCGCGACCGGTCGGGAGCTCGCCCAGCCGCCTGCCGGTGCCGCTGCGGAACTCGATCACCGGCGTCGGATGGCCGACCTCGCGGACCACCTGGTCCGCCTCGATCACCCGCAGCGCGTCCAGGCCGTTGACCTGGACGCCCAGCCACGCCCCGACGTCGCCGTCCGGAGCGGGGTGCGCCTCGTGGACGGTCGCGCCGATGCCCGCCTTCTGCAGGGCCATGGCGGCGACCGGTCCGGCGACCCCGCCACCCACCACGACTGCTCTCATCGCGTCCCCCGATCCCGCGTCGAGTCCGCCCCTCGAGGGAGCCGGGTGCATTCCCCCACACCCGGCCACCCGCTGCCCAGCCCCTGCTGCGCGCCGTGCGGGGTGACACGCGGGCGCGGCTCTGCCAGCATCGCTCCTCTCCCCAGCGGGAGCAGGCAGCAGGGAGGCCGGACGATGACCGATCCCCACGGTCCGCGACTGCAGGACGTCGTGCTGACCAGCGGCGCAGGCGGGACGCCGGGACTGCGCGGCGTGCTCGGCATCCCCCCGGGACCGGGACCCTGGCCGGGCGTGGTGCTGGTGCACGAGCTGTTCGGCATCGACGACGTCATGCGGCGGCAGGTGGAGCGGATGGCCGCCGCGGGCTACCTGTCCCTGATGCCCGACCTGTTCACCGCCGGCGGGGCGCGGCGCTGCCTGGTGCCGACGTTCCGCGCGATCGCCGCCGGGTCCGGCCGGGCGTTCGTCGACGTGGAGGCCGCCCGCACCCACCTGGCATCGCTGCCCGACTGCACCGGGCGGATCGGCGTCCTGGGGTTCTGCATGGGCGGCGGCTTCGCGCTGCTGACCGCACCGCGCGGATTCGACGTGTCGTCGGCCAACTACGCCCGCCTGCCGGAGGACCCGGACCGTGCCCTGGCCGGCGCCTGCCCGATCGTGGCCAGCTACGGCGGTCGTGACCCCGCGCTGCGCGGGACTGCGGCGCAGCTGGAGGGGGTGCTGACCCGGCTGGGTGTGCCGCACGACGTCCACGAGTACCCGACGGCGGGGCACGGCTTCCTCGACGACACCGACCCCGGGCCCCGGGTGCTGCGCCCGTTGCTGCGCCGGGTGCTGAAGTTCCAGCCCGACCCGGTCGCCGCGGCCGATGCGTGGGCACGCATCGAGGCCTTCTTCGCCGAGCACCTCAGCGCTGACGCCGCCCGTCGTCCCGAGGGGGACGCGCCCGGAGCGTGAGGTCCGGGGGCCGCCCGGGGCACCTCGGTGCACCGGGGTCGGTGGGCCCTGGTGGCCGCTGCCCGGTCGGAGGACCATCCGGGTGAGGCGGAGCGGAGGAGGTGGCGTGGTGCACGACGAGGAGGAGTCGCTGTACGTGGAGCAGCCCTCGGCCGGACCCGAGGTCTCGCGCGGGCCCCGGGTGGTGGTGGCGGTCGACGGCTCGGCGGGCTCCCAGGCGGCGCTGGGGTTCGCGCTCGAGGACGCGGCGCGGCGTGGCGTGCCGGTCGTGGCGGTCATCGCCTACCGGGTGCCGGCCTGGCAGGGGGAGTTCAGCGGACTCGGCGCGACCGAGGAGGCGCGGATCCGGGACACGCTGAGGAGCCAGTGCGTGGACAGGGTCCGCGCGGTGGTCGACGCGGCCGCGGGCGGATCGGCCGGCGCGATGCCGGAGGTGCAGGTCCACGCGGTGCCCGGCTCCCCGGCGGACGTGCTCGTCCGCGAGTCGGACGGCGCGGACCTGCTGGTGGTGGGCAGCCGGGGGCACGGTGGCTTCCACACCGTGCTGCTCGGCTCGACGAGCATCCAGTGCGCGATGCACGCGACCTGCCCGGTCACGGTGGTCCACTCGCCGGAGGCCCACCACCACCGGCTGCGGCTGCACCGGCAGCGCCGGCACGCCGACCCGGTGCCGGCGGACAGCCGCTGAGGCATTCGCCGTCGCCTCCGGCACCTCGACCCGGATGCTGCTGTACCACTTCGGCACGAAGGAGGCGCTGCTCCGCGCGGTGCTGCAGCGGGCGCGGAGCCGTCAGCGGCAGGACTTCGAGGCGCTGCTGCGGGTGCGGCCGGACGAGGACCACCTGACGACGCTCGGCCGCGCCTGGGCCGGCATGACGGGTCGAGGGGGGCGGCGCTACCTGAGCATGTCAGGGCGGCTGCGGGAGGACGCGGAGCAACAGCTGTGGCCCGGCTTCCGGCGGGAGGCCACGACGGACCGGCTCCCACCGCTGGAGGACGGGCTCCGCACCCTCGGGCGTCCGGAGCTGGCGACGCTCGTCCTCGCCGTCATCCGCGGGCTGATCATGGACCTGGACGCCACCGGCGACACCGATCGGGTCGACCACGCCTTCGCCGACCTCCTGACGTCCCTGCGGGACCCGCGGTCCGCGTGAGGCAGCGCACGATCGGCCGACACGCCGGGGCGGACTCGCCGGGCGGGGCCGGCCGCCGTGCCGAGAACCCTCCTCTCGGACCAGCGGAAACGCCGCCCGAAACGGAAGAGTGACGCGCATCACGACGACAGTCGACAAGTCGACTCATAACTTCTTGTGGCGCTCACCCAACCCGTGAGCGTGGCGCCGGACCGCCGAGCTCTGCCCACCGGCTGCCTCATCAGAACCCAGGGCAGGGGTGGGGGACCCACGAACTCGGCGCACATGCCTCCGGCATGGCGCCTCGGGGTGAAGCCGCAGACCGCGGCCGGGCACCGATCGCCCGAACCCGACAGCTGACCCCGCAGGCGGTGATCGGAGACATCACCATGGCCAAGCACCGCGCACCCCGCTATGTCCGCACCAAGCACGCCCTCGCCGGCGTACCCGTCGCCGCAGGCGCGACCGTCGTCGGACTGAGCGTCCTGAGCACCCCGGCGGCGCAGGCCGCCACCACCCACGACTGGACCGGTGTCGCCCAGTGCGAGTCCGGCGGGGACTGGGACATCAACACCGGCAACGGCTACTACGGCGGCCTGCAGTTCAGCCAGTCGACGTGGGCCGGGTACGGCGGCACCGGCCTCGCGGCCCGCGCGGACCTGGCGACGCCGGCCGAGCAGGTCCAGATCGCCGAGAAGGTCCTCGCCGGGCAGGGCATCGGCGCCTGGCCGACCTGTGGCAAGCGCCTGACGGACGGCACCACGGCGGTCGCCGTCGGGACTCCTGCTCCCGCGCCCGCCCCGGTCGCCGCGCCGGAGAAGGTCTCGGTCGCCGGGGACGCCGCTCCGGCGGGCACCTACACGGTGGTGCGGGGAGACACGCTGGCGAAGATCGCCGCCGCCCACGGTGAGTCGTGGCACGAGCTCTACCAGCTCAACGCCGGCGTCATCGGGAGCAACCCGGACGTCCTCGTCCCGGGTCAGGTGCTGGCGACCTCCGGGGCCGCGCCGGCCACCTCGGTCGTGGCGGCGCCCGCCCCCGTCACGACCCACACGCTCGTGGCGACCACCACCGAGGCGCACATCACCAACAGCGCCGGCGCGGTCAAGCCGCAGGCGCAGGCCGCTGCGAACGCGGTCGTCAGCAACGTCCCCGGCGCCGACGGCATCACCCTCGGCGGCACCCGCGCCAGCGCGGTCGACCCGGGCGGCCACCCGTCCGGGCTGGCCGTGGACTACATGGTGCTCGAGAACGCGGCCCTCGGCGACGAGATCGTCGCCTACCACCTCGCCCACTGGGACGAGCTCGGTGTGGACTACATCATCTGGGAGCAGGAGATCCTCACCTCGCCGACCGGCTCCTGGAAGCAGATGGAGGACCGGGGCAGCGCCACGGCGAACCACATGGACCACGTCCACGTGAACTACGAGGGCTGAGCCACCGCTCCCAGCACCGACAGCGACCCCCACCCGTCCGCGGGCGGGGGTCGCTGTCGGTCTCGGCCGGTGGCCGTGGTCCCCTGCTTCGCCCGGGGCCCCTGCCACGACGGTGCCTCGGACGGGCGGTGACCACCGCGCCGACCTCGGGGGCTGACCTTCGAGCTGACTCCGGCACCAGGTCCCAGCGGCCGGGCGCCGTGCTCTGCGGTGAGCGCCCGGGTCGGGTCGGAGCGGCACCGCGGGAGTCGTCATCCCGGGCACTCGAGGAATCGGGTGCCGCGAGTTGCTGCGCGCCTCGGCGCGGTGTGCAACCGTTTCCCATGCGGTCTCGGACGTTGCTCGTCATCGCGGCGGTCTGCGGGCTGCTGCTGCCGGCCGTTCCCGCTCAGGCGGCACCGGAGCCGTGCGGGGCCGGCCACGTCCGCCTGACCTTCGACGACGGTCCCAACCGCACGGCCACGCCAGACATCCTCGACACCCTCGCGGCACACGGGGTGACCGCGACCTTCTTCGTGGTCGGCCAGATGGCCGGCGCCCACCCCGCTCTCGTCCAGCGCGAGAGTCAGGAGGGCCACACCATCGGGAACCACTCCTGGGACCACCCGGACCTCACCACGCTGGCCCGGGCGCAGGTCGAGTCGGAACTGCAGGACACCAACGACGTCGTCACACGGGTGACCGGGACGACACCGACGCAGTGGCGCCCGCCGTACGGGGCGACGAACTCCACGGTGGAGGCGGCAGCCTCGGGCGTCGGGCTCACCTCGATGGTGCTGTGGACGGTCGACCCGCGCGACTGGGCCGATCCACCCGCGACGACCGTCCGGGACCGCGTGCTGCGGGCGGTGCGGCCGGGCAGCGTCATCCTCCTGCACGACGGCACCGGAGCCAACACCCCCGAAGCACTGCCCATGATCCTCGCCGGACTGGCCGACATGGGGTACTGCGTCCGCTGACCGCGAATCCGTCACCGCATCCGCACGGCGCCCGGGCGCTGGTCTCAGACGGGGCGCTCCAGCAGCGCCGTGAGCGCGTGGTCGATGAAGTCGTTGTCGGCGGGGTTGTTGCCCAGCCCGGCGAAGTGACCGTAGATGCTCGGGATCACCCGGACCTCCCCGTTCGCGATGAACTGGGACGCCCACTCCTCGTCCTCGGGTGGGAAGTACAGGTCGGTCCTCCCGGGCATGGCGAGCAGCGGGCAGCGGATGGACCGCAACGCGGCCTCGGTGTCGCCGTCGAACCCCGGCGTCTGTCCGACGTCGCCGTGCTCCCACGTCCACAGCATGCCCAGCAGGTTGTTCGGGTCCCGGTCGTCGAGCCAGAAGCCCTCCCAGAACCCGACGAGGAAGTCCTCGAGCGAGGAGAAGCCGATGTTGCGGTACTCGCGCTGCCAGTAGAAGGCCTGGGACAGCCCCCAACCGGCGTAGATCCGGGCGAAGGCGCGGAGCCCGACCGTGGGCAGCGCGCCGGGGGAGTACCGCCCGCCGTTGAAGACGGGGTCGGCGGTGAGCGCGGCGCGGAGGCTCTTCAGGAAGACCTGGTTGTGCTCGCTGGTGACCGGCGAACCGACGATCGGCGCGGCCCGCTTCACCATCTCGGGATGGCTCACGGCCCACTGGTAGGTCTGCCCTGCTCCCATGGACGACCCCAGCACCAGCTCGATCGACTCGATGCCCCACTTCTCCGTGAGCAGCCGGTGCTGGACCTCGACCTGGTCGTAGAAGGTGACCGGCGGGAAGTTCGGCCCGTCGTACGGGGGTGGCGTGTTGCTGGGGGAGGACGACAGGCCGTTGTTCAGCTGGTTCGGGACGACGATGAAGTACTCGTCCGGGTCGCAGGCCTTGCCCTTCCCGATCGTCCACTCGTTGGCGTCGTGCCAGGCGCTGTACCACGTCGGATGGACGATCACGTTGGACTTGTCGGCGTTCAGCGTGCCGTACGTCTTGTAGGCCAGCTGGGCTCCGCGCAGGGTCGCGCCCCGTTGCAGGACGACGTCGCCGAGGTCGAACAGCTCGTGGTCGGTGGGCATGGGCATGTC
>NZ_SJEX01000046.1 GCF_005930495.1 Modestobacter excelsi | reverse complement strand
CCGCACCCCTCACCCCGGTCGACCCCGCTCGGCTCCAGGAGGTGCTCGACGGCCGCTGGGCGCAGGTCCGCCGCGATGCCCGGGAGCAGCTCGGCAGCGCGGAGTACGCCCCCGTCCACGGCGAGTCGATGGCCGAGGCCCGGCGGCGCGTGACCGCGCTGACCAGGGAGCTCGCCGCCACCGGCCGCGTCTCCCTCGGCTTCCCCCGCGAGTACGGCGGCGCGGACGACGCCGGCGGTTCGGTGGTGGCGGTGGAGATGCTCGCCTTCGCCGACCTGTCGCTGATGGTCAAGGCCGGCGTCCAGTGGGGGCTGTTCGGCGGCGCCGTCCAGGCGCTGGGCACCCAGCGCCAGCTCGACGCGTACCTGCCGGACATCATGAGCTTCGCCCTGCCTGGCTGCTTCGCCATGACCGAGACCGGTCACGGCTCCGACGTCCAGCAGCTGCGGACGACGTGCAGCTACGACCCGGCCACGCAGACCTTCGACCTGCACACCCCCCACCAGGCCGCCCGCAAGGACTACATCGGCAACGCAGCGCAGGACGGCCGGATGGCGGTCGTCTTCGCGCAACTGGTCACCCGCGGGGAGGGCCGCGGCGTGCACGCGTTCCTGGTGCCGATCCGCGACGAGCAGGGGAACCCGATGCCCGGGGTCACCATCGGCGACGACGGCCCCAAGGCGGGGTTGCTCGGCGTCGACAACGGCCGGCTCAGCTTCGACCACGTGACCGTCCCGCGGGACATGCTGCTGGACCGCTACGGCCAGGTCGCCGCGGACGGCACGTACACGAGCTCGATCGCCAACGAGACCCGCCGCTTCTTCACCATGCTCGGCACACTCGTGCGCGGGCGGGTCAGCGTCGGTGGCTCGGCCGGCTCGGCGACCAAGGTGGCGCTGGAGATCGCGGTCCGCTACGGCGACACCCGCCGCCAGTTCGCCGCCCCCGGCGAGGACCGGGAGGTCGTCATCAACGACTACCGGGTGCACCAGCGCAAGCTGCTGCCCGCGCTGGCGACGACGTACGCGCTGCACTTCGCCCAGGAGGAGCTCGTCTCCCGGATGCACGACGTGCTGAGCGCGGCCGAGGTCGACGAGGCGGCCCAGCGCGAGCTCGAGTCGCGGGCCGCCGGGCTCAAGGTCGCCCACACCTGGCACGCCACCCGGACGATCCAGCTGGCCCGGGAGGCCTGCGGCGGCGCCGGCTACCTGGCGGAGAACCGGCTGCCCGCGCTCAAGGCCGACACCGACGTGTTCACCACCTTCGAGGGCGACAACACCGTCCTGCTGCAGCTGGTCGCCAAGGGCCTGCTCACCGGCTACCGGGACGCCTTCGGCTCGCTCGACGGCTGGGGCCGCGCGCAGTTCGTCGCCGAGCAGGTCCGCGAGACCGTGCTGGAGCGCACCGCCGCTCGCGGGCTCATCCAGCGTCTGGTCGACGCCGTCCCCGGCCGGGACGACGACGTCGCCCTGACCGACCGCGGCTGGCAGCTCCGCGCGCTCGAGGACCGCGAGAAGCACATCCTGGACGGCGCGATCAAGCGGCTGCGCAAGGGCGCGGCGACCCCGGGAACGCGCCCGTTCGACGTCTTCAACGACGTGCAGGACCACGTGCTCGCGGCCGCGCGGGCGCACATCGACCGGATCGTGCTGGAGGCCTTCGTCGCCGGCATCGAGCGCACGCCCGACCCCGCCGCCCGGGCGCTGCTCAGCCGGGTCTGCGACCTGTACGCGCTGAGCACCATCGAGGCGGACAAGGGCTGGTTCCTCGAGCACGGCCGGCTCACCCCGACCCGCGCCAAGGCGCTCACCGGCGCGGTGAACGACCTGCTCGGGCAGCTGCGCCCGCACATGCGGACGCTGGTCGACGCCTTCGCCGTCCCCGAGGCCTGGCTCGGCTGCGCCGTCCTGGCCGAGGAGCCCGGCCGCCAGCAGGCGATGGCCGAGCACGACGCCGCCCTCCGCGCGGCCGGCGTCGAGCCGCAGGAGGACGCCACCGCGACCGACCTGGAGATGGCCCCCGCCCAGTAGAAGGACCCCCTTGCCCCCCACCGCTCGCAAGCTCGCGGCGGGGCCCTGCAAGAGGGCCGTTCCAGCACCTCACCGCGGGGTGGGGAAACCGCCGACAAGCTGCTCGAAGGCGTGCGCCACCTTCAGGCAGGTGGTGTCCTCGAACCGCCGGCCGACGAGCATCATCCCGACCGGCAGCCCCTGGGACAGCCCGGCCGGGACGCTGGTCGCCGGGTGCCCGCTGACGTCGAACGGTGCGGTGTTGACGATCATCTCCAGCGCGCGGGCCACCTGGACCTCGAGCGGGTCATCGGCGGCGGGCAGCGGCGGGGCGACCATCGGCACGGTCGGCATCACCAGCAGGTCGACGTCGGCCAGCGCCCGGTCGTACTGCGCCCGCGCCTCGAGGGCGAGGTTGCGCGCCATCGCGTAGTGCCGGGTCTGCTCCTGCTGCGCCGACCACCGCCCGGCCAGCGCCACCAGGGTCACCGTCGGCGACCACTGGTCGGCCACCTCCCGGCTCTGCCGCCCGTAGTGCGCGATGAGCTCCGGGTCGTAGAGCCCGTCCCAGTTGTGCCCGTAGCCGTTGCCCTCCACCATCTGCCGCGCCGCGCCGTCGGTGGCGATCACGTTCCAGACGTGCAGCGCGTGCCGGTGCCACGGCAGGTCGACCTCGACCACCTCGATGCCCAGCTCCCCCAGCCGGGCCGCGGCGGCGCGCACCGTGTCGTCGACGCCGGGCTCGGAGAGCCCCTCCCAGCCGAAGCCCTGCGTCACCACGCCCACCCGCAGGCCGGCGACGTCCCCGCCGAGCGCGGCCGCGTACTGCTCGGGCACCAGGTCGGCCGGCTGCCGCGGGTCCAGGCCGTCCCGGCCGGCCAGGACGTCGAGCGCCACCGCAGCGTCGGCGACGGTGCGGGTGATCGGGCCGAGGTGGTCGATCGTCACCTCGATCGGGAAGGCGCCGGTGTAGGGCACCAGCCCGTACGTCGGCTTGTGCCCGACCACGCCGCAGAACGCCGCCGGCATCCGGATCGACCCGCCCTGGTCACCGCCGAGCCCGAGGTCCACCTCGCCCGCGGCGACCAGCGCGCCGCTGCCGCTGGAGCTGCCGCCCGTCGTCCGGCTGGGGTCCCAGGGGTTGCGCACCGGCCCGGTCACCGAGGTGTGGCTGCCCCCGGAGAAGCAGAGGTCCTCGCAGACGGACTTGCCGGTGATGGTGGCGCCGGCCGCGAGCAGCCGGCTGACCACGGTGGCGTCCCGGTCGGGCACGAACCCCTCCAGGGTGTGCGAGCCGTTCATCATCGGGACGCCGGCGACCGCGGTGTTGTCCTTCACGGCCACCGTCTTCCCGGTCAGCGGGCCGCCCGGGGCGCCGGTGATCTCGGTGCGCACGTACCAGGCGCCCAGCGGGTTCGCGGCGTCGTCCGGCCGCTGCCCGGCCCGGCCCTCGGGTGCCTGCGGCGCGATGGTCGCGTAGAGCTCCTCGACCGCGTCGTAGGAGATCAGCGAGGCGTCGATGAGGGCCGCGTAGGTCGCCACGGCGTCCTCGCCGGGGTGCATGCCGTAGCTCTCGGCGAGCGCGGTGACGTCCTGGGTGTCCGGCCGGCGGAAGGCCATGGCGTTCTCCTACGGGAGGCCGGGCACCGCGGTGACCGGTCGGGGCGTGCGGTCGCCCGGAAGCTAGCCTGCCCCCGGCACCGCCGCCACCGTCCGCACGCGGTCAGGCACGGAAGGCCTCCCGGAGCACGGGGGCGACCGCCACCGCAGCGACGCCGTGGTGCTCACCGGCGATCACGGAACGTCGTGCGCCGGGCACGGCGGCCACCACCGCGGCCGCCGAGCGCTCGGCCCACGGCGGGCTCGCCCCACCGGCCAGGACCAACGTGGGGACGGCGATCTCCGACAACCGCTCGACCGGCACGAGCCCGCCGTTGGTCAGGGTCAGGTCGTGGACCAGCGTGGGCGCCAGCTCGCACATGTGCTCCCAGCCCGGGCCACTGCGCATCATCGCGACCACCTCGTCCGGCGCACCGGCGCCGGCGAGGAAAGCGGCGGCCGCGCCGTCCCGGTCGCCCGCCGCCACCCGCTCCCGCACCTGCTCCAGCAACTCGTCCGACCTGCCGGCCGGGTCGCCCTCGGCCGGGTACGGCGGTTCGTAGACGACGAGCGCCCCGACCGGCGCCCCCGCTGCCGCAGCCTCCAGGGCGAGCACCCCGCCGGAGGAGTGGCCGTACACGTACGGCGCCCCGCCGACGGCGGTGAGGAGGGCGGCCAGGTCCTCGACCTCGCGCTCCGGCGCGTACGGGTCGGTGTCGCCGCTCGCACCGCGCCCACGGCGGTCGTACTCGACCACGGTGAACGCATCGGCGAGCAGCGCAGCGAGGTCCGCGGTCGTGTTCCGGTCGCAGAACGCCCCGACCACCAGCACCAGCGGCGGCCCGGTGCCGGTCACCTGGTAGGCGATGCTCGTGCCGTCGGGCGAGGTCAGCGTCTCCACGGGGTCCTCCTCGGACGTCGTCGGTGCAGCCAACCAGTTCGACCCCCGCCGAGACCGGATGTCATCGGCGGGATGATGACGCCCGTGGAGATGCTGGCCGCGACGGCCGAGGCGTTGCGGGTGCCGAGCGCGGTCGACCTGGCCGCGATCGTCATCGGTGCGCTCACCGGTGGGCTGCTCGCCGCGCGCGAGGGGTTCGCCGTCTCCGGCGTCCTGCTGCTGGCGGTCAGCGGTGGGCTCGGCGGGGGCCTGATCCGCGACGTCCTGCTGGCCGACGGTCCGCCGGTCGCGATGACCAACCCCGCCTACCTGCCCACCGTCGCGGTCACCGCGACGGTGACCTTCTACTTCTCCGGCTGGCTGTCCCGGCTCACCGGGCTGCTGGTCGTGCTGGACGCCATCACGCTGGGCTTCTTCACCGTCATCGGGGCGCAGAAGGCCCAGCTGGCCGGCCTGCCCAGCGCCTCGGTGGTGTTCATCGGCACGGTCACGGCGGTCGGCGGCGCCGTCATCCGGGACGTGCTGCTGGCCCAGCGGGCCGACATCGTGCAGCCGGGGCCCTACAACGCGGTCGCGGCCCTGCTCGGCGCGACCGCGCTCACCCTGCTGGCTGGGCCGGCGGGGCTGCCGCCGCTGCCGGTCGCCACCATCGTCATCGTCCTGGTCGCCGCGCTGAGAGTGCTGTCGGTGTGGCGCGGCTGGGAGGCGCCGGTCGCCCTGGACCTGCCCGAGCGCGCGCGCAGCCGGCTGGTGGCCCGCCCCCGCCGGCGGCGACGGCGACGCTGACCCGGCTCAGTGCCGGTCGGTTCCCGAACCGGGGACGACGTCGGGGGCCGACGCGATGCCCGGCGGCACCCGCTGCGGTCCGGCCTCGGGTGGGCGCGGCAGGTCCTGCGGGTGCAGGCGCACCGCCAGCAGCGCGACGTCGTCCTCGGTGTCGGGGAGGTACATCCGCTCGAGCAGCTGGTCGCACAGCTGCTGCAGCGGCAGCTCGGTGAGCTCGCCGAGCACGCGGACCAGCTCGACGGTGCCGGCGTCGAGGTCCCGGTCGCGCCGCTCGACCAGACCGTCGGTGTAGAGCAGCAGCGTGCCGCCGCGGTCGATCTCGGCGACCCGGTCGGTGCGCGGCCGGTCCGGCTCCACCCCGAGCAGCAGGTCCGGGGCGTCCCCGTCGAGCAGGACCACCGTGCCGTCGCGGCCGATCAGCACCGGCGGCGGGTGCCCGGCGGACGACCAGCGCACCCGGGTCCGGGCGGTGACCAGCTCCGGGTCGTCCTGCTCCAGCCGGGCGACCAGCGCGGTCGCCATCGCGTCCAGGTCGAGGCCGCGGCTCGCCCGGTCCAGCCCGGTGAGCACCTCGGCGGGCGTGCCGCCGGTGTGGTGCCCGATCCCGCGCAGCAACCCGCGCAGCTGCCCCATGGCCGCCGCCGCCCCGCTGTCGTGGCCGACGACGTCGCCGATCACCAGCACGGTCGCCCCGTCCAGCTGGACGAACGCATCGTACCAGTCCCCGCCGACCTCGGCACCGGCCGCCGCCGGCACGTACCGGACGACGATCTCGCAGTGGTCCGGCGCCGGCGGCGCGGTGAGCATGCTGCGCTGCAGGACCTCCGCCAGCTGGCGCTGCTGGCCGAACAGCCGGGCATGCTGCAGCGCGACACCCGCCCGGCGGCCCACCTCCAGGGCCGTGTCGATCTCGGCCCGGGTGAGCGGGCCGCGGTCGGTGGCGGTGTAGAGCCCGAGCACCCCCAGCACCTGCCCCCGGGCGACGAGCGGGACGGCCAGCCCGGCGGTCGGGCCCAGCCTGGTCAGGGCGCGGCGGGCGGCCGGGTCGTCGAGGGCGCGCTCGATGAAGTCGGCGTCCATGGCCGGGAGCACCACCGCCTGCCCGGTGCGCAGCACCGCCCGGGCGGCGGCGTGCTCGGTCATCCCGGCGACCATGATGCGCACGTACTGCTCCAGCTCCGCGGCCCGGTCCGGGTCGCGGTGTGCGCTGGCCATGTCCCGCATCCGGCCGCGCTCGTCGTCGACCAGCACCCAGCACCAGTCACCGAGGGCGGGCACGACCTGCTGGGCGAGCTGGCCGATCTGCTCGGTGATGTCCAGCGTCCCGGACAGCACCCGGCCGGTCTCGGCGAGCAGCTGCAGCCGGGCGTTGGCTGCGGTCATCTCGGCCACGGCCGCGGCGCGCTCTGTGTCGGCCTGCAGCCGGGAGACGCTCAGCGCGATCTGCGCGGTCAGCGCCTCCAGCACCTCGAGGTCGTCTCCGTCGAACGGGTGCGGGTCCGCCCAGATGGCCACGAAGGCGCCGAGCAGCCGGCCCTCCACCCGCAGCGGCAGCGCAGCCAGCGCCTGCGCGTTCAGCACGCGGGTCAGCTCGGCCATCGCCGGGAACCGCTCGACCGCCTCCTCCGGACTGCCCAGCAGCACCCGCTCGCCGTGCCGGGCCACCCACTGGGTGGGCAGCTGGTCGTCCAGGGCGATCTCGACTCCGTCCGGCGGCGCTTCGACGCCCGCCTCGGCCGCCGCGATCTCGACGACGTCCATCAACCGCAGGCCCATGTGCAGCCGCAGGGAGCCCGAGCCCGGGTCGAGGACCGCGAGCGCGCCGGTGCTGGCACCGAGGACCTCGGCACCGTGCAGCGTGATCTGGGCCAGCTGGTCGATCCGGGTCGCGCCGGCCAGGGCGGCGGCGACCTCGGCGATCGCGGTCGTGCGCTGCAGTGAGGAGAGCCGGCGGCCCGCCTCCTCGCGGGCGTTCGTGACGTCGACCGTCGTCCCCAGGAACCGGATCGGCTCCCCGCGCGGGTCGCGCACCACCCGACCACGCGACACCGCCCAGCGCACCGCACCGTCGGCGCGCAGCACCCGCATCTCCGCGACGAACTCACCGCTGCCGGTGAGCGCCGCGCGCATCGCCTCCCGCAGCTGCACGTGGTCGTCGGGGTGGATCTGGGCCAGCAGGTCGTCCTCGCCGGCGTGCTGGACCGGCCCGTCGAGGCCGAAGATCGCCGCGTTGCGCTGGTCCCAGTGGACCGAGCCGGTGCGCAGGTCCCGTTCCCAGATGCCGACCGACCCGGCCTCCAGGGCGACGTCCAGCCGGGCCAGCGAGGCCCCGACCGCCGACTGCGCAGCAGCCAGTTCCAGCTCGGCGACGACCGAGGCGGAGAGCTGCTCGAGCAGCGCCGCCGCGTCCTCGGACCAGCTGCGCGGCTCGGGGTCGTACACCGCGAGGACCCCGACGACGTGCCCGGACGCCGCCACCAGCGGCGCACCCAGGTAGGCCTGGACCTGGCCGGAGACCACTGCGGGCAGCTGCGCGACCCGGTCGTCGCGGCGCGCGTCGGGGATGTCGAGCGGCACTGCCCGGCGCACGGTGATGGCCGACAGCGCGCCGGTGAGCAGGGCTGGTCCGCCTACGACACCGGCCGGGAGCCCGTGCCCGCCGACGACGACGTCGTGGTCGGTGAACAGGGTGACCTTGGCGTGGCCGGCGCCCACCAACCGGGCGGCGAGCGCGGAGAGCCGGTCGAAAGCGGCCGGTCCGGAGACCTCGTCGAGCAGCCGGCGGGCCGCCGCCACCCGGTGCGGGTCGGTCACCGGATCGAGCGCTGCTGTCGTGCTCGTCGCGGGCACGCTGGCCGACCTCCCCTGCCTCCGCCGGCTCGGGCCGGGACGCGCTCCGGCCCGGGGGCCGGTCACCACCGGGCGGTGGACCGCTCCATGCTGACACGGCCCGCGCCCCGGACCGGGTACCGCTCGCCCTCCCTCTCGGGGAGCCGCTCAAGCTCCTCGCGCTGACGACCGATCTGGGAGGTGTGACCGCGACCCTCCCCGACCGCTGGGACTGCCGCCCGCTGCTGGCCGGCGAGGACGACCTGACCATCGTCTTCCAGCCGATCGTCGACCTCGCCTCGGCCACCGTCGCCGGCTACGAGGCGCTGGCCCGCTTCCCCGGGACCGCCTCCCCCGACGTCTGGTTCGCCGCCGCCGCGGAGGCGGGGCTCGGGGCCGAGCTGGAGGCCCTGGCCATCCGGCGCGCGCTGGCGTTCCTGCCCGACCTGCCGCCGAACACCTTCCTGAGCGTGAACGTCAGCCCGCACCTGCTGGGCACCGCCCCGGTCGCCGCCGCCTTCGCCGAGCCGGTCACGCTGCGCCGGGTCGTCGTCGAGCTGACCGAGCACCTGCCCACCCCCGACCTGGCGGCGTTGCGGGAGCAGACCGCCGCGCTGCGCGGCCGCGGTGCGCTGATCGCCATCGACGACGCCGGGTCCGGCCACGCCGGCCTGCAGCAGCTCGCCGAGGTGCGCCCGCAGCTGGTCAAGCTCGACCGCGCGCTGGTCGCCGGGGTGGACAGCGACCCGGTGAAGGCCGCGCTGGCCGAGATGGTAGGCACCTTCACCAACCGGGTCGACGCCTGGCTGCTCGCCGAGGGCATCGAGACCGTCGGTGAGCTGGCCGTGTTCGCCCGGCTCGGTGTCCCGCTGGCCCAGGGCTGGCTGCTCGGCCGCCCGGCCCCGCACTTCGCCCCGCTCAGCCCCGAGGTCGCCCAACTGGTCCGCAACCAGGTCGCCCGCGCCCAGCTCGCCGAGAGCGTCGCCAGTCTGCTGCGGCCGATCCGCCAGCGGGAGGCACTCGACGGCGACGACGGCCCGGCGCCCTACGTCGTGCTGGACCGGACCGGGGTGCCCACCGAGCTCGTGCTCGCCGACCCGCGCACCGGCGGCTCCTACCGCGCGCCGGTGTCGCTGCGGGTGCACCCGTCCGCCGGGGTCACCGAGACCCTGCAGCGCGCGCTGACCCGCCGGCCCGTGCACCGCTTCGACCCGGTGCTGTGCACCGACCGCAACGGCGCCGTCCTGGGCGTCCTGCGGGTCGAGGACCTGGCCTCCGCGGCCGCCACCCCCTGAGCTCCCGGGGCCGTGAACCCGCCCCGGTGCACCACCGCAGCCGCCGCCGGCAGCAGGGTCCCCGCACCACCCGAGCACCTGGAGCCACCATGGAGGTGTTCGCCTGCGGGGACGTCGTCCCCGGCTGCACCACCACGTCCACCGGCCCGGACGACGACGCCGTCCTCGCCCAGGTCGCGGCGCACGCGACCGCCGACCACGGGTTGGGCACCGTCCCGGTCGAGCTCGTCGAGCACGTCCGCGCGGCCATCGTCCTGGTCCAGCGACGACCCCCGCTGTCCCCCTACTCCGCTTCCCTCGCGAGCTCGGGGTGAGCCTCGGGAGGGGGCCGATCAGGCGCTGGCGGCCGTCAGGCGCTGGCTCTGGTCGTCGGTGAGCACCAGGTCCAGCATCGGCAGCAGGTCGGCCAGCTGGTCGACCGAGCGGCCGCTGGCAATCGGCGCGGTGACCGTCGGCTGGTCGGCCAGCCAGCGCAGCGCCACCGCGGCGCCGGTGACGCCGTGCGCGTCGGCGACCTCGGACAGCGCGGCCAGCACCCGGTCGCCCTTCTCCCCCACGTACTGCGAGGCGCCCTTGGCGCGCGGGGAGTCGATCGTCTCGCCGGCCCGGTACTTGCCGGTCAGGAAGCCGCGGGCCAGCCCGAAGTAGGGCATCGAGCCCAGCCCGTGCTCGGCGACGACGTCGGCCAGCTCCGCCTCGTAGGCCGGCCGCTCCATCAGGTTGTAGTGCGGCTGCAGCGCCACGTACCCGGCCACGCCGAGCCGCTCCGAGGTCTCCAGCGCCTCGGTCAGCCGCTTCGCCGAGTAGTTCGACGCCGCGATGTGCCGGACCTTGCCCGACCGCACCAGCTCGTCGAACGCGGTGAGCGTCTCCTCCAGCGGCGTCGTCTCGTCGTCGTAGTGGGCGTAGTAGAGGTCGATCGTGTCGACCTGCAGGTTGCGCAGCGACCGCTCGGCGGCGTCCCGGATCTCCGGCGCCGACAGCGGGTGCTCCTTCTCCCCCGGGCTGGCCTTGGTCGCCACGACCACCCGGTCGCGCATGCCGCGCTCGGCCATCCAGCGACCGAGGATCTGCTCGGAGACCCCGTGGCCGTACATCTCGGCGGTGTCCACGAACGGTGACTGGGTGCTGGGGACGGCGTCCACGAAGCGGTCGAGCAGCGCGAACGACGTCGGCTCGTCCGCCGTCCACCCGAACACGTTGCCGCCCAGGCAGAGGTCGCTGACGGTCAGGTCGGTACCGGGGAGCTGAGGCATGAGGTCCACGCTAAGTCGGCCGGCTGTGCCTCGCTCATCCGGCACCCAGGACGTGGCCGAGACACCCGGATCGGGAACGATCGGGGTCCACGAGCAGGAAAACCGCGGGAAACCGGGGCCCCGGCTGGCCAGGAGTGATCTCCGCATGGAAATGTGCCCGCCGTTGCTGGTCGACAGCGTGGTCGACCAGATCCGCCCGCCGTACCCCCGCCGCGCACCTGGTGCGCACCGGGACGGCACGGTGGATGCCCCGGGGTCCACCTAGGACGACCGGGGGAGCGACCGGTCCGCCGGTCGCGACACCAGACTGCGTCCGCCCCGGAGGGGGCGGTCCGCTGACATCCAGTGAGAGGGACCCAGATGAACAAGTCCGAACTCGTCTCCGCCATCGCCAAGCGCGCCGACGTCCCCTCCGCGACCGTCGACCAGGTGCTCAACGGCCTGCAGGAGGAGCTCGTCGAGGCCATCACCCGCGGCGACAAGGTCGCCGTCCCCGGGCTGATCACCGTCGAGCGCGGGCAGCGTTCGGCCCGCACCGGCCGCAACCCGCAGACCGGTGAGTCGATCGAGATCGCCGCGGCGCACACCGCCAAGGTGACCGCCGGCTCCAACCTCAAGAAGGCCGCTGCCGCCGTCCCGGTGAACTGAAGGACCTGACTGCCCCCCGCGACACGCTCCGCGCGCCGCGGGACCCTGCAGCCAGGCCGAACTGAGATCGTCCGACGCCCCCGTCGCGCTCCTGGCACACCGTGTCAGGATGCGCGGCGGGGGCGCCGGTCATCGGGGAGCGGGCCCACGACGCGGGGGTGTCCGTGACCGCTGTGCAGACCGACCTGTCCGTGACCACCGACCCGGCCGAGGTCGGTCTGGACGCCGAACGGCTGCGGCGGGTGGACCGCCGGCTGGCCCGCTGGGTCGACGAGGGCCAGCTGCCCGGGTTCCTGGTGACGGTCGCCCGGCACGGCCGGCTCGTGCACGTCGGCCGGTACGGCCACGCGGACGTCGAGGCGGGCCGGCCGGTCACCGACGACACCCGCTGGCGCATCTACTCGATGACCAAGCCGGTGACCTCGGTGGCGGCGATGTCGCTGTACGAGGAGGGCGCCTTCGAGCTGAACGACCCGATCAGCCGCTGGCTGCCGGAGTTCGCCGAGACCCGGGTGTACGCCGCCGGGCCGGCGCAGAAGCCGGTGACCGTGCCGCTGATGGAGCCGATCCGGGTCCGCCACCTGCTCTCCCACACCTCCGGGCTGACCTACGGCTTCCACCACGCGCACCCGGTCGACGGGCTCTACCGGCTGCGCGGCCACGAGTGGGGCACCCCGCCCGGCGCCGACTCCGCCGAGGTCACCCGGCAGTTCGCCGCGATGCCGCTGCTGTTCCAGCCGGGCAGCGAGTGGAACTACGGGGTGTCCACCGACGTGCTCGGCCGGCTGGTCGAGGTGGTCGCCGGCAAGCCGCTGGACGAGGTGTTCGCCGAGCGGGTGTTCGGGCCGCTGGGGATGACCGAGACGTCGTTCGGGCTGCGCCCCGAGGACGACGTGGACTCCCTCGCCCAGCTCTACGGCCCCGGCGTCGTCCCGCTGCCGGCGCCGTTCGCCGAGGCCGCACACCGCAAGCCGGCGTTCCTGTCCGGCGGTGGCGGGCTGGTCTCCACCGCCGGGGACTACCTGAGGTTCGTCGAGATGCTGCGCGCCGGCGGCCTGGCGCCGTCCGGGGAGCGGGTGCTCGGCTCCCGCACGCTGGCGCACATGGTGCGCAACCACCTGCCCGGCAACGCGGACCTGGAGACCTTCGGCCGGCCGCTGTACGCCGAGGTCCCGTTGCGCGGGGTCGGTTTCGGGCTGGGTTTCTCCACGGTGATCGACCCGGTCCGCTACGGCGGCGTGGCCAGCGTCGGCACCTACAGCTGGGGCGGGGCGGCCTCGACCGAGTTCTACGTCGACCCGGTCGAGGACCTCACGGTCAGCTTCTACACGCAGCTGCTGCCCTCGAGCACCCTGCCGATGCGCAACCACCTCCGCCCGCTCGTCCAGCAGGCCCTCGTCTAGAGCCCTCCGGGACTCACTCTCCGCGCGGAAAGTGAGTCCCGGAGGATCAGGGCATGGAGCCGAGCCACGTCCTGCTGCCCGACGCGCGCACCCTGCACGGCTCCTGGGACCCCGACCGCCCGCCCGCGCTGACCGTCGAGCCGGGGTCGACGGTGCGCTTCGGCACCCTGGACTCCGGCTGGTGGACCGGTCCGCACCCCGGCGGCCCCGGGAGCGACCCCGCTGCCGGGCGGGAGCGTCACCCGCTGCACGACCCCGCGCACGGGCACGCGCTGACCGGTCCGGTCGCCGTCCGCGGCGCCGCGGTCGGGCAGGTGCTCACCGTGCGGATCGACGACGTCGTCCCCGGCCCGTTCGGGACGACGTACGTCGGGATGCGGTCGACCCCGCTCAACGAGCGGCTCGGCGTCACCGCCGCCCCCACGGTGCACGCCTGGGACCTCGACCCGGTCGCCGGCGTCGGCCGCAACCAGGCCGGGCACTCGGTGGCACTGCGGCCCTTCCTCGGCGTGATGGGCGTGCCCCCGGCCGAGCCCGGCCAGCACTCCACCATCCCGCCGTACTGGCACGGCGGGAACATCGACTGCCGGGAACTGGTCGCCGGCGCGACCCTCCACCTCCCGGTGACCGTGCCCGGAGCGCTGTTCTCGGTCGGTGACGGGCACGCCGCGCAGGGGGACGGCGAGGTCAGCGGGACGGCGATCGAGTGCCCGATGGACCGCGTCGACCTGACCCTGGACGTGCTCCCCGACCTGTTCGGCGCACCGCTGCGCACGCCGGTGGCCAGGACCCCCGCCGGCTGGGTGACCATGGGCGTGGCCGACGACCTGGACGAGGCGATGGCGATCGCGCTGGACGCCATGCTCGACGTGATGGCCGGGCTGCACGGCATCAGCCGCTCCGACGCCCTCGGCCTGGCCAGCGTGGTGGTCGACCTGCGGGTGACCCAGGTGGTCAACCAGGTGGTCGGCGTGCACGCCGTCCTCCCCTGGGGCGCACTCCGCTAGGCCCCCTTGCAGGGTCCCGCCGCGAGCCTGCGAGGGGCGGGGGGCAAGGGGGTCCTTGCTCAATCGCCGACGGCGCCGTCGATGCGCTCGCGGAGCAGGTCGGCGTGGCCGTTGTGCCGGGCGTACTCCTCGATCATGTGCAGGAAGACCCAGCGCAGCGACACCTGCTGACCGTGCCGCAGCCCGGCGCCGACGTCGTCCAGCGAGTCGTGCGCACCGGCCAGGCCACGGCTGACCTCGCACTCGGCGACGAAGGCGGCCAGCTCCCGGGCCACGGCGGTCGCGCTGTCGGGGTGGTCGGGGTCGCGGCCGACGCCGTCGAAGTCGCCGTCCTCGTCGTCGGGTCCGTAGTACAGCGGCGGCGCCTGCTCGCCGGCGACGACCCGGCGGAACCAGCTCCGCTCGACCTCGGTCATGTGCCGCAGCAGCCCACGCAGGCTCATCGACGACGGTGGGACCGACCGCTCGCCCAGCTGCTCGGGGGTGAGGCCGGCGCACTTGACCAGCAGGGTGGCGCGGTGGAACTCGAGCCACGCCTCCACGGCGGCGCGCTCCCCGTCACGGTAGGGCGGGTCGACGCGGTCGGGCGCGGGCGGGAACTCGGTCACCGGGACAGCATGCTTGGCTGGTCCAGTGCTGCGACTGGGTGCCCTGGACGTGCCGGACGGCGGGCTGGCCGTGATGGCGATCGTCAACCGCACCCCGGACTCCTTCTACGACCGCGGCGCGACCTTCGAGCTGGACGACGCGCTGACCCGGGTGGACCAGGTGGTCGCCGAGGGCGCGGACATGGTGGACGTCGGCGGGGTCAAGGCCGCCCCCGGCGCCGAGGTGGACGCCGCCGAGGAGATCCGGCGCACCGTCGACCTGGTCGCCGCCATCCGCGCGGCCCACCCCCTGCTGCCGATCTCCATCGACACCTGGCGCGCCGAGGTGGCCCGGGAGGCGCTGGCCGCCGGCGCGGACGTGGTCAACGACGCCTGGGGCGGGGTCGACCCGCAGCTGGCCACGGTCGCCGCGGAGGCCGGCGCGGGCATCGTCTGCACCCACGCCGGCGGGCTCCCACCCCGGACCCGACCGCACCGGGTCACCTACGACGACGTCGTGGCGGACATCGTCGCGCGGACGACGGCGCTCGCCGAGGCCGCGGTCGCGGTCGGTGTCGACCCCGAGCGGGTGCTGGTCGACCCCGGGCACGACTTCGGCAAGAACACCCGCCACTCGCTGCAGGCCACCCGCCGGCTCGACGAGCTGGTGGCGACGGGCTGGCCGGTCCTGGTGGCGCTGTCGAACAAGGACTTCGTCGGGGAGACCCTCGACCTGCCCGTGGAGCAGCGGCTCACCGGCACCCTGGCGGCGACCGCGGTCAGCGCCTGGCTGGGTGCCCGGGTGTTCCGGGTGCACGACGTCGCCGCGACCCGGCAGACGCTGGACATGGTGGCGTCGATCCGCGGCGACCGGCCGCCCACCCGCACCACCCGCGGCCTGGCCTAGCGGACGGCGGCCTGCTCGGCGACGGCCTGCACCCGGGCGCGGTGCTCGCCCCACCGGCCCGGGTCCTCGCCGACCGAGCTGCCGAACTCCGCCCGGTCCCCGACCGCGCCGTCGACCAGCTCCCGCAGGACGTCGGCGTGCCCGGCGTGCCGGTGCGTCCCCGCGGTGAGGTGCACCAGCACGCGGTGCAGGCTCGGGTGCCGCCGCTCCTCCGGCCACCAGGGCACCAGCCCCCCGTGTCCAGGTCCAGCGCAGCGACGGTCGCGTCGCCGTGCGCCCACACCCGGCGGTACAGCGCGACCAGCTCCTCCCGCGACTCCCCGGGGGTGGCCCACATGTCGGCCTCGGGCTCGGCGTCGTCCTCGTTCCAGGGCAGCGGCTCGGGGAACGGCCGGCCGAACACCTCGCCCAGGTAGCCGGCGTCCACGGCGGCGAGGTGCTTCACCAGTCCGAGCAGCAGAAGGACCCTCGTGCCCCCACCACTCGCGGGCTCGCGGCAGGCCCCTGCACGAGCGCCGTCGCTGCAGGTAGCCGAGCAGGTCCGCCTCCAGGTGGCCCATGCCCGGGAGGATGCCTGCCGGGGTGGCCGCGGGCCAGCCCCTTCTCAGGTCCAGCGGCCGGGACGAAACTGTCGCCACCGGGGGACCGCCTGCACCGGGAGGAGCTGTCATGAGCGGTCGTGTCGTGCACTTCGAGATCCCCTTCGACGACGGGGAGCGGGCCCGGGGCTTCTACCGCGAGGCCTTCGGCTGGGAGCTGCAGTCGATGCCCGAGATGGGGTACACGCTGGTCAGCACCGGCCCGAACGGCGAGCAGGGTCCCAGCGAACCGGGGTTCATCAACGGCGGGATGATGAGCCGGACCGACAGCCCCTCCCCCGCCCCGATCCTGGTGGTGGACGTCGACGGCATCGACAAGGCGCTGGCCCGCATCGGGGAGCTCGGCGGCACGGTGCTGGTGCCGCGGCAGCCGGTCGGCGACATGGGCTTCAGCGCCTACGTGCGCGACCCCGAGGGCAACGTCGTCGGGCTGTGGGAGACCGCGGGCTGAGGAGGCCCCAGTAGCTTCACCGGCATGACCGCCACGGGGTTCCTCACCGCCGACGAGCTCAACGCGATGCTGCCCGGGACGCTGCCGGGGCTGCTGGGCATCGTGGTCGACACCCACGAGCCCGGCCGGCTGACCAGCCACCTCGACGTCCGGTCCGATCTGCTGGCCCCCAACGGCTACCTGCACGCGGGCACGGTGGTCACCCTGGCCGACACCAGCTGCGGCCTGCCGACCCGGGCACTGCTGCCCGAGGGGTCCAGCGGGTTCACCACCCTGGAGCTGAAGAGCAACCACCTCGGCACCGCCCGGGAGGGCCGGATCGACGCCGTCGCCACCAACGTGCACGCCGGCCGGACGACGCAGGTCTGGGACGCCGTGGTCACCGACGCCTCGACCGGGAGGACGCTCGCGCTGTTCCGCTGCACCCAGTCGGTGCTCTGGCCACGCTGAGCCAGGGTCCGGGAATCGGACCTACTCGCCGGTAACCCGGGTGTGGCGGGCGACACGCCGGGTGTGAGACTGGCGTCACCGCACCTGAGCCGAGGAGGACCCGTGGCGTTGGCCAGCCGCTTTCCCGATGTCGAGATCCCGGAGGTCTCCGTCCCGCAGTTCGTGCTGGCCGGTGCCACCGAGCGCGCCGACCGCCCCGCACTGGTCGACGGGCTCTCCGGCGAGACCATCACGCACGGCGAGCTCGCCTCCCACGTCGAGCGGATGGCTGCGGCACTGGCCACCCGGGGCATCGGCAAGGGCGACGTCGTCGCCGTCTTCAGCCCCAACACGATCTGGTACCCGGTGGTCTTCCACGGGATCGCCGCCGCCGGCGCCGTCATCAGCCCGGTCAACGCGCTGTACACGCCCGAGGAGATCGCCTTCCAGCTGAAGGACTCCGGGGCGAAGATGCTGGTCACCGTCTCGCCGTTCCTCGACCGGGCGCTGGCCGCGGTGCAGAGCTCGCCGGTCGACGAGGTGATCGTGATGGACGGCGCCGAGGGGCACGCCTCGCTGCGCGACCTGCTCAGCACCGACGCCCCCGCCGTGCAGGTCGACATCGACCCGGCCGAGGACCTGGTCACGCTTCCCTACTCCAGCGGCACCACCGGGCTGCCCAAGGGCGTCATGCTCACCCACCGCAACCTGGTGGCCAACGTCAGCCAGTCCCGGCCGATGGCCGCCGTGCAGGACGACGAGCGGATCATCGCCGTGCTGCCGTTCTTCCACATCTACGGGCTGACCGTGCTGATGAACCAGGGCCTGCAGTGGGGCGGGACCGTGGTGACGCTGCCGCGCTTCGACCTCGAGCAGTTCCTCCGCGCCATCCAGGACCAGCACATCACCCGGGCCTTCGTGGCCCCGCCGATCGTGCTGGCGCTGGCCAAGCACCCGCTGGTCGACCAGTTCGACCTCTCCTCGCTGCGCTCGATCACCTCCGGTGCGGCACCGCTGGACGCCGACCTCGCCCAGCTCGCCCAGGACCGGCTCCGCAAGGGCGGCGCCGAGGAGGTCACCGTCGCCCAGGGCTACGGCATGACCGAGCTGTCACCGGTCTCGCACACCACACCCGAGGTCGGCCACGAGCCCGAGGGCGCCGGCCCGACCCCCAAGGGCACGGTCGGCTACGCGCTGCCCAACACCGAGTGCCGGCTGGTCGACCCGGCCACCGGCGAGGACGCCGCCCCGGGCGAGCGCGGTGAGCTGTGGGTCCGCGGCCCGCAGGTGATGAAGGGCTACCTGAACAACGCGCAGGCCACCGCGGACACCCTCGACGGCGACGGCTGGCTGCACACCGGCGACGTGGCGGTCGTCGACGACGAGGGGCGCTACACCGTCGTCGACCGGGTCAAGGAGCTGATCAAGTACAAGGGCTACCAGGTCGCCCCGGCCGAGCTGGAGGCCGTGCTGCTGAGCAACCCGGAGATCGCCGACGCCGCCGTGATCGGGGTCCAGGACGCCGACAGCGGCGAGGAGCTGCCCAAGGCCTTCGTCGTCCGGGCACCCGGCTCGGAGATCACCGCCGAGGCCGTCCAGGCGTACGCGGCGCAACGGCTGGCCCCGCACAAGAAGATCCGGCTGGTCGAGTTCATCGAGCAGGTGCCGAAGTCCGCGGCCGGCAAGATCCTCCGCAAGGACCTCAAGGCCCGTGCCTGAGTCCGGCGTGCGCACCCCCCTGGACCTCCGCGTCCGGCTGGCCGGCCGAGCCTTCGGCCGGTTCTCCGTCGCCCAGATGGACGACGCCCGGCTCGCTCGCGTCAAGCAGCAGCGGATCGGCCACAACCCCCTGACCGACCTGCTCTTCGGGGCGGTCGCCCGCGACGTGGAGCTGGCCGACGAGACGGCGGCCGGCGCCGAGGGCCAGCTCCCGGTGCGGGTCTACCGGCCGCACCGGGCAGCTCCGGAGCCGTTGCCGCTGGTGGTCAACTTCCACGGCGGAGGGTGGACGGTCGGTTCGCTCGACGCGGCGGACTGGTTGTGCAGCAACGTCGCCGTCACCCTGCCGGCGGTCGTGGTGTCCGTCGACTACCGGCTGGCGCCCGACCACCGCTGGCCTGCGGCCGCCGAGGACTGCTACGCGGCGCTGGTCGACCTCGTCGGGAGGGCCGGCGCGCTGGGCGCCGACCCCACCCGCGTCGCGGTCATGGGCGACAGCGCCGGCGGCAACCTGGCGGCGGTCGTGAGCCTGATGAGCCGCGACCGGTCCGGACCGTCGATCCGTTTCCAGGGTCTGCTCTACCCGGCGACGGACCTCACCCTGGGCAGCCCGTCGATCGAGCAGAACGCGGACGCGCCGATCCTGACCCGGGCCGACGTGGTGGCCTTCCGCGACCACTACCTGGGCGACCAGGACCCCCGCCAGCCCTACGCGTCACCGCTGCACGCCGCCGACCACGAGGGGCTGCCGCCGGCGCTGGTCCAGGTGGCCGAGCACGACCCGATCCGGGACGACGGCGTGCGGTACGCGGACACGCTGCGGGCGGCCGGGGTGCCGGTGCGGCTGACCGAGTACACCGGGATGCCGCACGGGTACCTCAGCTTCCCCCGGCTGTGCCGCAGCGCCCCGCAGGCGCTGGCCGAACTCGTCACCGAGCAGCGCGCCGCCCTCGGCTGACGGGCGGCCCGGTCAGGTGACCTGGTCCCGGGAGGAGCCCCGGACCGGGTCGCTGCTGGGGTCCGTGCGGGGTGCGGGCGGCTGCCAGGGAGGCGGCGGACCGGCCGTGGCCGGCGGCGCCGACGGGGGGAGCTGCCCGCGTGCACGGGGCCGGCGCACCGCCAGCAGGATGATGGTGACCGCGACCAGGGTGAGCACCGCGCCGCCGATCAGCACGCCCCACGCGATGCCGGTCAGCGCGGGCAGTTCTGCGCCCACCCGCAGGTCGGCGGAGACCCCGGCCGACCCGTCGGCGTTCATCACCACGACCGTCCAGTCGCCGTCCGCCGGCTCCCAGGTCAGCTGCTGGCGCCCGGGTCCGCTGGTCTGCTCGGTCCAGAAGGGCTGCTGCCCGGGCGGCCCCGCGGGCGCACCGCCGGCCACCTCCCGGTCGATCGCCGCGCCGTCGTTGCCCAGGTCGTCGAGGACCGCGCGCTGCACGTCGCCGAGGTAGGAGGCCACCTGGTCGCTGGGGCCGATGCCGATGAAGAGGTCCGGCCCGCTGCCGGTGGCCCGCACCATCGCCGTCCCCAGCGCGGCGGAGACGGGCACCCAGTCCGCGTCGGTGCCGAGGTCGATCCGGTCGCTGGTCAGGGCGTACCCGTCGGTCGAGACGTCCCCCGAGGGGGACAGCAGGAAGCCGTCGCCGGTCCGCTGGGACTGGTCGGCCCACAGCAGCACCCCGCCGCCGGCAAGCAGGCCCAGCGCCGGGACCAGGAGGAGCAGGCCCAGGACGAGGGCCACCACCCGCCCAGGGCCCCAGCGGTTCGGGGGCGGTTGCGGTGTCCAGGCGGCGACCGGGTCAGCGGACATGGGGACCTCCGGTGGCCCGCCGTGCCGCGGGACCGCGGCTGACGCCGGCGGACCGGTCCAGCGTGGCACCGGCACCCCGGCCGGGCCAGCCCTCTCGCCACGCCGCGCTCCCCTTCTAGGGTCGGGGCATGCGTGCAGTGACGATCAGCGAGCCCGGCGGCCCCGAGGTCCTCGGCTGGGACGAGGTGCCCGATCCGGTGTGCGGTCCAGGTGAGGTGCTCGTCGACGTGGTCGCCGCCGCGGTGAACCGTGCCGACCTGCTGCAGCGGCAGGGGCACTACCCGCCGCCGCCGGGGGCCTCGGAGGTCCTGGGCCTGGAGTGCAGCGGCATCATCGGCGAGGTCGGCGAGGGCGTGACCGGCTGGTCGGTCGGGGACGAGGTGTGCGCGCTGCTGGCCGGCGGCGGGTACGCCGAGCGGGTCGCCGTCCCGGCCGGTCAGCTGCTCCCCCGCCCGGCCGGCGTGGAGCTGGCCACCGCGGCGGCGCTGCCCGAGGTCGTGTGCACCGTGTGGTCCAACGTGTTCATGCTCGCCGGGCTGCGGGCCGGCGAGGTCTTCCTGGTCCACGGCGGCGGCAGCGGGATCGGCACGATGGCCGTCCAGCTGGCCGTCCGGGCCGGCGCGCGGGTGGCCACCACCGCCGGCAGCCCCGAGAAGCTGGCCTTCTGCCGCGAGCTGGGCGCCGAGATCACCGTGAACTACCGCGACGAGGACTTCGTGCAGGTGGTGCGGGACGCCACCGACGGGCACGGGGCGGACGTCGTCCTGGACATCATGGGCGCTGCGTACCTGGCCCGGAACGTCGACGTGCTGGCCACCGGCGGCCGGCTGGTGGGCATCGGCATGCAGGGCGGCACCCGGGCCGAGCTGGACCTCGGGAAGCTCATGCGCAAGCGGGCGTCGGTGGCCGCGACGACGCTGCGCTCCCGCCCGGTGACCGGCCCCGGCGGCAAGGCGGAGATCGTCGCCGCGGTGCGGCACGACGTCTGGCCCGACGTCGAGCGCGGCGTCGTCCGTCCGGTCGTGGACCGCCGGCTGCCGATGTCCCGGGCCGCCGACGCCCACGCCCTGGTCGAGGCCAGCGACCACATCGGCAAGGTCCTGCTCCTGCCCTCGTGACGTCCCAGGCACAGGAGGCTCTGCACCCGGTCTGCGCCATGGAACCGGGTGCAAAGCCTCCTGTGCCGGGCTCAGCGGAGAGCGGCGACGCTGTCGATCACGTGGTCGACCTCGTCGACCGTGTTGTAGTGCATCAGCCCGAGGCGGACGGCGCCGCCGTCCTCGTTCGCCCCGATCGCGTCGAAGAGCTCCCGGGAGTAGAAGTCGCCGTCCCAGGCGCAGACCCTGCGGCGGGCCAGCTCCCGGGCGACCTGCCGAGGGCGCATCCGCGGCAGGGTGAACGACAGGGTCGGGGTGCGGTACTGCGGCGAGCCGAGCACCTGCACGTGGGCCATCGACCGCAGCGCCCGGTCCAGCCGGTCGAACAGCGCGTCCTCGTACCGGCCGACGGCGGACAGCGACACGGCCAGCCGCTCCCGGCGGGTGCCCGGGGTCCCCGGGCACAGCCCCGCGAGGTGGTCGACCGAGGCGGCGACGCCGGCGTACAGCTCGTACGGCGGGGAACCCTGCTCGAACCGGTCGGGCACGCGGTCGGGCGCGGGCACCAGCTTGTCCGGGCGGAGCTCACCCAGCAGCCCGGGGTGGGCGACGACCGCGCCGACGTGCGGGCCGCCCCACTTGTAGGCCGACAGCGCCACGAAGTCGGCCTCCAGCTGGGCGATGTCCAGCAGCATGTGCGGCGCGGCGTGCGCGGCGTCGACGAAGACCAGGGCGCCGGCCCGGTGGGCGCGCAGGCCGATCGCGGTGACGTCGGGGCAGGTGCCGATCGCGTTGCTGGCCGCGGTCACCGCCACCAGCCGGGTGCGGTCGGTGAGCAGCTCGTCGTACTGCCAGTCCGGCAGCTCCCCCGTCTCGATGTCGACCTCGGCCCACCGGACGACCATGCCGATCTCGTCGGCGATCTGCAGCCAGGGCCGGATGTTGGCGTCGTGGTCCAGCCGGCTGACCACCAGCTCGTCGCCGCGCCGCCAGTGCTTGCCCAGCGCGCGGGCCACCGCGTAGGTCAGCGAGGTCACGTTGGGGCCGAGGACGACGCCGGCCGGGACGGCGCCCACCAGGTCGGCGACGGCGTTGCGCGCACCCGAGACCAGCTGCTCGGCGCGGGCGGAGGAGGCGAACACCCCGCCGCGGTCGGCGATCGGCACCCGCATGGCCGAGGACACCGCGCGCACCACGGACTCCGGCACGAGCGCGCCGCCCGGGCCGTCGGTGTGCACCAGCCCGTCGGACAGCCCCGGGAACAGCCCCCGGACGCGAGCCACGTCCAGTTGTCCCGCCCCCGACGACATGCCGGGAGCGTAGCCAGTCCCCCTGGGTCGCCCGCCGGGGCGACGGCACGGCCGGGCGGGCCGCCACCCCGCGCGCGGGCCGGGGCAGGATGGGGGCATGACAGCACCCCGTCCCGGTGAGCAGCAGCCGCAGCAGGTCCTCGTCGTCGGTCCCGACGGCCAGCCGGTCGGCGCGATGGCCGTGCCGCAGGGTGACGGCTCGGACGGCGGGCCGACCGGCATCGGCGACCTGGTCGAGCAGCCCGCCAAGGTCATGCGGATCGGCACGATGATCAAGCAGCTGCTCGAGGAGGTGCGGGCGGCGCCCCTGGACGACGCCAGCCGCAACCGGCTGCGCGACATCCACGCCTCCTCGATCCGCGAGCTCGAGCAGGGGCTGGCGCCGGAGCTGCGCGAGGAGCTGGAGCGGATCACGCTGCCGTTCAACGGCGACGAGACGCCGTCCGACGCCGAGCTGCGGATCGCCCAGGCGCAGCTGGTCGGCTGGCTGGAGGGCGTCTTCCACGGCATCCAGACCGCGCTGTTCGCCCAGCAGATGGCCGCCCGGGCACAGCTCGAGGAGATGCGCCGCCGGGCGCTGCCGGCGGGTTCGTCGGACCAG
Organism: Modestobacter excelsi; assembly: GCF_005930495.1. GTDB lineage: Bacteria > Actinomycetota > Actinomycetes > Mycobacteriales > Geodermatophilaceae > Modestobacter > Modestobacter excelsi. The sequence goes on along the minus strand of NZ_SJEX01000046.1, from coordinate 17,658 downwards.
GGCCAGCCCGAGGCGCGGCACGGCGGCGGCCAGTACCTCTGACCCCGGCTCAGCCGAGCGGGAGGTTCTTCACCACCCGCGCGCCGGTCCGGCCGATCCGCCGCCGGTCCGGCGCGGGAGCGTCAGCGCCGAGCGTCGCCGGGGGGTGGTCCAGCGGCAGCTTGCCGTGGTGGACGGCGGTCGCACCGGCCGCGTCCACGCCGATCCCGACCTCGAGCCGGGAGGCCTGCGCCGCGGCGTGCGCCAGCCCGGTGGCGGTCAGCCCGTCCGGGGCGTCCACCACCTCGGCCGGCACGCCCTCCTCCTCCACGCCGGCGCACACCTCGCGCACCACCGCCGCCGGAGCGCCCGGGTGCCGGTACACCAGCACCGCCGGCCGCTCGCCCGTCCCGCTCACCGGACCGGTGCTGCCGGCCCGGACCGCACCGGTTCGGCGGCGTAGGCCCGGACCAGGCCGGAGGCGACCGCGTTGCGCGGCCCCTCGGTGCCCAGCACGTTGCCCGTGCCGCAGACGATCCCGTACGGCGCGAGCGCGTCGGCGATCATGTCCGGGATCTCGAAGTCGAGCGCCGAGCCGCCGAGCAGGACGACGAACTCCAGCGCCCGGATGTTGCCGCCTGGGGCCACCTGCCGGAGCGCCCGCAGGGCGTTGACCACGAACACCCGGCGCTTGGCCTCCCGGCGCAGCCGGCGGACGTGGTCGAGGCCGTGCCGGGTGGGCACCGGCGCCGGTCCCTCGGGGCTCAGCACCACCACCCGTGCGTACACGTGCGGCGGCAGCGGCTGGTCGAAGAACTGCACCGTGCCGTCCTCGTGCCGGACGTGGAAGAAGCTCTCGACCTTCGCCAGCGGGAACCGCTTGACGCCCTCGGCGACCTCCCGGTCCCCCAGCGCCAACTCGGAGTCGATCAGCTTGGTGACCAGTTCGCCGGCTCCGGCGACGTGCACGGCGGTGCACTCGCCCTCGCGGGTGAGCAGCGCGGCGTCGGTCGAGCCGCCGCCCAGGTCCAGGACGGCGACCGGCCGGTCGACGCCCGGTGTGGTCAGCGCACCGTTGACGGCCATCTCACCCTCGACCCCACCGATCACGGCAGCGGCGCCGAGACCCTCGGAGACGAGGTCGGCCACCAGCTGCATGCGGCTGCGGCTGGTGCGCACCATCGCCGCCAGCGCGACGGCGTTCTCGAGGGCGACCTCCCCGGCCAGCCCGCCGCGCACCTCCGCCGGCACGAACGTGTCGACGGCGAGCACGTCCCGGATGGCGATCTCGGACACCGGGACCGCAGGCTGCCCCGGGGTGTCCATGACGTCGGCCATGGTGTCGCGGACCTGGGCCAGCATCCCGCCGACGTGGGTCCCCGGTTCGCCGTGCGCGTCGTCGAGCGGTTGCGCCCGGGCGACCGCCTCCATGATCGCCTCCGCCCCCGCGTCGACGTCCACCCGCAGCGTCTTGCCCGCACCGCGCAGCACCAGCTCACCCACCGGGATCCGCCGGTCGGTGACGTCCCCGGACGGGGTGCGGACCACCACCGCCGAGCGGTTGCCGGTCAGCGCGCGGGCCACCGGGGAGACCTGCCGGGTCTGCGCCGGGTCCAGCTCGAAGACCGTGGCCAGGCCGTAGGAGTTCGACAGGGTCCGGATGGTGCGGCCCGGCGGGGCGACCTCCACGGCGGCCAGCATCCCCAGCGGGACCTTCTCCACGGCAGCGACCTCGTCGACGACGGGCACCGGCCGGGTCAGCCGGTTGGTGACCAGGACGGCGTCGTCCCCCGCCAGGATCGCGGCCACCACCTCGGCACCGCCGGCGACCGCGGTGTTGATGGCCGCGGCGGCGTCGTCGAAGTCCCAGCCGGGCGGCACCACGCAGACCACCGGCTGCCCGGGCTCGGCCGTGCCGAGCCCGGCGATCGACACGGTGGTGCCCACCCCGAGGCCCTCTCCGCCCGGGGTGGTCGGGTTGTGGCCGATCATCGTCGACTCGGTGATGATCGTCTCGGTGATCGTCTCCATCGCCAGGCCGCTGATCACCGGCGTCGCCTCGTTCAGCAGCACGGTGGCCACCCGGTCCGCGCCCCGGCCACCCCGCGCGAGCGCGCCCCGGATCGCCGTCAGGGCACCCGCCGTGTTGGCGGGGGTGCCCTTGACGCCGGTGGTCCGGGTGAGGTCGGTGCCGAGGTAGGAGACGGACCCGTCGGGTCCGACCTCCGCCAGGCACGCCTCGGTCGTGGAGTTGCCGATGTCGACGCCGACGACCAGCCGGGTCCCCGTGGGTCCGTCGTCCCGCGTGCTCACCTCAGCCAGCGGTGCCCGGTCCGAAGACGGCCTCGACCTCCACCGGCCCGCGGTCGGCCTCGATGCACTCGAACTCCTTCAGGTGCAGCAGCGCGGCCTTGGCCTGCCAACGGGGGCGCGCCATCTGGTCGTTGCGGGTGGGCACCGGCTGGGGCGACTCCCCCTTGGCGTACTGCGCGGCGTTGGAGCCGATCATGCGGAACACCGGCGCGTCGAGCAGTGGCGACTGGGGGAACAGCTCCAGGTTGCTCAGCCGGGCGAGGTCCTTCTGGTGGATCATCGTCGTCCCGCGGGACAGGATCCCCACCGAGATGCCCGACCCCGACATCTTCGCCGCGATGTGCGAGATGGCCGCCAGGTCGGCGGTGTCCCGGACCCGGATCAGCCGGGCGGTCACCCCCTGCTCCTCGATGCCGGCCATCAGCTGGCGCAGCACCTCGGCGTGCGGGACGTCGACGATGGTCTTGCTGAAGTGACCGGCGAACGCCGGGGACAGGGCCACGACGACCTCGTCCGGTCGGGTACCGCGCCGGGCCGGCCCGATCTCCCGGAGGGTGACGGTGCGCTCGGGCGGGGCCGTCGTCGTCGGGGTCGTCATGGCTCAGCCCACCTCGGTCTCGGGGTTCGTCGAGGACGTGACGTGGCGCAGCTTCTTCAGCTGCTCCCAGCGCTCGCCCTCGAGCCGGTAGCCGGTGCCCGGACCGGCGTAGTCGTTGGGGTCGTTGATCGCCGACAGCGGCACGAAGTCGGCGGTGAGGATGGCGGAGGTCTGCAGCAGGTCCCCCGACACCCGCTGGCGCAGGACGGTCAGCAGGTTCTCCGCGACGTCGTGGAACCCGGAGGACTCGAGCGCCTTCACCAGCTCCAGCCCGGTGATCCCGCGCTCCATCACCGACTGCGCCCCCTTCAGGTCCGAGAGCACGTCGCGGAACGGGTAGTCGTTCGAGGAGTTGGCGTAGGTGGCCGCCACGACCTCGTCGTCGGTGATCGGCGGCAGGTCCAGGTGGGCGAAGACCGCCTGGAGGGCCCGCGCCGCCTTCTCGCGCGCCTGCAGGATCTCGTCCTCGCGGACGTGCCGGAGGCCGCCGTCGACCTGGAAGTCGCGTTGGATGGTGTTCCAGTCGTCGAAGTCCTCGGTGTCGAAGTTCGAGCCGGCGAACATGTTGTCCGCGTTCGGGACCGAGGAGTACCCGGAGCACACGAAGTCGGTGCCGGGCAGCAGCTGTGGCATCGCGCGCGCGGTCCGACGCATCGCCGAGTGCGAGAACGACTGGTCGTTGCCCGACGCGCACTCCAGGTCGACCATGCTGGCCACCAGGTTCTCCGCGGCCACCGCGCGCAGCCCGCCCGGCACCGCACCCGGCACGCCGATGCAGCTGATCGAGCCGTTCTGCAACCCCTGGACCCCGGCTCCCTTGGCCATCAGGATGCAGCGGATCTCCAGGTACAGCATGGACTTGCCCTCGGCGTTGCCCATCTGCACCTCCGACCCGGTGCCCGAGGTGAAGCGCATCTTGATCCCCCGGGAGGCATAGGCCCCGGCCAGGAACGCCTTGGACCACGGGGTGTCGTCCCCGTCGATGAACACCGACTCGGTGCCGTAGATCGAGATGGTCTCGGCGTAGGCCGTGATGCCGCGCATGCCCAGCTCGAGCTCGGTCGCCTCCTCCAGCGCGCACTGGGTGAGCACGCCACCCCGGCCGACCTGGGCACCCACCTGCAGCGCGATGGCCACGAGCGGGGCGTACCGCAGGACGCCCAGCGTCGTCTCCAGCTCCGCGAACCCGCGCAGCGCACCCTCGGCGGCGTCCGCGGCGACCTGGATGGGGTTGTCCCGGGCGCTGGTCGAGTGCCCCTGGTTCGCCGGGGTCCGCCGGGCCCGCATCTTCTGCATGCCCTGCATGATCTCGACGACGTTCATCAGCTTCACCACGTCGAGGACCTTCGCCGGGGTGAGTCCCCGGGTCACCGCCAACACCTCGTCCCGGGAGACGCTCGGGTCGATCAGCATGCGCGCGACCTGGGCGGAGGGGAGGGCGTTGGACTCCTCGGCGGAGGTCACGTCGATCGCGTGGTTGGCGATGAAGGTGTCCATGAAGTCGAAGTCGTCGCGCAGCTTGCCGTCGAGCTCCACGATGCGGCCGTCCTCGACCCGCACGCTGGGTGCGGGGTCGAAGGCGCTCTCCATGGCGACGAGGCCCTTCTCGGGCCACTCCTCGACGAACCCGTCGAGGTTGACGGAGCGGGCCTCGAGGATCTCGGTCCGCAGCGACTGCTGGTGCCCGGTGGACTGCCGGGGCGCGGTGCTGGTCATCGGGTCTCTCCTCAGTCGTCGTCGCCGGTCGGGCGGGCGAGCAGGTCACGTCGCTCGTACACCTCGGCGGCCTCGCGGACCAGCGCCGCGCAGACGGGCGCCGAGTAGGTGGTCTCCAGCCGGTCGGCCAGCTCGGCCAGCGCAGCCCCGGTGGAGGCCCGCGGCCGGAGCGCGTTGTACATGGCCAGCACGTCGGCGTCGGGGATGGCCGTCATCTCCGCGGCCCGGCGGAAGTTGCCGGCGAGCTGCGGGCGGCCGCTCGCCTCGGCCAGCTCGGCCTGCAGCTGCAGCGTCTCCGGTGAGATGCGCAGGTCCTCGGCGGACAGCTCGCCGGAGACGACGGCGTCCATCGTGAGCGCGGTGATCGGTTTGCCGGTCGGGGTGTGCAGCAGCTCCGGCCGGTTGATCGACAGCGGGTAGTCGTCCCGGGTCAGCGCAGTCATGCGGACAGCTCCTCGGTGTCTGGACGTGTGCCGCCACGGTGACACGCGTCACGTTGCCTGTTCGTTGCCCGCCGGCGGACCGGCCTGCCGCGGGCCTTGTCCACGGGTTCGGCCGCACGGTCTGCTGCCGCCATGAGCACCTCTGTGAGCCATGCGCAGGCGCGTCGGATCCTGGACGCCGGCATCGCGAGGCCGACGAGATCGGCCAGCCGATGACATCGCGGTCGTCGACGACGGCGGGCACCTGGTGGCCTTCGGCCGGATGGACGGCGCGATCCGGGCCAGCATCGACATCTCCACCGCAAGGCGGTGACATCGGTGCTGATGGACCTGCCCACGTCGGCGCTGACCGACCCGGTCCAGCCCGGCGCCGAGCTCTACGGCCTCGAGCACACCGCGGGCGGCATGGTCGCCTTTGGCGGCGGCGTCCCGCTGCACCGCGACGGCGAGCTCGTCGGCGCGGTGGGGGTCAGCGCCGGCTCGGTGGCGCAGGACGTCGCGGTGGCCTCGGCCGCGGCGGCGGCGCTGGACGGCTGACCGGGCGCGGCCGGTTGCCGGGAGCGGCGCCGCTGGGCCAGGATCCACCCCAGAGGGGCGGCGCCGCCGGCGAGGCGCCGGACGGCGATGGCAGCAGAGCGGGCACGGCACAGGGGCTCACCGGCGCCCGGGGTACCCGGTGACCAGCGGGCGCACGCCCGCGAGCTGGCCGAGGTCTTCGACGCGGTGCTGGGCGACCGCCCGAGCCGGCGGGCTCCGCGCCCGGTCGTCTCGGAGTCCTGGCAGCGCAGCCTCGCTGCGCACGTCGACCCGGACCGCCGGACGCCGCCGGTGGTGTTCGCCGCCGACCGGCTGCCCGACCTGCGGGCGGCGCACCCGCTCAGCGCGTGCCTGCCGGTGCTGCGCAGCACGCTGGGGGGCATCGCCGACGACGCGATGCACGTCATGCTGGTGACCGACGCCGACGGGCACATCCTGTGGCGGGACGGCGCCGCGGCGGTGCTGTCCCACGCCGACAGGGTGGGGCTGGTCCCGGGAGCGCGGTGGAGCGAGAGCGCCATCGGCACCAACGCGATGGGCACGGCGCTGGCGGTGGACGCTCCGGTGCAGATCCACTCCGCGGAGCACCTGGTCCGGACCTACCACGGCTGGACCTGCGTGGCCGCCCCGGTGCACGACCCCGAGACCGGCGCGATCCTCGGCGCGGTCGACGTCAGCGGCCCGCTGCACACCGTGCACCCGGCGCTGCTGCAGCTGGTGTCGGCCACCGCCCGGCTCGCCGAGGCCGAGCTCCGGGTCCGGCTGGCCGTCGCCGACGAGCAGCTGCGGATGCGGCTGCTGCCGCACCTGACCGGGCTCGGCGGCGCGCCCGGGGCGCTGGTCAGCCCCACCGGCCGGGTGCTCGCCGCGCAGCCGTGGGGCTGGTGGCCCGACCGCGTCCCGGTGCCCGCGGTCGACCACCCGGTGCAGGTCAACGGCCGCGAGGTGGTGGTCGAGCCGCTGGACGGCGCCTCCCTGCTGCGCGTGGTCCCGTCGGGTCCGTCGGCACCGCGCGGCCCGCTGCCCCGGCTGGCCCTGCGGCTGCTCGGCAACGGGGTGCCGAACGTGCTGGTCAACGGACGAGCGGTGCCGCTGACGCTGCGGTTGGCCGAGGTGCTCGCCGTCCTCGCGCTGCACCCGGGCGGGCTGACCGGCGAGCGGCTCGCCCACCTTGTCTACGGGGACTCCGGGAACCAGACGACGGTGCGCGGGGAGGTGCGCCGGCTGCGCGCCCTGATCGGCCCGGAGCTGCTGCACACCCGGCCTTACCGGCTGGTGACGACCGTGGTCAGCGATGTCGCACAGGTGCAGGCCGCGCTGCAGGCCGGCCGCGCGGAGGCGGCGCTCGCCGCCTGTCCCGGGCCGTTGCTGCCGGGGTCGGACGCCCCGGCGATCCGGGAGCTGCGGGACGAGCTGGGAGCCGGGCTGCGCCGGGCGGTGCTCGCCACCGGTGACCTGGAGCTGCTGCAGGCCTTCACCGCGCACCCGCTCGGCCGCAACGACCTCGAGGCCCACGACCTGCTCGTGGCCAGCCTCCCGGTACACGACCCCCGCTGGCGTCGGGCCGCCGCCCGGCGCCAGCAGCTCCACGCCGACTGACGACGGCCCCCTCGGGGTCGGCAGGGTCCCGGCGTCCCGGAGGTCAGCCCGGGAGCCCCGCGAGGAAGGCCGCGACGCCGTCGGCGTCGTTCGCGTCGGTGACGTCGGTCGCCGCGGCGAGGACGTCGGGGTGCGCGTGCGCCATGGCCACCGCGCGCCCGCCGCCCTCCCGGACCCAGTCGAACGCGGCGAGGTCGTTGGGCATGTCCCCGAAGTAGACGACGTCGCCGGGGCCCAGGCCGCGGGCCGCGGCCAGCCGGGCGAGTCCGGTGGCCTTGGTGACCCCGCGCGCGGAGATCTCGGCGAGCGCGTCGGCGGAGGAGTTGGTGACCGTGGCGGTGTCGCCGACGACCTCGGCGACCAGCTCGACGAACTCGTCCCGCGGCAGGTGCTCGTGCCGGGCCAGCAGCTTGGCCACCGGCTGCGCCACCAGCTCCGGCAGGGTCGCCTCCGCGACCCCGGGGGCGTCGACGTCCCAGCGCGGCTTGTAGACGGGCTCGTGCCGGAACTGGTCGCCGTACTCGACGGCGAACCAGGTGTCGGGCTGGCGGCGACGGAGCTCGTCGGTGATCGCACGCAGCACGTCGGGGGTCAGCGGGTGCTCCTCGAGCACCGTGAACCCGCCCAGGTCCAGCAGCACCGCGCCGTTGCAGCAGATGGCCGTGCCGCCGCCCAGCCGGTCCCGCACGCCGAGCATCCAGCGCGGGGGCCGCCCGGTCGCGAGCACCAGCGGCACCCCGGCGTCCGCCCAGCGCCGCAGCTCCGCGAGGGTCCCGTCGCTGATCGTCTCGTCGCTGCGCAGCAGCGTCCCGTCGAGGTCGCTCACGATGAGCCGGGGGCGCCAGTCAGACATGCTCGACCCCCAGTGCCAGCACGGCCTCGACGTAGCGGGCCACGCCGTCGGCATCCGAGCCGCTGGTCCGGTCCGTGGCAGCGGCCAGCACCGAGGGGTGGGCGTTGGCCATCGCGACCGCCCGGCCGCCGGCCCGGGTCACCGCCTCGATCATCGGCAGGTCGTTGGGCATGTCGCCGAAGACCAGGACGTCGCCGAGCGCGACACCGTGGTGCTCGAGCGCCACCGCGAGCCCGGTGGCCTTGGTGACCCCCGGCGGCAGCACCTCGATGAAGCCCAGGCCGGCGTGGGTCAGCTCGGCGACCGCCGGGTCGACCACCCGGCGGGCGAGCCCGAGCAGCTCGTCCTCGCCCAGCCTCGAGGAGCGCAGGAAGACCTTGAGCACCGCGCCGACCGGCAGCACCTCGTGCCGCGGCAGCAGGTGCGCGGGCTCGGGGTAGGGCCAGTCGAAACCGTGCTGCACCCGCAGCGGGCGCAACGCCTCGGCCTGCTCGGCAGCGTCCTCCACCGCCACAATCAGCTCGCCGGCGACCTCCTCGATGGCGGCAATGACGGCGGTGGCGTCCTCCCGCGACATGCCGACGGTCCGGAGCACCTGGGTGCGGTCGAGGTCGACGACGTACCCACCCTGGGCCAGGACGGCGATGCCGGTGCCACCCAGCGCGGCGCGGACGCTGTCCAGCAGCCGGGGGCCGCGGCCGGTGACCCCGACGAACGGCACCCCGGCGGCCCGGCAGGCGTCGATCGCCGCCCGGGTGCGGGGGCTCACCTCGCCCTCGGAGGTCAGCAGCGTCCCGTCCAGGTCGCTGGCGACCAGCCGCGGCCGCCAGCCACCCAGCTCGACGGCGAGGTGCGACAGCTCCACCAGCGTCCCCGCACCCGACTCGGGGACGAAGGCCGGCTGCACCGGCTGGCTGCTGGTCACGCGGCGGGCCCGGCGACCGCGGCGAGGGACATGCCCGGGGTGAGCACGGCGTGCCCGCCCAGCCACGGCCGCAGGGCCACCGGGACGTGCACCGACCCGTCGGCCTGCTGGTGCACCTCGAGCAGGCAGGCGATGGTGCGGGCGATCGCGCACAGCGTGCCGTTCAGCGTGGCCGCGGGCTGCGGCTTCCCGTCGGCGTCCCGGGTGCGGATCTGCAGCCGGCGGGCCTGGAAGGTGGTGCAGTCCGAGGTGCTGGTCAGCTCCCGGTAGGTGCCCTGGCTGGGGAACCACGCCTCGATGTCGAACTTGCGGGCGGCGCTGGTGCCCAGGTCACCGGCGGCGATGTCGACCACCCGGTAGGGCAGCTCGAGGGCGGAGAGGAACTCCTCCTCCCACTGGAGCAGCCGGCGGTGCTCGGCGGCGGCCTCCTCGGGCGCGCAGAAGCTGAACATCTCGACCTTGTCGAACCAGTGCACCCGGATGATGCCGCGGGTGTCCTTGCCGTAGGAGCCGGCCTCGCGGCGGAAGCAGGAGGACCAGCCGGCGTACCGCCGGGGCCCGGCGGAGAGGTCGAGCACCTCACGGGCGTGCATGCCGGCCAGCGCGACCTCCGACGTCCCGACGAGGTACAGGTCGTCCCGCTCGATCCGGTACACCTCCTCGTCGTGCTCGCCGAGGAAGCCGGTGCCCTCCATCGCCTCGGGCTTGACCAGCGCCGGGGCCACCACCGGGGTGAACCCGGCGGCGACCGCGCGGGTGATCGCCAGCTGGGCGAGCGCGAACTCCAGCAGCGCGCCGGGGCCGGTGAGGAAGTAGAAGCGCGCACCGGAGACCTTGGCCCCGCGCTCCATGTCGATCGCGCCGAGCGCCTCACCGATCTGCAGGTGGTCCTTGACCTCGAAGTCGTAGGTCGGCACCTCGCCCACGGTGCGCAGGGTCACCGCGTCGTCCTCGCCGCCGGGCGGCACGTCGGGGTGGACGACGTTGGGGATGCGCAGGTGCAGGGCGTGCAGCGCGGCGTCCGCGGTGCGCTCGGCATCCTCGGCCTCCTTCACCGCCGCGGCCAGCGCCTTGGCCTTCTCCAGGACGGCGGGGCGCTCCTCCTTCGACGCGCCGCGGACCGCCTGCGACGCGGCCTTCTGCTCGCCGCGCAGGTCGTCGGCGGACTTGACCGCGGCCCGGCGCTCGGCGTCGGCGGCCAGCAGGGCGTCGACCAGGGACTCGTCGGCACCCCGGGCACGCTGGCTGGCGCGGACGAGCTCGGGGTTCTCGCGGACGAGGCGCAGGTCGATCACACCGGTGATGGTAGGTGCCGGGTGCGCAGCGCCCGGGCACCCACCGGGATCAGCCGACGGCCCGGACCGGCGGGAGCCGCCCCCCGGTCGTGCTGCTCAGCACCGCGGTCAGGTCCGCGCGCAGCCCGGCCAGTCGTTCCTCGCCGAGGACCGCCGCCCAGGTCCGCTCCAGGTCGGCGTACACCTCCTCCACGGCGGTCAGCAGCTGACGGCCGCGGTCGGACAGCTGCACCCGCTTCCCCCGGGCGTCCCCCGGGTCCGCGTCCCGCTCCACGTAACCGACCGCCACCATGGCGTCGACCAGCTTGGAGACCGCCTGCTTGCTCGTGCCGAGGGTGGCCGGCAGGTCGCGCAGCAGGACGGGTGTGTCGCGCAGGGCCAGCAGCACGAAGCCGAACGCGGGCCGGACGTCGGTCCAGCCACGCCGGGGCAGCTCGTCGTGCAGCCCGTCGACGAGCGCCCGGTAGCCCAGGGCGAACAGCCGGGCCAACGGCACCTCCGGCTCGCTCACTGCGCCCACGGCGGGACGAACGGAGCACCGCCGGGAAGCTGCGCCCGGCCGCCGACCGGGAGGCAGCACAGCGCACGCAGCGGCTCGTCGCCGGCGGCGGCGAGCGCGAAGGGGACACCCGGGGGGACGACGATGGCATCCCCGGGGCCGGCGGTCGCCCGCTCGTCACCGATCCGGACGTCCGCGCGCCCGTCGAGCACGACGAAGACCTCCTCCCGGGTCAGCTGGTGCGGCGCCCCCTGCGCACCGGGCGCGATCTCCACCGCCCAGACGCTGCTGTCGGTGGACCCGCGGCTCGGGGTCGCGAGCGAGGTGAACCGGACGCCTCCCACCTCGTGCGTCGGTTGGCTGGGCGCCGGGACGACGGCCATGTCGGACTCCTTGTCAACGTGGTTGACGAACGATGCCCAGTCTGCCCGCTGCGCGGCCAGATCGTCAACTGGCTTGACGAATTGCCAGGACGGTCGTCCCGTGCGACGACCGAGGAGCCGCCGTCGTCGGGGACACTGGCGGCATGCGCTTCCTCGGTGACGCCCGCCCGGCTCACGACCTGACCTACGCCGACGTCTTCATGGTGCCGGCGCACTCGACGGTCGGTTCCCGCCTCGAGGTGGACCTGACCACGCCGGACCGGGTCGGGACGACGATCCCGATCGTGGTCGCCAACATGACGGCGATCTCCGGGCGGCGGATGGCCGAGACGGTGGCCCGCCGCGGCGGGCTGGCCGTGCTGCCGCAGGACATCCCGATCGACGTCGTCGGCGAGGTGGTGTCCTGGCTCAAGGCCCGGCACCCGGTCTACGACACCCCGATCACCCTCGGCCCGACCTCCACCGTCGCCGAGGCGCTGTCCCTGATGGGAAAGCGCGCGCACGGCGTCGTGGTGGTCGTGGAGGACGGGCGGCCGGTCGGCATCGTCACCGACGGCTCCTGCGCGGAGGTCGACCGGTTCACCCAGCTGGCGCAGGTCATGACCGATCCGCTCACCATCCCGGCCGGCACCGACCTGCCCAAGGTCTTCGACGTGCTCTCCGACGAGCGGGTCAAGGCCGCCCCGGTGGTCGACGGCGACCGGCTCGTCGGGCTGGTCACCCGGAAGGGCGCGCTGCGCTCGGCCATCTACGCCCCGGCCCTGGACGCCTCCGGCCGGCTGCTCACCTCCGCGGCCGTCGGCATCAACGGCGACGTCGCCGGCAAGACCGAGGCGCTGCTCGCGCACGGTGTCGACGTGCTCGTCGTCGACACCGCCCACGGCCACCAGGAGAAGGCGGTCGAGGCGGTGCGCGCCGTCCGGTCGGTCGCCGGCCGCACGCCGGTCGTCGCCGGCAACGTGGTCACCGCCGAGGGCACCCGCGACCTGGTCGAGGCCGGCGCGGACGTCGTCAAGGTCGGCGTCGGGCCCGGCGCCATGTGCACCACCCGGATGATGACCGGCGTGGGGCGCCCGCAGTTCTCCGCGGTCGAGGAGTGCGCGGCGGCCGCCCGCGAGCTGGGCAGGCACGTCTGGGCCGACGGCGGGGTGCGGCACCCCCGCGACGTCGCGCTGGCGCTGGCCGCCGGCGCGGCGAACGTGATGGTCGGATCCTGGTTCGCCGGCACCTACGAGAGCGCCGGCGACCTGTACGACGACGGCACCGGACGCCGCTACAAGGAGAGCTTCGGGATGGCCTCGGCCCGCGCGGTCAAGGCCCGCACGTCGGGCGCCTCGGGGTTCGAGCGCGCCCGCGCCGGGTTGTTCGAGGAGGGCATCAGCTCCTCGCGGATGTACCTCGACCCCGCCCGCCCCGGCGTCGAGGACCTGATCGACGGGATCGTGGCCGGCGTCCGCTCGTCGTGCACCTACGCCGGGGCGCGCACCATCGACGAGCTGCACGAGCGCGCGGTGCTGGGGGTGCAGAGCGCGGCCGGCTACGAGGAGGGCCGCCCGCTGCCGACGAGCTGGTGAGGGCGCTCCCGCTGCCGCGGTTCGAGGAGCTGGTCGCCGACGCGCTCGACGAGGTGCCGGCCGGGCTGATGGCCCTGCTGGACAACGTCGTCGTGCTGGTCGAGGACCGCAACCCCGACGAGCCGGACCTGCTCGGGCTCTACGAGGGGTACGCCCTCACCGAGCGCGGCGCCGACTACGGCGGCTCGCTGCCGGACCGGATCATGATCTACCGCGAGGCCATCTGCGACGTCTGCGAGGACGAGGACCAGGTGGCCGAGGAGGTCACGATCACCGTCGTCCACGAGATCGCGCACCACTTCGGCATCGAGGAGGACAAGCTCCACGCCCTCGGCTGGGGGTAGTGGCCCCGACTCCGCTCTCGGCGCCGGAAGTGAGGAGGGAGCGGCCGGGTAGCGTTGTCGGACGTGCCTGGGGACGACGCCGCGGCCGGTGGCCTGCCGATCAAGATGCTGCACGACCGCCTGCTGGTCTCGCTCCGCAAGGAGGACGGCGACCGGCGGTCCAGCGGCGGCATCCTGATCCCGGCGACGGCGCAGGTGGCGAAGCGGCTGGTCTGGGGCGAGGCGCGGGCCGTCGGCGCCAACGTGCGCCAGGTCAAGGTCGGCGACCAGGTGCTCTTCTCCCCCGAGGACCAGCACGAGGTCGAGGTGCACGGCGAGGACCTGATCATCCTGCGCGAGCGCGACGTGCACGCCGTCGCCGCGGAGCGGATCGAGGAGTCCACCGGCCTCTACCTCTGATGGCCCCCTCCAGAGGCTCGCCCCGAGCTCAGGGGAGCAGCGCCAGCTTGCCGCCGGGGTGGCCGCTCTGCAGCAGCTCCAGGGCGGCGACCGCCTCGGTCAGCGGGAACGTGCGTGCCACCGGGACGACGAGCTGACCCTCGCCGGCGAGCTCGATCAACCGGGCGCGCACCGAGTCGCGGTAGGCCAGGCTCGACGGCATCGCGCCACCGATGGCCAGGATCCCGGCGTCCCCCGCCCGGCCCATCGCGGCGATCGTGACGATCCGCTGCCGGTCGGCGACCAGCTCCAGCGACACGTCGACGGCCTCGTCGGTGCCCACGGCGTCCAGCGCCGCGTCGACGCCCTGCGGCGCCAGCGCCCGCACCCGGTCGGCCAGGCCCCCGCCGTAGCGCACCGGCTCACCCCCGAACCGGCGGACGACGTCGGCACGGTCCTCGCCGGCCGTGCCGACCACCCGCGCGCCGAGGAGCCGGGCCTGCTGCAGCCCGCTGACACCGACCGCTCCGGACGCACCGTGCAGCAGCACCGTGTCGCCCTCGCCCACGCCGGTCACGTGCAGCATCTCCGCGGCCGTGGCCCCGGCCAGCAGCAGGTTCGCAGCCTCCTCCGGAGCCAGCGACGCGGGCCGGGCGAACACCGCCGACGCCGGGACGGTGACCTCGGTCGCGTACCCGCCGGAGATGCGGAACGCGAGCACCTCGTCACCGACCTCCCCGCCGCCGGAGGCGATCTCGGTGTCCGGTCCCAGCGCGGTCAGCCGGCCGGCCACCTCGGACCCGATCGGGATCGGCAGCGAGCTGCGGTCACCCGGGCGGGCGACGCGCTTGGCGTCGGCGGGGTTCATCCCGGCCGCGGAGACCGTGATGGTCACCTCACCCGGCCCCGGCGGTGGGACGTCCACGTCCACCAGCTCGAAGACGTCCAGTCCGCCGAAGTCCGTCGCCACCCAGTGCTGGGCCATGCCGGTCTCCTCCGTGTCCGCGTCGGGTGTGCCGGATAGCACCTCATCGCACGGAGGTGGTGCAGCGACACGCCGGTGCACCGGGTGTGTCCGATGTGACGAACTGTTCCACCGCAAGCTGTTGCTTTGTGTCGACAATGGCGCACACTCGGTGACCATGGCGACCAGCTCGGGATGCACGACAGCGGTGTCACACCGCCTGTCCCTCCCGCACCCGGGTCAGCCAGGCCTGCGCACCGGCGAACGCGTCGTCGCCGACCCGCTCGTCCACCGGCTTGCCGGGCTGGCTGTCGGCCCGCGGGTAGGAGCCGAGGAAGCGCACCTCGGCGCAGAGCCGGTGCAGCGCGGCGAGCGCGTCGCCCACGCGCGCGTCGGCCACGTGCCCCTCGCAGTCGATCGAGAACGAGTAGACCCCGAGCCGCTCGCGGGTGGGCCGGGACTCGATCCGGGTGAGGCTGATGCCGCGCACGGCGAACTCGGCGAGCAGGTCCAGCAGCGCACCGGTGCGGTCGGCGATCACCGCGGTGACCGTGGTCTTGTCCGCCCCCGTGGGGGCGGGCAGCGCTCCCGGCTGCTCGACCAGCACGAACCGGGTGACCGCGCCGGGGTGGTCGGCCAGGTCGGCCACCAGCGCGTCCAGCCCGTAGCGCTCGGCGGCGATGGCCGCGCAGACGGCGGCGCCGTGCTCGCCGGCGGCGACCCGGCGGGCGGCGTCGGCCGTCGAGGCGGTGGGGACGACGTCGGCGTCGGGCAGCACCTCGGCGATCCGCGCCCGGCACTGCGCCAGCGCGTGCGGGTGGCTGGCCACCGAGCGCACGTCGGCCGGCGTGGTGCCGGGACGCGCGGCGAGCACGAAGCCCACCGGCAGGAACACCTCGCGGGTGACGACCAGCGGGTCGCCGTCGACCAGGCCGTCCATCGTCGCCGGCACCGAGCCCTCGACGGAGTTCTCCAGCGGCACCAGCGCCGCCCCGACCTCGCCGCTGCGCACCGCGGCGAGCGCGGCACCGACGCTGGGCTGCGGCTCCGCGACCCAGTCGGTGCACCCGGCGGACCGGGTGAGGGAGGCGAGCGCGGCCTCGGCGAAGGTACCCTCGGGCCCCAGATAGGCGAACCTCGTCGGCGCTGCGCTGTGTCCTGCACTGGGCATCCGGTGAGGGTAGTGCGGCCGTTCCGGAGACCGACCCGCGTCGGGCTCCCGGGGCGGGGGGAGCTGCCTCGCCACCGGCCGGACACGTGCGGGATGCGTGACCTGACAGCTGAGTGGAGGGACGCGTGAGGCCCGGCACCGTCGACGGCCAGCTGCTCGAGGACGCCCGCTGGCGGCTGCTGTCCGCCAGCGACCCCTCCGACGCCCGGGTCTTCTCCGCCGAGCTCGCCGACGTCGCCGACGCGCTGGCCGGCTCCGGCGAGCCCTGCTGGGACGCCTGGTCGGCGGCGTTCACCGCGCGCGCCGCACTGCTCGACGGCGACGTCGCCGGCTCGGCCACCGGGGTCGCCACCGCCCGCGCCCTCCTGGAGCGCTGCTCCCCGACGGCCGAGCGGGCCCTGACGCTGGCCTACCTGGCGCACGTGGAGGTCACCGCCGACCGGCTCGACGTCGCCCTGCACCTCGCCGTGGACGCGAGCCTGCTGGCCGACCAGGTGTCCGCCGAGGACCCCAGCCGGCCGCTGCACCAGGCGCACCTCTGGCTGTCGCTGGCGCTGACCCGGCTCGACCTCGAGGAGCTCGCCGTCGCCCAGGCGCTGCGCGGTGTCCGGGTGGCCGGCGCGCTGCCCGACCTCGGCGACCGGTGGCAGCTGCTGCGGCTGTGCGCCCAGCAGCACGCCGAGCTCGCCCAGACCGTGCACCGCCGCGGCGACGCGACCCGTTCCCGCGAGCTCGCCGACGTCGCGGTCCGCTGTGCCACCAGCGCCCGCGAGCTGCCCTGGGAGCCGGCGGACTCCGACAGCGACCTGCTCGACGTCGTCCAGGCCTGGGCGATCGCGCTGCGCGGCGAGCTGGAGGACGCCCTCGGTCCGCTGCGCCGGGTGCGCCGGCACCTGCAGTCCGGCGACGCCGCGCTGTGGCTGGTGGGCTACACGGACCTCGCGCTGTCCCGGCTGCTCAGCTGGCTCTGCGTCCGGGACGCCGACCTCGGGCGGCTGCACGGCGAGGAGGCCGTCGAGCTGCTGGTGACCGCCTCGGGTGCCTTCGCCGCGGCCGGTGACCGGCGGCGGTACCGGCAGTGCCTGCTCGAGCTGGGCCAGGCGACCGCGGCGGTCGGCTCGACCGTCGAGGCGATGCACTGGCTGGACGCCTACCGGGCCGAGACGAGCCGGGCCCAGCTGCACGGCCGGGAGCTGTGGGCGGAGATGTTCGTCCGGCGCAGCCGGCTCCGGGAGGCCGAGCGGCAGACCGCCGTGCTCCGCCGGCACGCGCTCGAGGACCCCCTGACCGGCCTGGGCAACCGGCGCAGCGCCGAGCGCCGGCTGGGCGACCTGCGCACGGACCGGGAGACGGTGTCGCTGGCGGTGGTCGACGTCGACGGCTTCAAGGCGGTCAACGACGAGCACTCGCACCTGCACGGCGACGCGGTCCTGCGCCGGGTCGCCGAGCTGCTCCGCCAGCACTGCCGGACCGGCGACGAGGTGTTCCGCTGGGCCGGCGACGAGTTCCTCGTGGTGCTGCCGAACACGGCCGAGCCGCAGGCGGTGGTCGCCACCGAGCGGCTGCGCAGCGCCGTCGCCGACGCGGACTGGGCCGCCCTGGACGTCGGCCGGGGGGTCACGGTCAGCATCGGCCTGGCCACCTCGACCGGGGCCCGGAGCTGGCGCGAGCTGTTCGACGCCGCCGACCTGCACCTGTTCGCCGCCAAGCGCAGCGGCCGCAACCGGGTCCGGGCCGGCGGCCAGCCGCCGGCCGCACCGGCGGACGGCGGCGCCACCCGACCCGCGGGGTCCGTCGACGAGCTGGTGGCCGAGGTGCTCGGCGGCACGCGCCGGCGTCCCGGCTGGGCGTTCGAGGACAACGAGGTCGCCTCATGAGCCTGCGCCGGGCCCGGAGCGCAGGTGAGCCGGACGGGCTCCGTCGGCGTGCCAGCGCCCCGGTGCGTGACATGGCCGGGACCAGCAGGCAGGCTGCCCTGGTGCCACCGGGACCCCTGCACCAGCAGGTGAGCTCCGCGTTGGCGAACTGGCAGCTGGACACGGCCGAGGCGCTGCTCGCCGAGGTCGACGGCGCCCTGCCACCCACCC
>NZ_SJEX01000045.1 GCF_005930495.1 Modestobacter excelsi | reverse complement strand
CTCCAGGCGTTCGGCTCCGCTCCCCCGCCCGGTGGCCTCCTCGTGCTCGCTCGCACCCCGGCCGGGCGACCTCGCTCGCCCCGCCGTGCTGGGGTGCGTCACTGCTCCGCCCGGAGGGCGCTCCCGCGTTTCGTGTCCGGGGGTGCTCCCCCGGGGACGGCGGGCCGGTCGGGCGGCGGCGGCGTTGGGGATAACGGTGCGGTATGGTGCGCCGAGGCGCCGTCGCCAGGTCGGCAGCGCCCGACCGGGCGGCGCCCCACGGAACTCCCTAGGGTCGGCACGAGCTGCGGCACCGCCGCTCTCCCGGTCCCCGCCGGGAGCCCACGACCCGAGGAGCACCGGCATGGCCGACCGCCCCACCCCGCCGAACCCCTACGACTTCCTCCCGCAGGTCCCCTCGTTCTCGCTCGAGAGCACCGACATCGGGCACGGCGAGCGCCTCCCCGCCCCGCACACGAGCGGCGCGATGGGCGTCCCCGGCGGTGAGGACCGGTCCCCGCAGCTGAGCTGGTCCGGCTTCCCCAGCGAGACCAAGGGCTTCGCGATCACCGTCTACGACCCCGACGCCCCGACCACCAGCGGCTTCTGGCACTGGGCGGTCGCCGGCATCCCGGCCTCGGTGACCGAGCTGTCCAGCGGCGCGGCCTCCGACGGCCTGCCCGCAGGTGCGGTGCAGCTGCGCAACGACGCCGGGTTCGCCGGGTACGTCGGTGCGGCGCCGCCGGCCGGGCACGGGACCCACCGCTACTACGTGGTGGTGCACGCGCTCGACACCGACGACCTCGGGGTGCCCGCCGAGGCGAGCCCGGCCTACCTCGGGTTCAACCTGTTCAGCCACACCCTCGCCCGCGGCACGATCGTCGCGGAGTACGACGTCGAGTGACCCGGCGTCCCGCTGGGCCGGTGCGCCGGCTCAGCGGGACGGGCGCTCCGCCAGGCAGGTGGTGCCGGCCCGGGCGAACCCGGCCCGCTCGTAGACCCGGGCCACGTCGTCGTCACCGGCGGACAGGAACACCAGGTCGGCGGTCTGCCGGGCGTGCTCGACCAGCGCCGAGGTGAGCCCGGCGCCGAGGCCGCGGCCGCGGAACCGGGGCAGGGTCGCCACGCCGACCACCTCGCTGATCTCCACACCGTCGACGTCGACCGGTTGGTGCGAGCCGATCGCGACCGGCTGGCCGTCGTCGACCGCGACCATCATGACCGTGCGGCCGGCGGCCACCCGCTCGCGCAGCACCTCGGTCGGCGGCAGGTCCGCCGGTCCCGGGTCGCCGAGGGCGACGTCCGGGGTGCTCCGCCCGGCCGCCGCGGGGACGGGGGCCACCGGCCCGGGCGAGGCGAACGCCAGCTCGGCCAGCCGCTGGTACAGCCCCAGCTTCGGGTCGTCGGCGCCCACGAGGTAGAGCCGGACGCCCACCGGCAGCAGCACCTCGACCGGGTCGTCGGCGACCAGCAGCGGCAGGTCCTCCACGGCCAGCCCCGCCGACCGCGCGACCCCGGCCAGACCGCGGCACCGCTCGCCCAGCCACTCCAGCGACGCCGGGACGCCGGACCGTTCCTGCAGCGCGACGGCGGCCCGGACGTCGGCGACGGTGACGGCGGCCTCGCGCCCCGGCAGGGGACGCGCGGGGTACGGCCAGTCCGGCGACCCGATCGGCACGGCCAGCGAGCCCACCCGGTGCACCCGGGCGTCCGCCAGGGCCGCGAGGGCGAAGTAGCGCTCGATCCGGTCGAGGAGCCCGGGCGACGACACGCCCAGGACCCTAGACGCCGCAGCGCCACCGCCGGCCTCCCCGCACCCCGGGGACCACCCGGTCGGGGGGTGGGCGGAGCCCGGACGGCACCATGGGCGCCGTGACGGTCGGCACGCGAGCGCAGGTCTCGCCCTTCACCGCGTTCGACCGGGAGTCCTGGCGTGCCCTGGCGGCGGGTTCGGACCTGCCGCTGGACGCCGCCGACGTGCGGGCGCTGGCCAGCCTCGGCGACCGGATCGACGTCGACGAGGTCGCGACGGTGTACCTGCCGCTGGCCCGCCTGCTGCACCTGCACGTCACCGCGAGCCGCCGGCTGTGGGCGGCGCAGACCCAGTTCCTCGGGGCGCGCACGGCGAAGGTCCCCTTCGTCATCGCCGTGGCCGGCAGCGTGGCCGTCGGCAAGAGCACCACGGCCCGGCTGCTGCAGGCGCTGCTGGCCGCCGCCCCGGACACGCCCCGGGTCGACCTGGTCACCACCGACGGTTTCCTGCTGCCCAACGCCGAGCTCGAGGCGCGCGGGCTGCTGGACCGCAAGGGCTTCCCGGAGAGCTACGACCGGCGGGCGCTGCTGCGCTTCCTCGCCGACGTGAAGTCCGGCAGGCCGGAGGTGAGTGCGCCGCTGTACTCGCACGCGTCCTACGACGTGCTGCCCGGGGAGCGGCAGGTCGTCGACTCCCCCGACGTCCTCGTGCTCGAGGGGCTCAACGTGCTGCAGGCCGGTGGCCGCCCCGACGGCCGGGTGCCGGAGGTGTTCCTCTCGGACTTCTTCGACTTCTCCGTCTACGTCGACGCCGCCGAGCACGACATCTCGCGGTGGTACGTCGAGCGCTTCCTGGCCCTGCGGCGCACCGCCTTCTCCGACACAGCCGCCTACTTCCACCGGTTCGCCGACCTCACCGACGAGGAGGCGACGACGACGGCACGGGGCATCTGGCGGGGAGTCAACGAGCCCAACCTGCGGCTCAACATCGCGCCCACCCGCTCCCGGGCCCGGCTGGTGCTGCAGAAGGCCGCGGACCACTCGGTGCGCCGGGTGCTGCTGCGCAAGCTCTGACGAGGTCGCGCTGCGCGGCGGGCTCCCGACCGGACCGGGCGGATCACCACACACTGTGCCAACTCCGCAGCGTGACGTCGTCACCTCGGCCTCCGGGCGACATACGTGACCGCGCGCACACTCGGTCCACCGCACGGCAGGCCGCTCCGCCCGCCGACCGGGTCCGACAGGAGACCAGGATGTGTGCTCACGTACGTAGCTGCCCCAGCGCCACCGCCGACGACCGGGTGCTCGCCGTGCCCGTCAGCCGGCACCCCGAGCAGGGCTGGACCCTGCTGTGCAACGGCGTCGTGCTCTTCGACGACGACGGCGAGCTCCTCCCCGACGGCCAGGTCGTGCTCGACCGCCGCTGGCAGCTCGCCACCGCCTGACCCCGACCGGCCACCCAGCGCGGTCGGCACGCCGGGACCACTGCCCGCGAGGGCGGCATTCCGGGACGCTGTGCCGCATGGTCGGCTCCGGCGCCGCGCGCGTCCGCCCCGGCGCCGGCTCACGCCGACGACGACGGTGCTCGCGCTCACCGCCGCCCTCGCCTCATCGGTCGGCGAGTGCCCGCCGGCGCGAGCGGCGGACCCGCATCCGACCGCGGCCACCCGGCCCCCGCCGCGACCGGTCCCGGCCGGGCCGCCCGCTGTCCGGCTGCCCGGGGCCGTGCCGCCTCCCCCGGTCGTGGACCCCGCGGCCGGGCTGGCCGTGCTCACCGCCGCCGGGGAGGCCGCCGCCCGCGTCGGCGGGACGGTGCACGTCGCCGTCCTGGACCCCACCGGCGCGGAGGTGCTGACCGGCCCGGGTGCCCGCATCCCCGTCCTGACCGCCTCGCTGGTCAAGCTGCTGGTGGTCCAGCAGCTGTTCGCCCGGGACGCCGCCGGTCTGCTGCAGCTCTCCCCGGCCGACCTCGACCGGATGCGGCGGGCCGTCGTCGCCTCCGACGACGACGCGATGAGCCTGCTGTGGGACCGCTTCGACGGCGCCGAGCTGGTGGTCGCCGCGGCCGCCGACTTCGGGTTGACGGGGAGCGACCCTCCGGCGCAGGCCGGTCAGTGGGGCGAGGCCGTGACCACCGCGGCGGACACGGCGCGGTTCCTGTCCGCCCTCCCCGACCACCTGCCCGCCGACGACCTGGCCACGCTGACCGGCTGGATGGGGTCGCCGACCCGGGTCGCGACCGACGGCTTCGACCAGCGGTACGGGTTGCTCGCCCCCGCGGTGACCGCAGCGACCGCGGTCGCGGTGAAGCAGGGCTGGATGTGCTGCATCGACGCCCGCCGGCAGCTGCACTCGGCCGGCGTCCTCGCCGACGGCCGGGTCGTCGTCCTGCTCGGCGGCTTCCCGACCCGCACCAGCTGGGCCCGGGCCCGGGCGGCCCTGGACGCCGCCGCCCAGGCCGTCGTCAGCAGCACCTGAGGGGCTGCCCGGGCGTCAGTCGAAGGAGGCGGCGTCCGCGGCCTGGTCGAGCAGGGCGGTGAACGCGGCCTGATCCGGCTCGGCTCCGTCGGAACCGGTCTGCGCCAGCATGAGCGCGCGCGAGCCCTGGGTGACCACGCCCACCAGGCCCGACTGCGAGCCGGCCGGGGAGGTCACCGCGACCGCCAGTGCGGTGGTCGACCCGCCGCGGGCTGCGGCGTCGAGCTCGGTCACCGAGAAGGTCGCCGTCATCCCCCACGGCCCGGTCACGGTCACGTCGGAGCAGTTCTGCAGCAGCTGGTCGACCGGCAGCTGCAGGCCCTCCAGCGCCGGTCCGTCGGCGAGGACCTCGAAGGTGCGCAGCTGGTCGGTCGTGGCGACCTGGCCGGCGACGTCCGGCTCGTCGTCGGGGAGCTCCGGCAGGCTGGCCAGCACGTCGGCGCACGCCGCCGGCTCGACGCCCGTCCCGTCGGGGAGGCCGCCGGCCCCGTCGCCGTGCCCCCACCAGCCGCCGTGGTCCCAGCCGTCGTGCCCGGACCACCAGCCGGGCATGTCGTCGGGGAGCTGGACGACCTCGGCGTCCGGGCCGAACGCCGACTCCGGCAGCAGGCCCGCGGCCAGGTCGCCGGCGGGCGCCTCGGTGATCGCCGTGGCCGGGCCGGCGCTCTCCGTCGCCGCCGCCTCGCTGACCCCGACCGGGCTGGCCGCGTCCACCGCCGGTTGACTGCCGCACGCGGTCAGCAGCACCGCCGCCCCGGCCACCAGCACCCCGCCCGACACCGACCCCCGCACCGACGTCCTCATGCGGAGAGGGTCCACCCTCCGCCGGTGATCCGTCGAGCCCCTGCCGGCCTGCCGTTGCCAGACCGTGTTCAGGCCTGAGCGCCCACCACGTCGGCCGTCGTCCCGAGGTCGTCCGGGGCGCCCGCCGCGCGGGAGGGCTCCGTCGCCACCGGCGGGTGCGCCTCGTGCGGCTCCTCGAACGCCTCCGGCGCCGGGCAGGAGCAGACCAGGTTGCGGTCGCCGTAGGCACCGTCGATCCGCCGGACGGGGGCCAGGTAGCTCCGCCCGACCAGCCGCGGCACCGGGTGCACGGCGGTCTCGCGGGCGTAGGGGTGATCCCACTCCCCCGCCAGCATCTTCAGCGTGTGCGGCGCGTTCCGCAGCGGGTTGTCGGTGCTGTCGTACTCGCCGCCGGCGACCTTCTCGATCTCCTCGCGGATGAGCACCATCGCCTCGACGAAGCGGTCGAGCTCCGCCTTGTCCTCGCTCTCGGTCGGCTCGACCATCAGCGTCCCGGCGACCGGGAAGCTCATCGTCGGGGCGTGGAACCCGAGGTCGATCAGCCGCTTGGCGATGTCGTCGTTGGTGACGCCGGTGGCCTTGGTCAGCGGCCGGATGTCCAGGATGCACTCGTGGGCGACCAGGCCCGTGGCACCGGTGTAGAGCACCGGGTAGTGCGGGCGCAGCCGCTCGGCGACGTAGTTGGCGGCGAGGATGGCGTGCTCGGTGGCCCGGAGCAGCCCGTCGGGGCCCATCAGCCGCAGGTAGGCCCAGGAGATCGGCAGGATCCCGGCCGAGCCGAAGGGCGCGCCGGAGACCGCCGGGCCCTGCCCGCCGGTCTCGACCAGCGGGTGGCTGGGCAGGAAGGGCACCAGGTGCTCCCGGACGCCGATGGGGCCGACGCCGGGGCCACCGCCACCGTGCGGGATGCAGAAGGTCTTGTGCAGGTTGAGGTGGCTGACGTCGGAGCCGAACCGGCCCGGCCGGGCCAGGCCGACCAGGGCGTTGAGGTTCGCCCCGTCGACGTAGACCTGGCCGCCGGCGTCGTGCACCGCCGCGCAGATCTGCTGCACCTCGACCTCGAACACCCCGTGCGTCGACGGGTAGGTGATCATGATCGCGGCGAGCCGGTCGGCATGGGTGTCGACCTTGGCGTGCAGGTCGGCGAGGTCGACGTTGCCGGCGTCGTCGCAGGCCACGACGACGACCCGCATGCCGGCCATGACCGCGCTGGCGGCGTTGGTGCCGTGCGCGGAGGACGGGATGAGGCACACGTCGCGGTGGCTCTCCCCGCGGGAGCGGTGGTAGCCGCGGATCGCCAGCAGGCCGGCGAACTCGCCCTGCGAGCCGGCGTTGGGCTGGACGCTCACCGCGGCGTACCCGGTGATCTCTGCCAGCCCGGTGCAGAGCTCGTCGATGAGCCGGGCGTACCCGCGGGCCTGCTCGACGGGGGCGAAGGGGTGCAGCCCGGCGAACTCCGGCCAGGTGATGGCGGCCATCTCGGTGGCGGCGTTGAGCTTCATCGTGCACGAGCCCAGCGGGATCATCGTGCGGTCCAGCGCCAGGTCCTTGTCCGACAGCGAGCGCAGGTAGCGGAGCATCGCCGTCTCGGAGCGGTGCTGACGGAAGACCGGGTGGGTGAGGAACGGCGTCCGGCGGCGCAGGTCGCCGGGCAGGGCGTCGGCGCCGGCCTGGTCCAGGGCGGCGTCGTCGGTGGGCACGCCGAACGCCTCGGCCACCAGCCGCAGGACGGCGGGTGTCGTGGTCTCGTCGCAGGCGACGGCGACGGTGTCGGCGTCGACCAGCCGGAGGTTCACCCGGCGCTGCGCCGCGGCGGCGACCACCTCGGCGGCCCGGCCGGGCACCGAGACGGTCAGCGTGTCGAAGAAGTGCTCGTGCACGACCGGCACCCCGCCGGCCCGGAGCCAGCCGGCCAGCACCTGGGCGGTGCGGTGCACCCGGGCGGCGATCGCGGTCAGGCCCTCGGGCCCGTGGTGGACGGCGTAGGCGCCGGCCATCACGGCGAGCAGCACCTGGGCGGTGCAGATGTTGCTGGTCGCCTTCTCCCGGCGGATGTGCTGCTCGCGGGTCTGCAGCGCCAGCCGGTAGGCGACGTCGCCGTCGGCGTCCACCGAGACGCCGACCAGCCGGCCGGGGAGCTGGCGGGCCAGCCCCTCGCGGACGGAGAGGTACCCGGCGTGCGGGCCGCCGTAGCCCATCGGGACGCCGAAGCGCTGGGTGGTGCCGCACGCGACGTCGGCGCCCCACTCCCCCGGCGCCTCGAGCAGGGTGAGCGCGAGCAGGTCGGCGGCGACGACGACCGACGCCCCGGCCTCGTGCGCGGCGGCGGCGAGCGCCCGGTGGTCGCGGACCGCGCCGCTGGCGCCCGGGTAGGACAGCAGCACGCCGAACGCGCCGGCCGCGGGCAGGTCGGTCGGCCAGCCGGCGGACAGGTCGGTGACGTGCAGGCAGATGCCGAGGGGCTCGGCGCGGGTCCGCAGCACGGCGAGGGTCTGCGGCAGGGTGTCGGCGTCGACGACGAAGACCGCGTCGGCCCGGGCCCGTCCGGCCCGCCGGACGAGCGTCATCGCCTCCGCGGCGGCGGTTGCCTCGTCGAGCATCGAGGCACCGGCGACCGGCAGGCCGGTGAGGTCGGCGACCATCGTCTGGAAGTTGATCAGCGCCTCGAGCCGGCCCTGGCTGATCTCCGGCTGGTACGGCGTGTAGGCGGTGTACCAGGCCGGGTTCTCCAGGACGTTCCGCTGGATGACCGGCGGGGTGATCGTGCCGCTGTAACCCAGGCCGATCATCGAGGTGAACACTTCGTTGGCCGCGGCGCGCTCCCGCAGCTCGGCCAGCACGGTCGCCTCGTCGGCGGCGGCCGGGAGGTCGAGCGGGGTGCGGTCGCGCACGCTCTCGGGCACGCACGCGTCGGCCAGCGACTCCAGCGAGGAGTGACCGACGACGGCCAGCATGGCCTCGGTGTCGCCGGGGCGGGGGCCGATGTGCCGGGCCGCGAACGACCCCTGCGTGGACAGTGCGGAGAGCGCGGGGAGGGCCCCGGTCAGGAGTCCGTCAGAGCCAGGAAATCGGTCGGCCACTGCAACGACGCTACCAGCGGGCTGCGAGGGCCGACGTGGATCAGGTCACCTGATCAGAGTCCCTCCTCCCTCACCAGCGTTGCTGCAGGAGGACGGCCTTCGATCAGGTCACCTGATCACTGTCCCGGGGCACACCGACGGCGCGGGAGCGGGCTCGCTCAGGCGGAGGCGGCGCGGCGTCGGCGGCGCTGGGAGAGCTCGTCGTCGGCGTGCGGGGCGCCGTCCAGCCGCTCGGCGGGCAGCTCGGCGAGCTCCCCGGACAGCTCACGGAGGGCTCCGGACACCGCGATCCCGAACACGCCCTGACCGCCGGCGAGCAGGTCGACGACCTCCTCGGCGGAGGTGCACTCGTACACCGTGGCGCCGTCGGACAGCAGGGTGATGTTCGCCAGGTCCCTGACCCCGCGGGTGCGCAGGTGGTCGACGGCCCTGCGGATGTTCTGCAGCGAGACGCCGGTGTCCAGCAGTCGCTTGACGACCTTGAGGACGAGGATGTCGCGGAAGGAGTACAGCCGCTGCGTGCCCGACCCGGTGGCGCTGCGGACGGACGGGGCGACCAGCCCGGTGCGGGCCCAGTAGTCCAGCTGCCGGTAGGTGATGCCGGCGGCCGCGCAGGCCGTGGGGCCGCGGTACCCGACGGTGTCGCTGTCGACGTCGTCGTAGGAGAAGGCGCCCACCGCTGCGTCGCTGAACAGCTGACCCTGCGAACCGTTGTCCTGGTCGCTCACGGGCTCTCCTCGCTCTCAGCACCCAGCAGCTGGGCCGCGCCGGCTGTCGCCGGACCGGTCACAGCGCGCGGCTCGGGAGTTCCACGCACGTGATTCGCTGAAGGTAGGCCCGGGCCGGGGACCCGGTCAACCGAAAGGGGCGGCGTGTCGGTCGGCTCACCCCTCCGGAGTGAGCCCCTGACCTGCACACCGACCGTTCAGGCGGGGCCGCCGCCCGAGCCGGAGCCGGCGCCGAAGTCCTCCGGGCTGATGTTGTCCAGGAACTCCCGGAACTTCTCGACCTCGTCCTCCTGCTCGTCGGGGATCTCGATCCCGACCTCGTCGAGCAGGGCCTCCGCACCGTAGATCGGCGCCCCGGTGCGGACGGCGAGGGCGACGGCGTCCGACGGGCGGGCGCTGACCGTGCGCTCCTCACCGAACACCAGCTCGGCGATGTAGATGCCGTCGCGCATCTCGGTGATGTGCACGGCCTCCAGGTTGGCGCCCAGCGCGCGCACCACCTCGCGGAGCAGGTCGTGCGTCATCGGCCGGGCCGGCCGGACGCCCTGCTGCTCGAACGCGATGGCGGCGGCCTCGGCCGCGCCGATCCAGATCGGCAGGTAGCGCTCCCCCTGGGTCTCCTTGAGCAGCAGGATGGGCTGGTTGCCGGGCAGCTCGACCCGGACGCCGACGACTCTGAGCTCCTGCACGTCTGGCTCCCCTCCGCTGGAGTCCCCGCCGGGTCCTCCGTGGTGCACTGCTGTGCCCGTCTGGTGCTCGTCCCGCGGGTGCCCCACCTGCGGCCTGCGGAGCTGCCGGACCGGGGTACCCGCTGTGCCGCAACGGTACGCCAGCGATCAGCCGCCGAGGACCTCGCGCAGGCGGGCCTCGAGGAGCGCTGCGTGCAGCTGGGCGGACAGCCCGGCGAGCTCGGTCAGCTGCTCCGCGGCGCGGCTGCGGGCGTCGTCGGACCGGGCGCGCAGGGTGGGGGTCACCAGCTGCTCGAGCAGCGCGGCCTCCCGCTCGGCGGCCGTGCGGTGCAGCCGCAGGTGCCGCGGCTCGATGCCGTGCTGCGCGAGCCCGGCGGCGGCGCGGGCGACCGGGAGGTCGCTGGGCCGGTGCCGGCCGTGCGCGTCCGGCGCGACCAGGCCGAACTCGACGCAGTCGGCGAGCTGCTGCTCGGTCAGCCCGGCGGCCTCGGCGAACTCGGCGGCCGGCAGCGGGGTGGTGGGCACCGGCTGGTCCTCGGCGGCGGCGTGCCCGGGCAGCGGCTCACCGCGGTCGAGGGCGTCCAGGTGCTCCTTGATGACCCGCAGCGGCAGGTACTGGTCGCGCTGGGCGGCCAGCACGTACCGGAGCCGGGTCACGTCGGCCGTGGAGAACTTCCGGTAGCCCGAGGGGGTGCGCTGGGGGTGCACCAGCTCCTCGGACTCCAGGTACCGGATCTTGCTGATGGTCACGTCCGGGAAGTCCCCGCGCAGCGCGGCGAGGACCTCGCCGATCGTCAACCGGGGTGCCGTGGGGTCGGTGTCCCGGTCCGCGCTCCCGTCGGGCTGGGGCACCGCGGTCACGACGCCCGCGCGCCCGGGACTCCGCTGACCGGGCCGGTCATGCCCCGGCCGGCTCGCCCGTCCGCGGCCCGGTCAGGTACACCAGGCGGAACTTGCCGATCTGCACCTCGTCGCCGCCGGCGAGGGAGGCGACGTCGACCGGCTCCCGGTTGACGTAGGTGCCGTTGAGGCTGCCGACGTCGTGGACGGTGAAGCCGCCGCCCTCGCGGTGGAACTCCACGTGCCGCCGGCTGACGGTGACGTCGTCGAGGAAGATGTCGCTGTCGGGGTGCCGACCGGCGGTGGTGACCTCCTGGTCGAGCAGGAAGCGGCTGCCGGCGTTGGGGCCGCGCTTGACCACCAGCAGCGCCGACCCGGCGGGCAGGGACTCGACGGCCCCGGCGTGCGCGTCGGCGGTCGACTCGGAGACCTCGGCCTGCTCACCGGAGTCCTCGCCGCCGACCTTGGGGATGATGCTGGTCGACTCGCCGACCCGCTCGGGGCTCAGAGCCGAACCGCACTGGGCGCAGAATCGGCTGCCCTCGGGGTTCTGGTGGCCACAACGAGTGCAGGTCACGTCGGTCTCCTCCGGTGCAGGTGGCACCGCCGCGGGCCTGGGGTGGGCCGCGGTCGGCCGGCGGGCGTCGGGCCGGTCGGCCCGTCGCAGGTCGGCCGCCGCAGGATCGCGGTCGGGCCGGGGGTCATGGAACCGTGCGGCCGACCCGGGGGTCAACCGCACGTACAGCGTGAGGGTCGGGGCCCGCATCGGTCACGGGACCGGCCGTCCCGGTGATGATAGTGATCGTGTGCCGGGGCGCGGGGACGCCGGGGGGTACGACCCCGGGACGTCGGCCGCACCGCCCCGGCGGGGGGCTCAGGAGGCGCTGACGACGGCCTCGTAGGCGGCGGCGTCGAGCAGCTCCGCGGTCGGGTCGCCGCCGTCGGCCGGCACGGTGACCTCGATCAGCCAGCCGGCGTCGTAGGGGTCGCTGTTCACCGTCTCGGGGGCGTCGGTGAGGGTCTCGTTGACCGCCGACACGACACCGGAGACCGGTGAGTAGACGTCGGAGACGGACTTGGTCGACTCGACCTCACCGACCGGGTTGCCCGGCGCCACCTCGGCGCCGACCTCGGGCAGCTGCACGAAGACGATGTCGCCGAGGGCGTCCTGGGCGTGGTCGGTGATCCCGACCCGGACCACCGTGGAGGCACCCTCGGTGCCCTGGACCAGCGCCCACTCGTGCTGGTCGGTGTAACGGCGGTCATCGGGCGTGGCCATGCGGCATCTCCAGGAGTCGAGGGGTGGTGGGCTCGTACGGCCCTGCACGGGGGTCCTTGTTCAGTTGCCGCTGTCGGGAGCAGCGTATTGAGGCGCGTCGAGGGGTCGCAACGCGTCCACCACGACCCGGTCGGACTGCACGATGTCGACGCTGCCGCCACGGCCGCCGACGGTGGAGACGACGCCGCCCGGGATGCTCATCGCCGTCGCCATGTCCTGCGAGGAGCCGATGACCTGGAAGACGTAGGGCGCCTGGAGCTGCTGCCCGTCGATCGCCAGGTTCCCGGGGGTGCCGGTGACGGCACTGCTGACCCCGATCCGCACCTGGTCGACCTGCATGGTCTCCGCGCCGGCCCCGCGCAGCTCCTGGATCGCGGTGAGCAGCACCGAGGAGGTGATGCCGGTGGCGGGGTCGCGGATGGTCATCGTCATCCCCTCCCCCTGGGCGGCGACCGAGCCGTTGAGGATGGACAGCGCCTCCGCCCGCTCGCGGGCCTCCTGCAGCGCCACGGCGGAGTCGCTGTCGGAGCTGCCGAGCTGGTCCAGCGCGGAGCGCTGGTCGGCGATCTCCTGGCGCAGCCGGTCCTGCTGGGCGGTGAGGTCGTCGAGGATGCGGACCAGGTCCTCCTCGCGGGCCCCGGCGAGCTGGGTGTCGGTGTCGGTGCTGCGGACCTGGACGGCGAAGGCGAAGCCCAGCAGCAGGGTGAGCACCCCGATGAGGACGGCGGCGAGCGGGTCGCGGCGCCGGCGGCGCCGGGCGGGCGCGGCGGCCTCGGCAGGAGCCGGGTCCCCGGGTGTCCCCGCGGGTCTCTCCGGCTGCCCGGCAGCCGGTGCCTCGGCCGCCTCGGCCGCCTCGGCGGCCGGGACGTCGTCCGGGGTGCGGTCCCGCTCCGGGTGCTCGGCGCTCATGCCCGGAACAGGTGCCGGCGGATCGCGGCCGCGTTGCCGAAGATGCGGATGCCGAGCACGACGACCACGGCGGTGGACAGCTGGGCGCCGACGCCCAGCTGGTCGCCGAGGAACACGATGAGCCCGGCGACGACGACGTTCGAGACGAAGGAGACCACGAAGACCTTCGCGTCGAAGATCCGGTCGAAGCGGGCGCGGACGCCGCCGAACACCGCGTCCAGCGCGGCCACCACGGCGATCGGCAGGTACGGCTGCAGCCACAGCGGCACGCTGGGGTCCAGCAGGAGCCCGAGGACCACGCCGATCGCGAGTCCGAGGATCGGGATCACGCGTCAGCCTCCGTCGGTGGTGCGGTCAGGGGCGACCAGGTCGCTGCCCGGATCGGTGCCGGGAGCCGTGCCGGGATCGCTGCTCGGGACGGGGCCCGGGTCCAGCGGGGTGGCCCAGCGGAGCTCGGCGCTGGTCCCGGCCGGCAGTGCCAGGTCCTCGTCGCGGGCGAACTCGAAGACCAGACCGTAGTCGCGGCTCAACCCGGCCACCACGGAGGCCTCCGGGGTGGACAGGAAGGCGTTGCTGAGGTCCTGCGGGTCGCCGATCGCGGAGATCTCGTAGGGGGTGTTCACCGGGTTGAGGTCGACCAGGATCGCCTTGCCGGCCTGCCGGATGGCGGTGGTCGCCCCGATCCGCTGGCCGTTGATGCTGATCGCCTCGGCACCGGAGGCCCACAGCGCGTTGACCACCAGCTGCAGGTCGCCGTCCTGGACGATGCCCGCACCGGCGACCTCCTCGGAGCCACCGACCGGGTCGCTGTCGGCGGCGGGCGGCGCGTTGTCCATCGTCACCCGCAGGCCCGGGCCGGAGACGGCGACGACGGCGGCCGCCTGCCCGGCCACGGCGAGCTGCTCCAGCGCCCGCTGACCGACCACGCTGGCCTCCAGGGCCTGCTGCCGGGTGCGGGTGACCTGGGCGGTGAGCTCCTCCAGCTGGGCGGTGAGGTCGTCGGCGGTGTCGGACTGCTCACCGATGTCGTCGCGCAGCGCCTGCCGGGCCTGGTCCCGGCCCTGCGCGCCGGCGGCCGCCTCGTCGTAGGTGATCGAGGCGAGCAGCCCGGCCAGCAGCAGGGTCAGCGCGACCAGCAGCTGGCCGCGGTACCGCCGCAGCCACCCCGGCCCGGGGCCGCCGCCGTCGGGCCCGGCGGCGCGCGCCGTCCTCGCCGCGGCGGCCTGCGCGTAGGCCGGGTCGAGGGTCTCGGCGAGGACCTGGTCGAGCAGCGAGGCGCCGAGCGAGCGCTGCCGGCCTGGGGCCGGGGCGCTCACCGGGTCGCCCCGACCCGCCGGTCCCCGGCGAGGAGCCCCACCGCCTGCACGACGTAGAGGACCCCGGCGAGCACGTACAGCGCCGCACCCCAGACGGTCAGCGCGTAGGCGATCGGCTGGACGACGGCCGCCACCGGGTTGTCCCCGTCGGCGAGCAGCAGCAGCGGGAAGGCGTAGAGCAGCAGGAAGGTCGCGGCCTTGCCCAGGTAGTGCACCTGCAGCGGAGGCCAGCCGGCCCGGCGCAGCAGCAGCAGCGTGACCCCGAGGACCAGCTCCCGCCCGAGCAGGACCAGGACCACCCACAGCGGCACGACCTCGCGGATGGCCAGCGCGACCAGCGTGGCGACGATGTAGAGGCGGTCGGCCGCCGGGTCGAGCAGGGCGCCCAGCCTGCTGGACTGGCCCAGCGCGCGGGCGAGCTTCCCGTCGGCCCAGTCGGTGAACCCGGACACCGCCAGGACCACGATCGCCCACCCGTCGGCGTGCGGGCCGAGCAGCAGCCAGAGGAACAGCGGGACGCCGAGCAGCCGGAGCACCGAGAGCAGGTTGGGCAGCGTGAGCACCCGGTCGCTGAGCTGGTCGCGGCCCAGCGACCGGGCGGCGGCCCGGCCGGCGGGGGTGCCCGCGGGGACGTCGGCCGCCCGGTCGTCCGCCGTCGTCATCGCCGCCTCACCTCGCCGTCCACCGCAGGCCAGGTTAGTGCCCGGCACCGGCGATGCCCGCCGCGACCGGCCCGACGCCAGGATCCCGCCGGTCGCGGCGTCCGGTCAGCCGACAGCCGGTCAGCCGACAGCCGGTCAGCCGACAGCCGGTCAGCCGGCGGCCGGTCAGCCGACGGCAGGCCCGGGGCGGAAGGTGGCCAGTGCGGTCGCCAGCATCTCGTAGTAGCCGACCAGCCAGACCAGCGCTGCCAGGCCCGGGGTGCCCAGGACGGCGGACGCCCGCTCGAACAGCGGGTCGTCGAGGGTGTGCCGCGCCAGCAGTGCCCGCACCACCTGCAGCCCCACCTCCTCGGCCGGGGCCAGCCCGCCCGGCGCCCGGTCGTCCAGCAGGTCCTGCAGCTGGGCGGGCTCCGCACCGGCCTCCAGCGCGGCGGCCTCGTGCGCCGCCCACTCGAACTCCGAGCCGACGGCCGCGGCGACCGTGAGCACGGCCAGTTCGCGCAGCCGGGCCGGCAGGTCCTCGTCGAACCTCAGCGCCGCGCCCACCGACTGCACGGCGGCGCCGATGCGCGGGGACAGCAGCATCAGACCGAACGGGCCGAGCAGCCGGCCGTCGCCGTCGACGAGGGGCACCCTGGCCTGGGCCCGCCGGGGACCCTCGGCGATCAGCGACCACAGTGCCCGGCGCTCGTCGTCCAGCTCCTCGGGGCGCGGTGCGCAGCTGCGGGCCGGTCCGGGCTGCGCCGGCCGGCCGGTCAACTCGGCGTCAGGTCGCACGGGCGGTCCGCGCGGTCCGGGCGAGGTGCTGCCAGGTGTCCACGACGGTGTCGGGGTTCAGCGACATCGACTCGATCCCCTGCGCGACCAGCCACTCGGCCAGGTCGGGGTGGTCGCTGGGGCCCTGCCCGCAGATGCCGACGTACTTGCCGCGCTCCAGGCAGGCTGTGATCGCCATCTCCAGCACGGCGAGCACCGCCGGGTCGCGCTCGTCGAAGGCGCCGGCGACCAAGCTGGAGTCGCGGTCCAGGCCCAGCACGAGCTGGGTCATGTCGTTGGAGCCGATGGAGAACCCGTCGACGTGGTCGAGGAAGGCGTGCGCCCGCAGGGCGTTGCTCGGCAGCTCGCACATCATCACCACCGACAGGTCGTTCTCTCCGCGGCGCAGTCCGTGCTCGCCGAGCAGCCGCACCACGCCCTCGATCTCGGCCACGGTCCGGACGAACGGGATCATGATCTTGACGTTGGTCAGGCCCATCTCGTCCCGGACGTACCGCAGCGCCGCGCACTCCATGGCGAAGCACTCGGCGAAGTCGGCCGACAGGTACCGGGAGGCCCCCCGGTAGCCCAGCATCGGGTTCTCCTCGTGCGGCTCGTAGAGCTCGCCGCCGAGCAGGTTGGCGTACTCGTTGGACTTGAAGTCGCTCATCCGGACGATGACCGGCTCGGGCGCGAAGGCCGCGGCGAACATCGCGACGCCCTCGGCGACCCGCTGCACGAAGAAGTCCCGGGCCGAGGGGTAGGCCACGATCCGCTCCTCGACCTGCGCCTTCAGCGGCGCGTCGAGGGTGTCCAGCTCCAGCAGCGCCCGCGGGTGGATGCCGATCTGCCGGTTGATGATGAACTCCAGCCGGGCCAGCCCGACGCCGGCGTTCGGCAGCCGGGAGAACGCGAAGGCCTGCTCCGGCGTCCCGACGTTCATCATGATCTTGGTGGGGATCTCCGGCATGGCGTCCAGCCGGGTCTCCTCGACCTCGAAGCCGACCTCACCGGCGTAGACCAGGCCGGTGTCCCCCTCCGCGCAGGAGACGGTGACCGGGTCGCCGTCGGTGAGCCGGCGGGTGGCGTCGCCGGTGCCGACGACGGCCGGGATGCCGAGCTCGCGGGCGATGATCGCCGCGTGGCAGGTGCGCCCGCCGCGGTTGGTGACGATCGCCGAAGCCCGCTTCATGATCGGTTCCCAGTCCGGGTCGGTCATGTCGGCGACCAGCACGTCGCCGGGGGTGAAGCTGTCCATCTCGTCGATGTCGGAGAGCACCCGGACCGCGCCGGCGCCGATCTTCTGCCCGATCGCCCGCCCCTCGACCACGACGTCGCCGCTGCCGGTGAGCCGGTAACGCTGCGAGGTGTTCCCGGACCGGGACTGCACGGTCTCCGGTCGGGCCTGCAGGATCATCAGCTCACCCGTGAGCCCGTCCTTGCCCCACTCGATGTCCATCGGCCGGCCGTAGTGCTCCTCGATCCTGACCGCCTGCCGGGCCAGCTCGGTGACCTCGTCGTCGGTGAGGGACAGCAGCCGGCGGTCGGCCGGGTCGACGTCGACGAACTCGGTGGTCCGGCCGACCTCGGCGTCGGAGGTGTAGACCATCTTGGTGGCCTTCTCCCCCACCCCGCGCTTGAGGACGGCGGCCCGCCCGGCGGCCAGCGCGGGCTTGTAGACGTAGAACTCGTCGGGGTTGACCGCCCCCTGCACGACGCCCTCGCCCAGCCCGTAGGCAGAGGTGATGAACACGGCGTCCCGGAAGCCGGACTCGGTGTCCATGGTGAACATGACGCCGGACGCGCCGACGTCCGAGCGCACCATCCGCTGCACGCCGGCCGACAGCGACACCGCCTCGTGGTCGAACCCGTGGTGGACCCGGTAGGCGATGGCCCGGTCGTTGTACAGCGAGGCGTAGACCTCGCGGACCGCCTGCAGCACCGCGTCGATGCCGCGCACGTTGAGGAACGTCTCCTGCTGGCCGGCGAACGAGGCGTCCGGCAGGTCCTCGGCGGTGGCGGACGACCGCACCGCGAAGGAGGCCTCGGCGTCGTCGCCGGCCAGCCGGTCGTAGGCGGCCCGGATGTCGGCCTCGAGCGCCGGTGGGAACGGCTGCTCGACGACCTCGCGGCGGATCTGCCTGCCGGCCGCAGCCAGTGCCCGGACGTCGTCGGTGTCCAGGTCGCGGAGCTGGGCGTTGATCCGGTCGGCCAGCCCGGTGTCGCCGAGGAACCGCTGGTAGGCCGCCGCGGTGGTGGCGAAGCCGTCGGGGACGCTGACCCCGGCGTCGGCGAGGTGGGAGATCATCTCGCCCAGCGAGGAGTTCTTCCCGCCGACCACCTCCAGGTCGACCAGCCCCAGCTCCGCGAACCAGCGGACGTTGTCGGTGTCGTCGGCGGGGGTGCGCCCGGTGGACGCCTCGGGTGCGGTGTCGGTGCTCATGAGCGGGTGGTCCTTCCTCGCGGGAGGTCGTGGCCGGACGGGGGGCGGTCACCGGCGCTGCGGCGTTGCCGGGCCAGGGTCTGGATCACCACGGCGGCGATCTCCTCGACGGAGGCCGCCGAGGTGTCCACCGTGGGCAGGTGGTGCCGGTTGTACATCGCCGTCGCCCGGCGCAGCTCGAAGCGGCACTGCTCCTCGGAGGCGTAGCGCGAGTCAGGGCGTCGTTCCTGCCGGACGCGGCTGAGCCGGGCCACCGTGGTGGTCAGCCCGAAGCAGCGGTCGCGCAGGTCCTTCACCGGGCGGGGCAGGTCGGTGGTCTCCAGGTCCTCGTCGACGAGGGGGTAGTTGGCCACGAACAGGCCGTGCTGCAGGGCCAGGTACATCGCCGTGGGGGTCTTCCCGCACCGCGAGGGCGCCAGCAGCACGACGTCGGCCCGGTCCAGGCCGCGCGGGCTCAGGCCGTCGTCGTGCTCGATGGCGAACTCGATCGCCGCCATCCGGCTGTTGTAGCGCCGGACGTCGCCGACCCCGTGCAGCCGCCGGGCCTCGCGCAGCCCGCGGGCCCCGAGCTGGGCCTCGACCCGGTCCATGTGCAGGCCGAAGAAGTCGATGATCGGGGCCGTGGTCTTCAGCAGCTCCTCGCGGACCTCGTCGACGGCGGCGGTGGTGAACACCAGCGGGGTGACCGGGCCGGCCATCACCTCGTCGAGCTGGGCGACGACCTCGCGGGCCTCCTCGACCGAGGAGATGAAGGGGATCAGGGTGCGCTCGAAGCGCACGTCCGGGAACTGGATGAGCAGCGCGTTGCCCATCGTCTCCGCGCTGATCCCGGTGCTGTCGGACAGGAAGAACACCGGGACCACGGTGTCGGCGTCCAGCGCCCGCGCCCCGGCGGGCGACGGATCGGTCAACGGGCACCCCGGCGCGACGCCCGGACGGGCCGTCGGGAAACGGTCATCTCCAGCACCTCTGAGGTCACGCGTCGTTGCATGCAGGTCAGGTGGCTCGGCCGTGAGTATCGCCTGCCGGGGTGCTCCGGGTCACCCACCCCCTACCCTCCGGCCATGACGCTCACCACACTCCTCACCGGTGGCTCCTTCTTCGAGGGCCCGCGCTGGCACGACGGCAGCTGGTGGGTCTCGGACTTCTACCGCGGCACGGTGAGCCGGGTGTCCCCCGCCGGTGAGGAGACCGTCGTCCTGGAGGTGCCCACCCAGCCCTCGGGACTGGGCTGGCTGCCCGACGGCTCCCTGGTGGTGGTGTCGATGACCGACCAGCGGCTGCTCCGGTGGGACGGCGGCACGGCGACGACCCACGCCGACCTGGCGCCGTACTGCGGCGGGCTGCTCAACGACCTGGTGGTCGACCGCGCCGGGCACGTGTTCGCCGGTGACTTCGGCTTCGACCTGATGGCCGGCGGCGCGCCCCGCCCGGGCAGCCTGAAGCGCGTCGACCCCGACGGCACGGTCACGGTGGTCGCCGAGGACCTGCTGTTCCCCAACGGCATGGTCATCACCGCCGACGGCGGCACCCTGCTGGTCGGCGAGACGCTGGGCAACCGGTACACCGCCTTCGACCTGGCCCCCGACGGCGCGCTGTCGAACCGGCGGACCTGGGCGGAGTTCGGCCCCGCGCCCTCCGGCGCCACCCTGGACGAGGTGCTCGGCCAGCTGGTGCTCGCACCCGACGGCTGCGCCGGCGACGCCGACGGCCACGTCTGGGCCGCCGACGCCGTCGGCGGCCGGGTGGTGCGGGTGGCGCCCGGCGGGGAGGTCGTGGACCAGGTGTCGGCGCCCGACGGCCTCGGGGTGTTCGCCTGCGCCCTCGGCGGGGTGGACGGGCGCACGCTGCTGCTGTGCTGCGCACCGGACTTCCTCGCGCACCTGCGCGCGCCGGTGCGCGAGGCCGTGCTGGTGACCGCGTCGGTCGACGTGCCGGCCGTCGGCCGCGGCTGACGGCGGACGTCCCCGGCCGTCAGCCGCTCGGGTCGAGGACGAACGCCAGGGCCAGCAGGCCGGTGACCGCCCCGCTGACGGCGAGGGCGGCCATCGGCAGGCCCCCGGCGCGGACCGCCGACAGGCCGCCCCCCGAGGTCAGCGCGCGGCGCACGGCCCGGTACCTGCCGGCCGCGCGCCAGCCGACCGCGACCGCCTGGAGCAGGCCGAGCCCGGCGAGGGCGAGGGCGACCACGCCGAGCGTCGGGGCCGCGAGCCGCCCGGCACCGGCCGCGGCCACCGCGAGGGCCAGCGACGTCCGCCGCCAGGCCAGCGCGGTGCGCTCCGCCTGCAGGCCGGGGTCGGGGGCCGGGTCCGGCGCGCCGGTCACCCCAGCAGCAGACCGAGCAGCAGCAGCACCCCGGCGACCAGGGTCCCCACTGCGATCAGCGGGCTGAGCAGCGGGGACGGCAGCGGCCGGCGGCAGCGCATCGCCCGCTCGCTCGCCGCCCAGCCCCACCACGCCTGCACCGGGGCCAGCACGCCGAGGCAGACCAGCAGCAGGGCGCAGGCCAGCCGCAGCCCCCGGGCCACCGGGACGTCGAGCGCCTCCAGCGCCACGCCCGCCGCGGACAGCGCCAGCGACGTCCGGATCCAGGCGAGGAACGTGCGCTCGTTGGCCAGGCTGAACCGGGGGTCCGGCTCCTCGCCCACGCCGTAGACCGACCGCGGGAACCGGGCGCGGCCCGGCGCGCCCGTGCTGGTCACCGCAGGCCCCCTCCGCGCTCGCCGTCCTCCGCGGAGCAGTAGACCACCGCCGCAGCAGGTCAGCCGACCGCGCGCCGCTGAGCGCGGGGTCCTGCTGCTCGGCTCGTCGGCCGTTCCCGGGTCGGCCGACCGACGTTCCGGAACGATCGGGCACCGGACGGCGAGAACCGACGGTCGGCGGGGTAGGGACAGCGGCATGGAGTCTCTCTCAGCATCCCCCACCCCGTCCGGTCACACCCCGGCAGGCGGTGTGCTCGTCGGCAGCGACGGCGCCCGCCGCCGGCTGGTCGTCTTCGAGGACCCGCAGTGCCCCTACTGCCGGCACTTCGAGGATGCCTCGGGGGACCTGCTGCGCCGGGAGGTGGCAGCCGGTGCGGTCGCGGTGGAGTACCGCATGCGGTGCTTCCTCGGCCCGGAGTCGGTGCGCGCCGACAACGCGCTCGCCCTCGCCGCGGAAGCCGGCCACTTCGACCAGCTGCGCCGCGAGCTGTTCGCCGCCCAGCCCGACGAGCACAGCGGCGGTTTCACCGTCGAGGACCTGCTCGACCTGGGCCGCCGAGCCGGACTGCAGAGCCCGGCCTTCGTGACGGGGGTGCGCGAGGGTCGGTACGACCTCTGGGTGACCGAGGTCGACCAGACCTTCCAGGAGCAGGATCCCCAGGGCACCCCGGCAGCCCTGCTCGACGACCAGCCCGTCGACGCGGCGGTGCTGTACGACCCCGCGGCGCTGGGCGCGCTGCTGCGCGGCTGAGCAGTGGTCCGTCCAGGGCTCGCCCTGCGGGCCGCCACGCAGGAGCACCTCCCCACCGAGATCGCCGCCGCCGCGAGCCGACCCGGCGCGCGACCGGCACGGGACCGGCACGTGACCGGCACGTGACCGGCACCGGCATGCCTTGACCGCCTTCCGACACCGGTGGTTCGCTCGGGAGGCACGTCACAGCTCACCCATCCGCGCCAGGTCCAGCGGTCGCCGTGGCAGCAGGCCACGGACGCCCCCTTGACCGGGCGTGGGTCGGTCCCTGCCCTGGACCCGACTCCCGGAGGCGCCCGGTGACCGTGACCCAGCCACCGTGACCCGGACCGGACGGTCCTGCGACACGACGGCCGGGACACGACCGCCGCGGCGTTGCTCGCGGCGGTCCACCGGTACGCCCGGGCGCTCGCCCGGCTGGGGACCGGGCGAGGGGACCTCGTCGCGCTCCACCCCCCGAAGCACCCGGAGGCGCTCGCCGTCCCGTGGCCCGGGAGGACCGTCTCCCCCACGGCGTGCCGGGCCGCTGTCGCCGACGCGTACGGCGCGGAGGTGGCCGGCACCCTCGTCGTCCTGCCGCTCGACCGCGTTCCCCTGACCGAGCAGGGGAAGCCGTCCCGGCCCGAGATCCGACGCCAGGCACGGGCCGCCCACCTGGCCACCTCCTCCGAGGGGACGACCCCATGACCGCACCGCCCGCCCGCCCCGCAGCCGACGACGACCACCGGACCGTGCTCGTGGTGGGCGCCGGGCCGGTGGGCCTGACCGCGGCCTGCGAGCTGGTCCGCCAGGGCAGCCGCGTGCGGCTGGTCGACGCCCTGCCCGAGCCGACCACCCAGTCGCGCGCCGTGATCATCCACCCGCGGACGCAGGAGCACCTGGCCGCGATGGGGGTGCAGGACGTCGTCGAGCGGCAGGGCCTGCCGCAGACCGCGATCGAGCTCTACACCGGGCGGGAACCCACCCGTCGGGTGCACCTCACCACCGAGCACGTGGACTCCCGGTTCCCGAGCCCGCTGGACCTCGCCCAGCC
Source organism: Modestobacter excelsi (assembly GCF_005930495.1). Taxonomy (GTDB): domain Bacteria; phylum Actinomycetota; class Actinomycetes; order Mycobacteriales; family Geodermatophilaceae; genus Modestobacter; species Modestobacter excelsi. Next base: position 19,116 of record NZ_SJEX01000045.1, on the reverse strand, counting down.
GCAGACCGAGGCCGTCCTCACCCGGTTGGCCGCCGACCTGGGCGTCGTCGTCGAGCGCAGCACCACGCTCGACGGCCTCGAGCAGGACGACGACGGGGTCACCGTCACCCTCACCGTTCCGACCGGGACCGCCCGGCACCGGTACGGCTGGGTGGTCGGCGCCGATGGTGGCCACAGCGCGGTCCGGGCAGCGGTCGGCACCCGGATCGAGGGGGTGTTCCAGGGGCAGCACTTCCTGTTCGCCGACGTGGCCGCCCGCTCCCAACGCTCGACGGACACCATCCGGATGTTCGTGCACCCGGACGGGATCGGTGCGCTGTTCCCGATGCCCGGGGGCCGCACCCGGTTGATGTTCGAGGTCGACGACCCCGGACCGGGTGCCGTGCCCACCGTGGAGCAGGCACAGCGGCTGGTCGACGAGCGGATGGGCGGGCAGTGGCAGGTCGGTGACCCGAACTGGCTGCTCTACTACGAGGTGCACCACGGGCAGGTCCCCCAGTACCGCCACGGTCGCGTCCTCCTCGCCGGGGACGCCGCGCACGTGCACAGCCCCGCGGGCGGTCAGGGCATGAACACCGGCATCCAGGACGCCGTCAACCTGGCCTGGAAGCTGGCGCTGGTGAGCACCGGCCGGGCCGGGCCGGGCCTGCTGGACAGCTACCACGCCGAGCGGCACCCGGTGGGCGCCGCGGTGGTGCGGCAGACCAACGCGATGACCGACGCCATGACCCTCGAGGGACCGGCCGCGACGCTGCGCGCGGTCGCCCTGTCCGTGCTCGGGCACCTGCCGGCGGTGACCGACCGGCTGATGACCACCCTGACCGAGACGGCCATCGCCTACCGGGGCAGCCCGGTGGTGGGCGGCGCGCCGGCCCACGGCCGGCACGCGCTGCCTGGGGACCACGCCCCCGACATCGCCGGGCTGAGGACGGTCGACGGCGCCGAGGCCTGGATCGGGGACCTGCTCCGCCGCCCCGGGCACCTGCTGCTCAGCACCGCCGCCCAGCCCGCGGTGCTGGACCGGCTGCGCGACGCCCTGGGAGCGCTCGGCACGGTCGTGCCCGTGGTCCGCGCCGCGGCAGGGGCACCCGCGGACGCGCTGGTCGACGCAGCCGGGGCGGTGGCCCGTCGGTACGGCATCGGCGACTCAGGGATGGCGCTGGTCCGGCCCGACGGCTACCTCGGCTGGCTGTCCACCCGCGCCGACGAGGCTGCGGTGACCGGCTACCTCGACGGCCTGCACGTGCCGGCCCGGCCGGCGGTGCGCGCCGCCCCGGTCACGCCCGGCCCGGTCAGCTCCTGATCTCGGGGAGGTCGTCGTCCCGCCACTCGGCCGGCCCGGTGTCCGCGGCGCCCGCCAGGGCCTCCTCCCGGCCGCGGAGCTCGACCCGGCGGATCTTCCCGGAGATGGTCTTGGGCAGCTCGGCGAACTCGATCCGGCGCACCCGCTGGAACGGCGCGAGGTGCTCGCGGGCGTACCGGAGGATCGACACCGCGGTCTCCCGGCTCGGCTCGTGCCCGGGGGCCAGCGCGATGTAGGCCTTCGGCACGGCCAGCCGGATGGCGTCCGGTGCCGGCACCACCGCGGCCTCCGCGACGGCCGGGTGCTCGATGAGGACCGACTCGAGCTCGAAGGGGCTGATCTTGTAGTCCGAGGCCTTGAAGACGTCGTCGGTCCGGCCGATGTAGGTCAGGTACCCGTCCTCGTCGACGCTCGCGACGTCGCCGGTGTGGTAGTACCCACCGGCCATCGCCTCGGCGTTGCGCTCCGGGTCGCCGCGGTAGCCGGTCATCAGCGGCAGTGGCGACCGGGACAGGTCCAGGCAGATCTCGCCCTCCCCCGGTCCCTCGACCCGGGCACCGGTGACCGGGTCGACCAGGGCGACCGGGACGCCGGGCAGCGGCCGCCCCATCGAGCCGGGCACGACCGGCGACCCGGGGGTGTTGGCGATCTGCGCGGTGGTCTCCGTCTGGCCGTACCCGTCCCGGATGGTGAGCCCCCAGTGCCGTTGCACCTGGGCGATCACCTCGGGGTTGAGCGGCTCCCCGGCGCCGAGCACCTCCCGCAGGGTCCCCGGTCCACCGCTGAGGTCGGTGTTGATGAGCATCCGCCAGACGGTCGGCGGGGCGCAGAAGGAGGTGACGCCGTGCTCGGCCAGCCGCCCGAGCAGCGTCCCGGCGTCGAAGCGCGCGTAGTTGTGGACGAAGACGGTGGCCTCGGCGATCCACGGGGCGAAGAAGCACGACCAGGCGTGCTTGGCCCAGCCCGGCGAGGAGATCGCCAGGTGCACGTCACCGGGCTGCAGCCCCAGCCAGTACATCGTGGTCAGGTGTCCCACCGGGTAGGACACCTGGGTGTGCTCCACCAGCTTGGGGCGTGAGGTGGTGCCCGAGGTGAAGTACCACAGCAGCGGGTCCCCGGGCGCGGTGCCCGGGTGCGGCGCGGGCCCCGCGTCGAGTGCGGCAGCCTCCCGCAGGTCGGCCCAGCCGGCGGCCGCCCCGACGCTGATCCGGGTGTACCCACTGGGCACCGAGGCGAACTTCGCGGTGTCGGCGGCGTTGCAGATGACGTGCCGCGCACCGCTGCGGCTGATCCGGTCGGTGAGGTCGGTCGGGCCGATCGCCGTCGTGGTCGGCATGACCACCGCACCGAGCTTCATGATCGCCAGCATCGACTCCCACAGCTCGACCTGGTTGCCGAGCATCAGCAGGACCGGGTGGCCGGTGCCGACGCCGCGCTCGGCCAGCCACGCGGCGAGCCGGTCGGAGGCGCGCGACATCTCGGCGAAGCTGCGCTCGACCGAGGACCCGTCCTCCTCCACCACGACCAGGGCGGGGCGGTCGTTGCCGCGGGCGATGGCGTCGAACCAGTCGACCGCCCAGTTGAACCGGTCGCCGAGCTCGGGCCAGGCGAACTCGGCCACGGCGCGGGCGTGGTCCCCGCGCAGCGCCAGCAGCTGGTCCCGGCTGGCGCGGTAGGCCGCCGTTGCGTCCATCGGTGTCTCCTCGTGGCGCCCGCACCGCGGGTCCGACGTCGGGCCGGACGTCACCCGCCAGGTCGACGGGGTGTCGACGGCTGTGACGGGCACCATAGACACCCACCCGCCGGCCCGGCAGCCCTGGCGTCAGACCGCCCGCTGCGGCGCCGGCGGATCGTGTCGTCCGACCAGCGGGGGCGCGTCGGTCCCCAGCTCGTCGACGACCGCCGTCTCGTAGCGGCGGGTCACCCGGCGCCCGAGGGCGATGATCAGGCAGGTCTCGAGACCGAGGCCCAGCAGGCACACCAGCACCCACACCATGGAGTCGCCCCTCCGCCCGGCCGCGTCGACGTGCCGTCGTCGCCCGCGGCCATCGTGGGGCGGTCCACCGGGTGAGACCTCACCCGGTGGAGGTGAGGTGGGAGGGACCTCCGAGGTGGTGTCCCACCTGGCGATCACCTCCGGGCTGCTCGAGGACCCGATCGACGGGTCGACGCCGATGGCCGGGTTCGTCGAGTCGCTGCGGCCGCTCCACCCGGCGGAGGAGCGGTTCGCGCACTCCTCCCGGGAGTCCCGGCTGGTGGTCCCCGAACCCCTCGTGGCGCTGCCCGGGGTCTGGCGCGAGGTGCCGGCGGGGTCGGCGGAGGTGTGCAAGGGGCGGGTGGACCAGCTGCCCTTCACGCCGCGGCCCCTGGCTGAGCGGACGTCTGCGGGGTCCTGGCCGTTCCTTCCGGGCGGCGTCGTCCAGGTCACGGCCGGGGCACCTCCGGCGGTGACTCACGGCGTGAACGGGCCCGCCGGGGCGCGACGCGATCGGCATTGTCCGATGCCACTGCGTGAGTAAGTTGTCGCCCGTGACGGCAGAGGAGCTCCCCGACGCAGATGACGGGGAGCCGGCGAGCCTCGGTGACGTGATGAGCCGGGTGGCCCGGCAGCTGCAGCAGGACCACGGCGACGTCGACGCGACCCTGCGGACCATCACCACGGTCGCCGCCGCGACCATCCCCGGTGCCGACGAGTGCGGCATCAGCTACGTGGTCGCCCGCCAGCAGGTCGAGCGCCGCGCCTGGACCGGGGACCTGCCCCAGGACGTCGACACGCTGCAGGGCGACCTGCGGGAGGGCCCCTGCCTCGACGCGGTCTGGGAGAGCACGGTCGTCCGGGTCGACGACGTGGCCGCCGAGGAGCGCTGGCCGGCCTTCGCGCGGAAGGCCTCGGCGCTGGGGATCGGCAGCATGCTGTGCTTCCAGCTGTTCGTCGAGGGCGACAAGCTCGGCGCCCTGAACCTCTACAGCCGGCAGCGGAACGTCTTCGACGACGAGTCGCGCGACATCGGCCTGATGTTCGCCGGCCACGCCGCCGTGGCGCTGGCAGGCGCCGAGCACGAGGAGAACCTCCGCGGCGGCATGGCGCACCGTGACGTGATCGGCTAGGCCAAGGGCATCCTGATGGAGCGGTACAAGCTGACCGCGGACCAGGCGTTCGGGGTGCTGGTGCGCACCTCGTCGCTCACCAACCGCAAGCTGCGCGACATCGCCGACGACCTGAGCACCACGGGTCAGCTGCCCGCGACCGCGAGCTGACGAGGCGACCCCACGAGCCGGTTGCTCGACCGGCGGGGTCTGACCTCGGTGACTGCCCGGAGCCGTCACAGCGGCTGGGGCCAGCATCTCCCGCGCGCACCGGCCGGGCCACCTGACGCACAACCGGACTGCACGTACGCCCGGCCTCCCTCCCCTGCTGCTGCGCCCGGAGGGCGCCTCCCGTGAGGTCCGGACGTCTTGCTCAGCCGGGGACGCCACCCGGGATTCGGCGCGTTTGTTGGGGATAACGGCTGAGGTCAGGGCGTCAGGCGTCCGCTGAGCCGCCCCCGGCTCCGTCGTCCGCACGGGACGGGACGCGATTCCTACCTCAACGCACCGGCGGTCTGGGTGGTCGCTGGGGCGGCCGCGCGGGTGGCTGGGCGCGGCGAGCCGGGAGAGCTGTACGGCTCGGGGATCAGGGACCAAAGCCCCGAGCCGGGGCCTCCGCCGGCCAGCACGATCGGCAGGAGCCGCCGGGACCACCGTGCGCAGAGGAGCAGCCATGGCGACCCCCTCCCCCGCCGTCGTCGTCGGCGTCGACGGCTCGCCACCCGCCGCCGAGGCAGCCCGCGCCGCGGCGCGGGAGGCGGGGGGCCGGGGGCTGCCGCTCCGGCTGGTCCGTGCGTTCCACTGGCCGACCGGTGACGTGGCCGGTCTGCCGGCCGCGTACGACGCGTGCGCCGCCTCCCGACGGTCGGCGCACGCCGACCTGGAGCGGATGCGCACCGGCCTCGCCGACCTCCTCCCCGCGTCGGCGGTCACCACCGAGCTCGTGGACGGCCGCCCGGGAAGCGTGCTCTGCCGGGCAGCCGGCGCGGAGGACCTGCTCGTCGTCGGGGCCAGCGGGCTCACCTGGGGCGCCGGCGACCTGCTCGGCTCCGTGGCCGAGGCCGTCGCGGTCACCGTGGGCTGCCCGGTGCTCGTCCACCGCAGCCCCTCACCGCTGGGTCCGCGGCGGTCCGGCGTGGTGGTCGGGGTGGACGGCTCGGCCGGCAGCGCAGCGGTCCTGGCCACGGCCGCCACCGAGGCGCAGCTGCGCGGCGAACCGCTGCGGGTGGTGCACGCCTGGCGGCAGCTCAGCGAGGACGCCGTCCAGCGGCTGCGCTGGCGCCTGGACGAGGCCACCAGCACCAGTGCCGAGACCGCCGCCGTCGAGCCGCTCGTGGTCGGGCTGCGCTCCCGCCGACCCGCCCTGCCGGTGGCGCTGGACGTCGCGAAGGGCCGGGCGGGTCAGGTCCTGGTGCAGGCGACGGCCACGGCCACGCTGCTGGTCGTCGGCCGCCGGGACGTCACCGCCGGCGGGCCTGGCGCGACCGTGCACTCGGTCCTGCACCGGGTCGGCGTCCCGGTGCTGGTCGTGCCGGTGCCCTCGCCGGTCGGGCCCGGGCTCCCGGAGCGGGCCGCGGTGGCCGCCACCGGCTCGCGGGAGGGCTGAGGGCGTCGCGGCTCAGCCGACGGTGCCGAGCACCTCGGCGACCGGACCGCGACCCGTGGCGGGAGGCGGCTGAACGGGCCACCCCAGCCGGAGCAGCATCTGCGGGTGCCCGACCGACGACAGCTGCAGCTGCAGCCGGGTGCGCGTGGCCGGCCAGTCCAGCGCCTGGGTGAGGGGTGAGGCGGCCAGCCCGGCCGCGGTGACGTGGAGCAGCGCAGGACGGTGCTGACCGTCGCCGTCGGACGGGCCGGAAGGGGTGCCCCGGGAGCCCCGTGGCTGCGATCCTGCAGGGGATGAGCACCGCGTCCGCGCCGTCCCAGGAGCCCGCCGCCGGCGGCGGGCCGGACGGCGCGGTCTCCCCGCTGGCGGGCATGCGGCTGACCGAGCTGCTGGACGAGGTGCAGGAGCGGTTGTCGACCGTGGCCCGCGCGCAGGCGCGGGTGGAGGACCTGCTGGACGCGTTCCTCAGCGTCTCCAGCGGCCTGGACCTGGACACCACGCTGCGCCGGATCGTCGAGGCCGCCACCCGGCTGGTCGACGCCGGGTACGGCGCGCTGGGCGTCCTGGCCCCGCAGGGCGGGCTCAACGCGTTCATCACCGTGGGGATGACCGCCGAGCAGCGGGGGCGGCTGGACCACCTGCCCGAGGGCAAGGGCGTGCTGGGGCAGCTGATCACCGACCCGCACCCGCTGCTGATCGCCGACCTCGGCACGCACCCCGCCTCGGTCGGCCTCCCGCCCGGGCACCCGCCGATGCGCACCTTCCTCGGGGTGCCGGTGCTGGTGCGCGGCACCGTGTTCGGCAACCTCTACATGACCGAGAAGCACGGCGGCGGTCTGTTCACCGCCGAGGACAGCGCCGTGCTGGTGGCGCTGGCCGGGGCCGCCGGCATCGCGGTCGACAACGCCCGGCTGTACGCCGAGGGCGAGCTGCGCCGCCGGTGGCTGACGGCGGTGGGCGACGTCCGGTCGACGCTGCTGGCCGGCCTGTCCCCCGACGAGGCGCTGCGGCTGGTCGTCGGCCGGGTGGCCGAGCTGACCGGGGCCGACGGCGCCTGGCTGGTCTCCGGGCCCGACCCGGACGGCGGCGGTTACCAGGTGAAGGCCCAGACCGGTGCCGGGCTGGTCGACATCACCGGCACGGTGCTGCACCCGGACGAGGCACCGGCGCTGCAGGCCGTCGTCACGGCCGGCACCGCGACCACCCTGGACATGACGGGCATCCCCTACGACGGGCCGAACGGGCACGTGACCTGGGGGTCGACCATCGGCGTGCCGCTGCGCAGCACCGACGCCCGCGCCGCGGTGGTGATCGCCGCCCGGCGCGGGGGCCGCCCGGGCTTCGACCCGGCCGTGGCCCCGTTGATCACCGAGTTCGCCGACCAGGTCGCCCTGGCGCTGGACATGGCGGCCCGGCAGCAGGTCGCGCGGCGGCTGGACGTCTACGAGGACCGCGACCGGATCGCCCGGGACCTGCACGACCACGTCATCCAGCGGCTGTTCGCTGCCGGCCTCAGCCTGCAGGCGGCGGCCACCCGGGTGCGCGACGACCCGGTCCGGCAGCGGCTCTGCGCCGTCGTGGACCAGCTCGACGAGACCGTCCGGGACATCCGCACCACGATCTTCGACCTGCACACCACCGACGGCGCCGACCACCCCGACAGCCTCCGCCGCCGGCTCCTCGACATCGCCACCCAGAGCGCCGGGGAGTCGCTGCGCCCGACGGTGCGGATGTCCGGCGCGGTCGACAGCCTGGTCACCGGCGAACTGGCCGCGGACGTCGCCGCCGTCGTCCGCGAGGGGGTGAGCAACGCCGCCCGGCACGCCGGCGCCCGGCACGTCGTGGTCACCGTGGAGGTGACCGACACGGTCGTCCTGGAGGTGCGGGACGACGGGCGGGGGATCGATCCCACCGTCGCCCGCAGCGGGTTGCGGAACATGGAGCAGCGGGCGGAGCGGTGGGGCGGTCGCTCCTCGGTGGCGCGGGCGGCCGACGGCGGCACGCTGCTCCGCTGGCAGGCACCGCTGCCGGTGCGCCAGGACGTCTGACCGACGGTCAGCCGCGCGGGGAGGCGGCGCCCGACCCCCTCAGCTCGGTGGCCAGGATCGCCGCCTGGGTGCGCCGTTCGAGCCCCAGCTTGGCCAGCAGGTGGGAGACGTAGTTCTTCACGGTCTTCTCGGCGAGGAACATCCGCTCGCCGATCTGCCGGTTGGTCAGGCCCTCGCCGATCAGCAGCAGGACGGTGCGCTCCTGCTCGCTGAGCGTGGCCAGCGGGCCGGCGGGCTCCGCCGCCCGGCGCATCCGGGCGAGCACCGCGGCGGTCGCGCTGGGGTCCAGCAGGGACCCGCCGCCGGCCACCGTGCGCACCGCGGCGACCAGGTCCTGGCCGAGGATCTGCTTGAGCAGGTACCCCGACGCCCCGGCCATGATCGCCTCGAACAGGGCCTCGTCGTCGCTGTAGCTGGTCAGCATCACGACCTTGAGGTCGGGCATCCTCGACCGCAGCTCCCGGCACACCGACACCCCGTCGCCGTCGGGCAGCCGCACGTCGAGGACGGCGACGTCCGGGCGGAGTGCCGGCACCCGGGCCAGCGCCCCGGCGGCGTCCTTGGCCTCGCCCACCACGGTGATGCCCGGATCGGTCTCCAGCACGTCGGCGACGCCGCGCCGGACGATCTCGTGGTCGTCGAGCAGGAACACCCGGACCGGGGATCCGTGGCCGTCGGTGGTGGTCACGGCAGCACCCCGTCCGTCCGGCTGCCCGGCGCAGGCAGCGACGACGCCGACCGTAGGCCCCTGACCCGGCTGCCGGCCCAGGGTCGAAGGTCCCGCCGAGCCGGCTCGGTGGCGCTGCACGTGGCGGCGCACTCCCGCTGCCCGGCCGTGGTCGTGGTCGTGCGCGGCGACCGGTTGCCGACCGGGACCTCCGGCCCTGCGCCGGCCGTCCCCGCTGCGGTGCGATGAGGGCCGGGAGGTCCCGCGCGCGGCCCGGCCCGTGCGGGAGGAGTGGGACCGGCTGGCCATCGGGACGACGGCACCGGCGACCTCCGGGCCGGAGCCGCTCACCGGTCTGCCGGAGCCCGCCCGGCGCTGGCTCACCCACGCCATCGCCCCCGGGACCCCGCTGTGGCGGACCGTGGAGCTGGTCATGGCCGGCGAGCTCCGGCTGGGCCGGAGCTGGCGGCCGTTCACCGCCCGCCAGGTGCTCGCCCCGCCGTCGGGCTTCATCTGGGCAGCGCGGGCACGCGTCGCCGGGTTGCCGGTCACCGGCTACGACCGGTTCAGCGCCGCCACCGGGGAGATGCGCTGGCGGCTGCTCGGGCTGCTGCCGGTGGTGTCCGCCGCGGGCACCGACGTGTCACGCAGCGCCGCCGGCCGGCTGGCCGGCGAGGCCGTCCTCCTCCCCACCGTCTTCCGGGCCGCCCGCTGGGAGGCGGATGAGCAGCCCGACACCGCCGTGGCGGTCTGGCGGCTGGCGACCGGTGAGGAGCGCACCCGGCTGCGTGTCGGTGCCGACGGCCGGCTCCTGAAGGCGTGGATGCAGCGCTGGGGGAACCCGGACGGCGGGTCGTTCGGTCGTCACCCCTTCGGTGTCACCGTCGAGGAGGAGAGGACCTGGAACGGGGTGACCATCCCCTCAGCCCTGTGCGCGGGCTGGTGGTGGGGCACCGACCGGGCCGCGGAGGGCGAGTTCTTCCGGGCCCGGATCCTCCCCGCCCGCTTCTCCTGACTGTGAGGCCGCCGGGTCACCGGTCCTGACCCGCAGGACGCGGCACGGCATCGAGGGACGCGCCGGACAACGGGCCGCCGCACCGGCCGGGGCGCCGCGACCCGTAGACCGGACCCCCGGCGCACCCCCAGACTGAGCGGCACTCTTCGGTCAGGGGGCCCCGCGCGTGGAACTCGGCATCGATCTCGGTACCGCCAACACGGTCGTCAGCCACGGCCGCCGAGGCATCCTCTACGACGAACCGACCGTCATGCTGCTCCGCTCGGGCCGCTCCCGGCGGGAACGCGTGCTGGCCGTCGGGCACGAGGCCGCCGACCTGCTCGGTCGCACCCCGGCCGGGCTCGCCGCGGTCCGGCCGCTGGACGACGGGGTGGTCACCGACCTGGAGACCGCCCGGACCTACCTGCGCTCGGTCCTGCACAAGGCCGGGCGGCGGGGCTGGAGCCCCGGCGTCCGCGCCGTGATCGGGGTCCCGGTCGGCTCCACCGCGCTGGAGCACCGCGCGGTCCTGGAGGCCGCGGAGGAGGCCGGCATCCGCCCGGTGACCGCCCTGGACGAGTCGATCGCGGGCGCGATCGGCTGCGGCATCGACCCGCTGGAACGGCGGGTGCACATGGTCGTGGACGTGGGGGGCGGCACGGCCGAGACGGCGGCCTTCTGCTTCGGCGGGGTCCTCGCCCACCGGACCAGCAAGCTCGCCGGGAACGAGATGACCCTGGCCGTGGCCCGCTACGTCCGCGAGCAGCACCAGCTGCACGTCGGCGAGCTGGAGGCCGAGGCCCTCAAGATCCGTGCCGGGGACGAGCTGGACGGCCCGCTCGTCGTCCAGGGCCGGGACGCCGTCACCGGGCGGCCGCGGCTGGCGACGGTGCAGCCGGCCGAGGTGGCCGACGCCGTGCGGCCGGTCACCGACGACATCGTCCGGACGCTGAGCGCGTGCCTGGACGACCTCGCCCCGCAGGCCATCGCCGACGTGATGGCGGAGGGCGTGCTGCTGTTCGGCGGGTCCTCGCAGGTCCCGGGTTTCTCCACCGAGCTGGAGCGGAGCCTGGGCCTGCCGGTGAAGCTCGCCGAGGAGCCGCTGACGTGCGTGGCCGAGGGCGCCGCCCGGGCGCTGCGCAACCGCCGGCTGCTGGCGGCCTACGGCCGCAGCTGACCGTCAGGGCGCCTGCGCCGGGCCGGTGGCGACGACGTCCTGCTGGTGCTCGAGGTAGTGCCGCAGGCCGTCGGCCACGACCGCCGACGCGCTGTTGGCGCCCGTGCCCGGCCCCTGCACCATCGCCGTCATCACGATCTCCGGGGCGTCCATCGGCGACGCGGCGGTCATCCAGTTGTCGTACTCGTCGTCGCGGAGCCCGCCGTCCTGTGCGGTGCCGGTCTTCGCCCCCACCGGGGCGGGCAGGCCGGCCAGCCGGACGGCGGTGCCGCCGGTGACCGTGGTCCGCATCCCGTCGCGGACCGGCCCCAGCTCGGCCGCGAAGGGGACGGGCGTCGCGGTCGGCGCGGGCAGCGCGGTGTACGTCGCGCCCTCCGTCCCGATCGCCATGCCCAGCCGCGGGGTGACCAGGTTCCCGGTGCTGACGGCGGCGGTCCACCGGGCGTTCTGCAGCGGCGAGACCTGCAGCTCGCCCTGCCCGATGCCGAGGATGACGGTGGACCCGCCGTACCAGGCGCCGCCCTTGGCCTTGACCGACTCGGGGGTGCCGAGGTAACCGGCGGACTCGCCCGGCAGGTCGATCCCGGTCGGCTCCCCCACCCCGAGCGCCCGCGCCGTGTCGATCAACCTCTCGGCACCGAGCGCGAGGGCGAGCTTGTAGAAGTAGACGTCGTTGGAGATGGCGAGGGACTGCACCAGGTTCATCGGGCCCATCGGCTTCCAGTTGTGGAAGACGTGGCCGCCGTAGCTGAACTCGGCCCCGGTCGGGACCACCTGGTCAGGCGCCCACACCCGGTGGGCCTGGTTGGCGGCCGCCACCACCAGCTTGAAGGTCGACCCGGGCGGCGCGACCGCCTGGGTGACGTGCTCGAGCATCGGGGAGCCCGGCGCGTCGGCCGCCGCCTGCAGCGCCCCGGCGTCGATCGGGGGCCCGTAGGCGTTGTTGTCGAACGAGGGGGTGCTGGCGATCGCGAGGACCTGGCCCGACCGGGGGTCCATCGCGACGGCGGCACCGATCTTCCCCTGCGGCCGGGGCTGCGCGCGCAGGGCCGCGGCCAGGCTGGTGTCCAGCTGCCGCTGCAGCCCCAGGTCGATCGAGAGCCGCAGGTCGGCGCCGGGCACGGGGTCCCGCCGCGCCCCCAGCGCGACCGGCACGCCCGACGGGTCCACGTAGAGGCACTGCTGCCCGTTCACCCCGCGGAGCACCGCGTCGTACTGCTGCTCGAGACCGGCCCGGCCGACGACCTCGGCCTGCGGCAGCCCGGGCCAGCGCTCCTCGTCCTCGGGCGTGGCCACCCCGACGAAGCCCAGGACCGGCCCGAGCAGGGCGCCCTGCGGGTAGGCGCGGCGGGGCTCGGCGACCACCAGGACGCCGGGGATCCCGGCGGCGGTGACCGCGTCGGCGACGGTCCGGGGCACCTCGGCCACCGGCAGCGACAGCGTGGTGGGCTCCGCCGCCTCGATCTCGGCGTGCACCTCCGGGCGGGGCCGGCCGGTCAGGTCGGCCAGCCGGTCGACGTCCGCGGGCCGGGTGGCGAGCAGGGCGGGCACCACGGAGACCCGGTCCACCCCGCTGCCGACGTCGGCGGCGTTCACGGCCAGGGGCTGGTCGTGCCGGTCGGTGATCGCGCCGCGTTCGGCGGGCAGCCGGACGCAGCGGGTCATCTGCTCGTCCCCGACGGCGGCCAGCGCCTCGCCCTCGTCCCGCTGCAGCCGCCACCCGTAGAACCCGAACGAGACCAGCAGCAGCGACAGCGCGACGGCGGTCAGCCGGACCAGCCGCGGCCGGGGGTTGCGCCAGCGCGGCGGCGCCCACAGCCGCCGGCGGGCGCCGTCCCGGCGGACCCCGAGCACGACGCCGATCGCGGCCAGGTGCACCACGAGGGCCGTACCGCCGTAGCTGAGCAGCGGGAACGGGACGCCGGCCAGCGGGAGCAGCCCGAGGTTCGCGCCGACCGAGACGACGACCTCGACCCCGAGCAGCACCGCCAGCCCGCCGCCCACCAGTGCGCCGTGCGGCGTCCGGGACGTCCGGCTGGCCAGCGCGAGCCGCCACACCAGGATGATCGCGGCGAGCACCACCCCGGCGCCGGCCACCAGCCCCCACTGCCCGACCAGGCTGGACAGGGCCAGGTCGGTGTCCCGCTCGGGCAGGTACTGCGCGCGCAGGACGCGCTGCGGGTCGTCGGTCCGCCCGAACAGCCCGCCGGAGCCGAGCGCGATGTGCGCCTGCCGCAGCGCCCACCCCGAGCCGGTCGGGGACTCGTGCGCACCGACCAGGAAGGTGCCGAGCCGCTCCACCTGGTAGGGCCGCAGCAGGCTGATCATCAGCGGTGCCGACACCACCACGGCGGCGATCACGGGCAGCAGGAACCGGGCGGGCACCCTACCGATGACCAGCATGGAGCCGAACAGGACGACGAGCAGCATCGTGGTGCTCAGGTCCGGCTGGAGCAGGGTGAGCGCGATCGGCGGGATCGCGAGCAGCACCGCCAGCGTGAAGCGCCACCCCGGCGGGCGGGCGGAACCGAGCACGGCGGCGAGGGCCAGCAGCAGCCCCAGCTTGGCCAGCTCGGAGGGCTGGAAGGTGAGGGAGCCGATCGCGAACCACCGGGTGGCGCCGTTCGCGGACAGGCCCACGGTGAGCACGCCGACGAGGAAGAGCACCGCCGCGCCGTAGGCAGCCCAGCCCAGGACGTCGAGGTAGCGGACGCGGAACCGCCAGCTCACCGCGAGGGCCAGCACCCCGGCGAGCGCGATCGCGCCCTGCCGCGCGGCCAGCTCGGTCTCGCCGATGAGGTACAGGTTCGCCAGGCCGAAGCCGACCAGGGCCAGCGCGGCCGCGACCGCGAGCAGGTCGAAGGCGGCGCTGCGGCGGTTGCGGCGCTGCTCCCGGGTCCGTCGCCGGCCCGGTCGCCCCTCCGCCGGCGCCCCGAGGGGTGCGGACGCGGCGCCGCGCAGCCTGCGGCGCTGGCGCCGGGTCCAGCGTGGGCTGCGCTCCCCGTCCGCAGGCAGCCCGGCCGTTCCGACCATCGGCATGGCGATCCCCCTCAGCCGGTTCCGTCGGGTCGGTCGGTCAGGCACGAACCGGCGGACACCGGCGCGGAGGCCGCGGTCGCCGGGGAGCTGGTCACGGCGACCACCGCCACGGACCGCTGGTCGGGCAGGGCGACGGTGCCGACGGCGGCCGCCTGCTGCCCGCCGGCCGGCACGGTGACCGTCCCGCCCGGCACGGTGGTCGCGGTCCCCGTGCAGCGGTCGACGAGCCGGTAGGACCAGGTCACCGTCTGCGGGTCCGGTCCCGGGACCAGCCGCACCAGCACGCGCAGGGTGCAGGGCGCGGCCGGCGCGCACTGCGCCAGCGGCCGCAGGTCGACGGCGGCCACGCTCCCGGCTGCCGCGGGGGCGGGTGGTGCGATCGGCAGGCCGTCGGGCTCGGGCGCGGTGGACGACGCCGACCCGCTGCGCCCGGCGTCCAGCAGCAGCTCGATGTCGGCGCCGATGTCGTCCCGCAGGAACGCGACCTCCACCACCACGCCCGCGGCGAGGACCACCACCGAGAACAGCCACATGCCGATCCGCCGCATCGTCGTCCTGCTGCCGCCCGACGGGACGCGACCGGCCGCGACCGTCCGGGCCCGGGGCGATCCGCTGCCTGCCCGGGCCGGACCCGTCGCCGATGCGGTCCGGTCGTCGACCGCGCGCACGAGCGCGGCGAGCTCACGGCGGACCGCGGCCCGGTCGATCCCGGCGACCGTCTCCTGCAGCCGCGCCGCGACGGCGGGCACCCCGGCGTCGGGCAGGTCTCCCGCGGCCCGGTCGAGCTCGGTCAGCAGCTCCTCGGCGGCCGGGTCGGCGGGGCGGCCGCGCAGCCGGGCCGCTCCGGCCACCTCGGCGAGCACCGTGGCCAGCGCCTCGCCGGCCCCCGTGCCGTCCGATGGGCTCCCGATGCCTCCGCCCCCCGGGGCCGGGCCGAGGACCACCCGTCCGTCGGTGCCGACGAGGGCCCGGTCCGGCCCGGCCGGATCGTCCTGGCCGGCCGTCTCCGCCAGCAGGCCCGCGGCCAGTTCGAGCGCCTGGGGGGCGGTGAGCCGGGCCAGGGCGAGCAGCCGGGTCAGCTCCACGCCGTCGGGGGCGGCGGCGGGGCCGGCCGCCGGGCGGACGTCCCGGTCGGCGAGCCCGGGGACGGGGTCGGGCTCGCGCAGTTCGGCGCCGCGCGCCGTCGTCAGGTCCGTCATGGACCGCCTCCCCCGCCGTCTGCTCAGCCAGGCACATCCCCCGTGACGGACCGGACCCATGGTGGCCCGAGCTGACGCCGCTGTCAGCGGGTTGCCGCGCGGTCGGCACCGGCACGCCGTCGCCGCGCCGATCGATGCCGCCGGTGTCACAGCGCCCGCACATGTCCCACCTCGGTCACGCCAAGGTCTGCCACCTGGCTGTCCCGGCAGCGACGTCGAGGCATCCGCGCTCCTTCGAGGACGTCCTCGGCCGGCGGGTCCGGCGCCTTGCCGGCGCTCCCCCCTTCGACGACGCGGTCGGCGAGGTCAGCGGGCACGTCGTGGTCGGCCGCCCGGGGTCGACCCCGGTGAGCTGGCCGCCTGGTCCCGCGACCCGGCCGGTGACGTGCTCGGGTTCCACCAGGAGGCCGTGGCGTCCCGGGCCCGACCGGACTGCGAGCCCCGCCGCGCGGTCAGGACAGCTGCGGTCCCTCGTCGTCGGCGTGGGCGGTCCAGCCGTGGTACGGCGGCGCTCACCTCGTACGGGTGAGGCCCGCGGCCTCGCGCGCCCGCAGTGTGAGGGCTGGTGTCGGCACGCCGACCGGTGGACGGCCGCCGGCGGGGCGCGCACCGGGACGAAGGGACGTCGAGTGGTCCGATCGTCGCGCCGGTCGCGCCGGTCGCGCTCCGGGGCACTCGCCTCCCGGCCGGCCAGGGACGCGCAGTTCCTGCGCGGCCGCGACGTCGCCGTCACCTGCCGTGACCGGTCCCGCGGCACCGCCGCGGACGACCAGCCGGCGCCGCGGCTGCTGGCGGGACCCGGCAACACCGGCGGCCCTCGCACCGTCCAGGTCACCGTCGGCGCGTGCCTGGTGGCCGGGCGCGCGGCAGAGATCCGGTCCGTCGTGACCGAGGCGCTGGCACGGGCGCCGGAGCTGCTGGTGCTGCGGCTGGACGAGGTCCAGCGCTTCGACGCGGCGGGAGTGGGCCTGCTCCTCCGGCTGCACGCCCAGGCACGCCTCCTGGGGACCGCCCTGCGGTGCACCGACGCGCCTTCCCAGCTGGTCGCCGTCCTGCACCGCACCGGAGCCGACCACGTGCTCACGTTGGGGGCGTGACCCACCAGCCACCCCGGGTCCCGCTGCGCGGTGGAGCGCTCTCACCGGGTTGACGGCCGTCGCCCGACGTCGCGATCCTGGCAGCTGAGCACCTCGGGGACCTCCGCACGTCGAGCAGGACCGAGAAGGGGTCGGACGGACCGATGCAGGTACCCCGCAGCAAGCTGCACCGGCCCTCCCCCGGGGGGTCGGTGGTCGACCGCACCTGGCTGCTGCGCCGCCCCGTCCAGGCCGGGCAGGACGGGTCCGACGGCGTCCCGGTGACGCTGGTGTCCGCGCCGCCCGGGTACGGCAAGACGACCCTGATGGCCGACTGGGCGAGGGACCGGGCCGCCTGCGGGGACCGGGTCGCCTGGGTGTCCCTCGACGACGAGGACAACGACCCGGTGCGCTTCCGGGCGACGCTGGTCGAGGCCCTCCGCTCCGCCGTGGCACCCGACGGGCCCGGCACCGTGGCCGGCCGGACGGACGACGCCCCGACCACCGACGACGCCCTCCCCCTCGTCGAGCTCGAGAGGCTGGTCTCCGCGGCCGGGACGCCGGTCTGGCTGCTGCTGGACGACGTGCAGGCCGTCTCCGCCCCCGCCGTCCTCGCCGACCTCGACACGCTGCTCCGCCGGCTGCCCGACGGGCTGCGGGTGGTGCTGGGCACCCGCCGTGACCCCGCGGTGGGCCTGCACCGGCTGCGGCTCGCCGGGCGGCTGCGGGAGATCCGGGCCGGCGACCTGGCGCTGGACCGCAGCGCGGTGCAGCAGGTGCTGGCCGACCACGGCGTCACGCTGGAGGAGCTCCCCCTGGACCTGCTGGCCGACCGCACCGAGGGCTGGGCCGCCGGCGTGCGGATGGCGGCGCTGACGCTGTCCCGCGCGGCCGACCCGCAGTCCCTCGTCCAGGACTTCGGCGGCGACGAGCGCGCGGTCACCGACTACCTGGCCGCCGAGGTCCTGCACCGGCTGACGCCGACCGAGCGGGACCTGCTCCGGCTGTGCGCCGTGCCCGAGCAGCTCTCCGCCGACCTCGCCGTCGCGGTCACCGGCGACCCGACCGCGCCAGCGCTGCTGGAACGGCTGTACCGGGAGAACGCGCTCGTGGACCGCCTCGTGCAGCCCAGCGGCTGGTACCGCCTGCACCCCCTGCTCCGCAGCTCCCTGACCGCCGAGCTGCGCCGGACGAGCCCCGGGCTGCTGGACGCCGCGCACGCGCGCGCCGCGGGCTGGCTCGCCCATCGGGGCTCCCTGCTGGAGGCGCTGGGGCACGCCGTCGCCGCCGGTGACGACGGCCTAGCCGCCCGGATGCTGGTGGCGCACGGGCCCACGCTGCTCGCCGGCGGCCGGGCTGGCCAGCTGCTCCGGCTGATCGACTCGAGCCTGGACGGCGTCCGGGCCGACGCCGACGTCCAGGAGCTGACCACCCTGGCGGAGCTGGAGCTGGGCTCATCGCTGCCCAGCCGCATCCCCCGCCCCCGGAGGACCGTCGAGGACGACGATGCCACCCCGCTCCGATCGCTGGTCTACCTGCAGCAGGCCCGGCACGGTGACCTCGCGCTCTCCGACGCCGCGCTGACCGCCAGCGCTCCGGCGTCCGACGGCCGCGCGGACGACCTGGGGCTCCTGCTGCGCCTGAACCGCGGTCTGGTCCTGCTGCTGGCCGGGGAGCTCGAGGAGGCCGGCGCGGAGCTCGCCGCCGCAGCCCAGCTGGCCGTGTCGGCGCACAACGACCACGTGCTGCTGCGGGCCACGGCCGGGCTGAGTGCGCTGGCCAGCAGCCGCGGCGACTTCCGGCGCACCTGGCTGCTGGCGGACGAGACCGTGCGGGTGGCCGCCCGGGTCGACGCGCTGCGCGGGGCCGAGGTCGCCGCCGCCCTCCTGCAGGGCGCGCAGTCGGCCTACCAGCGGCTCGACGACGACGGCGCGCGGAACCTGGCGGAGCGTGCCCGGAGCGCGCTGACCGGGTCGCGGGACGCGGTGGTCGAGCTGGCGCTGACCACCCTGCTGGGCATCCTCGACATCGAGGACGGCACGTGGCCTGCTCAGGCCGCCCGGCGCATGCACGAGAGCTGGGTGCAGTTCCGCGGTCAGCGACTGCCCACCCTGCTCGTCGTGCACCTGGCCTACGCCCAGCACCGCTGCAGCTGGTTGGTGGGCCGGCCGGACTGGGCTGCCGAGGCGCTGCACGAACTGCGGGTGCGGGTCGGGCCCGGCGGGGAGCTCGAGGTGCTCATCGCCACCGAGCACCTCGCCCGGGGCCGCGGGGACGCCGCCCGCCGGCGGCTGGCGCCGGTGCTGGACGGCACGCTCCGCTGCGCCCACCCGCTGACCCTGCAGGTGGCCTGGCTGGCCGAGGCGGTCCTCTCCGGCCAGGAGGGCCAGCACGCCCGCTGCCACGAGGCGCTGCAGGCGGCCCTCGTCATCGCCGACGAGCTGGGCGCGCTGCGGGCCTTCCTGGACATGCCCGGGGTCCCGGCCCTGCTGGACGAGGACGCGTCCCGGTTCGGCCGGCTCGACCCCCTGGTGACGACGATCCGCGCGGGTGCCCGCGTCCGGGACCGGAGCCCGTACGCCCTGCTGACGCCCAAGGAGCTGGAGCTGCTCACCGACCTCCCGGCCCAGCTCACCCTGGAGGAGATCGCCGCACGGCACCAGGTCTCGCTGAACACGGTGAAGACCCACGTCCGCTCGATCTACCTGAAGCTGGGTTCCCAGAGCCGACGCCAGGCGATCAACGCGGCCCGGCAGCGCGGGCTGCTCTAGCCCGAGCACCTCTTGCCCCCGGACGCCGGCACCCCGCTAAGGTAATCCGCATGCAACCGGTCGGATTTGTCGGGTTTGCACTCGTCGAGCGCAGGCACGTCGACCTGCTGCGGTGCGCGAGCGCCCGCTGTCGGGCCTGACCCGCCGCC
>NZ_SJEX01000044.1 GCF_005930495.1 Modestobacter excelsi | reverse complement strand
CCCCGCCTCCGTCCCCGCCCACGCCGGCGCCCGTGCCGCCCGCGGCCGGTCCGCGGCCGGCGGAGTACGGCGACCTGCTGCGGCTGGGCGTCCGGCTGGCCTGCTGGTCCCTCCGCCAGCCCGGCCGCCTGCTGCACCGGCTGCTCGGCGGCCGAGGCTGACCCCGGCGGTCAGCGGGCGGCCCACCACCGCGCCGCGGCCGCCTCGGGCGTCAGTCCCTCGACCTCCACGGCCCGGTTCAGGCTGATGAGGTCGGCTGTGGTCAACCGGGCGCTGACCGCGTCCAGAGCGTCCGCCAGCCGGTGGCCCCACCGGTCCAGGGCGGCGGTGCGCACCAGCGGGACGACGTTCTCGTGCGGCTGGAGCGAGCGGTCGTCGGTGAGCAGGACCACCGGCGCCTTGCCGCCCAGCCGGGCGTCCGTGGTCTCCAGCAGCCCGACCTGGATCGACCCGGCGACCAGCGCCTCGACGGTGGCGGACCGGGACGGCATGTTGACGACGGTGCCGAACCGCAGGCCGTAGACGGCCCGCAGACCGGGCAGGCACAGCGGGCGCTCCGGGCACTCCGGCGGGCCGCCGAAGGTCAGGCCGGGGGCCAGCTGCTCCAGCTGGGACAACCGGCTGACCCCGTGCTCGGTGGCGAAGGCCCGGCTGACCGCGAAGCCGTTCTGGTCCTCGGCCGCCGCCGCGGCGAGCACGTCGACGCCACGGGGGGCGAGCACCTCGCTGAGCGTGGCGTACAGCTGCTCCGGTGTGCTGGTGCCGGCCGTGCTGCCGGGGTCGACGAACTGCACCGCCGTGCCCAGGTAGTCGATCACGACGTCGACGACCCCCTGCTCGAGCGCCGGCTCGACGACCTCGCGGGTGCCGGCGGCGGGCTGCAGCGACACCGGCAGGCCCGCCTGCCGGGCGGCTTCCGCGTAGACCGCGGCGAGGATCTCGTTCTCGCTGAAGTCGTAGGAGGCGAAGCGGATCGTGTCCTCGGCGGGTTCCCCGTCGTCCGAGGACCCGGAGCTGCAAGCGGTCAGCCCGGCGAGCAGCAGCACGACGAGGAGGAGGACGGACGGCGCCCGGCTCCTGAGCACAGTGCCCGCCTTCCCTGCCGGAGCGTCACCACCGTCGGCGTGGGGCCACGGCGGCGCGGCACACGGCCACGCTAGCGGCATCGCCGCGCAGGAGGGGATGTTCGGGACCGCCGGTGAGGTGGAGCATCTGCTGCCGTGACCTCGCTGCCGCAGGCAGTGCCCACCGCGGTGCCTCCCTCGGGGCAGGGACCGCCGGCGATCCACCGCGTCCGGCGCCGGCGGCGCCCCTCGGGCGAGCCGCCGCCGCTGCCGCGGCACCTCAACGCCTCGGGCAAGTGGTGGCTGGCGCTGTCCGGTCTGGTCGTCCTCGCCTGGGTGGTCGTCTGGGCCACCGACAGCGTGGGCCGGTTCGACGTCGCCGACACCTGGGTCCTCCAGGGGTTCGAGCGGATCCGCAACCCGGTGCTGACCGACGTGGCCGACGTGGCCGGCGTGCTGGCCTCGGCCACGGCCATCTACGTGCTGTGGCTGGGCAACCTGGCGGTGCTGATCGCCGTACGGCGGTGGCGGCACCTGTTCGTGGTGCTCGCCGTCGGCATCATCGTGGTGAAGGTCGGCGCCGACATGGCCGGCACGCTGCAGCGCCCCCGCCCCTTCGAGGTCGAGGTGATCGGTCCCTGGGCGGGTTTCTCGATGCCGTCGCTGCCGATGACCGTGCTCGCCACCTTCCTGCTCAACGCCGTCTACTCGCTGGTCCCCGCCGGCCGGTACCGCACCACCGGCAAGTGGGTCGTCTGCGTGCTGCTCGCGGTCACCGCGCTGTCCCGCCTCTACCTGGGCCAGGACCACCCGACCGACATCGCCGCCGGCGTCATCCTGGGCGTCGCCGTCCCGCTGGCAGCCTTCCGGCTGCTCACCCCCAACGACGTCTACCCGGTGCGCTACCGCCGCGGCCGCCCGGCGCACCTGGACGTCACCGGGCCCCGCGGCGAGGCGATCATCCGCGCCCTGGAGGACCAGCTCGGGCTGCTGGCCACCGCCGTGGAGCCGTTCAACCTCTCCGGCTCCGGCGGCTCCACCCCGCTGCGGATCACCGTCAAGGCGGCCGGCGCGGGGCAGAGCTGCGTGTTCGGCAAGCTCTACGCGGCCACCCATGTGCACTCCGACCGCTGGTACAAGCTCGGTCGCACGCTGCTCTACGGCCGGCTGGAGGACGAGCAGCCGTTCCACAGCGTGCGCCGGCTCGTGCAGTACGAGGACTACGTGATGCACCTGTTCACCGACGCCGGGTTGCCCACCCCGCGCCCGCTGGGCATCGTGGAGATCACCCCGGAACGGGAGTACCTGCTGGTCGCCGAGTTCATGGACGGCGCCCAGGAGGTGGGCGACGCCGAGGTCGACGACGCGATCATCGACCAGGGGCTCGCGCTGGTCCGCCGGATGTGGGAGATCGGCGTCGCCCACCGGGACATCAAGCCGGCGAACCTGCTGGTCCGCGACGGCCGGCTGGTGGTCATCGACACCGCGTTCGCCGAGGTGCGGCCCAGCCCGTGGCGGCAGGCGGTCGACCTGGCCAACATGATGCTGGTCCTCGGGCTGCGCACCGACGCCGAACGGGTCTACCGACGGGCCCGCACCCAGTTCTCCGACGAGGAGATCGCCGAGGCGTTCGCCGCCACCCGCGGGCTGACCATGCCCTCCCAGCTGCGCCGGATGCTCCGCCAGCAGGGCCGCGACCTGCACGCGCAGTTCGTGGCGCTGCTGCCCTACCAGCTGCCCTCGGTGCGCATCCAGCGCTGGAGCTTCCGGCGGGTCGGGCTGACCCTCGCGACCCTGCTCGTGGCCCTGATCTGCCTCTCGATCACGGGTGACCTGCTCCGGTCGCCGCTGTGAACCGGCCCGTGGCCGCCGCCGCGCTGGCACTGCTGGCGGCCGGGTGCCTGGCGGGGTGCGGCAGCGACTCGGCGAACCCGACGGCCGCGATCACCGAGCCCCCGCTGTGCCCGGTCGAGGACAGGGCTGGTGCGGGCAACGGGGTGATCCTGATGGCCCAGTCGGTGCCGACGTCGTCCTGGGTGCCCTGCCTGGACGTCCTGCCCTCGGGCTGGACCTTCCAGCACCTGGACGCGCGCGACGGTCTGTCCCGGTTCTGGCTGGACTCCGACCGCGACGGCCCCAGGGCCATCGAGGTCCGGCTCGAGGAGTCCTGTGACACCTCCGGCGCCGTCGAGATCGCCAGCGACCACGAGTACACGCACCGGCTGGAGCGGGTCCGGCGGGTCAGCCCGGCCTATGCGGGCGAGCGGTACTACGTGTTCCGCGGCGGCTGCCTCACCATCGTGTTCCAGCTGGACAAGGGGAGTCCCGGCGAGGCGCTGGCGGTGGCCTCGCAGGCCGTCGGCGTGGTCAGCCGGGAGGACCTCCAGGCCCAGGTGCACGCCGACAGCGGCGGACGGGTCGACCTCGACCCCAGCGGAGGGGACGGACAGCCATGACCACCCTGGATGCGGCCACCACCCCGGCGCGGCCCCGGCGACCGGTCTGGCGACGCTGGCTGGCCCCGGCGTTCTCCCTGGTGCTGGTCGCGGCGATGGTCTTCTGGTTCCTCCCGCAGTTCACCAGCCTCAGCGACGTGTGGGCCTCCGTGCAGGACATGACCGCCCTGCAGATCGGCCTGCTGCTCCTGGCGACGGTGTGGAACCTGGCCACGTACCAGTTCGTCATGGTCACGACGACGCCGGGGATGACCCTGCGGCAGGCCACGGTCTCCACCGAGACGACCACAGCGGTGGCGAACACGCTGGTCGGTGGTGCGGCCGTCGCGATGGGGCTGACCTACGCGATGAACTCCTCCTGGGGCTTCTCGCGCTCCCGGACGTCGGTGTCGCTGCTGACCTCCGGGTTGTGGAACAACTTCGCCAAGCTGGGGCTGCCGGTGGTGGCGCTGGCGCTGCTGGCCTTCACCGCACCCCCCACGCCGGGGCGGCTGCTGGCCGGCCTGCTCGGGGTCGCCGGCCTCGTCGCGGCGGTGGTCGGTCTGTGGCTGGTGCTGCGCAGCCGGGCGAGCGCGGCCCGGGTGGGGGTGGCGCTGGCCCGCTGGGTCTCGGCGCTGCTGCGGCTGGTGCACCGGCCGCCGGTGCGCGGCTGGGACCTGGCGCTGACCAAGTTCCGCGACCGGACCGTGCTGCTGCTGCACGCCCGCTGGCACTGGCTGACCCTGGCCACGGTCGTCAGCCACCTGTCGCTGTTCCTGGTGCTGCTGCTGGCGCTGCGGTTCTGCGGGGTCAGCGCCGACCAGGTCGGCTGGGCCGAGGCCCTGGCGGTGTTCGCCTTCGCCCGGCTGCTCACCGCCATCCCGTTCACGCCGGGCGGTCTCGGCGTCATCGAGGTGGCGATGATCAGCGGGCTGGCCGCCGCCGGTGGGGACCGTCCGGCCGTGGCCGCCGGGGTGCTGGTCTTCCGGGTGCTGACCTACGTCCTCCCCATCCCGTTCGGGGTGCTCACCTACGTCTTCTGGCAGCGCAACAAGTCGTGGCGGCGCGCGCCCAACACCGCGCCGCGCACCGACCTGGTCCCCGAGTCGGCATGACGACCGCCGCGCGGACCGGGCGGCCGGTCCGGGTCGTCCGCCGGCCGCGGGACGCGCTGCTGCTGGTCGGTGGCGCGGCGCTGCTGGTGCTGGCGTCCCTGCCGGTGCACCCGGACACGGTCAGCGCCGCCGAGACGGCGGTGTTCCGGGCGCTGAACGCGACGACGGTGCTGCCCTTCGTGCTCGTCTGGCCGGTGATGCAGCTGGGCAACGTCGTCGTCGTGCCCTGCGCCGCCGCGGTGGCGGCCGCGTTCCGCCGCTGGCGGCTGGCGGCCGGGCTGCTGCTCGCCGGGGCCGGTGTCTACCTGCTGGCCAAGGTGGTGAAGGGGGTGGTGCCGCGGGGCCGGCCCGACGGGCTGCTCCCCGACGTCGTCATCCGGGGGGCCGCGGCGCTGGGCCGCGGTTACGTCTCCGGGCACGCCGCCGTGGTCACCAGCCTGCTCGTCGTCGCCTGGCCGTGGCTGGGCCGGCCGGCCCGGATCGGCTGCACCGTGCTGGTCGTCCTGGTCTGCCTGGCGCGGGTGCACGTCGGCGCGCACCTGCCGCTGGACGTCGTCGGCGGTGCGGCCCTGGGGGTCGCGGTCGCCGGCGGGGTCCGGCTGGTGCTCGGGCACCCGCGCTGATGCTGGTCGACACCCGGCGGGCGCTGGCGGTCAGCGGTGCGCTGCTGGCCGGTGCCGTCGTGGTCGGCGCCCTGGTCATCTGGCCGGTCACCCACCCGGCGGTGCAGGCGGTGGACGACGCGGTGTGGCGGGCGGCGGGCACGGTGGAGAACCGCCCGACCACGGTGGTCGCGGTCGGCATGTCCTGGTTGGGCAGCGCCTGGGTCAACTGGCCGGTGCGCGTCGCCGCGCTGGTCCTGCTGGCCTGGCGGCGGCACTGGCTCCGGCTGGCGGCCTTCGCCCTGGCGGTGGTCAGCAGCGAGGCGCTGATCGGTCCGGTGAAGACCTGGGTCGACCGCCCCCGACCGCCGGACAGCCTCATCGTGACCTCGGGAGCCGCCTTCCCGTCGGGGCACGCGATCGCCGGTGCGGTGACCGCCGTCGGGGTGGTGCTCGTCGTCGCCGCTCCCGGGTCCACGCGCTGGCGCTGGGAGGTGCGCGCGGTGGTGTTCGCCGTGGTGATGGCGCTGTCCCGGGTGTACCTGCGGGCGCACTGGCTGTCGGACACGGTGGCCGGTGGCCTGCTCGGCGCCGGTCTCGCCCTCGGCTGGCCGGCGCTGCTGATGGCCGTGCGGCACGGGACGGAGGGCAGCGCCCCTACCGGCGACCGCCGCGGAACCCGTCGCCGAACCCGTCGCCGAACCCGTCGCCGGGCCCACCGTCCCACAGCCCGTGGACGACCAGGCTGACCAGCACCGCGACCAGCACGACCGCGACGACGGCCGTGACGAGGGCGCGCCGGGACCGGATGCCGGCCGCCCGGGTGCCGGCCACCTCCTGCCGGAGCTGGGCGACCAGGGCCGCGGCGAGGGCGCGCCAGCCGGCCGGGGCGGCGGGCACCGGATGAACCTGCGCGGGCAGGTCGGCCGTGACGGCGGGCAGCTCGTCGCGGTGGCGGGCCGCGAACGCGGTGGCCATCCGGTCGCTGCCCTCCTCGGGCGTGAGCAGCCCGTGTGCGACCGCGTCCTCCAGCACCTCCACGGTCGCCAGGCGGTCGGCGTCCGAGGCGCGCAGCCGGGGTCGGGCCTGGTGGTCGTGGTCCTGCGTCGTCCCTGACGTCATGGCGACGACGCTAGGGGCGCCGGCCCGCCCTGCCATCCTCCTGGCGGAGTGCGTCGGCTACTGCGCCTGCAGTACGTCCCGGACCTCAGCGGGGCTCGGGGTCGCCGGCCCGGACCAGACCGGTCTGGTAGGCCAGCACGACCAGTTGCGCGCGGTCGCGGGCCCCCAGCTTGCTCATCGCCCGGTTGACGTGGGTCTTCACCGTCAGCGGGGACAGGAACAGCCGCCCGGCGATGTCCTCGTTGCTGAGCCCGTGCGCGACGAGCGCGACCATCTCGCGTTCCCGGTCGGTGAGGACGTCGAGGGTCGTCCCGGGCAGCGGGGGCCGGCCCTGCTCGGGCTGGTCGAGGAACCGGGCGATGAGGCTGCGGGTGGCCTGGGGGGACAGCAGCGCGTCGCCGCGGGCGACCACCCGGATGGCGTCCAGCAGCTCCTCGGGCTCCACGCTCTTGCCCAGGAAGCCGCTCGCCCCCGAGCGCAGCGCCTGCAGGACGTACTCGTCGGCCTCGAAGGTGGTCAGCACGATCACCCGGACGTCGGCCAGCTCGGGGGACCCGGTGATCTGCCGGGCCGCGGTCAGCCCGTCCAGCCCCGGCATCCGGATGTCCATCAGGACGACGTCCGGGCGCAGCGCGAACGCCTGCCGCACCGCCTCGGCGCCGTCGGAGGCCTCGCCGACCACCTCGAGGGCGTCGTCGCTGCCGATCAGCGCGGCGAAGCCCGAGCGGATGAGGACCTGGTCGTCGGCCAGCAGCACCCGGATCGTCACACCGACCTCCGGGGGACCTCGGCGTGGACGGTGAAGGTGCCGTCGCCGTCCGACCCGGTCACGAGCAGGCCGTGGACGGCCTCCACCCGCTCCCGCATGCCGATCAGCCCGTGGCCCGCGCCGGGGGACCCCGACCGGCTCGCGTCCACCGGGTTGCGCACCTCGATGGTGACCGCGTCCGGCCGGTGGTCGATCACCAGGTCGGCGGTGCCGGTGCCGTACTTGACGGCGTTGGTGAGCGACTCCTGCACGACCCGGTAGGCGGTCAGGTCCGGGATCGGCGCCAACGGGTACGGGTCCCCGCTGGAGGTCCAGTCCAGCTGCAGGCCGGCCCGCCGGACGGACTCGACGAGGGCAGGCACCCGGGAGAGACCGGGGGCGGGCTCGGTGGGCGCGTCCTCGTCCTGCGTGCGCAGCAGGCCGACGACCGCCGACATCTCCGACAGCACGGTCTTGCTCGCCTCGCGCACCAGCCCGAGCGCGGTCCGTGCCTGCTGGGGGTCGGCGTCCATCAGGTGGCGGGCGACGCCGGCCTGCACGTTGATCACCGAGATGTGGTGCGCGACGACGTCGTGCAGCTCCCGGGCGATGCGCAGCCGTTCGTCGGTGACCCGCCGCTCGGCCTCCTCCTCGCGGGTCAGCTCGGCCTGGTGCGCCCGGTCCTGCGCCGCCGCCAGTGCGGCCCGCTGGCTCCGGACGGCCACGCCCACCGCGGCCGCCGCACCGCTGAGCGCCACGGTGGCCAGCGCCGGCAGGTCACCGCGGTCGTCGAGCCAGCTGCCCATGGCCAGCGCCATGGTGACGGCGTACGCGACGGCGGTGACGGCCGTGGCGACCACGGTGCTGCTGACCGGCAGCAGCCGGCCCACGGTGTACAGGGCGAGGAAGAGCGGGAGCGGCAGCGGCAGCCGCCCGTCGCTGGTCAGGACCGCGAGCACGCCGAGGACCGCGGTCGCCGCCCACACCGGCAGCGGATGGCTGCGGCGGAGGGCGAGGAGGAGCGCGGCCAGCGCCAGCAGCAGCGTGGTCAGGGCGTCCGCGCCCCGGTCGTCGAGGTCGCCGGGGCCCGGGCCGTGGCCGTGGGACAGCCCGGGCAGCGTCAGCAGGGTGAGCACGACCAGGGCCGCCGCGAGGGCGGCGTCGACGAGCCGGGGGTGCGCCCGGCCCCACCGCCGGACCGTCGTCAGGGTGCCCATCGGGATCATCCTCGGCACCGGCGCAGCGGGCCGCGAGCCGGGCCGCCCGGCACCCGGTCCCCCGGTCGGTCGGCGGACGTCGGGCACCGCGGTCACGACCGGGCGGCGAGCGACCAGCTCCGGTGCGACACCCACACCAGCGCGGCTCCGGCGCCGCCGACGGCGAGGTACGGAGCGGCGACCGGGACCGCGTCCAGCACCGACTGCCACCGGTCGACCAGCAGCACGCCCCCGCCGATCAGGCTCGCGTTCCAGCAGAAGGCGCCGACGGCGGTCAGCACCAGGAACCGGGCCATCGGCATGCGCAGCGTCCCGGCCGGGACGGACGCCAGACCGCGGAGGCCGGGGACGACCCGGCTGACCAGCACGACGACGGTCCCGTGCCGGGCGAACCACGACTCCGCGCGGGACATCCGCTCCTCGCGCACCCCCAGCAGACGCGAGAGCCGCAGCACCGCCGGCCGGCCGCCCCACCGGCCCACCGCGTACAGCGCCCAGGCGCCGAGCACCGAGCCGAGGGTGGCGGCCAGCGCGGCCGCCCAGAACAGCAGCTGACCGGTGGAGACCCGGGCGCCGACGAGCGGCAGGACGACCTCCGAGGGGATCGGCAGCACCTCTCCCGCCGCCATGACGACGGTCAGCCCGGCGTAGCCCGCGCTCGCCGCGACCTGCTCGGCGGTCGAGGCGATGTCGGCGAGGACGCTCATCGCGTCGGCCCCGGAGCGGTCGGTGTCATGGGGAGAGCCTCTCCCGGCGGGGGACGTCCCCGCGTCGTCCCGGCGCAGGCCCGCAGGGAAGGGGGATACCGCGGCTGGAGTACGGCGGGAGCCTGCCGAGGGACGACGACGGGCCGGGTGCCGCGGGCCAGGCTGGTCCCGTGCTCACCGAGTCCCGCTCTGCTCCGGCAGGCGACCCCGCCCGTACCGCCGCTGCGCCGCCGGCGGCCCGCGCCCGGCTGGATGCCGGCGTCCGGCTGGGTGCCCTGGTCGTGCTGTGGGCGGGCCTGCTGCTCGTTGCGTACTGGTGGGCCGCCGGCGGCGGGGTCTCCGACCTGGGCTCGTGGGCCGACGGGCTCACCTCCAGCGGGCGGCTGACCGGCCTGCTGGCGTCGGTCCTGCTGCTGGTGCAGGTGCTGCTGATGGCCCGGGTGCCGCTGCTCGAGCACGCCGTCGGGCAGGACCGGCTCGCGCGGGTCCACCGGCTCGTCGGGTTCACCTCGTTCACCCTGATGCAGGCGCACATCGGTCTGGTCACCTGGGGCTACGCCGCCGGCGAGCTCAGCGCGACCCCGGGTGAGCTGTGGGACCTCACCGTCACCTACCCCGGCATGCTGCTGGCCGCCGCCGGCACCGGTTGCCTGGTGATGGTGGTGGTCACCAGCGTCCAGGCGGCCCGCCGTCGGCTGCGCTACGAGTCCTGGCACCTGCTGCACCTCTACGGCTACCTGGGCGTGGGCCTGGCGCTGCCGCACCAGCTGTGGACCGGGCAGGACTTCCTCGCCTCTCCCGCCCGCACGGTCTTCTGGTGGGGGCTGTACGCGGTCACCGCGGCGTCGGTGCTGGTCTGGCGGGTCGCCCTGCCGCTGGTGCGCAGCGCCCGGTACGGCGTCCGGGTCGGCTCGGTCGTCCCGGAGGCCGACGGGGTGGTGTCGGTGGAGTTGACCACCCGGCGGCCGATGCCGGTCGAGGCGGGGCAGTGGTTGAGCTTCCGCTTCCTCGCCGGCGCCGGCTGGACGCGTGCGCACCCGTACTCGCTGTCGGCGGCGCCGGGCCCGCACGGCCTGCGGATCACCGTGCAGGTGGTCGGGGACGGGAGTGCCGCGGTGCGCGGGCTGCGCCCCGGCACCCGGGTGCTGGTGGAGGGGCCCTACGGCCGGCTGTCCGCCCGGGCGCGCACCCGCCGGAGGGTCGCGCTCATCGGCGCCGGGGTCGGGGTGACGCCGCTGCGCGCGCTGGCCGAGGGGCTGGACTACGCACCGGGTGAGGCGGTGCTGCTCCACCGGTACTCCGGCCCGCCGCTGTTCCGGCGCGAGTTCGAGGTGCTCGTCGCGCAGCGCGGCCTGCAGGTGCTCTGGCTGCCCGGACACCGGCGCGCGCCCGGGTCCTGGCTCGGCGACGGGGTCGGCGCCGCGTCCGACCTGGCCGCGCTCACCTGGTGGGTCCCCGACATCGCCGACCGCGACGTCTACGTCTGCGGCCCCCAGCAGTGGGCCGACGACGTCCGCCGGACGACCGCGGCTGCCGGTGTCCCCGCCGACCGGTTCCACGTCGAGAGCTTCGGGTGGTGACGGGGATGCGCAGGATCGTCCTCTGGCTGATGAGCACGCTGACCGTGCTCGTGCTGCTGTTCGGTCACTCCACGTCCACGTCATCACGGCTCCCGGCGGGTGCAGAGTCCTCCGCGGTGGCCCCGGTGAGCAGCGCGACCGGCTCGACCTCCGGTTCGACCTCGGGTTCGACGACCACGTACACCGGGGACTCGGCTCCCACCCGCTGGGGTCCGGTGCAGGTCGAGATCACCGTCTCCGACGGCAGGGTCACCGACGTCTCGGTGGTCGAGTACCCCCACGAGAACGGCAAGGACCAGCAGATCAACGCCCGGGCGCTGCCGGTGCTGGTGCAGGAGACGCTGGACGCGCAGAGCGCCGACATCGACATGGTCAGCGGGGCGACGGTGACCAGCGACGGCTACGTGGAGTCGCTGCAGAGCGCGCTGGACCAGGCCGGGCTGTGACCCCTCCGCCGCCCACCCGGTACGTCGAGCACGTCATGGGCATGCCGATCAGCCTCGCGCTGCGCGGCCGGCACACCGACGACGCCTCGGCCCGGACCGCCTGGGCGGCGGCGATGGCGGTGCTCCAGGAGGCGGACCGGGTGTTCAGCACCTACCGGGAGAACTCCTGCGTCTCCCGGCTGCGCCGCGGGGAGGTCGGCTTGGAGGACTGCCCGGCCGAGGTCGCCGAGGTGCTGGCGCTGGGGGAGACCGCGGAGCGGGAGTCGGCCGGCGCGTTCAGCGTGTGGCTGCCCGGCCCCGACGGCCGGCCCGTGCTCGACCCGAGCGGCGTGGTGAAGGGCTGGGCGGCCGAGCGCGCCGCCGACCACCTCAAGGCCCTGCCGGAGACCGACTTCTGCCTGTCCGCGGGTGGCGACGTGACCTGCGCGACGGCGGACCCGGACGGTCAGCCGTGGCGGATCGGGGTCGAGGACCCGGCCGACCCCCGGCGGGTGCTGGCGGTGTTCCCGGTGCTCAGCGGTGCGGTCGCCACCTCGGGCACCGCGCACCGCGGGGCGCACCTCGTCGACGCGCGCACCGGCCGCGCCCCGGACGGCGTCGCCTCGGTCACCGTGGTCGCCGGGTCGCTCACCTGGGCCGACGTCGACGCGACCGCCGCGTACGCGCACGGGCCGGAGGCCGCGCACTGGCTGGAGAGCAGGCCGGGACGCTCGGGCCTGGTCGTCTGGGCCGACGGGACCACCTCCGTGGTCCAGCCCGTCCTGCCCTGACCGGCCGGCGCCGACCCGTCAGGCGGGGGAGCAGGCATGGTCGGACCTGCTCGGGAGCAGCGGCTCCCCCCGCACGGGTGCTGCCCTGCAGTGAGCCGAGGTGCGCGGTCAGCCCGCCGAGCCGCGCCGGACCGCCAGCAGCAGGCCCGCGGCGGTGGGGGCGACGGTGGACTCCAGGTGCGGGTCCGCCTCCATCCGGCCGCGGACGTCGGCGACCTCGTCGGGGTGGGAGAGCACGTTGTCGACGGCCAGCACGCCACCCACCCGCAGGACGCGCACCGGGTCCGGCCACCACCGCGGGTACAGCGAGCGCTCGGCGTCCAGGAGGACGACGTCCTGGCTGGCGTCCGGCAGTCCGCGGAGGACCACACCTCCGTCCGCGCAGCGGAACTGCACCCGGTCGCGCAGCCCGACCCGGTCGAGGGTGGCCGCCGCCTCGCGCTGGGCGTCACCGTCGACGTCGACGCTGAGCACGGTGCCGTGCTGGTCGTGGACGGCACGCGCGAGCCAGAGGGTGGAGTAGCCGTTCGACGTCCCGACCTCCACGACCCAGCGGGCCCCCATGGCCTGGCAGACGACGGAGAGCAGCGCCGCCGCGTCCGGGCTCAGGTTGCGCCGTCGGCGGCGGCGGTCCGCCTGGCCGGCGTCGTGGCGGACGCCCTCCTCGTGCAGCGCGCGGGCGACGGCGTCGAAGCTCTCGGACACGCGACCTGTCCTACCGCACGGTCCTGCCGAGTCGCGCGCGGACGACCATTGCGCCGGCGGCGACGGAGTCGCACCCTGGTCCCACCCAGTCCCCGGGCCGGCGCGCCGGCCAGTGGTCAGGAGAAGCGATGACGATCGCGCCCGCCCCGATCATCAGCCGGCCCGGTGCCGTCCCCCCGCCGGCGAAGGGGTCGCGGCTGCTCGCGCTGCTGCGGACGACCGACCACAAGACGATCGGCCTCATGTACACCACGGCGGCCTTCGCCTGGTTCTTCATCGGTGGCCTCATGGCGCTGCTGATGCGCGCCGAGCTGGCCCGCCCGGAGCTGCAGTTCCTCTCACCGGAGCAGTACAACCAGCTGGTCACGATGCACGGCACGATCATGCTGCTGTTCTTCGCGACGCCGATGTTCTTCGCCTTCGCCAACCTGATCATGCCGCTGCAGATCGGCTCGCCCGACGTCGCCTTTCCCCGGCTGAACGCCTTCTCCTTCTGGCTGTTCTTCTTCGGCTCGTCGCTGGCGGTGTCGGGTTTCCTGACCCCCGGCGGTGCGGCGGACTTCGGCTGGTACGCCTACACGCCGCTCTCGACCGGGGCGCAGAGCCCGGGCGCCGGCGGTGACCTGTGGATCGCCGGCCTGGCCGTCAGCGGTCTCGGGACGATCCTCGGCTCGGTCAACTTCGTGGCGACCATCGTCTGCCTGCGCGCACCGGGCATGACGATGTTCCGGATGTCGCTGTTCACCTGGGCAGTGCTGACCACGTCGATCCTGGCGCTGTTGGCCTTCCCGATCCTGACCGCGGCGCTGATGGGCCTGCTGGCCGACCGGCACCTGGGCGCGCAGGTCTACACGGCGGCCAACGGCGGGCCGATGCTGTGGCAGCACCTGTTCTGGTTCTTCGGCCATCCCGAGGTCTACATCATCGCGTTGCCGTTCTTCGGCATCATCTCCGAGGTCATCCCGGTCTTCAGCCGCAAGCCGCTGTTCGGCTACAAGGGCATGGTGTTCGCGCTCATCGCGATCACCGCCCTGTCGCTGGCGGTGTGGGCGCACCACATGTTCGCCACCGGCGCGGTGCTGCTGCCGTTCTTCGCGTTCCTGACCTACCTGATCGCCGTGCCGACCGGCATCAAGTTCTTCAACTGGATCGGCACCATGTGGCGCGGGCAGATCACCTTCGAGACGCCGATGCTGTTCGCGATGGGCTTCCTCATCACCTTCCTGCTCGGTGGGCTGACCGGTGTGCTGCTGGCCTCCCCGCCGCTGGACTGGCACGTCAACGACAGCTACTTCGTCGTCGCCCACTTCCACTACGTCGTCTTCGGCACCGTGACCTTCTCCGTCTTCGCCGGGTTCTACTTCTGGTTCCCGAAGCTGTGCGGCCGGATGATGGACGAGAGGCTCGGCAAGCTGCACTTCTGGCTGACCTTCATCGGCTTCCACACCACGTTCCTCATCCAGCACTGGCTGGGCAACGAGGGCATGCCGCGCCGGTACGCCGACTACCTGGCCACCGACGGCTTCACCACCATGCACACGATCTCCACGATCGGGTCGTTCATCCTGGGCGCCTCGGTCATCCCCTTCACGTACAACGCCGTGACCTCGTGGCGGCACGGTGCGCCGGCGCTGCGCGACGACCCCTGGGGGCACGGCAACTCGCTGGAGTGGGCCACGTCGTCCCCGCCGCCGCGGCACAACTTCGTCGAGATCCCGCGGATCCGCTCCGAGCGCCCGGCGTTCGAGCTGCACTACCCGCACCTGAAGGACCGGCTGCAGGTCGAGGCGCACGCGGGCAAGCGCCACGAGCCCTACGCCCAGGAGGCCGGGCTGACCGGCGGTGGCCGGGCCGGCGCGAACGACCCCGATCCCACCTGAGAACCCCTGCCACCGCCCCGCGCACGTCCGGGGAGGAGGCCGGGACGACGAACAGGAGGAGCCCATGAGACTCCGACGACGCCATCGGGACGACTGGTCCTTGCCCAGTGGGCTGGCCGAGGTCGAGCTGTTCCGCTTCTGGGAGGAGGACCTGGTGGGTGACCTGCCGCCGGAGGTCGTGGCGGTCGGTCCTCCGGACGCCGCCGGGCCTCCCGAGCCCGCTGCGGCAGAGGAGCCCTCCGAGCCGTCCGCCGACCCGCTCTGGTGGGCAGCCGGACTGGTCTTCGTCGTCGTGCTGATGGCGATCATCGTCTGAGCGACGGTCCTGGGGTCAGTTCACGACGTGCAGCTGGTCGATCCACCGGATCTCCCAGACGTGGCCGTCCGGGTCCGTGAAGCTGCCGGTGTGGTCCGAGGCGGTGTCCCGCGCCTCCAGCCACGGTCGGCCCCCGGCTCCGAGGGCCCGGGCGACGAGGTCGTCGACTTCGGCACGGCTGTCGGCCGTGAGGCTGAGCAGCACCGTCGGGCCCGAGGTCGGGTCACCGACCTCGCCGGTGACCAGCTCGGCGAAGCGGTCCCGGGCGAGCAGCCGGACGACGATGCTCTCGTCGACCACCATCGACGCCGATCCCTCGTCGGAGTCCAGCCGGTGGAAGGTGAACCCGAGCGCCTCGTAGAACGACCGCGCCACCTCGACGTCGCGTACCGGCAGGTTGACGAACAGCATCCGCACGGTCAGCCCCTCGCCAGCTCGGCGAAGGTGTCGGCGACCCAGTCGGCGATGAAGGTGCTCACGTGCGGCAGGTGGTCCAGCCCGATGTGCTCGGTCGCGCCCTCCTCCGGGGTGAACACCCGCAGCTGCCGCTTGGAGCTGTTGACCGCCTGGTCGTAGGAGCGGTGCGCGTACTCCAGCGGGATCTGCCGGTCGTTGGCGCCGTGCGCGATCAGGAACGGGACGGTGATCTGCTCGACCACGCCGTCCAGGTGCACCCCGTCGGCGAAGTCGAGGAACCCGTCGAGGTCGTTCTCGTCGCCCTCGTGACCCCACACCCACAGCACGTGCTCCCAGTAGTGCGGAACCGGGCGCTCGCCCTCGCGCTCCTTGCGGCGGCGTTGCACCGCACCCCAGTTGTGGTTGGCCCCCCACGCCACGACCAGCGCGAAGCGCTTCTCGAAGGCGGCGGCGCGCGGGGCGTAGTAGCCGCCCAGCGACCAGCCGACGATCCCGATCCTCGCCGCGTCGACGTCGTCGCGCTGCTCCAGCCAGTCCACGCAGGCGCCGGCCCAGGCCTCGGTGTCGATCCGCGCGGTGAGCCCCTGCAGCCGCAGCGCCTCGCCGGTGCCGGGCTGGTCCAGCATCAGGCAGGAGATGCCGCGGGCGGCCAGCTCCTCCCAGTGGTTGGAGGCGTACATGTGCTCCTTGGTGGAGTCCAGGCCGTTGACCAGCACGATCACCGGGGCCGGACCCTCGTCGGTCGCCGGTGCCTGGCTGAAGTAGGCCGGCAGCGTGGTGCCCTCGTACGGGATCGCGACCCGGGAGACCCGCGGGCTGTGCGTGTAAAACGCCTTCTGCGCCAGCTCGAGCATCCGCCGGTAGGTGGGCACGCGGTTCGGGTCGGAGTGGGCGAGCATCCGCTCGGCCTGGGCCAGGTAGTTGCTGGCGCGGAAGTACAGCTGTCCGGCGGTGCGGACGTGCCCGGCCTTCTCGGCGTCCTCGGCCTGGGCGACGAGCTGGTCGGTCAGCGCGGTCCAGGCCCGCAGGAACTCCGGCGTCCCGGCGTCCTCGCCGGCGTTGGCCGCCTCCTTGATCGGCCGGCAGGCGCGGTCGACCTCGTCGATCAGGCCACCGGAGTTCAGCGTCGCGACGACGCCGAGGTTCCAGGTGTAGGGGCCGGTGGGGAAGTACTCGAACAAGGGGTCGGTCCTCTCGCAAGGGGAGTGGTTCAGGGGGCGGCGCGGACGGCGTCGCTGATCGACTTCACGCCGCCGTGGGCGGTCATGCCGCCGTCGACGGGGATCTCCGCGCCGGAGATGAAGGAGGCGTCGTCGCTGAGCAGGAAGGCGACCAGCGGGGCCACCTCGTCGACGGTGCCGGTGCGCCCGAGCGGGGTCTCGGCGACGTTGGCGTCCCGGAACGCGGGTGCCGCGGAGGCGGTCATCGGCGTCTCGATGTAGCCGGGGTGCACGGTGTTCACCCGGATGCCGTGCAGACCCAGCTCCAGGCAGGCGACCTTGGCGAGCCCGCGCAGCGCCCACTTCGACGCGGTGTAGGCGGCCGGGAAGTGACCGGTCAGCGCGGCCACCGAGCCGACGACGACCACCGAGCCGCCGGCCGGCATCAGCGGGGTGAGCGCCTGGATGCCGAGCAGCGTGCCGGTGACGTTGACGTCGGTGACCCGGGCCAGGTCGGCCGGGTCGAGGTCGGCGAGCCGGGCCCGCCACGTGACGCCGGCGTTGGCGACCAGACCGTCGACGGAGCCGAACCGGTCGCGCAGGTGGGCGGCCAGCGCCGCCCAGCCCGCCGCGTCGGTCACGTCGAGCCGGCGGTACTCGACCCCGGGCAGCTGCTCGGCCGCCTCCAGCGTCAGGTCGCAGCCGATCACCGTGGCACCGGAGGTGGCGAGGAGCCGCGCCTCGGCAGCCCCCTGCCCCTGGCCGGCGCCGGTGACGACGACCACCTTCCCGGCCACCGTCACGACGACAGACGGGTGCGGTTCCGCGGCCGCTGCCGCGCCGGGGAGACCGGCGGCAGGTCCACGCCCTGGACGACGCGGTTGCGGATCGTGCCGATGCCCTCGACGGTCATCTCGACGACGTCGCCGGGTCGCAGCGGCGGGGGAGCGGCGTCGGCGCGGGTACCCCACAGCTCGGCCAGGCAGCCGCCGTTGCCGGAGGTCCCCGAGCCGAGCACGTCCCCCGCGCGCACCTCGGTGCCGCGGGAGGCGTAGCTGATCAGCTCCTCGAACGGCCAGCCCATGTTGGACAGCAGGTCCTGGCCGATCTCGGTGCCGTTGACCGACACCCGCATGTCGAGGGCGAGGAAGCCCTCGTCGTCCCGGTACGGCTCGAGCTCGTCGGCGGTCACCAGCCAGGGGCCCAGCGTGGTGGCGGAGTCCTTGCCCTTGGCCGGGCCGAGGCTGACCCTCATCTCCCGGGCCTGCAGGTCGCGGGCCGACCAGTCGTTGAGCACGGTGTAGCCGAAGACGTGCTCGCGGGCCTCCTCGGGGGTCAGCGACGCCCCGTCGGAGCCGGGGACCGCGCCGACGACGACGGCGACCTCCAGCTCGAAGTCGAAGCGCTGCGAGCCCGGCGGGACGGCGACGTCGTCGTGCGCGCCGATGAGGGCATAGGGGTTGGTGAAGTAGAACGTCGGCGCCTGGTACCACTCGGGCACCACGCCAGCGACCCCGTCGATCGCCTTGCGGACGCCCTCGACGTGCTCCTCGAAGGCGACGAAGTCCCGCACGGTGGGTGCCTGCAGCGGCGGCAGCAGCCGCACCTCGGCCAGCGGGACCGGCGGCGCCGACAGCGCCGCCAGTCCGATGTCCAGCGCCGCCGGGAGCCCGGCGCGCACCAGGTCCAGCACGGTGACGTCCGGCGGCAGGGCGTGCAGCCCGTGCTCGCCGACCACGCCGGCGGTGACGATCCCGCCGTCGTCCCAGGTGGCGAAGCGCATCAGACCGGCGGGGCCACGAACAGGCCCTTGTCCGGGTCGTTGAACGAGCGCTGCGCGACGAACTCGTTCATCGCGTTCGCCGTGCCCCACTGGTCGCTGACCTCGGGGTCGCTGAAGTCGTACATGTGCGGGTGCCAGGTGTCCTCGTCCAGCACCTCGAGCTCGGTCGTGTACTCGACGGTGTTGCCCTGCGGGTCCAGGAAGTAGCTGAAGGTGTTGTTCCCGGCCTTGTGCCGGCCCGGGCCCCAGATCTTCTCCACGCCGGCCCGCAGCAGCCGCCCGGTGCCGCGCATGTACTCGTCGATGCCGCGCAGCTCGAAGGACGCGTGGTGCAGCGAGGGGTGCGGGCCGCGGGCGATCGCCATGCTGTGGTGCCAGGCGTTGATCCGCATGAACCACATCATCTCGCCCATCCGCGGGTGCATCAGGGTGTCCGACAGCGCGAAGGCCAGGTGCTTCTCGTAGAAGGCGCGGGTTCCCTCGGGGTCGGCCGAGTTGATGACGACGTGGGACAGCCGGACCGGGATCGACTCGCCCTCCTCGATGGCCCGGTGCTCCCGGACGGCGACGTCGGCGCTGATCTCGACGGTGCGGCCCTCGTTGTCGAAGAACCGGAAGCCGTAACCACCGCCGGGGGTCTGCAGGGTGTCCGGCTCGCCGATCAACGTCACGCCGTCGGCGGCGAGCCGGCCGGCCAGGGTGTCCACGTCGGCCGGGGTCGCGGCCCCGAAGGAGATCAGGTCGATCCGCTTGTCGGTCGCCTGCCGCAGCCGGACGACGTACTGCTCGGGGGAGCCCTCGGCGGCCAGGAAGGCGAGCCCGAAGTCGCTGTGCTCGGCGGTGAGACCCCAGGTGCCCGAGTAGAAGTCGAGCTGCTTGGCGAAGTCGGGCACGGCCAGGTCGACGTGCCGCAGGTGGGTGATCAGACGCTGCTGGGTCATGGTGGGTCCTTCGCTTCCTTACGCGGGCTGGCTGGTGAGCACGGCGATCGAGCGCATGAGGCCGGGGATGTCGCCCTGGACGTGGTCGATCTGCCACTGGGCGAGCTGGTTGGACGCCTCGACGACCGTCTTCGCGCGCTGGTGGCGGCGGGCGGTGAACGCGTCCCACAGCTCCTGGTCCAGCGTCTGCCGGTCGGTCAGCAGCTCGGCCAGGACGACGGCGTCCTCGAGGGCCATCGCCCCGCCCTGGGCGATGGTGGGCGGGCAGGTGTGCGCGGCGTCGCCGATCAGCACGACCCGGCCGCGGTTCCACGGCTCCTCGAGCACGTGGGTCTCGAACCAGGTGTAGTTGACCCGCGACGGGTCGGTGAGCGTCTCGCGGATCTCGTCCCACGGGCCGTGGTAGGCCCGCGACAGCTGCTTCATGGTGGCCAGCTGCTCGTCCGGGGACAGCCCGCTGCGGTCCTGGGCCGGCTCCACGATGTAGGCGTAGAGCGAGTCCGCGCCGGTGGGGCAGTAGCCGGCGATGAACGACGGCCCGCCGTAGAACAGGTCGGTGCGGGTGACGCTGGCCGGGCGGGGGCCGAAGGCGCGCCAGATGCCCATGCCGACCGAGCGGGTCTCCAGGTTGATGCCCAGCGCCCGGCGGGTCCACGACCGGACGCCGTCGGCGCCGACCACGACGTCGTAGCGCCCGGTCGAGCCGTCGGAGAAGGTGACGTCCACGCCCCCTTCCCCGTCCGCGGAGTCGTCCTGGGCGAGCTCGGTGAACGTGGTGCCGAACCGGACCTTGACGCCCACCTGGGAGGCCCGGTCGAGCAGGATGCGCGCCAGCTCGGGACGGGGCATGCCCATGGCGGCCGGCAGGTCGGGGCCGCCGGTCTTCGCGTCCGGGATCTCGGCGACGATCGAGCCGGCCGGGTCCGGCGCCCGGATGCCGGTGACGTCGAAGGCGTACCCGGCGGCGGACACCTGGTCCCAGACCCCGAGCGAGCGCAGCTCCCGCAGCGCGTTGCCCTGCAGGGTGATCCCTGACCCGAGCGCCGCGACGTCCGGCTTGATCTCGATCAGGTCGACGGCGACGCCGGCGGCGGCGAGGTGGACGGCGGTCGCCGATCCGGCGAGACCGCCGCCGACAACCAGGACGCTGTTCACTGCGGGCATCTGCAGCTCCTACTTGACGGCGATGGGGTTGACCGGGGCGCCGACGGCGCCGGTCACGGGCAGGGGGGCGGCGGTGAGGAAGAAGTCCCACTGGCCGTCGGCCGCGCAGTCCGCGGCGAGGGCGTCGAGGTCCCACATCTCGCCGAGGAACAGGCCCATGTTGGGGATGGCGACCTGGTGCAGCGGCTGGAAGGCGATGTCGAACTCGTTGGGCCGCACCTCGAAGCCCCAGGTGTCGGT
Organism: Modestobacter excelsi; assembly: GCF_005930495.1. Lineage (GTDB taxonomy): Bacteria > Actinomycetota > Actinomycetes > Mycobacteriales > Geodermatophilaceae > Modestobacter > Modestobacter excelsi. The sequence goes on along the minus strand of NZ_SJEX01000044.1, from coordinate 21,441 downwards.
GGCGATGCCGGCGATCTCGCTGCCGTGCAGCCAGTCGGCGGTGGTGAACGACAGCCCGGGGGAGTCCCCGCCGGCGTAGTCGCCCCAGCCGCGTCCCTCGGCGATGTCGCGACGGGCCCGGGTGAGCCGGCCGGTGCGCACGCACAGCAGGTCGCCACGGCCGACCCGGGCGGAGGCGCCCTGGGCGGCGATGGTGGCCTCGAGGTGCTCGGGAGTGATGGCGAACCCGTCGGGCAGCTCGCCGTCGGTGCCGAGGGAGGCGCCGATCGCCCGGCCGACGTCGAGCAGCACGCCGCGACCGGCGATGTGCGCGGCGGCGGTCTGGATGCCGGTGACCTTGTCCCCGTCGCTGGTGACGACGTCGCCGGCGCGGCGGCCGTTCCAGGCGTTGCCGTGGTCGAAGATGTGGCCGAGACCGTCCCACTGGGTGGAGGCCTGCAGCGGCATCGCGATCACGTCGTCGGCGCCGCCGATGCCGTGCGGGAAGCCCTGCACGCCGCGCTCGGCGTCCGTGCCGGTGTCCAGCATCGTGTGCACCGGGTTGGTGCGCCGCCGCCAGCCCTTCTGCGGGCCGTCCATGTCGAAGCTCTGCGACAGGGAGAAGCTCACCCCGCGGCGGACCAGCCCGGCACCCTGGACCCGCTTGTCCGCGGTGAGGAAGTTCAGCGTGCCCAGCACGTCGTCGGCACCCCAGCGGCCCCAGTTGGAGCAGCGCTTCGCGGCGGCCGCGATGGCGCCCTCGGGGTCGGTGCGGTCGAGCTCGTCCGGCATGCGTTCCTCCTCGGTGCGACGCGCACCACACTCGGGCACTCCGGACGAGGGGGGAAGGGGAGATGTCTGATGACGCCCATCACCGCCGTCGATACGGTGGGCTGGTGAACCTGGCCAGCCTGGACCTGAACCTGCTGGTCTCGCTGGACGCCCTGTTGCAGGAGCGCAGCGTCACCCGGGCGGCCGCGCAGATGGGGCTGTCCCAGCCGGCCCTGTCGGCGTCCCTGGCCCGGCTGCGCCGGCACTTCGGCGACGAGCTGCTCACCCGGGTGGGCAACGAGTACCGGCTGACCCCGCTCGCGGTCCAGCTCAAGGAGCTCTCCCGGATCGCGGTGACCGGTGTGGAGCGGGTCTTCACCGCCCAGCCGGAGTTCGACCCGGGGTCCTCCACCCGCGAGTTCACCCTGCTGGTCAGCGACTACGTCGTCGCCGTCCTCGGTGACACCATCGCCGAGCTGCTCGCCGAGGAGGCGCCGCACACCCGGCTGCGCTTCACCTCGCACACCCCGGCGATGGTCGAGCGCGCCGACCAGGTGCTGCTCACGACCGACGTGATGATGCTGCCGCACGGCTTCCTCAGCGACCTCTCCCACCGCGACCTCTACCGCGACGAGTGGGTCTGCGTGGTCGCCGCGGACAACCCGCTGGCCGACGAGGGGCTCACCATCGAGCACCTCGAGACGCTGCCGTGGGTCGCCACCTACCACGGTCCGACGGCGTCCACCCCGGCCGCGCGGCAGATGCGGATGCTCGGCATCGAGCCGCGCGTGCAGGTGGTCAACGAGGCCTTCCTGACCGTGCCCGCGCTCATCGCCGGCAGCGACCGGATCGCGCTGCTGCAGCGCCGGCTGATCGACCTGCTGCCGCTCACCAGCGGCGTCCGGGCGCTGCCGTGCCCGTTCGAGGTCGGACCGCTGATCGAGGCGATGTGGTGGCACCCGGTGTTCGACGACGACCCGGAGCACGCCTGGCTGCGGGACCTCGTCGTGCGGGCGGCCGAGCTGGCGGTCGGCAGCTCCGCCACGGTCGGTATCGACCTGGGTGATGACCCCCCTCAGGAGAAGTGATTTCCGCTCGGCCCGCACGCTGCTGACACTTCCGCTCCAGTGATGCCGGTCACCGGGACCGGCCCCTCCTCGTCAACGGAGACGCCCGTGTCGGAAGTCGTGAGTCCCGAGTCGCTCGCCGAGGAACCGCTGGCCGGTGAGGTCGCCGTCGACCCGGCGACCGGTCGCCCGGCCGGGCGGGCTCAGGCCGTGGTGCTGATCCTCGCCAGCTGCCTGGGCGTGCTGGGGGCGGTGCTGCTGGCACCGGTCCTCCCCGCCATCGAGGACGCCTTCGCCGGCACCGCCGGGGTGCAGGCCCTGACGCCGGTGGTCCTCACCGCGCCGGCGCTGGTGATCGGCCTCACCGCGCCGTTCGCCGGCCGGGTCGTCGACCGCATCGGCCGCAAGCGCCTGCTGGTGGCCGCGCTGGTGGTCTACGCCGTGGTCGGCACCGCGCCGCTCTGGCTGCCCTCGCTCCCGCTCATCGTGGCCAGCCGGGTGCTGGTCGGCCTCACCGAGGCCGTGATCATGACCTGCTGCACCACGCTGCTGGCCGACTACTTCCACGGCTCGCAGCGCGAGCGGTACTTCGGCCTGCAGGTCGTCAGCACCACGGTCGCCGCGACCCTGTTCTTTGGCATCGGCGGGGCGCTGGGCTCGCACAGCTGGCGGACGCCGTTCTGGCTCTACCTGGTGAGCCTGCCGCTGGCCGTGGCCGCCGCACGGCTCATCTGGCAGCCGGCGCCGCACCGCTCGGGTCCGGTCCTGACCCTCCCCGCGCTGCCCTGGCGGCAGCTCGCCGCCCCGGTGGTCACCTCGCTGGTCGGTGGCCTGGTGTTCTACGCGCTCATCGTCGAGCTCTCCTTCAAGCTCGACGACGTCGGCGTGGACTCCACCGGCGCCATCGGTGCCGTCAGCGCGATCGGCTCGCTGGGCACCGCCATCGGCGCGCTCTCCTTCAGCCGGCTGGCCCCCCGCGGCCCCGCGGTGACCGTCCCGCTGGCCTTCGCGGTGTCCGGGGTCGGGCTGGTCGGCCTCGGCCTGGCGCCCAACGTGCCGGTGATCGTGCTCTGCGCCGTCGTCACCGGCCTGGGCAACGGCCTGCTGCTGCCCTCCCTGCTGACCTGGGCGCTGGGGTCGCTGTCCTTCGAGCAGCGGGGTCGCGGCACCGGCTGGTGGACCGCTGCGGTGTTCCTCGGCCAGTTCGTCTGCCCGCTGGTGGTGCTGGGGCTGTCCGGCGCGATCGGCGGGCTGGGCTCGGCGCTCGTGGTGCTCGGCGTCGTCGCCGTCCTCGCCGCGGTCGTCGTCCGGTCGTCGCGTCAGGCCCGGGTCGTGGCGCCGGCGACCGGCGCCTGAGCCGCCCGGGCGGTCCCGAGCAGCCGCTCGACCAGCGGTGAGCGGAGCACCGGGACCGCCCGGCCGGCCAGCTCGGCGGCGTGCAGGTGGTCCAGGACCAGGTCCAGCGCCGGCGGGGACAGCGACGTGACCGACCCCGCCTCGATGCGGTCGACCCGCGCCGGCTCGCGGCCGTAGCGCTGCAGGAAGGCGGCGACGACGGCCTCGTCGACCTGGCCGGCCAGGCAGAGCACCCGCCCGGCGGAGGTGTTGAGCAGCCGGACGACGCCCCGCGCTGCGGAGCCGGCGGACAGCGGCGAGGTCACCCGCCCAGTCTGCCGCCGGCCCGCGCGGGGCGCTCGGGTCAGCCGACCGGGACCGGGTCCTCGCTCGTGCGGGCGGGCGTGCCCTGCTCCAGCGCGGCGCCCTCCACGTCCAGCTGGGGCAGCCAGCGCAGCCAGCGGGGCAGCCACCAGGCCCGCTCGCCGAGCAGGGCGAGAGCCGCCGGGACCAGCACCATCCGGACGACGAAGGCGTCGAACAGGATGCCGCTGGCGAGGGCGAACGCGATCGACTTGATGGTCGCCTCGTCGCCGGTGAAGAAGCCGGCGAAGACGGCGAACATGATCAGCGCAGCCGCGACGACGACCGGGGCCGCCTGCCGGAAGCCGGTGCGGATCGCGTCCATCGCCGACGCCCCGGAGCTGTGCGCCTCGTGCATCCGGGACACCAGGAAGATCTGGTAGTCCATCGCCAGGCCGAACAGGATGCCGATGACCAGGATCGGCGTGAGGCTGATCAGCGGTCCGGTGCTCGGGATGCCGAGGAGGTCGGACAGCCAGCCCCACTGGAACACCGCGACGGTGGCACCCAGCGAGGCGCCGATGGTGAGCAGGAAGCCCAGCACGCCGACCAGCGGCACCAGCAGCGACCGGAAGACCAGCACGAGCAGCACGAGCGCCAGCCCGACGACCAGCACCAGGTAGACCGGCAGCGCCGCGTCGAGGGACTCGGAGACGTCGACGCTGACCGCGGTGGAGCCGGTGACGTAGGCGTCCACGCCGTCGAGGTCGGCGAGCTGGTCGCGCAGGTCGGCCACCAGCTGCTCGGTGGCCTGGCTGGTGGGCCCGGACTCGGGGATGACGGTGAGCAGCGCCGCGCTGTCGTCGGCGTTGGGGATGGCCGGCGCGACGGCGGTGACGTCGGCCAGGTCCCCGATCGCACCGCTGGCCGCGGTGGCCGCCTCGGCGGCGCCGGCGCTCTGGAACAGCACGGTGAGCGGGCCGTTGAAGCCCTCGCCGAAGCCGTCGGCGAGCAGCTGCTCGGCCCGGGCCTGGGTGCTGCCCTCGGGCTGGGTCTGCACCAGCGTGGTCCGCATCGAGAAGAACGGGACCGCGATCGCGCCGAGGGCCACGGCGGCCAGCAGCAGCGAGAGCACCCGTCGCCGGGTGACCGCAGCGACCCAGCCGGCCAGGAAGCCGTCCCGGGCGGCCGCGTGGTGGGTCACCCCGGGCGCGGTGCGGTCCCTGCGGGGCAGCGTGCGGCGGCCCAGCAGGCCGAGCACGGCGGGCACCAGCGTGAGGGCGACCAGGACGGCGACGACGATGGTGCCGGCCGCGGCGATGCCCATCTGGGTCAGGAAGGGGATGCCGACGACGGCCAGCCCGACCAGGGCGATGACCACCGTGAGCCCCGCGGTGACCACGGCCGAGCCGGCGGTGCCGACGGCGGTGGCGACCGCGGTGCCGACGTCCGAGCCGCGGCGCAGCTCCTGCCGGAACCGGCTGACGATGAACAGGCCGTAGTCGATGCCGACGGCCAGGCCGAGCATCCCGGCCAGCGCCGAGGTGGTGGAGGAGAGGTCCAGGAACCCGGTGGCGATGGTGATGCCGAGGACCCCGGTGCCCACCCCGATGACCGCGGTCAGCAGGTTCATGCCGGCGGTCACCAGCGTGCCGTAGGTGATGGCCAGCACCAGCAGCGCGACGACGACGCCGGCCAGCTCGCCGATGCCGGCGACCGACGGGGTCTCGTTCAGCGCGTCGCCGCCGATCTCGACGGTGAGCCCGCTGCTGCCGCGGGCGTCGTCGACGGCGGCGACGAGCGCGTCCTGCTCGGCGACGGTGACGCCACCGACCGCGGCGTCGTAGGTGACCGTGCTGTAGGCGGTGGTCCGGTCGGCGTTGACCGCCGGGGCGGCCGGGTCGAGCGGGTCGCTCGCCGACACCACCCCGGGCAGCCCGCCCAGCTCGGTGACCAGGCCCTGAACGGCTGCGGCGTTCGTGCCCCCGGTGAGCGGCGAGCCGTCGGGGGACTGCACGACCACCCGGGCGGTGGCCCCGTCACCGCCGGCGCCGAAGTCCTGCTCGATCAGCCGCAGCGCGGTGGTCGACTCCTGACCGGGGATGGAGAAGGTGCTGGAGGTCTCGCCGGCCAGCGTGGCCGCGCCGACCCCACCGCCGACCAGCACGACCAGCCAGACGAGCACGACGGCCCGGCGGTGCCGGGCCGAGAAGGCGCCGAGTCGGGACAACAACAGAGCCATGGGGGATCAGGCCTCCACCTGGACGGGACCGGTCGGGGGAGCGCCGGGACGGCGGTGGCCGAGCGCGTCGAAGCTGGTGGCGATGATGTGCGGCCGGAGCAGGGCGGCCTCGCCGTCCTGCTGGGCGCGGAGGGCGAGGACGGCGAGCGCGACCAGGGCGCCGGCCACCCGGACGCAGCGCTCGCGCTCGGCGGTCCGGGGGTCGACGCCGAAGGCCGCGAAGGCCCAGAGGCCCGCCGGGTCGGTGTCCGCCTCGACCACCGCGCCCCCCTGGGTGACCGGCGTGAGCAGGAGGGACACCAGCCCCGGGTGCGCCAGCGCGGTGTCGACGAGCACCTCGATCGCGCGGTGGTCGCGCGCGGCGCCCGGCGGGAGGTCGCGCACCTGGTCCAGTGCGCGGCGCCCGAGCGTGTCGACCTGCGCGCGCACGGCCTCGTGCAGGGCGTCCTTGCTCGGGAAGTGGTGCAGCAGGCCGGCCTTGGACAGCCCGACCGCGTCAGCGACCGCCTGGACCGAGGTCTGCTCGAAGCCGTGCCGGGCGAACAGCGCCGCTGCCCGGTCGAGGATGCCCGCGTCGATCTGCTGACGGAACGGGCGGGCCACGGGACGACGATAACCCGCTTACCGACCGATCCGGTCGGCGAGCCGACCAGATCGGTCGGTGCCGTCGCTCACAGCGGGTCGGGCAGACTGCACGTCGGCACGACCACCGACCGAGCAGGAGGCGCTCCGATGACCGAGCCGGCGACCGAGGGGACGCTGCCGTCGGGTCAGCACTGGGCCGGGTGGACCGTCGACGTCCCGGCCGGGGTGGTCGTGCTGGTGCACGGGCTGCACGAGCACGGCGGTCGCTACGCCCACGTGGCGGAGCGGCTGGCGCGGGCCGGCTACGCGAGCTACGCCGTCGACCACCCGGGCCACGGCCGCTCGCCCGGCGTGCGCGGCAACATCGGCAGCATGGCCGGCACCGTTGCCGGGGTCGGTCAGCTGGTGCCGCTGGCGGCCCAGCGGCACCCCGGCGCACCGCTGTTCGTCTACGGCCACAGCCTCGGCGGGCTCATCGCGCTGCAGTACCTCACCGGCACCCCGGACGACCGCATCCGCGGCGCGGTCGTCTCCGCCCCGGCGCTGGACACCGGTGCGGCCACGAAGGTGCAGCAACTCGCGGCGCCGGTGCTGTCCCGGGTGCTGCCCGACCTCGGCGTGCTCACCCTGGACGCCGAGACGATCAGCCGCGACCCCGCGGTGGTGGCCGCCTACCGCGCCGACCCGCTGAACCACACCGGCAAGGTCCGGGCCCGCACCGGCGCGGAGATGATGACCACCGCCGCGGCGATGCCCGCGCGGCTCCGCTCGCTGACCATGCCGCTGCTCGTGCTGCACGGCGGCGCCGACCGGCTGGTGCCCACGGCGAGCAGTGAGCTGGTCCCCGCCTCCGCCGGCTCGACCGACGTCACCCGCACGGTCTACCCGGGGCTGTACCACGAGCCGCACAACGAACCCGAGCAGGAGCAGGTGCTCGACGACGTCGTCGCCTGGCTGGACGCCCACCGGGGCTGAGGGTCACCCCGGGCGGCGGGGGTCACGCCGCCGGCGGCGCGACTTGGCGCCGTACATGGCGTGGTCCGCCCGGGCCACCAGCCGGTCCGGGGCCTCCCCGGGCTCGCCCACGGCGTGGCCGATGCTCACGCCGATGGTGAGCTCACCCGCCGGGTTGGCGAAGGGACGCCGGAACGCGGTGGAGACCTCCGCGGCCAGCATGCCCAGCCGCGCGCTCGCCCCGCCGGGGCAGACGACCACGAACTCGTCCCCGCCCAGCCGGGCCACCAGGTCCGACGGCCCGGCCAGGGACTGCAGGCGGGCGGCCGCATCGGCCAGCAGCCGGTCACCCACCGCGTGCCCGTGCCGGTCGTTGACCTGCTTGAAGCCGTCGAGGTCGCAGAACAGCAGCCCGCATCCGCTCCCGTGCTCGGCGTCGAGGTGCTGACGGAGCGCATCGAACAGGGCGCTGCGGTTGGGCAGGCCGGTCAGCACGTCCGTGTGCGCCCGCCGGCGCAGGGCTGCCTCGCGCTCGCGCTCCTCGGTGACGTCGAGCCCCAGGCAGGCCAGCGCCCACGGGGCACCGGTGTCGTCCCGCAGCACGTCGATCGTCATCGAGACGCGACGGCGCACCCCGCCGGCGGCCAGCCAGTCGCCCTCCTGCGGGAACGTGGTCCCCGTCGCCATGGAGCGGGCGATCGCGTCCTGCGCGAGCAGCCGGTGCTCGGGCGCCACGTAGACGTCGTGGAACGGGCGGCCGACCAGGTCCGCGGCCGGCCTGCCGGTGAACCGCTCCATCGCCGGGTTGACCAGGAGCAGCCGGTCGGCGCCGTCGACGACGCACAGCAGGGCGCGCGTGGAGCGCACCACGTCCACGGCCAGCTCGTGCTCGGCCCGGCCTGCCCGGATCACCGCCCGACCCTAACCGGGCCGGCGGACCGGGGGAGCAGGACGGCCGACCGCCCCGACCACCAGCACCTGGACTACCTGGCGTCACTCCGCGCTCCCGGTCTGTGGCCACGCCGTGAGTGGGCTGTGCGCTGCCATTGACACCGCTTCGGCCGTCTCCCTACGGTCGGGTCGTTCTAGGACGGCACGGGGGGCACACCCTGCACGTCCGCCGGCGCCCGGAACTGCCGTGCCCCCGACCACCGCGCGACGACGCCGGTGGACCGCAACGGACACGGAGTTCTCCATGCCTGGACGTCTGGCACCACCCCCTGCCCACCTCCCGGCCGCCGCCGCGCCGGCGCCCCGCCGGCGACGGCGCCGCTGGCCGCTCGTCGCCACGCTCAGCGCCGGCCTGCTCGCCGGCACCGTGGCCACCCCGGCCGGGGCCACCGACGGCGGGTGGGGCGGCGGCTCCCACGGACACGCGAGCACGACGGTGGAGCCGTTCGGCACCACGCCCGACGGCACCGCGGTGGAGCGCTGGACGCTGACCAACGGCGACATGACCGTCCGCGTGCTCACCTACGGCGGCATCGTGCAGTCGCTGGAGGTCCCGGACGCCCGCGGTGAGGTGGACAACGTCGTCCTCGGGTTCGCCGACCTGGCCGGCTACATCGAGAACAACAACCCCGGCCCCTACTTCGGCGCCCTCATCGGCCGCTACGGCAACCGGATCGCCGGTGGCACCTTCGAGCTGGACGGGCAGACCTACCAGCTGCCGCTGAACAACAACGACAACACCCTGCACGGCGGGACGCAGGGCTTCGACACCAAGGTCTGGTCGGCCACCCCGGTCGGCGACCGGGACGTGGCCGCCCTGGAGCTGACCCTGGTGAGCCCGGACGGCGACATGGGCTTCCCCGGCACGCTCACCACCACCGTGACCTACTCCCTCGACGACGAGGAGCGGCTCTCGGTGCACTACGAGGCGACGACCGACGCCCCGACCGTGGTGAACCTGACCAACCACACCTACTGGAACCTGTCGGGCGAGGGGTCGGGCACCATCTACGACCACGAGCTGCAGCTCAACGCGAGCGGCTACACGCCGGTCGACGAGGAGCTGATCCCGACCGGTGAGATCGCGCCGGTCGCGGGCACGCCGTTCGACTTCCGCGAGCCGACCCCCATCGGGGCGCGCATCCGGGAGGACGACCAGCAGCTGCTCTACGGCCAGGGCTACGACCACAACTGGGCGCTGGACCGCGTGGACAACGGCGCGCGGGAGGGCTCGGACAGCGAGGACGCCCTGGAGCCGGCGGCCCGGCTGTTCGACCCGGACAGCGGCCGGACGCTGACGATCGAGACCACCGAGCCCGGCATCCAGTTCTACTCGGGCAACTTCCTGGACGGCACGCTGGTCGGGACCAGCGGTCGCATCTACCGGCAGAGCGACGGACTGGCCCTGGAGACCCAGCACTTCCCGGACTCCCCGAACCAGCCGCAGTTCCCGTCCACCGTGCTGCGCCCGGGGGAGACCTACGACAGCACCACGGTGTTCGACCTGTCCTCCTGACCCGCTCAGGAGCCAGCTGACGAGGGGCCCCGGCCGTCGCCCCGACGGCCGGGGCCCGCCTGGTCTCCACCGACGACCACCTGACCTGGCTGCTGGTCCCGAGGCGCACAGCGGCGGAGCGACCCAGCCGGGACGATGGGGACGTGCGGCAGGTGCTCCGGGCGGCAGGGGTCGTCCTCGTGGTCGTGGTGCTCGTCCCGGTCCTCGTCCTGACGGGGCTGCTCTGGGCGCTGCAGCGGCGGCTCGTCTACTTCCCCGACGACGGGCCCGTGCCGGCCGCCGCCGACGTCGTGGCCGGCGGTCGCGACGTCCGGCTGACCACGGCGGACGGCCTCGAGCTCGGTGCCTGGTGGGTGCCCGCCCCCTCGGCGGACGCGCCGACGGTCCTCGTGGCCGGCGGCAACGGCGGCTCGCGGGTGCTGCGGGCGCCGCTGGCCCGGGCGCTGTCGGTGGCCGGGCTGGGCGTGCTGCTGTTCGACTACCGCGGCTACGGGGGCAACCCGGGCAGCCCGAGCGAGGCGGGCCTGGCCCTCGACGTGCGCGCCGCCCGCAGCCACCTGCTCGGGGCCGGCGTCCGCCCGGACCGGCTGCTCTACCTGGGCGAGAGCCTCGGCTGCGCGGTCGTCACCGAGCTGGCCGTCGAGCACCCGCCGGCGGGCCTGGTGCTTCGCTCCCCGTTCGTGGACCTCGCGGCCGCGGGCAGCGGCCGCTACCCCCACCTGCCGGTCCGGCAGCTGCTGCGCGACCGGTACCCGGTGGCGCGGCAGATCGCCGAGGTCACCGTCCCGACGACGGTCGTCCACGGCAGCGGCGACACCGTCGTGCCCCCGGCGCAGAGCCGGCAGGTCGCGCACGCCGCCGGGCGGCTGCACCGGCTGGTCGAGGTGCCCGGCGCGGAGCACGGCGACGCCGTGCTGACCGACGGTGAGCTGCTGGTCGACGCCGTCGTCGAGCTGGTGGCCCTCGTGGTGCCGTGAGCCCTCAGGTGCCGCAGAAGGTCCGGTAGACGCCGAAGTCGACCGGTGCGGGAGCGGCGTACCGCGCCAGGCCGGGGCGCTCGGTGAAGGGCGAGGTCACCGCGTCCAGCAGCCGGTGCAGCGGGTCGAGGTCGCCTGCGGTCGCCGCGGTGAGCGCCTCCTCGACCAGCTGGTTGCGGGGGACGTAGACCGGGTTGACCCGGTCCATCGCGTCGGCGTCCGGGGCCAGGGTCCGCCAGCGGGCCAGCCAGCCGTCGATGCCGGCGAGGTCGAGGAACAGGACCCGGACCGGCTCGGCGCCGCCGCGGGCCGCCGCACCCAGGGCACGGCAGAACGAGGTGAGGTCGACGTGGTCGGCCTGCAGCAGGGCGAGCAGGTCGTCGACCAGCGGGCCGACGACGCCGTCGTCTCCCCCGGCGGGCAGGCCGAGCTTGGCCCGCATGCCCGCCGTCCAGGCGTCGTCGTACTGCGGACGGAACCCGTCGAGGGCCGCCACCGCGAGCTCGACGGCCTGCTCCTGCTCGTCGGCGAGCAGCGGCAGCAGCGCCTCGGCCAGCCGGGCGAGGTCCCACTCGGCCACTCCCGGCTGGTTGCCGTAGGCGTAGCGGCCGCGGTGGTCGATGGAGCTGTACACCGTCGCCGGGTCGTAGGCCTCCATGAAGGCGCACGGGCCGTAGTCGATCGTCTCGCCGGAGATGGTCATGTTGTCGGTGTTCATCACGCCGTGCACGAACCCGACGAGCATCCACCGGGCGACCAGCTCGGCCTGGGCGCTGACCACCGCCTCGAACAGCGCCAGCGCGGGGAGCTCGGCGTCGGCGGCGGCGGGGTGGTGCCGGGAGATGGCGTGGTCGGCCAGCCGGCGCAGCAGGTCGACGTCCCCGGTGGCCCGGGCGTACTGGAAGCTGCCGACCCGCAGGTGGCTGCTGGCGACCCGGGTGAGCACCGCGCCGGGCAGCGCGGTCTCCCGGCGCACCTCGCGTCCGGTCGCCACCACGGCCAGCGAGCGGGTGGTGGGGATGCCGAGGGCGTGCATCGCCTCGCTGACCACGTACTCGCGCAGCATCGGCCCGACCGCGGCCAGCCCGTCGCCGCCGCGGGCGAACGGGGTGCGGCCCGAGCCCTTGAGGTGCAGGTCGCGGAGCCGGCCCTCGGTGTCGACGAGCTCGCCGAGCAGGAGGGCGCGGCCGTCACCGAGCCGGGGGACGAACCCGCCGAACTGGTGCCCGGCGTAGGCCTGGGCCACCGGCGTCGCACCGGCCGGGACGTCGTTGCCCAGGAGCAGCCGCACCCCGTCGGCGCTGCGCAGCTGCGCCGGGTCGAGGCCGAGCTCGCCGGCGAGCGGCTCGTTGAGCACGAGCAGCTGCGGAGCGGGCGCGCGGTCGGCCTGCCAGGGGACGGTCAGCTCGGGGAGCTCGCGGACGAACCGGTTGCCGAGGTGGACGCTCAGGTGCGGGGCGACGGTCACCTCTCGAGGGTAGGAGCAGCTCCGCGCGGCTGCGCGCGCTCGCGGGCCCGCCGGGCGGCGCGGCGGCGGACGGCCCGCCGTGCCCGTCGCACGTAGAGCCCGACCAGCTCGCGGCCGGCCGGGACCCGGGCCGCACGGACCGTCCACGGCGACACCCGCTCCTGCACGGCGAAGCCGTTGGCCGTGATCCAGTACCGGTCCGCCGCGAGCACGTCGGCCGAGGGTGCCCGCATCGTCCGCTTCTGCAGGTGCACCAGGAGCGCCGTGCGCCGGACGACCTGGCCGCGGTCCAGCCGGTACTCGCAGACCTCGCCCTCCTCCCAGGCGTAGCGACGGGGGTCGCGCCCGGGTGGGTGCTCCGCCCGCGTCCGGTAGCGGGCGAACGAGAGGTCGAAGATCGTCTCCTCCTGCCAGATCGGCACCTCGAGGTCGCGCAGGAGGTGGAAGATGCCCGCCCACTCGTCGAAGTGCCGGGCCGCCGGGTCGGTCAGCACGTCCCGGTAGCTGACCCCGTCGATCTCGTGGCGGAACCAGCCGGCGGCGTCGGGGGTGTTCCGGTAGAGCGCGAAGTTGCCCTGCACCAGCACCTTGTCGGCGGCGAACGCCTCGGCCGGGAGGTGGTCCCGGACCCGGCCGAACAGCACGTCGAGGTCGCAGTGCCCCCAGAAGTCGCAGCCGGCCAGCTCGTCGGCGAAGACCTCGCCGAAGGCCGGCCGGAGGTCGCACAGCTTGTACGGGCTCTCGATCGCGAGCGGGAAGTCGAAGGAGCGCTGGACGCGGGCCACCAGGTCGGGGAAGTCCCACCGCTGCACGGTCAGGTTGGGTGGTGCCCCGGGCACCGGCGCGTCGGTGAGCAGGAGCCAGTCGACGTCGGGGTTGGCGGCCATGCTGCGGACGACGAGCGGGAAGTACGACGGCCGGTCGCCGAAGTAGGGGACGACCAAGCGGATGGAGGGTCCGGGCACCCGCCGGACGGTAGCGACTGCGGCCCGGTCGCGGGACCCGCGCGGCGGCGCCGCCGTTTTACCGGCACCCGGAGCGGGGACCACCGGGTCGTGCCCCCGATTCCGCCCGACCGTGCACCCGCCGCTGTCCACCCGACCTACCTGGACGCCAACCGGGTCTGGGTGGACTCCCGCCCCCGCGCCCTGGTGCAGCGGCGGTTCGAGGCCCCGGTGCTGCTGCGGCTGGGCGGCCCGGTGTCCGGCGGCCGGGCCCTGGAGCTGGGCAGCGGCCGCCGCGGCACCGGCCTCCGGCTGGCGCTCGACCTGTTCGGGGCTGCCCGGGTCGACGGCGTCGAGCTGCACCAGGCGAGCGTGGCGGCGTGCCGGGCGGCGGTGCGCGACCTCGGCGACCGGGTCGAGGTGCAGGTGGGCGACGCGACCGCGCTGACGGCGGCGGCAGGCTCCTACGACGCCGTGTTCGGCTACCACGTGCTGCACCACGCCGACGCCTGGCGGGACGTCGTCCGGGAGGCAGCGCGCGTCCTGCGTCCCGGCGGGCGGCTGTTCTCCTGCGAGATGACCGCGCGGATCGTCGACAGCCGTCCGCTGCGGGCCGTCTCCCGCCACCCCTCCGACGGCGACCGGCCCACCCCGGCCGGGCTCGCCGCCGCCTGCTCGGCCGCCGGGCTCACCGTCACCGGGCAGGAGACCCGGTTCGCGGGTTGCTGGACGGCCCTGGTGGCGACCAAGCGGTGAGCGACGCCGGACGCTCCGTCCCAGGCGTGCTGCGCGCGGCCGTGCAGCTGCTGGTCAGGCACTGGCGGGCGGCCTACCTGACCTCCCTCGCGGCCACGCTGGTCAACACGGTGCCCGACGTCCTGCGTCAGGTGCTGGTGTGGGACGACCCCCGGGTCGCGGCCGCCGTCGCCGTCGACGTGGTCGGGTTCGCGACGGCGCTGGTCGCCCAGCTGTGGGTCACCGGCGCCCTGGCCGAGCTCCCCGGGACCGGTCGACCGGCTCCGGCGGGTGCGCTGCGGCGGGGGACCGGCCTGGCCTGGCGCGCCGTCCGCACCGCACCGGGGACGGTGCTCGCCGGTGTGGTCTGCGGCGGGGCGGTCTCCGCGCTGCTGACCGTCCCCGCCTCGGTCGCCGCGCTGGGACTGCACCGGGTGCTCGGCCCGCTGGACGCCCCGGGCGTGGGAGCGTTCACCGTCGCCACCGTCAGCGACCTGGTGGCCAGCGCGGTCACGCTGCCGTTCCTGGCCCTCGTCCTGGTCCTCATCGCCACCGGGCGCCGGTTGACCGCGTCCCCGGCCGGGCAGTGACCGGCCATGGCCGGCGAATGGGACGTCACCCGCAAGAGCATCGGGACACTGTCGATCTGGTTGGGCACCGGCGCGCTGTTCGCGCCCCGGGCGATCACCAGCGTGCTGGGGGTGGACGGCACCGCGGCGCAGACCGACCGGGCGCTGCCGCTGCTGGTCCGGCTGATCGCCGCCCGGAACATCGCGATGGGTGCCGCGCTGCTGGTCACCCCGCCGCCGCAGGCGCGCCGCACCACCGAGGTGACGCTGCTGCTCACCCTGCTCGACGCCGCCGCGGTGCTGGTGGCGCGCCGCGGCGGGGACGTCGCGCCGCGCAGCGCCGGCCTGTCCCTGGCCGTGCTGGGCACGACGGCGGCCGGCACGCTGCGCTGGCACCGTCGCTGACCGCCGCGGGTCCGCTCAGCGACCGTCGAAGGTCGCCTTCCCCGGACCCTCCCGGAGGAAGCCGGCGACCGCCGCGCGCAGGTCGGCGCTGCCGAACAGCGCGCCGGACAGCGCCGGGGTGAGGTCGTCGGCGGCCCGCACGCCGTCCCGGACGGCGGTGGTGACCAGCCGCTTGGTCACCGCGTGGGCCAGCGTCGGGCCGGCGGCCAGGTCGCGGACGTAGTCGTGCACGGCGTCGGAGAAGCCGTCCTCGGGCAGCACCTCGGTGACCACGTCCCACCGCTCCAGCGTGGCGGCCGGGTACCGCTTGCCGGTGTAGACCAGCTCCTTCGCGCGGGCCGGTCCGGCGCGCTCGGCCAGCCGCTGCGGTCCGCCCATCGACGGGGACAGGCCGACGACCCGCTCCACCAGGCCGAAGGACGCCCTCTCGGAGGCGAGCAGCAGGTCGCAGGCCAGCGCCAGCTCGAACGCCGCCGTCAGGGTGAGGCCGTGGGCGGCGAACACCGTCGGCACCGGCAGGTCCTCGACCGCCTGGGTGATCCGCAGCAGCCGCCGCCAGAGCACCGCGCCGTGCTGGGCGGCGTCCTCGCCCTCGGCGATCGCGGAGAACAGGGCGACGTCGACCCCGCCGGAGACGACCTTCCCGCGGGCCTCGACGAGCACCGCGCGGGCCCGGTCCGGCGCACCCGGGCCGGTCAGCTCGCGGAGCTGCTCCACGACGTCCTCGAGCCCGGCGAACACCGCCTGGTCGAAGAGGTTGAGCGGCGGGTGGTCCAGCACCACCACGGCGACGTCCCCGTCGCGCTCGAGCCGGACGGGGGCCTGGTCACTGGTCATCTGGGCATCCTGTCCCTCGGGGCCTGTCGCGGCCATGGCCACCGCGCCACCATCGGCCCATGGACGTCGACACGCGACTGCGAGAACTCGGCATCGAGCTGCCGGCCCCCCGGGGCCCGGCGGGCAACTACGTCCCCGGCCGGCTCGCCGGGGACCTGTTCTTCCTCTCCGGGATGGGCCCGGTCCAGCCGGACGGCGGCCTGGTGACCGGGAAGGTGGGCGACGGCGGCCTGGACCTGGCGACGGCCCGGGCCGCTGCCCGGCTGACCGGGTTGCAGCTGCTCGCGGCGATGCGGGCCGAGCTGGGCGACCTCGACCGGGTCCGCGGGGTGGTGAAGCTGTTCGGGATGGTCAACTGCCGGCCGGGCTTCACCCGCACCCCGGCCGTCATCGACGGCTGCTCCGACCTGTTGATCGAGGTCCTCGGCGAGCAGGGCCGCGGTGCCCGCTCGGCGGTCGGCATGGCCGAGCTGCCCTTCGACATCGCGGTCGAGGTCGAGGCGGTCGTGCACGTCGCCGGGTGAGTCAGCCGCCGGCCTGCTCGTCGGCGGCCCGCTGCCGCTCGATCTGCTCCAGCACGGTCTTCCGCCCCTTCCCGAGCTCCCGCTCGGCCTGCTCGGCGCGGTCGAGCTGCGTCTCGCCGTGCATCGACCGCACCCGTTCGCGGGCCTCCGGGGCGGCGGCGTCGACCAGCTCGGCGGCCGCGCGCGCCTCCTGGGCCGCCGGGGTGTTGGGCACGTGCTGGGTGTCGCCTTGCCGCTTCACGCGGTCGGTGGCCTGCTGCTCCTCCTCGCTGAGCAGCTGCCACGCGGCGTCGGGCAGGTAGCGCTCGGTGCCGTCCTCGCCCCGGGCGCCGGTGCTGCCGTCGGCGGTGTGCCAGTCCTGGCGCGTCCACCCGGCGAGGTGCTGCTGGGACGCCGTGCGCTCGCCCTCGTGCCGGTAGCCGCCGCCCTGCGCCTCGTACTCGTGGGTCAGCAGCTGGCTCTTCCGGGCGCTCCACTGACCCGGCCGGCCGCCACGGTCCCCGGCCTCGATCTCGTCCTTGAGCCGGGCACGCAGCTCCGGGTCGGTGTAGTCGTCCGCGTAGTCCGCCGCCGTCTTCCCGCTCATGGCCGTGCGCTACCCGGACCTGCGGGCGCCCACGCACCGCCCGCCGAGCGGCCCGGTGTCAGAGGTCGCGGCGGACGAAGGACACCGCGGCCAGGCCCCAGACCATCGCCACCCACAGCGCCGCCCACGCCAGGTAGGCCAGCGTCAGCGGTGCCTCGCTCAGGAACGGGAAGCCGTCGAAGGCCGGACCCAGCTGGGTCAGCACCGACGGGTCCTGGAAGGCGTGCATGGCCCCGCGCCACAGCCCGTCGGTGGGCAGCAGCACCCGGGAGATCGTGCCCACCCGCGCCACGCCGTCGTTGCCCAGCGCCTCGCCGATGCCCCCCACCACGCCGGCGATCCAGGTGGCCCCGAACAGCCCCACCGCGACCACGCCCGAGGCCATCGGCGAGATGACGGTCGACAGCAGCAGCCCCAGCGTGAGCAGCACGACCGTCTGGGCGGCGAGCAGCGCCAGGGCCCCCACCGGCTGGGGCGGCCAGTAGTCGACGGTCAGCCGGACGACCAGGCACAGCGACAGCCCGGCGACCACGATGAACCCGGCGCCGAACGCGACCAGCCCCAGCCACTTGCCCAGCAGCACCGTCGACCGGCGGACCGGCCGGGCGAGCACCGACAGCGCGATGCCGGACTCGACCTCACCCGACAGCGTCGGGCCGGCCAGGAACGCGGTGCCCAGCGCGGCGATCAGGCTGAGGCCGAACATCACCAGGTTGAGCAGCTGGGACGCCACCAGCCGCGCCTCACCGCTGGTCAGCGTGCCGAAGTCGCTGGTCGCCGTCAGCCGGGAGAAGCCCCAGGCGCTGAGCCCGAGGAGCGCGAGGGTGAGCACCGCGAGCGCCCGCAGCACCCGGCGGCGGGCGGCCTCCCGCAGCGTGAGCCCGGCGATGGTCAGCACCACGCGGGCGGTCACCGGGGCTCCTCCGCGCCGGTGCGCAGGATGCCGAGCAGCCGCTCCTCCAGGCTGATCCGCCCGGGCTCGACCGCGTGCACCCGGACGCCGAGCGCGACCAGGTCGGCGACCAGGTCGGGCACCGCCGTCCCGTCGTCGTCGGCGGGGAGCGCGACGGTGACCCAGTCGCCGGCGATGTCGACGACCCCGGCGGCGGCCAGGCGTGCCTGCGCGGCCGGCGGCACCGCGGTCAGCTCCAGCCGCACCTCGCGCTGCCCGAGCAGCTCGGTCAGGGTGCCGGCGGCCGCGACCCGGCCGCGGTCCAGGATCACCACCCGGTCGCAGACCCGCTCGACCTCCCCGATCAGGTGGGAGTTCAGCAGCACCGCCACCCCGCGGGCCCGGAGTGCGAGGACCAGGTCCCGGACGTCGACCCGGCCCAGCGGGTCCAGCGCGCTGGTCGGCTCGTCCAGGACGACGAACTCCGGCCGGGCGACGAGCGCGACGGCGAGCCCCAGCCGCTGCTGCATGCCCTTGGAGAAGCCGCCCACCCGGTCCGCGGCGCGGCCGGCGGCGTGGTCGGCGGCGTGGTCGGCGAGGCCCACCAGCGCCAGGCACTCCCGCTGCTCGGCCGCCGGCACCCGGACGCCGGCCAGCCGGACGTGCAGCGCCAGCACCTCGGTGGCGGTCAGCCACGGCTGGTAGCGGAAGAGCTCGGGCAGGTAGCCGACCCGGACCCGCGCCCGGGGGTCGGAGGCCGGGCGCCCGAGGAGCATCACCTCACCGGCGTCGGGGCGGACCAGGCCCAGCAGCATCTTGATCACCGTGGTCTTGCCGGCGCCGTTCGGGCCGAGCAGCCCGAGCACCTCGCCGCGGGCGACCTGGAAGGACACCCCGTCGACGGCCTGGTGCCGCCCGTACCGCTTGCGCAGCCCGGTGCACCAGACCGCCGCCGTCGGCGGCAGCCCGGCCACCAGGTCCGCCGCGGCGCGGACGGCGCCGTCCCCGAGGGCCGTGGAGTCGGGAGCCACGGTCAGTCGAGGTCCTCGGCGACGGCGAGCACCTCGTCCGGGCCCAGCGACCCGGCGACGACGGTGACGACGCCGTCCTCGACCCACAGCACGGCGGCGAGCGCCTGGTCCCGGGTCTCCAGCACGGTGGCCGGCACGCTGTCCACCTCGGCGGGTGAGGTGGTCACCCGGTCCGACGGCACCGGCAGCGGCAGCGTCGAGCCGTCGGCGGCGAAGGTCCGCAGCTGCGCCGCGACGTCGTCGGGCAGCCCGGGCAGGGACAGCAGGTAGTCCCGCATCGTCTCGAACGGGACGCCGGAGGAGCTGTAGGCGGTGGGCGCCACGGCCCGGCCGACGACCAGGGCCGGGACGCCGGCGGACTGCCTCCAGATCGCGGCGACGCCGGGGCCGGCCACCAGGCGGACCTGGCTGCCGTCCAGCCCGGCCGGCGGCGGGGGCGCCGGCTCACCGCTCTCGGCGGCGGCCCGGGCGGCCCGGTCGGCCGAGAAGGTGAAGGTCGCACCCAGCTCGCCGACCACCTGGTACTCGGGCTCGCCGGTGACCCCGCGGGGCAGCGTGGCCACCGCCGGGACGTCGAGCCCGCTCTGCGCCGCCGCGGCGGCTGCGTCGGGGACCTGCTGCGGGCCGTCGCCGCCGGTGACCTCGATGTCGCCGTAGGCGCTCAGGTCCGGGAGGGCGACCAGGTCCGCGGGATCCAGGCTCACCGGCTGCAGCTGCTCGGTGCGGAACACCGGCAGCCAGTCGTTGGCGGCGGCGGTGCCGGCACCGGCCAGGACGGCGGCGAAGGCGACCGCGGCGACGACCGGGCGGCGCAGCACCGCCCGGGCCCGCCGGGCGCGGGCGCGGACCGGGGCGGGCGCCGGCTCGGCGCCGCCCGCCGGGAGGGCGCCGGCCAGCCGGTGCCAGGCGGCGGGAACGTCCACGGTCCCCTCGCCGGCCGGCTGCAGCGCGGTGCCGACGGCGGCAGCGTCCCGGCGGGCGGTGGCCAGGCCCGCCAGGCAGACCGGGCAGCCGGCGACGTGGGCGCGGTCGGGCTCGGAGACACCGGCCGGCTCGTCGAGCAGCCGGCGCAGCACGCCCTCAGTCGGATGACGCATGACGGATCAGCTCCTTGCGCAGGGCGGCCTCGGCACGACGGACGGTCGTGCCCACGCTGCCGGGGGACATGTCGAGTGCCGTGGCCACCTCGGCGTAGCTCAGGCCGCTGTGCCGCAGCACCAGGGCCACGGCCTGCTTGCGGGGCAGCCCGGCGAGCGCGGCGCGCACCCGGCTGCGGTCCTCACGGGTCAGCACGGTCTCCGCGACGTCGGGTGCGACCACCTCGGCGGTGGCGGCGACGGTCTCCTCCCGGGACGCCCGGCGGCGCCCCGAGCGGATGAGGTTCAGCGCGGTGTGGGCAGCGGCGACCGACAGCCAGCCGGGCGCCTCACCGGCCGGGACGGCGGACCGCCCGAAGGCCAGGAAGACCTCCTGGGCGACGTCCTCGGCCTCGTCCCGGGAGCCGAGCACCCGGGCGGCCACGCCGACGACCCGCTGGTAGTCGCGGCGGAAGACCTCGGCGAGGTCGGCCCGCACGGCGTCCCGCGCCCGACCCGACACCGCCACGCCCTTCCTCCCCGCGCGCGACGACGCACGCCCGGTGACCGCACCGGCCAGCGGCAGGTCCACCGTGGCCGCCGGCCGCCCGTGCTGAACCAGGTCCATGTCAGGAGAGCACCGCCGGTCCGCCCGATGTGACACCCGGCGACCACGGTGCACCCAGGACGACCTTGAACTGCTCGCCGGGAGGGCGCACAGTCGGGGGGCCCACCCCCCCGACTCCCGTGGAGCGCCGGATGCTCGAGTTCCTGATCGTCGTCGCGCTCGTCGGCCTCGTCCTCGCCGGGCTGCTGGTCGGTACCGCCGTGTTCCTGCTGCGCCGCCTCCTGCGCAGCCGGCTGGTCGTCGCCGCCACCGACCTCGTCGCCGACGGCGTGCTCGCCGTCAGCGCGTGCCGCCCCCGGACCACGCCCAACCGGGCTGCCGCGCTCCGGGCGCTGCGGGTGTCCCGGGCCCACCGGCTGCTTCGGGAACGGGTCGCCGTCGCGCAGCGGGCCGGCGCCCACCTCGGTGACGTGCCCGCCGTGCTGCCGCGGCTGGAGGCGGAGGGGCGCCGGCTCCGCGCCGCCCTCGGCCGGCTCGTCGGTTCCACGGCGGCCGCCCACGAGCTCCTCGACCGGGCCGACCGGCACCTGGCCGTGCTGGCCGACCTGACCGAGGTCGTCGACACGGCGGCCGACGCTCCCGCGGCCGACGACGCGCTGGCCCGGGACGCCGAGGAGGCCGCCCTCGCGCTGCGGCTGCACACCGCCGCCTACACCGAGCTGATGGGCCGGGACCCGCAGCACGCGGAGCAGGCAGACCGCCAGCGGGGCCGGGCCGCCTCCTAGGGGTACCCCGGCCACGTCCTCAGCTCGGGGACGCGCTGGTCGGGGACGCGCTGGTCGGCGTGGTGCTGGTCGGCGTCGACGGTGCGCTGGTCGTGGTGGGTGGTGCGCTGGTCGTCGTCGGCGGTGCGCTGGTCGTGGTGGGTGGTGCGCTGGTCGTCGTCAGGTCAGCGCTGGTCGTCGGGACAGCGCTCGTGGTCGGCGGTGCGCTGGTGGTCGGGGCGGCGCTCGTGGTGGGCGTGGCGCTCGTGGTGGGCGTGGCGCTCGTGGTGGGCGTGGCGCTGGTGGTGGGTGCAGCGCTGGTCGTCGGCGGTGCGCTGGTGGTCGGGGGGGCGCTCGTGGTG
>NZ_SJEX01000043.1 GCF_005930495.1 Modestobacter excelsi | reverse complement strand
AGCGTCAGATGTGTATAAGAGTCAGGCCCACCCCGACCGCGGAGGACCCCGGCGCCGACGAGTCCACCCCGGTGGAGACCGAGCCGGAGCAGCAGTTGCCCACCGACGACCTCCCCGGCAACGGGGACGACAACGGGAACCCGTGGCGCGGCGGGGGCGGCCGCGGGAACGGCAACAACGGCTGACTGCGTCAGGTCACGACACGGTCGCAGTCCTCGTTCGACACGCCGGTCACTCCTGTACCAGACGGTCGCGTCTCGGTGTAATCCCGGGATCCCCCGCCGTCCTCGAGGAGCACCCATGCGCCTGCCGCGCGCCGTCGCCGTCGTCGTCCTGACCGCCGCCGTCTCGCTGCCCCTCACCGGCACCGCCTCGGCCGTGGACCTGGACTGCGCCGACTTCCCGAACCAGGCGGCCGCCCAGGTGGTCCTCGACGCCGACGCGGCCGACCCGAACGGCCTGGATTCCAACAGCAACGGCGTGGCCTGCGAGGCCTACGGCTACACCGCCGTCGCGACGACCGCGGGCCAGGTCGCCGTGCGACCCACCGGCGGGGTCGCCGCGGGTGACGGGAGCTCGGCCGGCCGGGTCTCGAGCACGAGCGGCAGCCCGCTGCCCTACGTCGTCGGCGGGCTGGCCTTCACCGCCGCCGGTGGTGCCGCGCTCGCCGCGCGCCGGGCGTCCCGCGCCTGACCCGGTGTCCCGGCGCCCTCACCCCGCGGCCCGCCGTCCGGTCGCCGCGCGCGCCTGGACGGCAACGGCGGTGCTCTTGTCCGCGGTCGGGGTGGCCGCGGTGTGCCTGCTGCCGGCCGGCGGGACCAGCCCGGTCACCGTCGCCGGCGCTCTGGGCACCGTGGACGTCGACGCGCTCGAGCCGGCGCCGCTGCGCGCCGGGGCGCGGGTGGCGGTGCCCGCGCCGGTCGAGCCGGTGACGCTGCCGCGCAGCGCGCCGGTGCGGGTCACCATCCCGGAGCTCCGTGTGAGCAGCCGGGTGATGGAGCTGGGGTTCGACGAGGACGGGTCGATGGAGGTGCCACCCGGTGCCTACCCGGCCGGCTGGTTCGACCGCAGCCCGACGCCCGGGGAGCTCGGCCCGGCGGTGCTGGCCGGGCACGTCGACTGGGACGGTGAGCCCGGCGTCTTCCGGGGTCTGCACAGGTTGCGCCCCGGTGACCTGGTGCTGGTCGACCGCGCCGACGGCAGCACCGCGACCTTTGCCGTCGACCGGGTGGCCCGGTACGCCAAGGACGAGTTCCCGGCCGGGTCGGTCTACGGCGACATCGACGAGGCCGGGCTGCGGCTGATCACCTGCGGCGGCGACTTCGATCCCGACGCCGACAGCTACCGGGACAACGTCGTCGTCTACGCCTCCCTGGTGGCCTGAGGCCCCGGGCACCGGGGGCTCCGCACCCGGTGCGCGCCGGGCCAGGAGGGCGTCAGCGCGGGACGGCGGTCCACTCCGTCTGCTGGCGCAGCGGGCTTGGCGACGACGTTGCGGTGCAGGCCGGTGTACCGGCGTACCCCATCGGCGCCGACCTCCGTGCCGCTGCGGTCGAACGGTTCGTGGATCCCGGGCACGGCACCTCCAGCTCGCGGTGACGTCGTTGGCACCGGAAACCATTCTGCGCCCCGCCCGGCGCCGGCCCGCCGGCAGCGTCAGGGGTCCTCCGCGCCGGCTTGTGCTCTGCTCACCAGAGTGAGCAGAGCACAAGCGTGCGGGATGGCCTCCTGCTCACGTGGCGGGAGGGCGCGCGGCCGGGGACGCTGACCCTCGCGGCCCAGCCCGGCCGCCGCCGTACTCCCCCGGAGGCGCACATGTCCGACCGTGAACCGCAGGAGATGGCTGAGGCCGCCGTGGCCACGGGCGCGAAGAAGACCCACCGCAGCTGGGACCGGGTCCTGGTCAGCTCCTTCCTGGCCGGGGCCTACATCTCCTTCGGCGCCCTGGTGGCGATCACCGTCTCCTCGGGCCTCGACCCCGCCACCTGGGGCACGCTGCCGACCCTCTTCATGGGCGCCGCCTTCACCCTGGGTCTGGTGCTCGTGCTGATCGCCGGCTCCGACCTGGCCACGGGCAACATGATGCTGGTCCCGCTCAGCGCCATGCGCGGGAAGATCAGCATCGGTGACGTCGTCCGGAACCTGACGCTGGTGCTGATCGGCAACCTGATCGGCGCGCTCGTCGTCGCCTACTTCCTCGCCGTGCAGACCGGGGTGATCGGGCACGCCGGGGCCAGCGGCAGCCCGGGGCTCACCTTCGAGCGGCTGGCCGCCATCGCCGAGGCCAAGGCCACGGGTGAGTCGCACTGGCAGGTGTTCCTGCGCGGCATCGGCTGCAACTGGCTGGTCTGCCTGGCGGTGTGGATGTCGCTGGCGTCCAAGTCCGTGTCGGGCAAGATCCTGGCGATCTTCTTCCCGATCATGGCGTTCGTGGCGATGGGGTTCGACCACGTGGTGGCCAACATGTTCTTCCTGCCCGCGGCGATCTTCGCCGGCGTCCCGGACCTCGGCTGGGGCGACGTGCTGCTCAACTGGCTGTTCGCCGGGGTCGGGAACCTGGTCGGCGCGGTCGTGTTCGTGTCGACGTCCTACTGGTACCTGTTCCTCAAGGACCAGCCCGACCAGGCCGCGACGACCCCGGCCCCGGACGCGGAGCGCGCCTGAGACGACGAACGGCGGCGCCCCGCTGGTACGGGACGCCGCCGTCGTGCTCAGCGTGCGGTCAGGACCCGGCGCCGTCCTGCTCGCTCCGGCCGGTGCCGCGTCCCTGGTCGAGGGCGTCGGCGCCGAGGCCACCGACGAGGACGTCGTCCCCGGCCGTGCCACGGAGCGTGGGCACCAGGCCGGAGCAGCGCTCGGTCAGGTCCAGGCCGATGACCAGCGGGTCGTGGTCGCTGGACCGGTACGGGTCCGCCGCGTAGAGGGCCGGGTCGCCGGTGTACTGGTAGGCGGAGGACTCCACCGAGTTGATGTCCCAGTGCGCGACGTCGGTCACCTTGGCGGTCAGCTCGGCGGTGGCCAGCGCGTGGTCCAGCGAGCCGGACATCGCGTCGAACACGTAGCTGTACCGGCCCTCGTCGAACGCCGAGCCCAGGTCGGTGTAGCCGGCCTCCCGCAACGCCTCGATCGGGTCCTCCTGGGTGTAGGCGTTGAAGTCGCCCATCAGCACCACGTCCGGGTCACCGGTCTGGCTGCGCAGCCGCTCGGCGAACGCGGCGACCGACTGCGCCTGGCGGACGCGGTCGCCGTTCCACTGCCCCTGCCCGTCCCCGGTGTCCACGTTGTCCCCGGTGGGAGCACCGGGGCTCTTGGACTTGAGGTGGTTGGCCACCACGGTGAAGGTGTCGCCGTCCTTGACGAAGGTCTGCGCCTGCGGCTCGCGGGCGTTGGTCCACACCCCCTCGTCGACGAGGCCGACGGGCGCCCCCACCGGCGCGACGACGTCGTTGCGGTAGATGATCCCGTTGCGGATCACGTCCCGCTGGACGGCGTACAGCTCCTCGGGCAGCGGGACGTAGCTCCACACCGGGGCGCGGGCGGCGGTGTTGAGCCGGCGCACCAGGTCGGCCAGTGCGGTGTCGGCGTTGCCCTGGGTCAGGCCGGTGGAGTCGGTGTCCTCGATCTCCAGCAGGGTCACCACGTCGGCGTCCAGCGCGGTGATCGCGGCGACCTCCTTGGCCGCCTGCCGCTCCAGCTCGGCCTGGTTCTCCGCGCCGCGGCCGATCTCCTGGTCGAAGGTCAGGAAGTAGTTGAGCACGTTGAACGTGGCCAGCTGGACGTCGCCGCCCACCGCCTGCGGCGCCGGGGTGCGGGTGTTCTGCGGCGCGAAGACGCCGTCCGCGGTGCCGTCGGCCGGCTGCAGCCGGGAGGTGCCGAAGCCGTAGCCGAGCACGACCGGCTCGGTGAAGGTCACCTGGTCACCGACCCGCACCGGGGTGCCGGGGCTCAGGTAGGGCCGGGCCGTGGTGCTGGTCCGGGCGCTCCGCGCGTCATCGAGGGTGATGCTGCGCAGGGCGTTGTCGCGCACCACGGCGGCGGCCTCGGGGGTGCCCGGGCGGGCGACCTCGGTCGGCTGCAGGGTGACCCCGCCCGCGGAGAGGGTCAGCTCGCCGAAGCTGGTGAGGTCGAAGACCTCGCTGACGGTGAGCGGGTCGACGGGCTCGACCCGCATGCCCTCGAGCCGCTCGCGGGCGGCGTCGTCGGCGGGCAGGTCCAGCGGCGCGGCCGCGGGCAGGTCGGCCGCAGTGCCCTCGGCGCAGACGGCGACGTCGGTGCGCGAGGTGATCTGGGTCTGGCCGCTGAACTCCAGCGCCTGGCCGGTGACGGCGACGGTGTCCCCGAGGTCGACCGCGACCGGGCTGACGACGAAGACGCCGTCGGAGGTCGCGGCGTCGCCGTCCCCGTCGGCGTCCTGCAGGTAGAAGCCGGACAGCCCGGGCACATCCCCGACGACGACGCCGCGGACGGTGACCGTCGCACCGGCCACCGAGCTGGTCGCGCCGGTGCCCTGGACGGCCCCGATCTCGTGCGTCGCCGATGCGCTGCAGTCCGGCGGTGCGGCGACCGCCACCGCCGGGACGGCGACGGCGGCGAGGACGGCGGCGGACACCGCCGCGGCGCTGAGTGCTCCACGCCGGACGGCGGTGCGGGCGGTACCTGGAGGAAGGGGCACGAACGGTCCTCTCGAGGGTGACTCGGTCGGCAGCCGGTCCAGCCTGCGGAGGTGCTGGAGACGGCTCACTGACTCCAAGTGAGCACCCCGTGACGAGTCGAGGCGAGTTGTGACCAGGTGGCGCGTCGCCCCCGCCCGGTCAGTCGGTCGGTTCGGCCGGGCGCGACGGCTCCGACGGGCCCTCCCCGGACGCGGCCTCCTCCTGCTTCTGCAGTCTTCGGAAGCGCAGCGACTCCAGGACCACGTAGCCGAACAGCACCGTCCAGGCGAAGCTGAGGAAGGCCTCCCCGTACCGGCCGTCGACCAGCTTGAGGACCAGCTGCACGACGTTGTAGACCGCCGCGGCCCCGGCCAGCAGCTGCACCCCGACGTTGGCGAACCAGGCAGGGCGGGCGGGGTTGGCGGCCATGCACCCAGGCTAGGCGACCCCTGGCGTCACGCCGGGGACGCCGCCGGGTCGCTGGAGTTCCAGATGTCCAGGCCCATCCGCCACGAGCGGTCTCCAGCCCCCCGCTCATGCCGGAGTCGATCGCGCCTGCCAGAAGTCGCGGATGGCCGGGCCCTCGACCACGTCGCTGCCCGGCGGGAGGAGCCGGGCGTCCGGGGCGTAGACGGACGCCACGATCTCGGCGTCGCCCTTCTCCAGTCCCTGCTCGAAGGTCTGGTTCAGGGCATCGATGTCGCTGCGGGCCATGGTGACCTCCCGGATCCGTGGGGACTCCAGCGTCCGAGCCGGACGGCCGGGCAGGAAGGCACGTCATCCCGGCGACACGCGCTCGGTGACGGAGGCGACCCTGGGCTGACAACCGCTCACGCACCGGTCACCCGGCGCGCCGTCGCCCCGTCCGGAAGGCTGGGCAGGTGAGCACCGAACAGAGCGGCAGCGGCTACGTCGAGGCGGGCCAGGAGTACCAGCGCGACTCGAACTACATCACCGACCGGATCACCGCCGACGGCTCGAGCGGCTGGCCGGTGGAGGCCGACCGCTACCGGCTGGTGATCGCCCGGGCCTGCCCGTGGGCCAACCGCGCCGCGATCGTCCGGCGGCTGCTCGGGCTGGAGCCGGTGATCTCGATGGGCATCTGCGGCCCGACGCACGACGAGCGGAGCTGGACCTTCGACCTCGACCCCGGCGGCCGTGACCCGGTGCTGGGCTACGAGCGGCTGCAGGAGGCGTTCCTCGCCCGTGACCCCGGGTACCCGCGCGGGATCACCGTGCCGGCGATGGTCGACCTGCCCACCAAGGCCGTCGTGACCAACGACTTCCTGCAGATGACGCTGGACTTCTCCACGGAGTGGACCACGTTCCACCGCGCCGGCGCCCCGGACCTCTACCCCGAGCACCTCCGGCAGGAGATGGACGAGGTCATGCAGCGGGTCTACACCGAGGTCAACAACGGGGTCTACCGCTGCGGGTTCGCCGGGTCCCAGGGTGCCTACGACACGGCGTACGACCGGCTCTGGACGGCGCTGGACTGGCTGGAGGAGCGGCTGTCGAGCCGGCGGTTCCTGATGGGCGGCAGCATCACCGAGGCCGACGTCCGGCTGTTCACCACGCTGGCCCGGTTCGATGCCGTCTACCACGGCCACTTCAAGGCCAACCGGCAGAAGCTGACCGAGATGCCGGCGCTGTGGGCCTACGCGCGCGACCTGTTCCAGACCCCGGGCTTCGGCGACACCACCGACTTCCCTCAGATCAAGGAGCACTACTACGTCGTGCACGCCGACATCAACCCGACCCAGGTCATCCCGCTGGGCCCGGACACGTCGGGCTGGCTGACCCCGCACGGCCGCGAGGACCTCGGCGGCAGCCCGTTCGGCGACGGCACGCCGCCCGGCCCGGTGGCCGCCGGCGAGGAGGTACCAGCCGAGCACGGCCCCGGCGGCATCGGCCACCGGTGAGCCACCCCGTTCTGGTTGGCTGAACAGCGCGCCGGGCAGCGGAGCCCGGCCACACCCGGAGGAGCCCCATGGTGCACCGACTGATCGTCCAGTACGGCCAGCCCACCGACCCGGCCGAGTTCGACCGGCACTACCGCGACGTGCACCTCGGGCTCGCCCAGGCCATCCCCGGTCTGCAGCGGTTCTCCATCGGTCACGCCGCCTCGCTGGACCCCAGCACACCGGCCCCCTACCTGGTCGCCGAGCTGGACTTCGCCTCCGCCGAGGCGATGGGCGCCGGCATGAGCTCCGAGGCCGGCCGGGCCGCGGGCGCCGACGTCGGCACCTTCGCCACCGGTGGGGCGACCATGTCCAGCTTCGACGTCGAGGACGTCAGCCCCGCGGGCTGACCCGTCCCATGTCCCCCGACCGGCCGGCGTTCGCCCTCCCCAGCGCAGGACCCGACCCGGTGCCGTGGGACACGGCGCTCGCCGCCGTCCTCGGGTACGCCCGGGGGCGGCGGCCGCTGCGCTACCGCTCCCCCATCGAGCGGGAGGGGCGGTGGGTGCTGGTGCCGGCGTTCGGCTTCGAGCGCTTCGACCGCCGGCCGGTGCCGGCCGGCCCGCTCGGGGACGACGACGTGCTCGTCGCCGAGGGCGTGCACGGCCGGCTGGACCCGGACGGCTGGGCGACGGTGCGCCGGGCACTGGACGACGTCGAGGCGGCGGCCGGGGCGATGGCCACCCGGGCCGCCGGCCGGCCGTTCTGGGACCTGCCGGACGACGAGGTCTCCGTGCTCGGCGAGCCCGGCACCGTCGGCGCAGCGCTGCGGACCCTGGGCGAGCCGCCCGGCCCGCACGGGCGCTACGTCGTGGCCGCGCTGCACCACCGCCGGCCCGCGCTGGTGCCGATGGTCACCCGCACCACCTGGCTGCAGCTGGTGCCGCACCTGGTGGAGGGCGACAGCGGGGTCGCCGCCGTCGTGCACCGGGAGCTGCGGACCAACGTCGAGGCCTTCGGCGCGCTGGAGGACGTCGTCGCCGACCTGCTCGGGCACCGGCTGACCCGGCTGCGGTTGCACGACCTGCTGCTCTGGCTCACCGCCACGCTCCGGCTGCCCGCCGCGGTCGCACTCGGCCGGGAGACCGGGGAGTGGGGTCAGGTCGACGGCGTCCAGGCCGGGTCGCGCCCGGTGAGCCCGAGCAGCTGGTCCAGCTCCGGCGCGTCCGCGGGCACCGGGACCTCTGGCCCGTAGATGGAGTCCCGGCCCTGGGGCACCGCGGCGGCGAACTCGCGCCCGTATGCGATGCAGGCGCGCACCGCGGCCGGGTCGGGCGCGTAGGGCCGGCCGGTGGCCACGGCGAGGTCCCAGCCGTGCACCAGCACCTCGTTGAGCGCCACCCGCCCCGCCCAGGCCGCCGGCAGCGCGATGCCACCGGGCTCGGCGGTGCCCTCCCAGGCCGCCGGGTCGCGCCACGCGTCGGCCAGCTCGTCCAGCTCGCGCGGGATGCGGGTGCGCCAGTCCGCCGGCAGCGCGTCGGCGGAGGCGCTCGGTGCCCCGGTCGGCTTCCTCTCCGCCGCCAGCCGCAGCCCGACGGCCAGTCCGTGCAGGTGGTCCAGCAGCGCGGCCACCGAGGTGTCGGCGCACGGCGTCGGCGCGGTGAGCTGGTCGTCGGCCACCGCCGTCACCACGCGGGCGACCTCGGCGACCGAGGAGGACAGGTCCAGCGGTGTCGTCGTCGTCATGGGGTCGGGACCGTGCGGCGTGGCCGAACTCATCGACGTCTGGAGTGGCGCAGGTCACAGTTGCCTCGCAGGCTGCTCTCAGCTCGACCACACCGACCGCAGGCACCCGCCCGCACCAGGGAGAGTCATGTCCACCACCAGAACGCGGCGCCTGCAGCGCCGCACCCTGCCGCTCTGCCTCGCCGCCACGCTCGTCGGCGGGGGCGTCGTCGTCCTGCTGCCCTCCGCGGCCTCCGCCGGCGGGAACGGTCACGGCCACCACCCGCAGAGCGTCATCTTCATCAACGGCGACGGGATGGCGGCAGCCCAGCGCGAGGCCGGCCGGCTGGACCAGGCGGGCTTCGACGGCGAGCTGGTGATGAACACCCTCGGCGTCACCGGCCTGCAGACGACGGACCCGCGGGACCCGGAGGACACCGTCACCGACTCCGCGGCCGGCGCGAGTGCCTGGGCGACCGGCGTGAAGACCTACAACGGCGCGGTCAGCGTCGACGTCGACGGCAACCCGCTGCCCACCATCGGCGGCGAGGCCCAGCAGGCCGGCCTGGCCACCGGGCTGGTGACGACGGCGCAGGTCACCGACGCCACCCCCGCCGCGTTCTTCAGCAACTCGGTGAACCGCAGCGCGCAGGACGACATCGCCCGCCAGTACCTGCAGGTGACCAAGCCGCAGGTGATCCTCGGCGGCGGGGAGGACTGGTGGCTGCCCGCCGGCGACGAGGGCACCTACCCGCCGCGCACCGGCGACACCGAGGACCCGGAGGTCTCCCGCAGCACCCAGGGCGACCTGGTCGCCCAGGCCGAGGGGCTGGGGTACGAGTACGTGAGCACCGCCGCCGAGTTCGCCGCGGCCGACTCCGACCACCTCCTCGGGCTGTTCGCCAACGAGGAGATGTTCCAGATGCGGCCGGAGGGCGAGGGTGACGAGTACGCGCCCGTCGTCCCGCTGGCCGACATGGCCACCAAGGCCCTCGACGTGCTGTCCCAGGACGAGGACGGCTTCTTCCTGCTCATCGAGGAGGAGGGGGTCGACGAGATGGCGCACGACAACAACGGCACGCGGATGCTGCAGGCACTCCGCGCGCTCGAGGCCGCCGTCCAGGTCGCCCGGGACTACGTCGAGGAGCACCCGGACACGCTGCTCATCGTCACCGGTGACCACGAGACCGGCGGGCTGACCATCGAGGACGTCGACCCGGCCGACGAGAGCGGCCCCGGCGGCACCCTGCCCCAGGAGACGCCGGCCGCCGGCGAGGCGATCTCCGGCGAGGACGGTCCGTTCGCCGTCGCCGGCAGCGACAAGGACTTCGCACTGGACTGGACGACGACCGCGCACACCGGCGTGCCGACCGTCGTGACCGCCATGGGTCCGCAGAGCGAGGACCTCGTCGGCTACTACCCGAACACCCACCTGCACGAGGTCGTGCGGGAGGTGCTGCTCGGCTGACCACGGACGCGGGGCCGTCCTCGGCGGGCGGCCCCGCCCTGGCCCCTGTTGTCGCACCGCGACCTCGGACAGTCGCGAACCGCCGTATGCGGAACGGATCAGTCTCGCAGGGCGGTTCCCGCGACGGTGAGCGGACGGGCAGAGTCGCTCCTGCGGCAGTGCTGCCCGGGCACCGCCGGCCGAGGGGAGTCGCCGATGTACGCCCGAACCGCCACGCTGCGCGGGAACCCACGAGCGCTCGACGAGGCGATCAGGTTCGTGCAGGACGAGTGGCTGCCCGCGACGACCGGGCTGGACGGCTGCACCGGCATGTCGATGCTGGTCGGGCCGAGCTCGGGCCGTTGCATCGTCACCACCGGCTGGGAGACCGAGGCGGCGCTCAAGGCCAGCGAGCAGGCCATGCGCCCCAACCGCGCCCAGGTGGGCAAGCTGCTCGGCGCAGTGCCCCTGGTCGCGCAGTGGGAGGTCGTCATCATGCACCGGGCCCGGCAGGCCGGCGGCCACGCCTGCTGCCGGGTGACCTGGAGCGCGCTGCGCGACCCGGCTGCCGTCGACGAGGACATCGCGACCTTCCGGATGACGCTCCTGCCACGGATCGAGGAGCTGCCCGGCTTCTCCAGCGTCAGCCTGATGGTCGACCGGCTGACCGGCCGGGCCGTGGCGGCGGTGAACTACGTCGACCGGGACGCCATGACGGCCGCCGGCCAGCGGGCCGACGAGCTGCAGGGCGAGTACTCCCGGTCGATGGGCGGCCGGATCACCGACGTCGCCGAGCTCGACCTCGTCATCGCCCGCCTCCGCATCCCCGAGACCGTGTGAGGAGCACCCCTCACCACTCCCCGCGCCGAGAGCGGGGTGCCTTCGCGTGCGAGAGCGCGGGGGGCTCGCGCCCGAGAGCGCGGGCGGTCAGGACGTCGGGACGTCGTGGACCGCGGCCCGGTCCGCCGCCCGGTACAGCCGGATCACGGCCCCCGTGGGGGGGCACGGAGGTCCTTCCTCACACGACCCGGGTGAGCGCCGGCCAGAGCCCGTCGGGGCCGTCGGCCAGCAGCCGCTCGCCGAGCACCCGCGACCAGGCGAGCTCGGTGCCGGCCTCGTCCCGCCACGACCAGCACCGCCGGGTGAGGTGGTGCAGCCGGTGCTCCTGCGTGAACCCGATCGCGCCGTGCACCTGGTGCGCGAGCCGGGCGACCACCTCGACGGCGGCCCCGGCGCGGACCTTGGCCGCGGCGGCGGCCGCCACCAGCGACTCACCGCGCTCGGTGGCCTGCACCGCCGCGTCGACCAGCGCGGCGACGGCGGTCACCTCCCCGGCCATCTCGGCCAGCTCCATCTGGATCGCCTGGAACCTGCCCAGCGGGCGGCCGAACTGCACCCGCTCCCCCGCGTACTGCACCGTCCAGGCGAGCACCTGCTCCAGCGCCGCGGACAGCTGCACCGCGCGGGCCAGGGCGTACCGGGCGCGCAGCTCGGTGGCCTGCCGGTCGGTGAGCAGCGCCCCCGCGCAGGTGACGCCGTCGAACACCAGCGAGCCACGGGGCTCCCCGGCCAGGTTGGCCGCGTGCGTCGTCTCCCGGCCGGTGACGTCGACCAGCGCGAGCACCGGCCCGACCGGGCTGGTCGCCAGCACGACCAGGTGCTGGGCGACCCCGGCCCACGCGACGTCGGTCGCCGTCCCGGTGAGGGTCCAGCTGCCGGGCCCGTCGCCGTCGTCCCGCGGCTCGGCGGTGACCGCGCCGTCGACCGCGATCGACAGCGGCTCGTCGGGGGCGGGCAGGTCGAGGTCGGCGGCCAGGACGGCGGGGGCGGCGACGAGCAGCTGCTCGGCCACCGGCACCGCCGCGGCCCCCTGGGCCAATGTCGCGACAATGGCCACGGCGTCGGCGAGCTCGCCGCCGGAACCGCCGGCCTCCTCGGGCAGCCCGACGCCGGTCAGCCCGGCCTCGGCCAGCGCGGCCCACAGCCCGGCGTCCCAGGGCCGGTCCGCGGTGAGCACGAACGGCTCGTGCGCGGACAGGATGTCCCGGACGGTCTCGACGACCAGGTCCACGTCGCTCATCGGAGTCCCAGCCCCCGCGCCACGATCCCGCGCAGGATCTCGTTGGTCCCGCCCCGCAGCGTGTACCCGGGCGCGTGCAGCTGGGCCTCGGCCAGCGCCCGGCCCAGCGGGTCGGGCGAGTCCAGCGAGGCCACCACGTCGACCGCGCGGCGCACCTCGTCGATCACGTCGGCCTCGAACGTCGTCCCGACGTCCTTGACCAGCGCGGCCGGGATGTCCGGCAGCTCACCGCGGTCCAGCGCGGCGGCGATCCGCAGCGACATCTGGCGCAGCGCCAGCAACCGGGCCGAGAGCCTGCCCAGTGCCGCCAGGCCGGCCGGGTCGGGGTCGGCGGCCACCCGGCGGGCGAACTCGGCGACGAGCGGGTAGGTGGACAGGAACCGCTCCGGCCCGGACCGCTCGAACGCGAGTTCGGCGGTCACCTGGTGCCAGCCGTTGCCCTCCTCGCCCAGCAGCATGTCGCCGGGGACCACGACGTCGTCGAACACCACCTCGTTGAAGTGGTGCCCGCCGTCCAGGATGCGGATCGGGTTGACCGTGATCCCGGGCAGCGAGAGGTCGACCAGCAGCTGCGAGAGGCCGGCGTGCCGGTTGGCCGGGTCGGCGGGCGAGGTGCGGACCAGGGTGATCGCGTAGTGGCTGGTGTGCGCGTTCGACGTCCAGACCTTGGCGCCGTTGACCACCCAGTCGCCGTCGCCGTTGCGGGTGGCCCGGGTGCGGATGGAGGCCAGGTCGGAGCCGCTGTCCGGCTCGCTCATCCCGATGACGAAGAAGCACTCGCCGGCGGCGATCCGCGGCAGGATCTCGGTCCGCTGCGCCTCGGTGCCGTAGCGGAGCAGGTTCGGCCCGGACTGCCGGTCGGCGATCCAGTGCGCGGCGACCGGGGCGCCGGCGGCGAGCAGCTCCTCGGTGACGGCGTAGCGCTCCATCGCCGTCCGTTCGTGCCCGCCGTACTCCTCCGGCCAGGTCATCCCCAGCCAGCCCCGCTCACCGAGCTTGCGGGAGAAGGCCGGGTCGACGCCGGACAGCCAGGTGTCCACGGAGGTGGTGAAGCTGCCCGCGGCGAGCTCCTCGGCCAGGAACGCGCGGACCTCCTCGCGCACCTGCTCCGCCGCCGCCGAGCGCGGCGCGGGCGCCAGCGTCAACGAGTTGCTGCCCATGCGGTGCTCCCCACGTCGGTGTGGTGCCGTCGGGTCGGTTGTACAGGGCGCCGCCGTCGCCGGCCGCACAGGGTGGACCGGGCGTCCCGGCTCGGTCCGGCCGCCGTTGCCGTGGGCAACGGCCACGCGGGGCTGGGCGCGCCGGGGCTTCCCCGGCCGTGGCTGCCGGATCATCGTGCCGCCATGGCCGAGGCCACCGGAGCAGGGGTGCGACGCGCCACCGCCGCGGACCGCCCCCGGGCGGTGCTCGAGGAGTGCGACCGCACCGGCACCCCGGCCCACCTCGAGGCCTCCGGCGAGCGCAACCGCGCGCTCTACGCCCGGCACGGCTTCGTCCAGCGCGAGCCGGTGTCGCTGCCGGCCGGCGGCCCCACCGTGTTCCCGAGGTGGCGGGAGCCGGCGTGATCGGGCGGCGGGCCGCCGTGCGACCGGCCCGCGCGGGAGGCAGGCTGGCCGGGTGAGCGACCCGTTCGACCTGCAGCGCTTCGTCGACGCCCAGGACGCCGGCGGCACGTACGCCCAGGCGCTCGCCGAACTGCGCGCCGGGGCCAAACGCAGCCACTGGATGTGGTTCGTCTTCCCGCAGGTCGCCGGCCTCGGCCGCAGCGCGACGGCGCAGCACTACGCGATCAGCGGAGCGGCCGAGGCGCGCGCCTACCTGGCCCACCCGGTGCTCGGCGCCCGGCTGCGGGAGTCCGCCCGCGCGCTGACCGGGCTGGGGACCACCGACCCGGTCCGCGTGCTCGGCGGGATCGACGCCCAGAAGCTGCAGTCGTCGATGACCCTGTTCGCCGCCGTCTCCGACGACCCGGTCTTCCCCCAGGTCCTCGACCAGTACTTCGACGGCGCGCAGGATCCCGGGACGACGTCCCGGCTCCCCTCGGACTGACCGGGCGCCGCGACCTGCTCGGCCGAGGACGTCGCGGCGTCGGTCTTCCGCCGACCGGGCGCGGCGAGGACGCTGGTCGATGCGGCGGGGCCGCCGGGGTCCTGCCCACCCGGAGAGGAGTGGTGGCCATGTACGCCCGAACCACCACCGTGCACGGCAGCCCCGCGAAGATCGACGAGGGGATCCGCTACGTCCGTGACCAGGTGATGCCCACGGTGGAGCAGATGGACGGCTGCATCGGGCTGTCGATGCTCACCGACCGGGACTCCGGCCGGTGCATCGTGACGACGGCGTGGGAGTCCGAGCAGGCGATGCGCGACAGCGCCGAGGGGGTCCGGGACAGCCGGGCCCGGGCCGCGGAGGTGCTCGACGGCGACCAGCCCGAGGTCGCCGAGTGGGAGATGGCCCTCGTCCACCGCGTCCGTCCGGCGGACGCCGGGGCCTGTACCCGGGTCATCTGGGGCCGCCGCGACGCCGGGCCGATGGACGACGCCCGCGACGTCATGCGGACACGGATCCTGCCGCAGGTCGAGCAGGTGCCAGGCTTCTGCAGCGTGAGCATGCTGACCGACCCGGCGTCCGGCCGGGTCGCGACGGCGGTCACCTACGAGAGCCGGGCCGCCATGGACGCGGCGAACGAGCGCGGTCAGGCGCTGCGGGCGGAGTTCTCCCAGGCCGCCGGCATGGAGATCACCGAGGTCGCCGGCTTCGACCTGTCCATCGCCCACCTGCGGGTCCCCGAGCTCGTCTGAGGGAGAGCGGCGGCTGCGGGCCGGGTCAGATGATGCGGACCCGCAGCCGGCGGAAGCCGCGGCCCTTGTTCTCCATCTTCACGACCTCGACCCGGCCGACCATCGCCGTCGAGGCGACGTGCGTGCCGCCGTCGGCCTGGGTGTCCAGCCCGACGATGTCCACGATCCGCACCTCCTCCAGGTCCGGGGGCAGCAGGTTCGTCGCGGTCCGGATGATGTCCGGGATCGCGAACGCCTCCTCGCGCGGCAGCACCTGCACCCGGATCGGGCGGTCGGCGGCGAGCTCGGCGTTGACCGCCTCGGCGACCCGGTCCTTGAAGTCGGCGGGCACCTCGGCCAGGTCGAAGTCCATCCGGGCGGTCAGCGGCTCCATGTTGCCGCCGGTGACCAGCGCCCCGTAGTCGCGGAACACGACGCCGGTGAGCACGTGCAGCCCGGAGTGGGTGCGCATCAGGGCGGTCCGCCGCTCGTCGTCCAGCGCGCCGCGCACCGCCGTCCCCACCGGTGGCAGCGGGTCGCCCTCGACCGGGATGAGGTACAGCTCGTCGCCGGTGCGGGTGCCGGCGATCCGGGTGCGGACGCCGCCCCACAGCAGCACGCCCTCGTCCGGCGGCTGACCCCCACCGCCCGGGTAGAACGCCGAGCGGTCCAGCACGATCCCCTGCTCGGGGTCGGCGGCGAGGACCGTGGCGTCCCACTCGCGGACCGTGGCGTCGGCCAGGTCGAGGCGGTGGGTGTGCCCGATGTGCGCGGTGGCCATGCCGGCATCCTGCCCGGCCACAGGGGCAGGAGTGGCCACTTCTGCCCCTGTGGCCGGGGAGGAGCCGGGAAGGACGCCGGAACACGTACGGTTGCAGGTCGCCACGACGTACCGCACGCCATCCGAGGAGCAACCCCCGTTGTCGAGCTCGTCCCAGGACGTCGCCCCCGACCCCGACCTCGCCGCCGAACAGGTCGCCGTCACCGATCTGTACCGCCGGCTGGACGCCGCCCGCGAGCTGGCCGTGACCCGGTTCCGGCAGGCGCTGGCGATGCCGATCATCAACCCGCAGTCCCTGGGTGAGCGGGAGGCGGCCGCCCGGTTCCAGGGCCAGCGGATCACCGCGCTGGACGCCGCCGACCACGGGCTGGTCATCGGCCGGCTGGACCGCGAGGTCTCCCCGCAGCCGTTCTACATCGGCCGGGTCGGGCTCCCCGCCGACGACCCGGCCGGTGACCCGGCGCTGGTCGACTGGCGGGCACCGGCCTCCCGGCCGTTCTACACCGCGACGCCGTTCCGGCCCGAGGGCGTGGTCCGCCGCCGGCACATCCGAACCCGCACCCGCGAGGTCACCGCCGTCCACGACGAGGTGCTGACCGTCGACGCCACCGAGACCGACGGCCCGCCGCTCACCGGCGAGGCCGCGCTGATGGCCGCGCTGACCGCCGAGCGCACCGGCCGGATGACCGACATCGTGGCCACGATCCAGGCCGAGCAGGACGCGATCATCCGCAGCGACGCCCGCGGCGTGCTCGTCGTCCAGGGCGGCCCGGGCACCGGGAAGACGGCGGTCGCCCTGCACCGCGCCGCCTACCTGCTCTACACGCACCGCGACCGGCTGGCCCGCAGCGGGCTGCTCGTCGTCGGCCCCACCCCGACCTTCCTGCGGTACATCGCCGACGTCCTGCCGGCCCTCGGCGAGACCGGCGTGCTGCTCGCCGGGCTGGGCCAGCTGCGGCCCGGGCTGGACGCGCGCGGCACCGAGGCGCCCGAGGTCGCCGAGGTGAAGGGCCGGCTGGCGATGGTCGACGTGCTCAAGGCCGCCGTCCGGGACCGGGAGACGGTGCCGCGCGGCGTGCGCGAGCTGGTGATCGACGGCGTCCGGATCCCGCTGCGCCCGGTCGACCTCACCCGCTGCCGCACCACCGCCCGGCGCGCCTCGCGGCAGCACAACCTGGGCCGACCGGCGTTCGTCTGGGCCCTCGCCGAGCTGGTCGCCCAGCGCTACGCCGACCGGATCGGCGGCGACGTGCGCGGCGGGGCCGACCTGCTGGACCGCCGGGACGTCGAGGCGCTGCAGTCGGAGATCGTCGGCGATCCCGCCGTCCGGGCGCTGGTCGACGAGCTGTGGCCGGTGCTCACCGCCGAGGGGCTGCTGCGCGAGCTGCTGGCCGACCCGGCGCGGGTCCGCCGGGCCACCAAGGGCTGGACCGACGAGGACCGGGCGCTGCTGGAGCGCGCCGCGGACGCCCCGTGGACCCCGGCCGACGTCCCGCTGCTGGAGGAGGCCGATGAGCTGCTCGGCCACGACGACAGCGCCGAGCGGATGCGGGAGGCCCGCCGCCGCCGCCGGGCCCAGGAGGAGGCGCAGGAGACCCTGGACCTGCTGCACGGGTCCCGGTCCACGGACCTGGAGGACGACGAGGAGGGCGAGGAGCTCACCGCCGGCGACCTGCTGGACGCCGAGCAGCTGGCCGAGCGGGACGCCGACCTGGACACCCGGACCGCCGCGGAGCGGGCCGCCACCGACCGCACCTGGGTCTTCGGCCACGTCGTCGTCGACGAGGCGCAGGAGCTCTCGGCGATGACCTGGCGGCTGCTGGCCCGCAAGTGCCCCACCCGCTCGATGACCGTCGTCGGCGACCTGGCGCAGACCGGCAGCCTGGCCGGCGCGACCGACTGGGGCTCGGTGCTCCGGCCGCACGTCGGCGAGCAGTGGCGGCTGGCCCAGCTCACCGTCAACTACCGGACGCCGGCCGAGATCATGGCGGTCGCCGCCGACGTCCTGGCCGCCGGGGACGCCGCCACCGCCGCCCCCCGCTCGGTGCGCAGCACCGGGGTGCCGCCGGTCGCCGAGCAGGTGAGCGAAGACCGGCTGCTCCCCCGGGCCGCCGAGCTGACCGCCGGGCTCGTCGCGGCCGGCGGGACGGTCGCGGTGATCGTGCCGCCGAGCCGGGTGCCCGCCGTCGTCGACTGCCTGGCCGGGGCGTTCCCGGCCGTCTCCGCCGGCCCGGCCGCGGACTCCTCGGCCGGCCCGGTGGTGCTGGTGCCGGCCGACGCCAAGGGGCTGGAGTTCGACTCGGTGCTCCTGGTCGACCCGCAGGGCCTGCTCGACGAGGGCGTCCGCGGGCACAGCGACCTCTACGTCGCGCTGACCCGCCCGACCCAGCGGCTCACGGTGCTCTCCCCCGGCGAGCTGCCCACCGAGCTGCACCGCCTCACCGACGAGGCATAGGAAGCTCTGCACCCGGTTCCGCGCCCGGGACCGGGTGCAGAGCTTCCTGTGCCGGTGCCGCTGCCCGAGGACGGGCCCCTGACGCGGGTCCCGGCTCAGGGGTCGCGGGTGAGGGCGAGCAGCGCGATGTCGTCGGCGCGGTGGGTGCCGGCCAGGTCGCCGAGCAGCCGGTCGCAGAGCTCGTCCGGGTCGGTCGTCACCCGTCGGTTCGCGGCGGCCTGCAGCCGGGCCAGGCCGGCGTCGAGGTCCTCGGTGCGGCTCTCCACGAGCCCGTCGGTGAACAGCACCAGCGTCGCCCCCGGCGGCAGCACCCCGGTCCACTCGACGGCGGGCGCCGGCGGGGCACCCAGCATCCGGCTGGGCACCACCGGCAGGAACTCCGCGCGGCCGTCGGCCACCAGCAGCGGCGGCGGGTGGCCGGCCGAGGCGACGTGCAGCACGCCGGTGGGCAGGTCGAGCGTGGCGAACAGCGCGGTGGCCATCCGCTGCAGCCCGAGCAGCGGCCAGCTGGCCTGCAGCCGGTCGATGACCGCGGTCGGCGCCGGGCCCTCCACCAGCAGCGCCCGGTAGACGCTGCGCAGCTGCCCCATCGTCGCCGCGGCGGTGATGTCGTGCCCGACGACGTCCCCGACGGCGATGGCCACGTGGCCGCCGGGCAGCGGCGCGACGTCGTAGAAGTCGCCGCCGATCTCCACCCCGTGCGTCGCGGCCAGGTACCGGACTGCCACCGACACCCCCGGGACCGGCGGCGGGGACGGCGGCAGCAGGGTGGCCTGCAGGGTGTGCGAGGTCCGGGCCTCGAGCTCGTACCGCTGGGCCTTGGCCATCATCAGCGCCACCTGCAGCGCGAGCTGCTCGGCCAGCTCGACGTCGGCGGCGGTGAACGGCGTGCGCCGCCGGTCGGCCGACAGCGTCATCACGCCCAGCGACCTGCCCTCGGCCACCAGCGGCACGCTGATCACGCTGGCCAGTTCCAGGGCCCGGACCGCGGCGAGCTCAGCCGGGTCCCGGACCACGGCGGTCAGCCACTCGTCGGGCAGGGAGGGGTACCAGCGGGTGCGTCCCTCCGCCATGGCGGCGCGGGCCGGTTCGGGCAGCTCGCGGAACGGCGGCGCCCAGGCGCGCAGCTCCTCGACGTGCTCCTGCCGCGCGGGGTCGCCGTGCCGGGCGACCACCCGGCTCATCCCGTGCTCCAGGACGAGGTCGAGCAGGCACATGTCCGCCAGCCGCGGCACCACCATCTCCGCGAGCCGCTCGACGGTCTCGGTCACGCCGGTGGCGCCGGCCAGCAACCGGGCGGCGTCCAGCAGGAACGCCGACCGCCCGGCCTGGCGGGCGGTCTCCTCGTGCAGCCGGGCCCGCTCCAGGGCCTGCCCCGCCTGGCGACCCAGCGTGGCGAGCAGGTCGGCATCGGCCTCCGAGAGCGCGTGGTGCTCCCCCGGTTCGGTCAGCGAGATCAGCTCGCTCTCGTCCACCCGGGCGCGGGCGAGCACCAGCGCGCCGAGGTGGTCGCCGTCGGCGATCACCGGGACGACGACGAGGTCGGTGCAGCCGGACCCGTCGGCGGCCGCGGCCAGCTCCGGCCACGCCGCGCGCAGCGCGTCACCGACCGGCACGGTGCGCACCCCGGAGCCGAGCACCGGCAGCACCCGGCCGGGAGCGGCCCCGCTGAGCTGGTGCAGCAGCTCGGGCGTCATGCCCTCGGTGGCGGCGAGCTCGACGGCCGGCTCGTCCCCCGGCTGGGCACCGGTGCCCAGCAACCACAGCGCGGCCCCGGCGGCCTGGGCCGCCCGGCGGCTGCGGTGCACGACCACACCCGCCGCGTCCGCGGTGGTGACCGCGGCCGCGAGCTCGGACGTGAACTGCTGCAGGGTGCGCGAGCGCGCCTCGGACGCCTCGGCTGCCCGCCGTGCGGCGAGGGTCTCGCGCTCGTACCGGCGGCGGGCGGTCGCCTCGAAGAGGGTGACCCGGACCAGCACCGGCTCTCCCTCGGGCCCCTTCACCTCCACCGCGTTCACCAGGCAGGGCAGCAACGACCCGTCGGCCCGGACGACGTCGAGCGCCACCTCGCGCACGGCCCCCTGCATCCGCAGCAGGGGCGTCAGGTGGGTGTCGTGGAACACCTGGCCGCCGACGCTGAGCAGGTCGCGCAGCCGGCCGCGCAGCACCTCCTCGGAGGAGTACCCGATCCAGCTGCACAGCGTCCGGTTGACCTTGATGATCGTCCCGTCCGGCAGCGTCGACAGGTACCCGCAGGGCGCGTTCTCGAACAGGTCGGCCGGGTCGTCCTCCAGCAACTGCTGGAGCCGGCCGCGGGCGTCGTCGTCGCGCCGCCGGTCCGTCGTGGGCGTCGGCGTCACAGCCACGCCCGGATGGCGGCGGTGGTCTCCTCCGGGGCGCTGAGGTGCGGGCAGTGCCCGGTGGCCGCCAGCTGGGTGAAGCGGGCGTCCGGGAGGTGCTCGGCCACGTAGCGACCGGCCGACTCGGGGGCGATGACGTCCTCGGAGCACTGCAGCACCAGGCTCGGCACGTCGACGCCGGGCAGGTCGGCGCGGTTGTCGGAGAGGAAGGAGACCCGGGCGAACTGGCGCGCGACGTCGGGGTCGGTGCGGCAGAAGCTGTTGGTCAGCTCCTCGGTCAGCTCCGGCCGGTCCGGGTTGCCCATGATGACCGGGGCCATCGTGGTGGACCAGCCGAGGTGGTTGGCGTCGAGGTTGTCCAGCAGGTCCCTGATCTGCTCGCGGGTGAACCCGCCGCGGTAGTCGCCGTCGTCGACGTACCGGGCGCTGGGGCCCACCATCACCATCGCGCCGAACACCTCCGGCGCCCGGGCGTGGGCCAGCACGCCGATCATGGCGCTGACCGAGTGGCCGACGAAGACGGCGTCGGTCAGCTCCAGGTCGCGCATCACCTCGACGACGTCGGCGGCGTACCCGTGCAGGGACTCGTACCGGTCCGGGTCGTAGGCCGACAGGTCGGAGTTCCCGAAGCCGACGTGGTCGAAGGTGACCACCTGGTGGTCGACCGCGAAGTCGGGGGTGATGAACCGCCACATGTTCTGGTCACAGCCGTAGCCGTGCGCGAACACGATGGGGCGGGCACCGACCGCACCACTCACACGGACGTCGTTCCGTGCGCGGACGTTCATGCTCGGACGGTACGCGACCGCGCCGTTCCGTCACCAGCCTGCGTGGCCCTGCCGGTCACCCGGCCGCACGTCGCTGAGCACCACCCCGCTGGCCGGCCGGGCCGGGATCCGGCGCAGCGAGATGGTCAGGTCCTGGTCGGGCAGCCGGTACCCCAGGCGGGCCAGCCGGACGGCCAGCGAGGCCAGCAGCGCCACCGTGACGTCCTCCCCCGGGCAGCGGTGCCCGGTGCGCGGGTCGCCGGCGCCCTGCGGCACCAGCTCCCACGGACCGATGTCGCGGACCCGGTCGCCGTCCTCGGTCAGGAACCGCTCGGGACGGAAGGCGTAGGGCTCGGGGAACAGCTCCGGGTCGTGGGCCTGACCGAACAGGTCCAGCAGCACCATCGAGCCGGCCGGCACCCGCTCGCCGTCCCACTCCACCTCCCGGGGGGCGCGGCCACCGATGAACGGCGCGAACGGGTAGTAGCGGCGCACCTCGTGCGCGAACGCGGTGGCGTAGGCGCCTCCGGTCCGCAGCCGTTCCCGGCCGGTCGGCCAGCGGTGCAGCGCGTGCGCGGCGAAGCCGAGGAACCAGCTGACCGCGACGGTGGGCCGGATGACGTTGAGCACCTCGACGGCGGCCACCCGCGGCTCGAGCAGCTCGCCCTCGGAGTCGCGGTGGGTGGCGACGACGTCGAGGACGGAGCCGGCCGGCGGGGTCCGCTCGCCGGCGCGCACCGCGTCGACGATGCCGGCCAGCCAGGCCTCCCGCCGCTGCCGCACCCGCCGGGCCCGCCAGTGCCGCGGGGCGCCGGTGGCGAAGCCGTCGACGAGGGTGGTCAGGTCACCGGCGAGGGCCGGCAGCTCCTCGTCGGACACCGGGACGCCGGCCCAGTCGCACACGCCCCGGGTGAGCACCCGGGCCGCCTCGTCCATGAGCACCACCTGCGGCTGGGCGGCCCAGCG
Organism: Modestobacter excelsi; assembly: GCF_005930495.1. GTDB lineage: Bacteria > Actinomycetota > Actinomycetes > Mycobacteriales > Geodermatophilaceae > Modestobacter > Modestobacter excelsi. The sequence goes on along the minus strand of NZ_SJEX01000043.1, from coordinate 20,335 downwards.
CGGCACGGCGTCGTCCCAGGCCGCGCCGACCCGGTCCACGAGGTCGGCGGTCCCGTCGTCCATCAGCAGGTGGACGAACATCGCCTTGCGCACCCGGTGCGGCTCGCCGTCCAGCGTGTGCACCGCGCCGTGGCCGAACAGGGTGCTGACCACCGGCTCGGGCAGGGCGCCGCTGCGCCGGACGTGGTCCTCGTCGTAGGGGAACCGCGCACCGGCCGGGCCCTCGACCCCCAGCATCCGGCGCACCCCCAGCAGCCGGGTCTGCACGGTGTCCCGCCCCGCGGTGCGCCGCCGGTCGGGCAGCCAGGCGTAGCCCTTGGCGAGCATGGGCAGGGACTGGTCGAACCGGGGCCGGCGCATGGGGGGTGCACTGCCCGGCGAGCGGAGCGGGAAACGGTCAGCCGTCGCCCTGACCCAGCTCGCGCAGCAGCCGGAGCACCTCCTGGCCCGCCCAGCTCTGCCCCGCCCCGCCGCCGAGCGCCGCCCCGGCGTCGGCCAGGGCGTCGGCCAGCGCGGCCTCCTCCTCGTCGAGCAGCCCGCGGTAGGCCGGGTCCAGCAGGTAGCCGGTCGGCCGGCTGGACAGGCAGCCGAGCAGGTCCAGCAGCACCTCGAGCCGGCGGGCCGCCTCGGCCGGGGAGGCGTCAGCGGCCCCCGCCGCACCGGTCATCGCCACCGTCTCGACGTCCCGCTCCCACAGCCGGGCGCGCACCGGGTCCTCCTGCAGTGCCAGCACGGTGCCGCTGCGCCGCCGCTCCGCGGGGTCGGGCACGTGCAGCACGGTGCGCACCTGGTGGGCGATCCGGATCAGGTCGTCGTCCAGCATCGAGGTGCCGACGAAGAGGACGTGCCGGGTGAGCAGCAGCGACTGCAGGACCCCGGCCAGGGCGCTGCGGTGGTCACCGAACTCCAGGTACTGCTCGCGGGTCAGCACGACGCTGTCCGGGTGGGCGGCGTCGCCGTGCAGCTTGAGCAGCCAGGGCGCGCCCGGCGCGGCCTCCTCGAAGGGCAGCACCCGCATCGGCCGGCCGATGTCGGCGGCGGCCAGCTCCACCAGCGGGTCGTAGTTGGTGGTCACGAACTCGCGCACCGGCAGCGCGGCGACCAGCGCGTGCGCCAGCGAGTACGAGCCCGGGCCGAAGCGCTCCTGCACGTAGGCGGTCAGCTCGTCGCGGCCGAGCACCCGGGCGAGCAGGGCGGCGGCGTCCTGCGGCGGGAGGCCGGACAGCCCGGCGCGCGACCCCTCGTCCAGGCCGGCGCGGACGGCGAGCTCCGCGAGCAGCTGCTCCCAGGTGGGCAGGCCGGCCGCGGCGCTGACGCCGGCCCCGAGGAAGACGGCCAGCTCCCCCTCGCGGGCCCGCCGGCCCAGGTCCTCCGCGAGCGCGGCCAGCGCCTCGGGCAGCCGCCAGCCGCCGCCGTCACCGCGCCGGACCCGCTGGGCGGCGGCCAGGTCGCTGGGCCGGCGGAGCACCAGCGCGATGTCGTAGCCGTGCTCGGCGGCGGCCTGGCGGAGCACCGGCAGCAGCTGCTGGAGCAGGGCCCCCCGCTGCCCGGCGGCGCCACCCCAGCCGGTGCCCAGCGCCGGGAGCCCGACCAGGCGGCGGGCCCGCCCGTGCGCCGGTGCCGGGACCTCACGCCGGGCGACCGCGGCCAGCACCTCGCGGGCGCCGTCGAGCAGCCAGCTGAGCCCCCGCTCGCCGTCCCGGGAGCCATCGGGGTCCACGGTGTCGACCAGCCAGGCGCGCCGGTCGCCGCAACCGGGCACCTCGTGCACCCGTTCCGCGCCGTACCAGGTGCCGGTCACGCACGCCCCGTCCTCGTCCTGCGCCGCGACGGCGTCCGCGGGCAGCAGCGGCACCCAGCTCGCGGTCACCCGCCGGGACCGGTCGGTGGGGACGACGACGTCGTCGCAGGACAGCCGGGTCAGGTCCGCGCCGACGACGAAGACGTGACCGCTCACCGCGGGCCGGTCTCCAGCGCGACGCCACGGGCGGCGCGGGCCGCGGCGTACGCGGGGCGGCGGAACCGGGCGAGCGGGCCGTCGGCGACCAGCCCCGGTGGCGGGTGCTGGACCGCGTCGAAGGGCTGCTCCGGGTCCGGCGGCGTGCTCGGCTCCCCCAGCGTCACGGTGCCGAAGCGCGCCCACGGGCCCCGGCCGACGGCCGCGGACAGGACGACGACCCGGCCGGGCGCGGCCGCGGCCAGCCGGTCGCGGGCGGTGGGCAGCGGGCCGCCGGTGGGATCGGCGGCCAGCCACACCGGCCCGGCGGCGCTGCGGTAGGCCATGATCGAGCCGTAGCCGGTCGCCGCGTCGCGGCGCAGCACCGGCACCCGCCGGGTCCACCGCCCGCGGCCGGTCGAGGAGAGCAGCAGGTCGACCGGGCGCTCACCCGGCACCCGGAGCGCGAAGCCGAGCAGGTCGGGCAGCGCAGGGGGCAGCCCGGCGCCGCGGGAGATCCGGACCAGGACGTCGTCGCGGCCGGTGGCGTCCAGCCAGGGGATGCCGCCGGCCAGCCCGGTCCGCTGCAGCACCGCGGTGAACAGGGTCCCCCGGGGGTGCATCGGCTTGGCGCCGCGGACCCGGGTCAGCGCGGCGATGGGGACGGCGACCAGCCGGCCGGCGGCGTCCACGAGGTCTGCCATGTCTGCGGGGGTTACCCCGCGGAGGTCCGGTCACTCCTGCGGGCGCCCACGTACCGGCAGCCCACGTACCGGCAGCCCACGTACCGGCGCCTCGTCGCGCGCGGTCGCGGGCCTCGGTCCTCAGTGCCGGGTGGTGCCGCAGTCGGTGCACCGCTTGCGGTCAGCGGCGTTGGCGTGCCTGCAGTTGTCGCAGGTCCACACCGTGCGTTCGATGGTGCGCATGTCCCCCTCCTCCGTGCCCGGCCGACGGTCGCGGCCGCTGCGCCGGCGGGTCGGGGTCACCGACCCACCGTGCGCACGACGCTAGATCGGTCGCATGACGGGGAGGTGTCCGGCGGGGAACGACTGGGGGACGCGCCCGGGGATCAGCCGAGCGCGCCGCAGCCGCCGGCGCCGCAGGCGCAGCCACCGCACCCGGCCGACACGGGGGCGGGCGCCGGACGGCGGGCGATCCGGGCCATGCCGGCGGCACCGACCAGGTTGGCCAACCCGAGCGCCGCCACGACCACGCCGACGACGACCCGCCCGGTGGACAGCAGGGCGTCGGCGCCGGCGAGCAGCCCGAGCGCGAGGGCGGCGGCGACCACCGCGGCGGCGGCCAGTGCGGCGCGGCGGGCGGCCACCGCGGCGGCCAGCACCGGCGGCAGCAGCACGACGGCGGCGACGAGGGCCCAGCCGGCCGTGGTGGCGGACACCAGCGCCAGCGCGGCGAGGACGAGGCCGACCCAGACGGCACCGGCGCCGAGGACCGCGCCGGACCGCTCGACCTCACCGGCGCGGGCGCTGCGGAGCAGCACGATGCCGCGGACGACGGCGAACAGGCCGAGCGCCGCCAGCAGCAGCCGCGGCCCGGTCCCGGACCAGGTCAGCGCCAGCACACCGAGCACCAGCAGGGCGGCACCGAGGGCGGCCATCCGCGGCCAGGTCGACCGGGCCTGCTGCGGCGTGGGCGGGGCGGCGGGGGCTCCGGCCAGCCGGCCGGTGGTCACGGCGTTCGTCACGCCCCCAGTCTCCCCCACCGGGGACCGCACCACCCAGGCGCACCGTCCGCCCGCGAGGAACCCCGGCCGCGGGCCCGGACCGGTTCGGGGCACCGGGTCGTCCGGCGTCCACTGCTCCGCCCGCGCCCGGCACCCGGTCGGCTGACGCCGCGCCTGTCCGGCGCGCATCCGACCTGCGGTTGTGCCAATCTGAGCGGCCACGGGAACGTGAGCACCGGATCCGGGCGCCGTCCGCTCCCGCGACCGAAGGGACCCACCGTGACCAGACCGGGCATCTCGTCCAGCGCCGACCGGGCGGGCAACAGCGACGCGCTGGAGAACCTGGCCCGCGTCGGGCTGATCGCCCTGGGCATCGTCCACCTGCTGGTGGCCTGGCTGGCCCTGCAGCTGGCCTGGGGCGGGGGCGGCGGCACCGCCGACCAGTCCGGGGCCATGGCCACGCTGGCCTCCAAGCCGTTCGGCAAGGGGCTGCTGTGGGTGCTGGCCGTCGGGCTCATCGCCCTGGCCCTGTGGCAGCTCGCCGAGGTGCTGCGCTGGACCCCGCGGCTGCGCGGCTCCGGCGACGCGAAGAAGAAGGCCACCGGGAAGATCGTCAAGTCGGTCGCGAAGGCGGTCGTCTACGTCTTCCTCGCCGTCACCGCGATCAGGTTCGCCACCGGCGGCGGGCAGTCGAGCGGGCAGCAGCAGCAGTCGGCCGTCGCCGGGGTGTTCAGCTGGCCGGCCGGCCGGTTCCTGGTCGGCGTCGCCGCGCTGGTGGTCATCGGCGTGGGCGTCTACCACGTGCGCAAGGGCGTCACGAAGCACTTCATGAAGGAGATCGACACCGCGCAGGCCACCGCCGGGCAGCGGCAGGTGATCGAGCGGCTCGGCCTGGTCGGGTACCCGGCGAAGGGGGTCGCGCTCGCCCTGGTCGGCGGGCTGATCGGCTGGGCGGCGATCACCTTCGACCCGGCGAAGGCCAGCGGCCTGGACGGCGCCATGCGCACGCTGCTGGACGCCCCCTTCGGCAAGGCACTGCTCACCGTGGTCGCGCTCGGCATCGCGGCGTTCGGCGTCTTCTGCCTCTTCCGGGCCCGCTACCCCGAGCGCACGTGACCGCCGAGCGGGCGCGCCCGGGCTCGGGCACGATCGCGGGGTGACCGCCGTCCTGCAACGGGTGCACGACGCCGTCGCCCGCGCCCGCGAGGTGACCGACCACCCGGTGCTGACCCACCTGGCCCGGGTGGGGCTGGTGGCCTACGGCGTCCTGCACGTCCTGATCGGCTGGCTCGCCTTCCGGGTGGCCTGGGCCGTCGGTCCGCGCGCCGAGGACGCCGACCAGACCGGTGCGCTGCAGACGGTCTCCGGTTCCCCCGGCGGCCGGGTGCTCCTCTGGGTGATCGGGCTGGGCATGCTGGCGCTGGCGCTGTGGCAGGCCGGGGAGGTGCTGCGCGTGTGGGCCGGCCTGCTCCGCCCGGCCCGGCGGCTGCGCACGGCCGTCGTCTGCGCCAAGTGCACCGCGAAGGGCGCGGTCTACGCCGTCCTCGGGGTCACCGCGCTCTTCTTCGCCGTCGGTGCCGACTACGACGCCGCCGACCGGTTCCGGGAGCTGACCGACGACGCCCTGGAGATCCCCGGCGGCGCGGTCGCCGTGGTCGGCGTCGGCGTCGTGGTGGCCGCGGTCGGCACGTACACGCTGGTGCGCGGGCTGACCGGCGGGTTCATGAAGGACGTCGACCTGGCCGCCGCTCCGGACCGGTGGGAGCCGCTCATCGAGCGGATCGGCTCGGTGGGCTACGTGGCCAAGGGCGTCGCGTTCGCCGTCTCCGGCGGCCTGCTGGTCTACGCCGCGGCGACGGAGGACGTGTCGACGGCGACCGGGCTGGACGGCGCGATGCACGCGATCGCCGGCGTCCCGACCGGGCAGTGGCTGCTCACCGCGGTCGCGGTCGGCTTCGCCGCGTTCGGGGTCTACGCCCTGGCCCGGGCGCGTTTCCCCGACCGAGACCCCTCGACCTGATGAAGGACCCTGCTGCCCCCCGTCACTCGCAGGCTCGTGCCGGGCCCCTGCAGCAGGCCCGAACTGCTCATCCGGCCGCGGCCGGGTCCAGCAGGACGGCGGCGCGGGCGAGGACCTGCGCCAGCGCCCCCTCCGCGGCCGGCGCGAGCGCGACCAGGTGGGCGAAGCCGTGCGGCATGTCCGGCAGGTCCAGCCACTCGACGCGGGTGCCGGCCGCGGTGAGCGCCTCGGCGTAGGCCCGCCCGGAGTCGTGCAGCGGGTCGGCCCCGGCGGTGACGACCAGTGCCGGCGGCAGGCCGGCGAGGTCCCCCTCCGCCGGGCTGATCCGGGGGTCGCCCAGGTCGGTGCCCCGCGGCACGTAGTTGCGGGTGTACCAGCCCATGTCGGACAGGGTGAGGAACGGCAGGTGCCCGAAAGCCTGCACCGAGGGCTGGTCGGCGCCGCGGGAGACGTTCGGGTACAGCAGCAGCTGCGCCACCGGTTGCGGACCGCCGGCGTCGCGGAGCTGCTGGCAGACGACCGCGGCCAGGTTGCCGCCGCCGCTGTCCCCGGCGACCGCGACCCGGGCCGGGTCCCCACCCAGGTCCGCGGCGTGCTCGATCGCCCACCGGGTGCCGGCGACGGCGTCGTCCACGGCGGCGGGGAACGGGTGCTCGGGAGCGCGGCGGTGCTCCACGGCGAGCACCACCGCGGACAGGCCGTCGGCCAGTCGGCGAGCCAGCCCGTCGTAGTCGTCGACGCTGCCCAGCGTCCAGCCGCCACCGTGTAGGAAGACGACGGTGGCGCCCCCGCCGGCGGCGGGCCGGTAGACCCGGGCGGCGAGCCCGTCCAGCAGGACGTCGTCGACGTCGACCTCGGGCGCGCGGGCGAGGCCCGCGGTCAGCAGCTCGCTGAACCTGCGGCGGGCAGCGTCGAGGCCGACCTCACGCGCCGGCGCGCTCGACAGCCCGGGCAGCAGCGCCGCGAGGGAGGGGTGGAGCTGGGGAGGAACGCCGTCGGCCATCCGGCCATCCTGGACGGACCGGCGCCCTCAGCCGGCGTCGACGACGGTGAAGATGCTCCACAGGCCGGTGATCTGCAGCGGGCGGACGACGGCGCGCGTGGTGCCGCAGCGCATCTGCAGCACCCGCCCGGCGGCCTCGGCGGCCCGGTGCGCGGTCGCCAGCGCGGAGAGCCCCGCCGAGTCCAGGAAGGTGACGCCCTGCAGGTCGACCTCGACGGCCGTGGAGCCCGGTCGGGCCACGACCTCGAGCAGGCAGTTGCGCAGGCCCGGGGCGGTGGTGGAGTCGACCTCGCCGCTGACCCGGACGACTGTGCCGGACGAGCTGGTCGCGGCGCGGACGTCGATGCGGGTGGGGTCGATGTCGATCGACGCGGTCATGGAGACCTCCAGTGGGGCCGTCGTGACCGGCGGCACCTGCCACCAGCCTCGTGCGCCGGGCATGGGGTGCCCGGTCGCGGCTGGTGGTTGAACCGCGGAGAAGACGTTAGAGACGACATCGGTCGTGCACAAGGGTCTTCGGCGTGGCGGCCCGCGCCACGCCGGGGCAGCCACCTGGAAGTCACCGGCGCGTTCAGCCCCCAGACCGCCTGCGCCATCTCCACGACCAGCGCGAGCTCGGCGACCTGCTCGTCGCGGGTCAGCGCGTTGCCCTCCACCGTCGAGCTGAAGCCGCACTGCGGGGAGAGGGCCGGCTGGTCCAGCGGCAGGAAGCGCAGCGGCTGGAAGGTCCCCGAGCGGGCGTCCTCGATGCTGCGGAGCTCCGCGGCGTCGATCCCCCGGCGGCGAGCCGGGCGCGCGCGTCGAGCAGCGCCGGGGGGCGGAGCAGGCTGCCGACGTGGTCGGCGCGGAACGGGGGGGTCGGAGGGGTCGGACATGCGCCCGCGCATGCCGACGCCCACCTCCGGCGGACGTCGTCCACGGCCGGGATCCCGCCAGCACAGGAAGGGCGCGGATACTGGCGGTCATGTCGAAGCGGACCGTCGTCGCCGGAGCTCTCTGGGCCCTCCTCTCCGTGCTGGCGTTCCTCGTCGACCCGATCCTGGGCGCCTGCGTGCTGATCTTCGGGGGGATCGGCGTGGTCGTCGTCCAGCTGGCGAGCAGCTGGGACGAGCACCCGGACTTCGAGGCCCGCGAGCTGGTCCGGGCGCGCAAGCGCAAGCAGAAGTGGGACCGGGACGCCGGCAAGCGGGAGAAGGACGCCGCCCGGTACGCCGCGCACCAGGCCCGCCAGGCCGAGAAGGCCCGGTCGGCGCAGGAGCGCGGCGTCGACGAGCGCGCGTCCTGAAAACCAGTCGACGGCCACGCCGGGCCGCCGTTACCGTCCTGCTCATGGGCGACACCTCGCTGCGGCTGCGGCTGCGCACCTCCTGAGCTGACCTGCGGGCCCCCGGCCCGCCGTCCGCCGGTCCCCTCGCGACCGGCCGTGACCGCTCTCCCCCCGTTCCCCGGCGTGCCCGCCGGACGTCGCGGGCGCCCTCACCCCTGCTGGAGGTACCCCATGTCACGACCCACCCCTGCCCTCGACGCCGCCGCCGTCGCCGCCCGCGCCCAGCTCGCCGAGGACGACCGGACCGACTTCGACCGGCTGGCGCACGCGGTCCTCTCCGCCCCCGGGGCGACCAGGCAGCCCGCGTTGGGTGCGGTCCTGCGCAGCCAGCTCCCCGGCACCGCCGGGGTGCGCTGGCTGCACGCGGAGGGGCTCTCCCCGATGTCCCGGGCCTCCGCGCTGACCGCCGGGCACTGGGTCTCGCTGTTCACCGCGTGGCGGGCGAACGAGCAGGCGCCGCGGTCCGCGGGCCGGTCCGGCGGTCACGGTCCGCGCGCGGACAGCCGGCACGGCCACGCCCCCGGCGCGCAGGCAGCCCCGCGCTGGTTCTGACGAAGGACCCCCTTCCTCCCCACCCTTCGCAAGCTCAGGGCGGGTCCCGGGAAGGGGGCCGTTCCAGCAACGCACCATGCTCAGGGCGAGCCTCTGGACGGGGCCGGGGGGGGGTGGCTGGTCGGCATGCCGGCCGGCCACCCGCCGGGAGCGACCGGGTCAGCGGGTGGCGGGCTCCAGTTCCGTGCCGCGGACGCAGCGGTAGCTGCCGGCGTCAGCGGGGTCGCCGTGCCCCACCAGCCGCGCGACCTCCGGGTAGGCGCACAGCGGGCGGGTCTGCACGACCGCCCCCGAGGCGTCGACCGCCTCCGCGTCGAGGGTCCGCGGCGCGTGCCCGCGCTCCACCCAGTCGACCAGCGCCTCGAACTGGCCGACCGGCTGCGGACCCGCGCCGCCGCCGCAGTGACCGACGCCCGGGGCGAGGAACAGCCGGAGGAACTGGTCGGTCCGCCCCGGCCCCATCGTGTCCTGGACCCGCTCGACGTAGTCGACCGTGCCCTGGAACGGGACGCCGAAGTCCGCCGCGCCGTGCCACAGCAGCGCCTTGCCGCCGGAGTCGGCGAACGCCGACAGGTCCGGGTCGTCAGCGGAGAACACCGCCGAGTACATCTCGATCGACTGCTGGAAGAACGCCTCGTAGCCGGCGTAGGTCAGCGTCCGCCAGTCCCAGCCCGGGTCCTGGGCGAGGAACAGGCCGATCCACCAGAGGTCGTACTGGAAGGGCTTGCCCACCAGCTGGCCGTCGACCACCTCGGTGTCGTTGAGCCCGGCGTACGGGGTGCCCGGCGCCTGGCCGTACCAGAGGAACTGCCCGTCCTGCGTGCGCGGGCCCTGGGCGATCCGGCGCATCACCTCGACGTCGGCCGCGGTGATGTCGCCGCACGGTGTCGCGGTGCCGACCAGCGTGCCCAGGTCGAAGGAGCAGCCCAGCGGGTCGCCGATCACGCCGTCGATCACGCCGTCCCCGACGGTGTCGCAGGCCGCGATGGTCGCCCGGAGCGCAGCATCGAACTTGCAGGGGGCGACCGGGTTGGCCTCCTCGAGCATCACGACCTGGCCCCACATCTGGGCGATCTGCAGACGCGAGTAGTTGATGACGGGAGCACCGGCCAGCACGCCGTCGTAGTCGTCGGGGTAGCGCTGCGCCTCCATCAGGCCCTGCCGGCCGCCGGTGGAGCAGCCGTTCCAGTAGGAGTACTGGGGACCGGTTCCGTAGAACGCGGCGATGACCGCCTTGGCGGTGACGGTCATGTCGCGCACGCCGCGGTAGCCGAAGTCCTCGATCGCCGCCCAGTTCAGCGTCCGGTCGGGGTTCAGCGCGAAGTCGGCCGTGGCACCCGGGTGGCCGGCGTCGGTGGCCGCGGTGGCGTAGCCGTCGCGCAGCGGGGTCAGCAGCGAGTCCGGTGAGCCGCCGCGGAACCCGCCGCCGCCCACCGCCTGGAACCGGCCGTTCCAGGTGTCCGTGGGCAGGTGCACCCAGACGGTCACCGCGTCCCCGGCCGGCGGGTGGGTGACCGTCAGCGTCACCCGGCAGGACGCCGGCGTGGTGGCGTCACCCGGGTCGGCCACGGCCGAGGTGACGGTGGTGTCCGGCAGGCCCAGCCGGGCGGTGCTCAGCTCCGCGCAGCCGACGGGTGGTGGCGCCCCTCCGGTCCCGCCGCCCGGGGGCGTGGCGCTCGCGGCGGGCGCCACCACCATCCCCACGCCGAGTGCGAGTGCCGCCGCCGTTGCCAGCGTCCGTGCCGTCCAGCCGGCTCCACGCCTCATCCGCCGTGCCACCCCTCGCGTTCGTCCGGGAGCTGTGCGCCGGCCGTGTACCGGCTGAGGGAGTCTCACACGCTGGTGTGACGTGCACCACAGGGGGTGCCAGGAGCCGGGTCGCTCAGCCGACGGCGTCCTCGGCGGCCAGCTCGGCTGCCCGCTGCGGGTGGGCGAACGCCTCGGCGAGCGCCTGCCGCAGCGGCCACACCCCGGACCGCCAGGCCAGCGCCCGGCCCAGCGCCGCGGGCGAGCCGTCCACCGCGTCCGGTTCACCGGGCCACCAGGAGACGGTCCGGCCGCCGGTCACGGTGAGCGTCGGGTGGACGGCGACCGACCCGGTCAGCTCCGGCACGCCGAGCCGCGCCGCGGCGAGCCCGGCCCCGGGCACCTCGGCCCACCGCACGGTGCGCGCGGCTCGGCTGGTCACCCGGGCGCGGCCGGCCTGCTCGCCGGCCAGCGGCAGGTCGAGCAGGTCGGCGACCGGGCCGGGCGCCCCGCCCACCGGGACGACGGCGGCGGGGACCAGCGGCTGCAACCAGGGCGCGTCCAGGACCACCGCCTCGTCGCTGACCCGGTCGGGCGCGACCCGGACCCGGCGTGGGGGCTCGACGTCCACGTCGGCCAGCGCGGCGGCCAGGTCGGCGTAGACGGTGCGCAGCACGGCCGGGCCGACCGTCCGCGCGGGGTCGCCCAGCCGGTCGAGCAGGTCGAGGGCGTCGTCGACGTCGGCCAGCACGTCGGCCACCGTCGCCGGCGGCCGCAGCAGCGCCAGGACCTCGGCCGGCAGCTCCGGCACCGGTTCGTACAGCCCCCGCAGCTCCGCGCTGTCCGGGGAGCGCAGCCGGTCGGGCCGGGTGCCGTGCAGCACCGGTGACGTGCGCAGCCACCAGCGCAGGTAGCCGGGGACCACGGTGCCGCCGAGGTCGACGTCGGCCCGCGCGGCGGCCGGCAGCCCGGCCAGCAGCGGCAGCGCCCGGTCCCAGTCGCGGACCAGTTCCAGGTCGCGCACCGCGGTCAGCGGTGGCCAGACCGGCGGCGGGGCGTCGGCGGGCAGCCGGTCCAGGACGGCGTCCACCCACTCCTCGACGCGGTCGACGTCGAGGTCGTCGGGGTCCTCGGCGGTGGCCAGCGCGAAGGTGTCGAGCACCCCGACGGCCCGCAGCGCGGCGACGTCCTGACCGACGGCGAACTCGGGGTCCAGCGCGCCGAGCGCGGCAGGCGCGAGGACGTCGGAGAGCGGGGAGCCGGGGCGCACCAGCTCCCCCGCCGGCGCCCAGCCGCCGTCGTCGTCGGGCAGCGCCAGCTCGGCCAGCCACGGCAGCTCACCGGGCGCCGTCCCGGCGGCGGCGACCAGGGTGAGCACGGCGAGGGCCAGCGGCTCGACGTCCGCGCCGTCGTCGGCCTCGTCCAGCGAGGCCTCCACCGCGGCCCGCACGTCGGGATCGGCGAGCACGGCGGCCGCGGTCGCCGGGCGTGCGCCGAGCCGCTCCAGCACCCGGTGCGCCGGCCCGGCCGCCGCCGCCGGGTCGGCGATGCGCAGGCCGAGCGGGGCGAGCCGGTCGGCGGGCAGCGAGTCGTCGGTGAGCAGCACACCGGCCGGGCTCTGCGCCGTCCGGCCGTCGGCCAGCGGCACCGGGAGGGCCGCGAGCTCGTCCCGGTCGGCGGTCTCCAGGGCGGCGTAGAGCCCGGCCCACCAGGAGCCGGGCCGCTGCACGCCCCGGACCGCCTCTACGACCTCGGCCAGCCCGGCGCGGCGGACGCCGAGCGCGCTGAGCACCGCCGCGTCCGACCGCCGAGACCACGCAGCCGGCAGCAGGCCGGGCAGCACCCCGACGAGCGCGGCGACCCGGTCGTCGGTCGGGTCGTCGAGGGCGACCGCGCGGTCCGGGAGGAGCGGGGCCTCCTCCGGGTCGGCGGGCGGCAGCCAGGGGGAGTCGCGGAGCCGACCGAGGACGGCGCGGCACAGCACGGCGTCCAGCTCGGCGGCGGCGAGGCCGGTGCGGGGCACGAGCCGGAGCAGGACCGGGTCGGCCGGCAGCTCCGCGAGGAGTTCGGCACAGCCGTCGGCGGCCACCTGCACCAGCGCGTCGGTGACCGGGCCGGGCGCGACGTGCCGCCGGTCGGGGCCGAGCGGGAACGGCGCGATCAGCCGGGCGGGCAGCGAGAGCGGCTCGTCGCTGGGTGTCGGGGCGTGCACCACCTGCCGGCCGGCCAGCGGGACCGGGACCCCGTCCTGGACCGGGACGGCCCAGGTGACGGTGTAGCCGCGGCGGTCGCGCTCCTCCACCGGCCGGTCGGCGAACAGCTCCTCGGGCAGCTCGCCGGAGCGCTGGACGACCCGCCAGGTCGTCGTCCGGTCCCCATCGGTGAGCACCACCTCCGCTTTCCGCGCCGAAAGTGAACGGAGGGTGCGGACCGAGCCGTCGAGGACGACGTCGATGCGGCTGAGCGCCGGGAGGGCGAGCAGCAGCTCGGCGTCCAGGCCGGCCAGCGCGGTGCGGACCTGACCGGCCGTGCCGGGCCGCAGCGGCAGGACGACCTCGGTGGCGAACCCGTCCGGCGGGGCGCCGTCGGCGGCGAACGGCAGCCGGAGGACCGGGACGGCGCCGCCCCGGCGGGCCACCTCCTCGGCGAGGGCGGGCACGGCGGCGACGGCGGCCCGGGTCCGCTCGGCGCTGAACCGGACCGAGCGGTCGGTGGAGACGACGGCCGGCTCGTCGCTGACGGCCAGGACGGCGGAGAACCCGACGCCGAACCGGCCGACGGCGGCGGCGTCCCGCTTCGCGCTGGCCCGCAGGCTGGCCAGCGCCTGGACGCCCTCGTCGTCCAGCGGGGCGCCGGTGTTGGCCGCGCGGAGGACCTCGCCGTCCAGGTGCAGCCGCAGCGAACCGGGGACGCCGGCCCGGGCGGCCGCGTCCGCGGCGTTCTGCGCGAGCTCGACGAGCAGCCGGTCGCGGTAGCCGCCGAGGACCAGGTCCTCCTCGGCGTTCGCGTCCTCCCGGAAGCGGGCCGGGGAGTCGGTCCAGGCGGCCAGCACCCGGCGGCGCAGCTCGGCGGGGTCAGGCACCTGCGCAGCATGCCCGACCGGCCGGCGTCAGTCGGGGTGCACGTCCACCGCGAGCCGCTGCCCGCCGTCCTCGCTGGCGGCACGCACGCGCCGACGGCGGCCTGGTCCGACCGCCTCGGGTGGGCAGCGGGGTCAGCGCAGCGCGCTGTGCTCCGCCGGCAGCCGCCCGGGGCCGGCCGACGGCGGGCGCGGCCGGTCCTCCGGGTGCGCCCGGATCGCGAGCAGCGCGACGTCGTCGTCGACCGGGCCGGCGAGCTCACCCAGCACCCGGTCGCACAGCTCCTCGAGGTCGAGGTGGCGGAGCTCGCTGAGCAGGTCGCCGAGCCACCGCACGCCGTCGTCGAGCGGGACGCCGCGGCGCTCGATGAGCCCGTCGGTGTAGAGCAGCACGGTCGAGCCCGGCACCAGCTCCCGCGCGTGGTCGTGCCGGGAGCGCTCCGGGTCGACGCCGAGCAGCAGGTCCGCCGGGCGCTCCAGCACCTCGATGCTGCCGTCGGGCTGCACCAGCAGCGGTGGCGGGTGCCCGGCGTTGGACCAGCGCAGCACCCGGGCCCCGCGGGCGGCGTCGGCGGCGGTCTGCTCGACGGTCGCGAGCACCGCGGTGGCCAGCGTGCCGATGTCGAGGTCCCGCATGGCGGCGTCCAGCCCGGTGAGCACCTCCGCCGGCGTGCCGCCGCTGTGGTGGGCGACCCCGCGGAGCACGTTGCGCACCTGGGCCATCGCGGCGGCCGCGTGGCTGTCGTGGCCGGTCACGTCGCCGATGACCAGCACGGTGCGCCCGTCGGAGAGCAGGAAGCTGTCGTACCAGTCGCCGCCGACCTGGGCCTGCCGCGCGGCGGGGAGGTACCGGACGGACACCTCCAGGTGGTCGGGCTCCGGCGGCTCGGGCAGCAGGCTGGGCTGCAGCGCCTCCACCGTGCCGGCCAGCGCGGTCAGCGCGGTCCGCTCGGCCACCCGGGTCTGCAGCCGGTCCAGCGCCAGGGCGGCCTGGGCGGCGAAGGCGACCACGACCTCCGAGTCGGCCGCGCCGAACACCTGCGGCTCCGCCCAGCCGACCACCAGGGCGCCGACCAGCCGGCCGCCGGTCTCCAGCGGGAGCGCGAACCAGGCCTGGCACCCCGTGTCGGGCATGACCTGCTCCATGTCCGGGGTCAGGGCGAGTGACTCCGCGGCGTCGTGGACCACCACGGGACGGCGGGTGCGGGCGGCGATGCTGACCGGCATCGGTCCGTCGAGCGCCAGCACCGCGTAGGCCTGCTGCGCGACCGCGCCCAGCCCCTCGGTGATGACCAGCCGGAGGGTCGTCGGGTCGTCGGGGTCGGTGACCGCCACGGCGCCGCCCTGGGCACCGAGCACCGCGAGACCGCGGTCCACCACGGTCGCCGTCAGCTCGTGAACCGACTCCGCGCGCCCCAGCGCCAGGGCCAGCTCGGCGAGCGCGGTCAGCTGCCGGGCGCTGCGGAGCTCCGCCTCGCGGGTCTGGATGCGGTCGAGCGCCTGGCTGCACTGCGCGGCGAACGCGACCAGCACCTCAACCTCCGCGGGGACGAAGGCCTGCGGCTCGTCCCAGACGACGGTCAGCACGCCCAGGTCCCGGGTCCGGGTGCGCAGCGGCAGGCTGGCGTAGGCCACCCCGCCGGTGGCCTCGACGACGCCGGCCATCTCGGGGGCGAAGGCGAGCGATGCCGCGGGGTCGGGCAGCAGCACCGGGCGGCCGGTGCGCGCGGCGACGCTGACCGGCAGCGGCCCGCCGAGGGCTGCAGCCCGTAGGTCTGCTGGGTCCGCGGGCCGCCGAGCTCCGCGGAGACCACCGACCGCAGCGCGTCGCCGTCCCGGACCGCCACGGCACCGCCGGGTGCGCCCACCACGGCCAGCCCACCCTCGGTGACCACCGAGACCAGGTCGGCGACGGTCTCGGCGCCCGCCAGCCGCAGTGCGACCCCGGCGAGCGCGGTGAGCCGCCCGGCGCTGGCGGCCTGGGCGGCCCGGGCGTCGGCGAGCTCGAGGCTGCGGGCGTACAGGTCGGACTCGACCTCCAGGACGCGCCGCTCGAGGTCGGTGGGGTCGACGACGCCGGCGCGGCGCTGCTGGACCACGTAGTCGGTGATGTCCTCGGCGCGCTGGACCACGTAGGCGCAGCGGCCCTCGGCGTCCAGGACCGGCGTGCTGATCAGGCTCCAGAACCGCTTGCTGTAGCCCCCCGTGCCGTCGGGGATGTCGTACTCCTGGACCGGCATGGTGTCCGGCCGCCGGGTGTCCCGGGCGCGCTCGAAGAACGCCTGGACCTTGCTGACCCCGCCGTCGGCCTCGCTGTCGGACGGGTTGCCCGGGAACGCCTCGAAGACCGGCCGGCCGACGAGCTCGGCGCGGGTGCGCCCGGTGGTGGCCAGGTAGGCCGCGTTCGCCTCGACGATGACCAGGTCGGGCGTCATGACCAGGAACGACGTCGGCAGTGCACCGAACACCGCGGCGAAGTCGATCTCACCGCGCGCTGTCCCAGCCTGCCCCACGTGCCTCCGCCTCCCGCGCCCGACCGCCGGGCGCACATCGCGAGAGGACATCGGTCGCACCGGATCGGCGGGGCACCACCGAGTTGCACCGAGGAGTCATGCGGGCGGAACGCACTACCGGCCGGTAACCTGCCGTGCCATGCCGCTCAGCGAGGAGTTGGACAGCGTCCCGGCCACCACCGGGAGGGGCACCTTCGAGTCCACGGACCCGGCCACCGGCGCCGTCGTCGGGGTCTTCCCGGTGCACGACGCGGACGCCGTCCGGGAGACCGTCGAGCGGGCCCGGGTCGCCGCCGAGCGGTGGGCCGCCCTCGGCTTCGCCGAACGGCGGCTGCGGCTCGCCGCCTACCGCGGGTACCTGGCCCGCCGGATGCACGAGCTCGCCGACCTGGTGCACCGGGAGAACGGCAAGCCGCACGCCGACGCCATCCTCGAGATCACCCTCGCCGTCGACCACCTCGCCTGGGCCGGCGCGCACGCGCGGAAGACGCTCGGCCCGCGCCGGGTCAACCCCGGCCTGCTCGCCGCCAACCACGCCGCCTCCGTGGAGTACCAGCCGCTCGGCGTCGTCGGGGTGATCGGCCCGTGGAACTACCCGGTCTTCACGCCGATGGGCTCGATCGCCTACGCGCTGGCCGCGGGCAACGCCGTCGTGTTCAAGCCCAGCGAGTACACCCCGGCCGTCGGCGCGTGGCTGGCCGCAGCCTGGCGGGCCGCCGTCCCCGACGTGGCCGACGCCTTCCAGTTGGTCACCGGCTCCGGTGAGACCGGTGCGGCGCTGTGCCGGGCCGGCGTCGGCAAGCTGGCCTTCACCGGCTCGGCCGCGACCGGGCGGGAGGTGATGGCCACCTGCGCCGAGACGCTCACCCCGGTGCTCATGGAGTGCGGGGGCAAGGACGCGATGATCGTCGACGACGACGCCGACGTGGTCGCCGCCGCGGACGCCGCGGTGTGGGGCGGGATGAGCAACGCCGGGCAGACCTGCATCGGCATCGAGCGGGTCTACGCCACCAGCGCCGTCTACGACCGGTTCGTCGCCGAGGTCACCAGGCGGGTGGCCGACCTGCGTCCGGGGTCGGACGACGCGGCGACCTACGGCCCGATGACCATGGCGAGCCAGAGCGACGTCGTCCGTCGGCACCTGGACGACGCCCGTGCGGCGGGCGGCCGGGTCGCCACCGGGGGCACCGTCGAGGGCGGCTACATCGCCCCGACCGTGCTGCTCGACGTGCCGGAGAGCTCCGCGGCGGTCCAGGAGGAGACCTTCGGGCCGACGCTCACCATCGCGAGGGTGGCCGACGCCGAGGAGGGCCTGCGGCGCGCCAACGCCATCTCGCTCGGCCTGGGCGGCTCGGTGTTCAGCGGCTCGACCGCGCGGGCGGTGGACCTGGCCCGCCGGATGCGCAGCGGCATGACGTCGATCAACTCGGTGCTGACCTTCGCCTCGGTGCCCGCGCTGCCCTTCGGCGGCGTCGGCGACAGCGGCTTCGGCCGGGTCCACGGCGCGGACGGGTTGCGCGAGTTCACCCGGGCGAAGGCGATCACCCGCCAGCGCGTGGCCCTGCCGGTGAACCTGATGAGCTTCGGCCGCCCGCCCGCCGCCGCTGACGCGCTGGCCCGTGTCATGGGCGTCGTCCACGGCCGGCACCGGTGACCGGCCATGCGGCCACCATGGCCGGGACGACGACGAGGTCGCCGTCGGTGTGACGTCGTCCGCCGTCCCGGCGTAGCCCCCCTGCGGCCCCGGCGCCGAGAGCGGGATCTAGCCGTGGGCCTGGTCGGCGGCGGCGGGGACCGGCTCGACCGGGAGGGTGGTCCCCGGGGACGACGGCCGGCGGCGGATCGAGATCGACAGGGTCGCGGCGACCACGCAGAGCGCAGCTGCGCCGTACCAGGCGCCGTCGTAGGAGCCGGTGACGTCGCGGATGACGCCGGCACCGAACGCAGCCAGGGCGGCCCCCACCTGGTGCGAGGCGAACACCCAGCCGAAGACGACGGGCGCCCGGGCACCGAAGTACTGCCGGCACAGCGCCAGCGTCGGGGGCACCGTGGCCACCCAGTCCAGGCCGTAGAAGACGATGAAGGCGATCATCGAGGCCTGGATGTCGGTGCCGAACAGCTGCGGCAGCAGGAACAGCGACATCCCGCGCAGGCCGTAGTAGGCCAGCAGCAGCAGCCGCGGGTCGGCGCGGTCGGTGAGCCAGCCGGAGAAGATCGTGCCGGCGACGTCGAAGACCCCGACGATCGCCAGCAGCCCGGCTGCGGTGGTCACCGGCATGCCGTGGTCGTGCGCGGCGGGGATGAAGTGCGGCTGCACCAGCCCGTTCGTCGATGCCCCGCAGATCATGAACCCGCCGGCGAGCAGCCAGAACACCCGGGTGCGGACGGCGTCGGCCAGCCCGCGCAGCGCGGTGCGGGCCGGGTTGCCGCGGGCCGGCTCGACGTCGTCCGCGGGCGTGCCGCCGTAGGGCGCGACCCCGACGTCGCGGGGGCGGTCGCGCAGCAGCCAGGCCACGAACGGGGCGACCGCGAGCGCGGCGGCCGCGGTGCCCAGCGCCGCGGGGCGCCAGCCCCAGCGGGTGGAGACGGCGGCCACCAGGGGCAGGAAGACCAGCTGCCCGGTCGCCCCGGCCGCGGTCAGCACACCGGACACCAGCCCCCGGCGGGCCACGAACCAGCGCCCGGTCACCGTCGCGACCAGCGACATCGCCATCGAGCCGGTGCCCAGCCCGACCAGCACGCCCCAGCAGAGCACCAGCTGCCAGCTCGCCGTCATGAAGACGGTCAGCCCGCTGCCGACGGCGACCACCAGCAGCGCGGCGACCACGACCCGGCGGATGCCGAACCGCTCCATCAGCGCCGCGGCGAACGGCGCGGTGAGCCCGTACAGCGCCAGGTTGATCGCGACGGCCAGCGAGATGGTCGACAGCGACCAGCCGAACTCCTCGTGCAGCGGGTCGATGAGCACGCCCGGCACCGCGCGGAACGCGGCCGCGCCGATCAGCGCCAGGAAGGTCACCGCGGCGACCCACCACGCGGGGTGGATCCGGGAGGTGCGGGTCGGCAGCGCGGTGGTCACCCGGCAGATCCTGCCGGGCGACGCGCGCCTGCAACCAGTGGCCCGAGAGCCAGCATGTGCAACGATCCGGCCATGTCCGATTCCGCCGTGCACGAGGTCGCCGTCCTCGCGATGGACACGACCGTCGCCTTCGAACTCGGCCTGCCGCACGCCTTCCTCGGCGGCGCCGTCGACGCCGAGGGGCGGCCGCTGTACCGGGTCCGGGTCGCCACGGTGGACGGCGGCCCGGTGCGCACCAGCGCCGGCTACGCGGTGCTGCCCGACCACGACCTCCGCCTGCTGGAGACCGCCGACACCGTCGTCGTTCCGGGCGTCTACGGCGGACCGCAGTCGGACGGCGTCCTCTCCCCCGTCCTGACCGACGCGCTGACCCGCGCGGCCTCGCACGCCCGGATCGTCTCCATCTGCACCGGGGCGTTCGTGCTCGCGGCCGCCGGGCTGCTCGACGGTCGCCCGGCCACCACGCACTGGATGCACGCCGCCGCGTTCTCCGGCTTCTTCCCGCAGGTCCGCCTCGACCCCGACGTGCTCTTCGTCGACGACGGCGACGTGCTCACCTCGGCCGGTAACGCCGCCGGCATCGACCTGCTGCTGCACGTGGTGCGCCGGGACCACGGCAGCGAGGTGGCCAACAGCGTCGCCCGCCGGCGGGTGGCCTCGCCGTGGCGGGACGGCGGCCAGTCGCAGTTCATCGAGCGGCCGCTGCCCGACCCCGACGGGACCGGGACGGCGGACACCCGGGCCTGGGCGATGACCCGGCTGGGCGAGCCGCTGACCCTCGCCGAGCTGGCCGGGCACGCCCGGATGAGCGTGCGCACGTTCACCCGCCGGTTCCGCCAGGAGACCGGGCTGAGCCCGCAGCGGTGGCTGACGCAGCAGCGGGTGGCGCTGGCCCGGCACCTGCTGGAGTCGACCGACACCCCGGTCGAGCGGGTGGCCGACGAGGCGGGGTTCGGCACCACCGCGTCGCTGCGCCAGCACCTGCACGCCGCCATCGGCGTGGCGCCGCTGACCTACCGGCGCACCTTCCGCGGGTCCGCACCGACCGGCGCGGTGGCCACCCCGATGTGACGAGCACCTCCTCGACGTCCCCGCGCAGCGCGACCGTCTCTGGCAGAGTGGGGATCACCGGCGCCGCCCCCTGCTCACTCCGAGAGCAGGTGGACTCGACGTCGGCGCGAGGCTGCGCCACGGAGGCGCGCCGGCGACCCGACGTCCGACCCGGATGTGCGAAGCGGCCCCTGACGGGTGCCCCGCGCCCGGTGGATGAACGGGAGCCACCGGACTGTTGAGGAACCACGTATGACTTCCAGCCAGCACATCCCTGCCCAGCACGACGGCGCTGACCGCCCGCGCCGTCACGCCACCCGCCCGGCCGCCGCGCCCAGCGCGACCG
>NZ_SJEX01000042.1 GCF_005930495.1 Modestobacter excelsi | reverse complement strand
GGTCGCGCCCCACCGCACCCACCGGCCCCATCCACCCCTCGTGCGCGCGGACGGCGGACGGGGCCGCACGACGCACCCGGGTCCCAGGGGCCGCGTGACGTTCATGTGAACGACGCCCCGGCGACGTGCAGGGGGTGGCCGACGTGCTCGACAGTGGGCGGATGCGACCTGACGCCCGCGCATGGTTCGAGAACCGCACCACGTCGGCCACCTCCCTGGCCGAGATCGACGTCCCTGCCCTGCTGTCGGCCAAGCGCCGCGGCGGGCACCGGGTCAGCGTCGTCCTGCCCGCCCGGGACGAGGAGCCGACCGTCGGCGTCCTCGTCCGCGATCTCGTCGACCGCTGGGTGACCGACGTCCCGCTGGTCGACGAGGTGGTCGTCGTCGACTCGAACTCCAGCGACCGGACGGCGGAGGTGGCCCGCGCGGCCGGGGCCGACGTCGTCGCCGCGGCCGACGTGCTCCCCTCCCACGGCGACCGCCGGGGCAAGGGCGAGGCGCTGTGGAAGTCGCTGGCCGCCACCACCGGCGACCTCGTCGTCTTCATGGACTCCGACCTGCTCGGCGACGTCAGCCACTACGTGCCGGGGCTGCTCACCCCGCTGCTGACCGAGGCCCGGGTCGACTACGTCAAGGGCTGCTACACCCGTCCGCTGAGCATCGACGGCGAGCACCGGCCGGCCGGAGGCGGCCGGGTCACCGAGCTCACCGCCCGCCCGCTGCTCAACGCGCTGTGGCCCGAGCTCGCCGGGTTCGTCCAGCCGCTCGGCGGGGAGTACGCGGGGCGCCGGTCGGCGCTGGAGCAGGTGCCGTTCGTGTCCTCCTACGGCATCGAGGTCGGGCTGCTGATCGACCTGCTGCAGGTCTGCGGGCTGTCCGGGCTGGCGCAGGTCGACCTGGGCACCCGCACGCACTCCCACCAGAGCGACCAGGCGCTGGGCGCCATGGCCGGGCAGATCGTGAACACCCTGCTGACCCGGGCCGAGCGGGGCCGGCACGGCCGCCGCCTGGAGCCCGGCGGCCTGCTCACGCAGTTCCGCCACGACGGCGAGCGGTTCGTCCCGATGAGCACCGCGGTGGCGGTGGACCAGCGGCCGCCGATGGCGACGGTGGCGGAGTACGCCCTGCTCCGGGACGCCGGCGAAGGGGTCGTCGGGTGACGCTCTCCGAGGGGTGACCCCGAACAGGTGACCGGCGTGCCCGGGCGGGTGAACCCCGTGCACCCGGTCTCCGGAGGGCGCGGCCGCCGGTCGATGGAGCGGCATGAGGCTCCTGTCCGCACCCGTGCTCCACCAGGTCCAGCTCCGCTACGACGTGCTCAGCGACGTCGGCACCGGCCGGCCGGCCGGGCTGCGGGCCGACGTCGTCTGGGTGCACCCCACCTGGGGCGAGCTCCCGGCCGACGACGCCTGGTCCGCAGCCGAGCGCGCCGGGCTGCAGGCGGTGCTGCGCCGCTGGCTGCTGACCCGGGCCTGCCGCGACGCAGCCGCGTTCCCGGGCACGGTGGGCGTCGGCGTCCAGCTCCCGGCCGGGCTGACCGCGGCCGGGACCCTCCCCGAGGACGTGGCCGACGCGCTCGCCGCCGGCGGCCTGTCCCCCGAGCGGCTGGGGCTCTGCTTCCCCGAGGAGCTGCTGCGGCACGAGCCGGCGACCGTCCTGCCCGCACTGCGGGCGGTGCACGACGCCGGAGTGCGGCTCCTGCTCACCGCCTCCGGCCCGGGGACGACGCTGCAGGCGTCGCGCGCCGAGGTGCCGCTCGACGCGGTCGTCGTGGCGCTGCGCACGGTCGCCGCCGACGTCGGGGCGCCGGACACGCCGGCCCGGGTCGGCGCGCCCGGGCTGCCGGCTCCCCAGCCTGCCTAGGCCAGCGGGGAGTCGTCCAGCGCGGCCCGGAGGTCGCCCGGGGTGTCGTAGATGGAGATCGCGCCGGCATCCCGCAGCTCGTCGTCCCCGAACCCGCCGGAACGGACGGCGATCGCCGGCATGCCGGCGTTCTTGGCCGCCTCGATGTCCCACACCGAGTCGCCGATCATCACGCTGTGGGTGTCCGCGGAGGCGCCGAGCTTCTGCCGCGCCACCTGCAGCAGGTCCGGCGCCGGCTTGGTGGCCTCGGCGTCCTCGCTGGAGGTGATCGCGTCGGCGATCTCGCGGGCGTCCAGCAGGTCGACCGCGATGTCGACGTGCCGCGGCTGCCCGGAGCTGGCCAGCACGAGACGGTGTCCGCGCTCCTTGATCGCGAGCAGCAGGTCGCGGGCGCCGGGCAGCGGCGAGACCTCGCCGATCAGCGCGTCGACCTCCTCGCCCTGGCGCTTGCGCGCCTCCTCGCCGATCCGCTCCTCGAGCTCGTCGCCGCCCAGGCTCTTGATGACCTGGTCGCCGCCCATCCCGATCAGCCGGTGCAGCCGCCAGATCGGGAACGTCTCGCCCATCGCGCGCAGGGCGCGGTACCAGGCGAGGGCGTGCTGGTAGTTCGAGTCGACGAGGGTGCCATCGAGGTCCAGGACGGCGATGGTCGGTTCAGTCATGCCCGTGAGTTGCCCAACCGACCGCCACCTCACGCCCCGCGGGGCCATGTTGGCCAACACGGTCCCCCGCGGGCGGCGCTCAGTGCTGGTGCTGGAGCATGCCGCGGATGACGGTCCCGTCGCGCTGGTCCTGGTAGCCCTGGTTGACCTCGTCGAGGGCGTAGCGCCGGGTGATGAGCTCGGAGACCTTGAGCGTCCCCTGCTCGTAGAGCCGGAGCAGCCGCGGGATGTCGCGGTAGGCGTTGCACATCCCGTAGAGCGCGCCCTGGACCCGCTGCTCGAAGACGGTGGTGATGTTGCCCGGCAGCGCGACCGTGGTGTCCAGCGTGTGGTCGGCCAGGCCGGTGAGCACCAGCGTGCCGCCCTTGCCCAGGCAGCGGTGGGCACCACCGGTGACCTCCGAGCTGGTGGTGCCGGTGGCCAGGACGACGACGTCCGCGCCGGTGCCCCGGGACAGCTCCTTGGCCAGCGACGCGGCCTCCCTGGTGCCGGCCACCGCGTGGGTGGCACCCAGCGTGCGGGCGAACTCGCGGCGGAACTCGACCGGGTCGACGGCGATGACGTGCCCGGCACCGGCCATCGCCGCGCCCTGCACCGCGTTGCAGCCGACCCCGCCGGTGCCGACGACGACCACGACGTCCCCCTGCCGCACCGGGCCGGCGTTCACCGCCGAGCCCCAGCCGGTCGGCACGCTGCAGGCCATCAGCGCGGCGACGTCCAGCGGCAGGTGGGGCTCGATCCGCACGCAGGAGAACTCCGACAGCAGGGAGTGCCGGGCGAAGGCACCGACCATGCAGAAGCCGCCGACCTCCGCGCCGTCCAGCCGGAACGGCCAGGTGCCGTCGGGGAGCTGCCCGGTGCCGATGGTCGCGCCCAGGTCGCAGAGGTTGGACCGGCCCGACGCGCACCACCGGCAGTGCCCGCACGCGGGCAGGAAGGAGGTGACGACGTGGTCGCCGGGCTGCACCGTCCGGACGCCCGCACCGACGGCGAGCACCGTGCCGGCCCCCTCGTGGCCGCCGACGATCGGGTACCGCTGGCTCTCGAAGCGCAGGTGCTCGTCGGAGTGGCACAGGCCGGCGAAGGCCATCTCGACCAGCACCTGGCCCGGCGCCGGGTCGAGGACCTCGAGCTCGACGACCTCCCAGTCGCCGGGCCCGCGCAGCACAGCTCCGTGCGTCTTCATCGATCGTCTCCGGGTCCGCAGGGGTGATCCGGACCACGCTAGGCGCTGCCCGCCGACCGCCCGACCCCTGGTGCCAGGCTGGTCGCGACGACAGCCCGCGGGCACACCGGACGGCCGGGTGCGGCACGATCGACCACCGTGACCGACGCCGAGACCCGTGCCGACACCGCGACCGCGGACCCGGCCGGCCCGGAGCGGCCGGAGGCCGAGGTCTGCCCGGGCTGCGGGGCGGTGCTCGTCCCCGGGCCGGTCGGCAGCTCGCCCGGCGCCTCCGCGAGCTGCGCCGGCCTGTTCGAGGTGACCGTGCGCGGGCTCCGGGAGGAGGCGGCGCAGGACGTGCGGACCGCGGCCCTGCTGCAGCTGGCCACCGACGCCTACGCCGCCCAGCACCCGGTGGCCGGGGAACCGGCCGCAGCCGCGCTGCGGCTGTGCCTGTGGCTGGAGCGCGGCACCGACCCGCTCCGCGCCGGTGGGCTGGCCGGACGGGTGGACGACGCGGCACCCCGGCTGCCGTCCCGGCCGGTCCGCTGGACGACGACCGTGGCCGACCTGGCCGCCGACCTCGACGTGGTGGACCTGCCCGCACTGGTCCGGTCGTGGGCCCACGCGGTGTGGACCGACGGGGCAGCGGCGCACCCCGCCGTCCGCGCTGCGGCGGACGCTGTGCTGACCGGCTCAGCTGCGGGCCGATGAGTTACGGACGAATTCATCTAGATTGTTCGCCGTGACTGCCGACAGCGGGGGCCGCCGGGAGCGCCGCAAGGCGCAGACCCGGGCGGCGGTGCGCGAGACGGCGCAGCGGCTGTTCGCCGAGCGCGGGTTCGACGCGGTCACCATCGCCGACGTCGCCGCCGCTGCCGACGTCGCCGTCCAGACGGTGTTCAACCACTTCGAGACCAAGGAGGCGCTCTTCTTCGCCGGGCGCACCCCGTGGGTCGAGCTGTCCGTTGCGGCGGTCACCGGGCGCGCCCCGGGCACCGACCCGGTGACCGCGTTGCGCGACTACCTGGAGCTCGACCTCGTCGAGGTGCTCGAGCGGGAGGCCCGGCCGGAGAACCGCGGCTACGTCGAGGCGCTGGATGCCTCGACGTCCCTGCAGGCCCGCGAGCGCACCCTGGTCGAGCAGACCGGTGAGCGGGTCACCGTCGCGCTCACCGCGGCGATCGCCAACGGAGAATGGTCAGCGGCACCGGCGATGGACCCGACGGCGGCGCGCGTGCTCAGCCGGCTCGTCGCCGACCTGTTCCTGGTCGCCGGTCGGGCCCTGGTGCTGGAGAACCGCCGTCTCGTGCTGGCCGCCGACCCGGACGGCCACCGCCCGTCCGTCGCCCGGGGGACGACGGCGGGGACGCTCACCGAGGTCGAGCGGTGCGCGCGCGCCCTGGCCGGCCGGCTGTTCGACCCGGCCGGCTGACTCAGCGGCGCGGCGCGGCGCGGTCCGGGTCGGTGATCGGCAGCAGGACGTCGTCGACCAGGTCCTCGACCTGTTCGGTGCTCATCGGGGCGGCGCCGAAGCTCGTGTAGCGCTGCCACCACAGCGCCTGCAGCACCTGACCGAGGAGGGCGACCCGCTCGTCGGGGAGCTCCCGCCCGCGACCGGCCTCCCGGTCGGCGAGCTCGCGCACCGCGCCGGCCAGCGGGTGCACCAGGGCCTCGTCGAGCCCGGCGCGCAGCTCCTCGTCGTGCCGGGCGGCACCCACGAGGCTGGCGGCGGCCCGCTCCTCCCGGCTCAGCGGCCGCGTCCAGGGCCGGAGCAGCGCGCACAGGTCAGCGCTCAGCGACCCGGCGCCCTCCGGCACGGCGACCAGGGTGGTCGTGCTCAGGGCGTGCCGGGCGAGCGCGGCCATCGTGGGCCAGCGGCGGTAGATGCCCGCCTTGCCCGCGCGGGCGCGCGCGGCGACCCGGTCGCTGTTGAGCCGGCCCCACCCCTCGTCGGCGAGGATGTCCATCGCGACGGCGACCAGTTGCCCGGACAGCTCGGTGGACAGCGGCCGACCCGGGGGGCGGGCACCGGAGGTTCGCTGTGGCACGTCCGTGGTGGTCACCGTGCAATCGTTCCCTAGAAAGTGGAGCGACCACAACATCGACGCGCAATCTGATCGATTCCACAGCGCGTCGGTACCGCTCCGTCGGCGTTTCGGAACTGATCAGGCGGATGCCGCGGGCTCGACGTGCACCTGCAACCCGGCGCCGTCGTCCGCCGTCCACCCCTTGCCGGCCGCGGAGGAGACCATCCCGTCGAACTGCGTGCCCCAGTCGGCTGCGGTCGCCTGCGGCTCGGCCGCGGCGCGCAGCGCGGCCACGTCGAGCACGCCGGTGTCCCCGTCGACCAGCCGGCCGAGCCCGGCGGCCCGCAGCGCCTGGTCCGCCTCGTCGTCGGTCACCGCCCCGACGGCCAGGTGCAGCCGGGTCAGGTCGTCCACGTCCACGACCCGCACCTCCGGCACCTCGTCGGCACCACCCATCACCTCGACGATCACGGTGTCTCCTCTCAGACGTGCCAGGGGAAGCGGCCGAAGTCGGCGGGACGCTTCTCCAGGAACGAGTCGCGCCCCTCGACGGCCTCCTCGGCCATGTAGGCCAGCCGGGTCGTCTCCCCGGCGAAGAGCTGCTGGCCGACCAGGCCGTCGTCGATCAGGTTGAACGAGTACTTGAGCATCCGCTGCGCGGTCGGGCTCTTGGCCACCACCCGGCGGCCCCAGTCCAGCGCGGTCGCCTCCAGCTCGGCGTGCGGCACGACCCGGTTGACCATGCCCATCCGGTGCGCGTCCTCGGCGGAGTACTCCTCACCGAGGAAGAAGATCTCGCGGGCGAACTTCTGACCGACCTGGCGGGCCAGGTAGGCCGAGCCGAAGCCGCCGTCGAAGCTGCCCACGTCGGCGTCGGTCTGCTTGAACCGGGCGTGCTCCGCGCTGGCCAGGGTGAGGTCGGCGACGACGTGCAGGCTGTGCCCGCCGCCGGCCGCCCAGCCGGGGACGACGCAGATGACCACCTTCGGCATGAACCGGATCAGCCGCTGCACCTCCAGGATGTGCAGCCTGCCGTTCGCCCCGTCGCCGGCCTCGTAGCCGTACCTGCCCCGCACCCGCTGGTCGCCCCCGGAGCAGAAGGCCCAGCCGCCGTCCTTCTCGCTCGGGCCGTTGCCGGTGAGCAGCACGCAGCCGACGTCGGTGCTGAGCCGGGCGTGCTCGAAGACGGCGAGCAGTTGGTCGACGGTCTCGGGGCGGAAGGCGTTGCGCACCTCGGGCCGGTCCAGGGCGATCCGCACGACACCGGCGTCCACGGCGCGGTGGTAGGTGACGTCGGTGAGCCCCTCGAAGCCCGCGACGGGCTCCCAGGCTGATGCGTCGAAGATCTCCGAGACGTCCGCGCGTGCACTCACGGCCCGAACCTAGCCGTCGCGGGGTCCTCCTGCCTCGCCGACCAGGTCACCTGCTCACGCTCGTGCTCTGCTCACGATGGTGAGCAGAGCACGAGCGTCCGCGGACTGGTCTGATGGCGGGCGTGGACCTGCGGATCGGCACGCTCAACCTCGCCTCCGGCCGGGACGAGGTGGGCCGCTCCGGTGACGCCGCCTCGTTGACCGCCGCCCTCGCCGACGTCGACGCCGACGTCCTCGCCGTCCAGGAGGTCGACGTCGCCCAGCCGCGCTCGGGCGGGGTCGACCAGGCCGCCGCCGTGGCCGCCGGGCTGGGCGCGACCGACTGGCGGTTCGCCGCGGCCGTCGCCGGCACGCCCAGCCCGTTCCGCAGCTGGACGCCGGTCGACCCACCGGTGCTGCGCGGGTCCTGGGAGACGCTGACCGGCCCGCACTACGGGATCGCCCTGGTCAGTCGGCTGCCGGTGCGGCACTGGTCGGTGCTCGCGCTGGGTGCCGGCCGGGCTCGGCTGCCGCTGCAGGCGCCCGACCCGCGGACCGGGAAGACCCGCTGGTGGTGGTTCCCCGACGAGCCGCGGCTGGCGATCGCCGCCGAGCTCGACGGGTGCACCGTGATCGCCACGCACCTGTCCTTCGCCCCGCACACCGCCCTCCGGCAGCTGGGCCGGCTGCGGCGCTGGGCGGCGACCCTGCCGGGACCGGTGCTGCTGGCCGGCGACCTCAACCTCGTCGGCCCTCTGCCGGCGCGGGTCTTCGGGGGGCAGCGGCTGGTCAGCGAGCCGACCTACCCCGCAGCCGCGCCGCGGGTGCAGTTCGACCACGTGCTGGGGCCGGCGACGGTGCACGCCGCCCGCCCGGTGGTCCGCCGGCTCGCGATCGGCGACCACCGGCTGGCGACCGTGACGGTCAGCACCAGCTGAGGTCCGGTCCCGGCGCCGAAAGTGGTCCCGGGTGGGGACGCTCAGGCCAGCAGCGGGCGGAGCGTCGGCAGCGAGGCGGAGAAGCCCGGGTGCAGCTCGGGCAGTGCGGCCAGCGGCCACCAGTCGACGCCGACGCTCTCCTCGTTCAGCGCCAGGGCGCCCGGCTCCAGCTCGCCGGCCGGGGTGGCGAGCACGGTCGTGTAGCTCCAGCCGCCGTGGTCGTCGACGGACTCGGCCCCGAGGACGACGTCGGACCGGCGCAGCCCGAGCTCCTCACCCGCCTCCCGCAGCGCGCCGTCGACCGCCGACTCCGCGGGGTGGAGCGCGCCGCCCGGGGTGCCCCAGGTGCCGCCGTGGTGCGACCACTCGACGCGCAGCTGCAGCAGCACCTCGACGCCGGACGCGCCGGCCCGGTGCAGCAGCAGACCCGCGGCGCCGGCCAGCCCCCAGTGCCGGTGTCCCAGGGCGCAGGTGGTCCAGCCGTCGGTGGGTGAGCGGTGCAGCATCAGGCGGTGGGCAGGCCGCGGGTGCGGCGCGAGCTGATCACCCCGGTGTCGAACCCGGCCCAGTGCAGGCCGCCGGCGAACCGGGCGTGCTCGATCTTCAGGCAGCGGTCCATGACGACCTCGAGCCCGGCGTCCTCCGCGCGGGAGGCGACGTCGTCGTCCCACAGCCCGAGCTGGAGCCACAGCGTGCGGGCCCCGGCCGCCAGCGTCTCGTCCAGCACCTCCGGCAGGTCGCTGGGCCGGCGGAAGACGTCGACCACGTCGGGGGTGCCGGGGACGTCGGCCAGCGACGGGTAGACCGGCCGGCCGAGGATCTCCGTGGCCCGCGGGTTGACGAACCAGATCTCGTACGGCGACGTCGACAGCAGGTAGGTGGCGACGAAGTAGCTGGCCCGCGAGGGGTTGTCCGAGGCGCCGACGATCGCCACGGTCGTCGTCCGGGCCAGGATGGCCTGCCGCTCGCGGGCGCTGGGGCCCTCCCAGGTGCGCACGTCAGACATCCTTCACCGCCGCGGCCAGAGCCTGGTCGAGGTCCCACAGGACGTCCTCGACGTCCTCCAGACCGACCGAGATGCGGATCAGGTCCGGTGACACCCCGCCGGTCTCCAGCTGCTCGACCGACAGCTGGCCGTGCGTGGTGGAGCCGGGGTGGATGACCAGCGTGCGGGCGTCGCCGATGTTGGCCAGGTGGCTGCACAGCTCGACGGACTCGATGAACCGGCGCCCGGCGTCCCGCCCGCCGACGACGCCGAAGCTGAACACCGCCCCCGGGCCCTCGGGCAGGTACCGCTGGGCGAGGGCGTGGTCGCGGTGGCTCGGCAGCCCCGAGTACCGCACCCAGGCGACCCGCTCGTCGGCGTCCAGCCACTCGGCGACCCGCTGGGCGTTGGCCACGTGCTCGCGCATCCGCTGCGGCAGCGTCTCGATGCCCATCAGCAGCAGGAAGGCGCTGTGCGGGGCGAGCGTGGCACCCACGTCGCGGAGCTGCTCGCTGCGCAGCTTGGTGAGGAAGCCGTACTCGCCGAAGTTGTCCCACCAGCGGATGCCGCCGTAGCTGTCGCTGGGCTCGGTCATCCCGGGGAAGCGGCCGTTGCCCCAGTCGAAGGTGCCGGCGTCCACGACCAGCCCGCCGAGCGTCGTCCCGTGGCCGCCGAGGAACTTGGTGGCCGAGTGGAGGACGATGTCCGCGCCGTGCTCGATCGGCCGGCACAGCCACGGGGTGGCGGTGGTCGCGTCGACCACCAGCGGCACGCCGGCGGCGTGCGCGACCTCGGCCAGCCCGGCGATGTCCGCGACGTCGCTGCCCGGGTTGGCCACCACCTCGGCGAACACCAGCTTGGTGCGGTCGGTGATCGCCGCGGCGTAGTCGGCCGGGTCGTTGCCGCGCACGAACGTCGTCTCCACCCCGAACCGGCGCAGCGTGACGTCGAGCTGGGTGATCGTGCCGCCGTACAGCGAGGCGGCGGCCACGATGTGGTCACCGGCGCCGGCGAGCGCAGCGAAGGTGAGGAACTCCGCGGCCTGCCCGGACGACGTGGCGACCGCGCCGAGCCCGCCCTCCAGCGAGGCGATCCGCTCCTCCAGCGCCGCCACCGTCGGGTTGGCGATCCGGCTGTAGACGTTGCCGTACTTCTGCAGGGCGAAGAGGTTGGCCGCGTCGTCGGCGGAGTCGAACACGAACGACGTCGTCTGGTAGATCGGCACGGCGCGGGCGCCGGTGGTCGGGTCGGGCGCCCCTCCGGCGTGCAGGGCACGGGTCCGGAACCCCCAGGTGCGGTCGGCCATCGTCGTCCTCTCGTCGGCTCGTGCCGAGTCTGCCCCCTGCCGCGGGTGGTTGCCGGAGGGGGGAGGTGGGCACCCGGTCGTACACGACCGACGACGAGGGACGAGGAGTCCGGACGTGGCGAGTGGCGTGGCGAGTGTGTGGGTCCCGGTCGACGACATGGACCGGGCGCGGGCGTTCTACCGGGACACCCTGGGCCTGAGCGAGCAGAAGACCACCGAGGACTGGAGCGAGTTCGACGCCAACGGCCTGATGATCGGGCTCAACGCCCGGGAGGGCACCGGCCACTCGCACGGCGGCGCCGTCATCACCTTCCAGCCCGAGGGCGACATCGAGGCCGAGGTGGCGGAGCTGAAGGGCAAGGGCGTGGAGTTCTCCGGCGGCATCAGCGACCACCCGTGGGGCCGGATCGCGCCGTTCAAGGACTCCGAGGGCAACGACCTGCAGTTCTACGCACCGCCGTCCTGACCTCCCTGCCGGGCCCCGGGTGACCGGGCCCGGCAGGATGGCGGCATGGAGACCGTGCAGCTGCGCCGCTACGTGCTCGAGCCCGGCCGGATGGCCGACTTCCTGGCCTGGTTCCCGACGCTGCTCCCGACGCGTGAGCAGTTCGGCTTCCGGGTGCTGTTCGCGCTGGCCGAGCACGAGCACCAGACCTTCACCTGGGCCGTCGCGCACGACGGTGACGAGGCGGCGTTCCTGGCGGCCCAGGAGACCTACCAGGCCAGCCCGGAGCGGGCGAAGGTGTTCGAGACCTTCCCGGCCGGCATCGCGTCGATGGAGATCGGCTTCGCCACCCCCGCCGTCTGACGCCGGGCGCTCAGCCGGGCGCTCAGCCGGGCGGTGGCGGGCCCTCGCTGCCGCGCCCGGGCGCTCCGGCGAACGCCTGGGCGACGTCCAGCCACCGGTCGGCGTCCGGGCCGACGGCGGCCAGCCGCAGTGCCGCGCGGGGCCGGCGCTGCACCACGCGCAGGCAGAAGTCCAGCAGCGGACCGGTCACCCGCTGCTCGGCGTCCTCCGGTCCGGCCGACCAGCGTGAGCCGTCGGCGCGGGTGAGCTCCACCCGGACCGGTGCCCCGGGCGCGGGCAGCCCGTGCGCGGCGAACGCGAAGTCCCGGGTGCGGACGCCGAGGTGGGCGACGTGGTCCAGCCGCCGGGACTCCTCGACAGCCAGTCCCAGCGCGTCCCGGACGTCGACGCCGTGCGCCCAGGTCTCCATCAGCCGCGCGGTCGCCATCGACGCGACGCTCATCGGCGGCCCGAACCAGGGCAGCCGGACCCCCGGGGGTGCGGCGGCCAGCGCCTCGGCCAGCCGCCGCCGGCCGGCCCGCCACCGCGCCAGCAGCACCGTGGGCGGGACGTCGTCCGCCGCCGCGGCGCCGCGGTCGTCCACCGGGTCGTCGGCTGCGCCGGCGGGGAACGCGTCCGGGTCGGTGGCCGCGAGCAGCGCCACCTCGTCGGTCCAGGCCAGGTGCGCCACCTGGGCGGCGACCGTCCACCCGGCCGCGGGGGTGGGCCGCGCCCACTCGCCGGGGTCGAGGGCCACCAGCAGCTCCTCCAGCGCCGCGCCCTCGGCCGCCAGATCGGCCAGCAGGTCCTCGATCACCGGGGCTCCGCCGCGGCCATCCGGCGCAGCTCCGCACGCTGCACCTTCGCCGACGCCGTCATCGGCAGCTCGTCGACGACCCGCCAGGACCGGGGCACCTTGAACGGCGAGAGCCGGTCCCGGCAGTACCCGGTCAGCTCCGCCGGGCTCGGGTCCCGGCTCCCCGCCGGGACGACGAACGCCACCACCAGCTCGCCCCACCGCGGGTCCGGCACGCCGACCACCGCGGCCCGGGCGACGTCCGGGTGCTCGACCAGCACCTCCTCGACCTCCACCGGGGACACGTTCTCACCGCCGGTCTTGATCATGTCCTTGAGCCGGCCGACCACCCGGCAGGCGCCGGCCGGGGACATCTCGGCGAGGTCGCCGGTGTGCAGCCAGCCGACGGGGTCGATCGCCTCGGCGGTGGCCACCGGGTCGTCGAGGTACCCCCGGGTGATCCGCTCGCCACGCACCCACAGCTCCCCCGGCGTCCCCGGGGGGACGGCAGCGCCGTCCGGGCCGGCGATCCGGACGTCGGTGCCGGCCAGCGGCGCGCCGACGGTCTCCCGGCGTACCGGGTCGGGGTCCTCCGGCGAGGTCTGCAGGACGGCACCGCAGGTCTCGGTCATGCCGAAGGTGATCGACAGCCGGGCGCCGAACACCTGCTCCACCCGGTCGACGAACGCCGGCGTCACCGTCATCCCGCCGGTGAACAGCACGCGCAGGTCGGGGAGCGCGGGCGGCCCCGCGGCGGCCAGCAGGTCCAGCAGTGTCGGCGCGGCCGACAGCATGCTCACCCGGCGCCCCTCGAGCGCCTGCAGCACCGGCTCCGGGGCGAAGGGCAGGACGACGTGCTCGGCGCCCGCGCTGAGCGCGCCCACCACGCCGAGCACGTTGCCGGCGGTGTGGAACAGCGGCATCGGGTTGCACCACACCCGCCCGGCGGTCGGGCCCAGCCGCTCGGCGAACGCCGTGCCGGTCGCGACCATCCCGGCGTGGGTGATCCGCACGCCCTTGGCCCGCCCGGTCGTCCCCGAGGTGAACTGCACCTGGGCCAGCGACTGCGGGGCGACGACGGGCAGCTCACCGGGTGTCGCCCGGGGCAGCGCGGCCCGCCAGTCGGCACCGACCCGCACCACCTCGACGCCGTCGACGGCGGCGCACAGGTCGGCCACCGGGTTGCCCGCCACCTCCTCCGCGGCCAGGGCCAGCACGGCGCCGGAGAGCCGCAGCGCGTGCTCGACCTCGGCCGGCCGGGACCGCGGGTTGACCGGGACCAGGGTCATGCCGGCCAGCGCGACCCCGAGCTGGACCAGCACGGGCGCGGGCCCGTTGCCCAGGCAGGTGGCGATCCGGGCGCCGGGGGCGTGCCGGGCGAGCAGCCCGGCGGCGACCGCCTCGGCGTCGGCCAGCAGCTCGGCCGCCGTCCAGGACTCCCCGGTGTCCGGGCTGGACAGCAGCAGGTCCGCAGGCGCACGCCGCACGGCCCGGCGGAGGACGTCCCCGAGGACGCCGTCAGCCGGGCCGGCGGCCGGCGCCCGCAGCTCGCTCACGACGAGTGCGGGCACCGGTCAGCTCCCGTAGGAGAAGGACTCCGCGCTGGGGCCGCTGAGCTCGTCCACCAGCTTGAGCCCGGCCGGTGCCTGCGCGTCGACCTTGGACACGTAGACGCTGGTGGTCGGTGACTGACCGACCTCGGAGTAGTCCAGCCCGTCGGGCAGCAGGCCCTGGGTGTCGACCGAGGAGCTGTCGCGCAGCGCGGCCACCACGCCTGCCGGGGTCAGGTCACCGGAGTCGCAGGCGCCGTCGAGGGCCTGCTTGAGCAGCTCGGCCTGCACGTAGGCCAGCGGGACCTCCCAGCCGATGGCGCCCTGGGGGTCGGCCTTGGTGTACAGGTCGCTCGCCGTCTTCACCGCGGGGGTGTCCGAGGCGTAGGGGGCGACGGCCGTGATGCTGTACACGTTGGCCAGCAGCGCGTCGGCGGCGGGCGTGGTGAGCAGCGAGGGGTTGAACGTCGGGTTCAGCCCGACGATCGGCACGTTCGCCCCCTGCGAGCCGAGCACGCCGGCCAGCGAGGCGAGCTGGGCCGGCGCGGCGCCCAGCACCACGCCGGCGACGCCCTCCTGGGCCAGCGCCGATGCCTGCGCGGACAGGTCGGTGGTCGCCGGGGTGATCTCCTGCGCCACGACCTCCAGGCCGCGCTCGTCCGCGGCGTGCTGCGCGCCGGCCAGCGCGTCGTTGCCGTAGTCCCCGGCGAAGTAGACGACGCCGACCTTGGACCCCTTGGCCACGTTCAGCTCATCGACCATGTAGTCGATGGCGTTGGCGCCCTGGATCGCGTAGGAGGCGCCGGGCAGCTGGTTGTTCTCGTACTGCAGCGCCGAGCCGGCCCAGCCGACCCCGCCGACGTAGACGTCGTCCTGCTGGGCCAGCGGCAGCACCGCGGCGCTGGTCGGGCCGCCGAGGACCTGCTGCAGCGCGATGACGTCGGGCGCCATGCTGCGGTAGAGGGTGACCGCCTTCTGCGGGTCGTAGCCGTGGTCCTGCACGTCGACGGCGACGTCCCGGTCGCACACGCCGCCGTCGGCGTTGACCTGGTCCCAGTAGGCCTTGAACTCGGTCACCTGCACCGCGGCTCCGGCCGCGAACGGGCCGGACAGGTCGGTGAGGACACCGACGTTGATGGAGGAGTCGGTGACGCCGTTGCCGGTCTTCAGGTCGCCGGACCCGCCGGAGCTGCTCGCGTCGCCCGGGTCGGTGCTGCAGGCGGCCATCGCCAACGCGGTGGCCGCGGCGAGCGAGAGCGCGCAGGCGCGGGGCAGGTGCTTCATCGAGTGGTCTCCTTCGACCGTGAGGGGGTGACCTCGGCCGGGTGGCCGTCGTCCTGGGTGCTGGGGGATGCGGTGCCGGGGTTCGCGGTGCTCGCCGCCGGGGGCGCGGCGGGGGTGCGGGAGGCGCGGTGCCGGAGCCGGCGGGCGGCGCCGGCCAGCCCGCCGCGGAGGAACAGCAGGACGGCGATGATCGCCAGCCCGTAGACGATCCGGGACGCCGTGGAGGGGTCCAACCCGCCCGAGCCGGGCGCGGCCAGGAAGGGCAGCGACCCGCTGTACTCGGCCAGGACCAGTGGCAGCGCGGTGACGAACAGCGCGCCGACGACGGCGCCGCCCACCGAGCCCAGCCCGCCGAGGACGATCATCACCAGGAAGTCGACGGAGGCCGTCAGGCTGAAGACGTCGGGGGCGATCCGGCCGTAGGCCAGCGCGAGCATCGCCCCGGCCACCCCGGCGTAGGCGGAGGAGACGACGAACACCGATGCCTTGGCCCGGGCGACCCCGATGCCCATGGCCGCGGCCGCCGTCTCGGAGTCGCGGACGTTGGCCCAGGCCCGCCCGGTGCGTCCCGAGCGCAGGTTGCCGGCCAGCCAGGCGGCGGCGAGCGCGAGGACCAGGAAGAGGTACCAGAGCCGGTGCAGGCCCTCGAACTCCACGCCGGCGACGGCCAGGAAGTCCGGGCTCTTGTTGCTGAAGCTGAACCCGGCGATCGCGAAGGGCGCCACGTTGCGGCCGGTGAAGCCGCCGGTCCACTGGTCGAGGTTGACCAGCAGGTGCCGGACGACGAAGACCAGCCCGAGCGTGGCCAGCCCCAGGTAGATGCCGCGCAGCCGCCCGGCGACCGGGGAGAACGCAGCCCCGATCAGGGCGCTGACGGCCGCGGCCAGCAGCAGGCCGACCACCGGGGGCAGGCCGGCGCCGCCGACCGTCGTCGTCGACTCGCCGGTCGACCACGCGTAGACGTAGGCGCCGATCGCGGCGAAGGCCGCGTGTCCCAGCGACAGCTGGCCGGCGACGCCGACCAGCAGGGTCAGCCCGATCGCGCCGATGGCCGTGGCCATGACGAACAGGCCGGCCTGCAACCAGAAGTCCGACAGCACGAGGGGCAGGGCCAGGGCGACGAGGACGAGGACGAGCCCGCCGATCCGGCTGGCCAACCGAGATGCGCGCAGCTCAGACACGGACGGCCTCCTTGCTGCCCAGCAGGCCCGAGGGCCGCACGAGCAGGACGACGATCATGACGACGTACGGGGCGACCTCGCCGAAGCCGGTGCCCAGGAAAGGCGAGAGGTCGCCCTCGTAGCCGGTGACCAGCGCGCTGGTGAGCCCGATGAGCAGGCCGCCGACGACCGCGCCGGGGACGGAGTCGAACCCGCCGAGCACCCAGGCCGGGATGGCGGCGAAGGCGCTGAGCGCGACGGTCGGGGCCACGCCGGGCGCGGGGAAGGAGGTCAGGAAGACGCCGGCGACGGCGGCGAGCACCCCGGCCAGCGCCCAGCCGGTGGCTGCGGTCCGGGACAGCCGGATGCCCATCAGCGAGGCGGTCGGCCCGTCGGCGGCCGCCGCCCGCATCCCGACGCCGAGGTCGGTGCGGGAGAAGAGGTACCAGAGGCCGGCGAAGGCGACCACGGTCACGCCGGCGGCGACCACCCGGCCGGCCGGCAGCGAGACGTCGCCGAAGCGGACCACGTCGGCGCCCCACGGCGCGCCGAGGGTGAGCACCTTGTTGCCGATCCGCCGGGTGAGCTCGGTGAGCAGCACGATGTCCACGCCGAGCATCAGGATGGCGGCGGTGCCCGGGTTGGGGTCCGCCAGGTGGCGCACCAGCAGGGTGTTGATCAGCACGCCGACCAGCGCGGCGCCGGCCATCCCGACCAGCAGCGCCGGCCAGAAGCCGATCGTCGGGTGCAGCACCGCGACCAGGTAGGCACCGAAGAGCACGATCGACCCGTGCGCGAAGTTCAGCACCCCGGTGGAGGTGAAGACGATCGCGAACCCGGCCGCGATCAGGCTCAGCACCAGTCCGTAGGACAGCCCGTTGAGGACCTGCTCGAGGAAGTAGCTCATGCCCTGACCCCGCTCCCGCGCTCGTTCCGCTCCTCGCTCGCAGGGCTCGCTGCGATGCTCGCTCGCTCGTCGCTCATGCCGCTGCAGCTCCCAGGTAGGCGCGGACGACTTCCGGGTCGCGCTGGACGTCCGCCGGGGCGCCCTCGGCGATCTTCTTGCCGAAGTCGAGGACGGTGACCTGCTCGGCCAGCCCCATGACGAAGGGCATGTCGTGCTCGACCAGCACGATCGACAGCCCCAGGTCGCGGCGGACCTGCCGGATCGTCTCGGCCATGTCCTGCGACTCCCCGTGCGTCATCCCGGCGACCGGCTCGTCGAGCAGCAGCAGCGAGGGGCGGGCGGCGAGCGCCCGGCCCATCTCCACCCGCTTGCGGTCGCCGTAGGACAGCGTGTGCACCGGCGTGCGCAGCAGGTGCGCGATGCCGAGCAGCTCGGCGAGGCCGCCGACGGTCTCCCGGTGCTCGCGCTCCTCGCGCCGCACCCTCGGCGTCCGGAAGGCCCCCGACACGACCCCGGAGCGCATCAGCCGGTGCCGGCCGACGAGCAGGTTGTCCTCGACGGTGTCCTCGAGGGCCAGGGAGATGTTCTGGAAGGTGCGGGCCACGCCGAGCCCGGCCACCCGGTGCGCCGGCAGCGCGGTGAGCTCCGCGTCGCCGTAGTGCACGGTGCCCTCGGTCGCCCGGTACGCCCCGCCCAGGACGTTGACGAGGGTGGACTTGCCCGCGCCGTTGGGGCCGATCAGCGCGTGCACGGTGCCCGGCTCGACGGTGAAGCTGACGTCGGACAGCGCGGTGATGCCGCCGAACCGGACGGTCAGCCCCTCCACCGTCAGCCGCTGCGGCGGCTGGGCGGTGGGGATCTCCGGCTCGGCGACGACGACCGGCTCGGTGGCCACCACCGGAACGGCGACGCCCAGGTAGCGCTCCTGCACCTCGTCGCTGGCCGAGAGCTCCTCAGCCGTGCCGGCCGCGGTGACCCGCCCGACCTCCAGGACCGAGGCGGCGTCGGCGACCCGCAGGCCCATCACCGCGTTCTGCTCGATCAGCAGCACCGCGGTGCCCTGCTTGTTGATCTCGGTGACGATCTCGCCGATCTGGTCGACCAGCAGCGGCGCCAACCCCAGTGACGGCTCGTCGAGCAGCAGCAGCTTCGGGGAGGCCATCAGCGCGCGGCCCATCGCCAGCATCTGCTGCTGACCACCCGACAGCAGGCCGCCGGGCTGGTCGCGCCGCTCGGCCAGGATCGGGAAGAGGTCGAACACCCGGTCCCGCGCCTCGGACCGGGCCTTGCCGTCGCGGATGGTGTAGCCGCCGGCCCGCAGGTTCTCCTCGACGCTCAGGTCGCGGAACACCCGCCGCCCCTCGGGCACCTGCACCAGTCCGCGGCGGACGACCGCGGCGGTGTCCAGATCGGCCAGGTCGTCGCCGGCGAACCGGACGGTGCCCCCGGTGACCGTGCCGCCGTAGGGACCCAGCGCTCGGGAGATCGCGCGCAGCAGCGAGGTCTTGCCGGCGCCGTTGGACCCCAGGACGGCGACGACCTGGCCCTCGTCGACGGTGAGCGAGACGTCGGACAGGGCGCTGATGGTGCCGTCGTAGACGACGTCGAGGTGCTCGACGGACAGCAGGGGCGGGGACATGGACGTCCTCCTGGTTCGGCCGGCAGGACCCGATCGCGCGTCGTCGTGGTCCAGGTCACGCAAAAGCTAGAGAACACCTCGACGTGCGTCAAGAGAGTGTCTAGCTTTACCCGCATCCGATCCGCTGTGCCGGGCTCAGCGGCAGGGACCGGGGAGGCTCCATGAGCGCACTGCCGGCCGTCGAGGACTCACCCGGCGGCGAGGAACCGTCGGCGTCGGGCGCCGCGCACCGGCCGCAGTCGCTGCTGCTCAGCTTCTTCGGCGCCCTGGTCGTGGACGCCGAGCTGCCACCGCTGCCCTCGGTCACCCTGCTCGACCTGCTGGCCGACCTCGGCGTCACCGAGGCGGCGGCGCGCGCCACCCTGAAGCGGATGACCCAGCGCGGGCTGCTCACCCGGGGGCAGGTCGGCCGGACGGCGGAGTACGCCCTCACCCCGCTCGCCGAGGACGTGCTGCGCCGGGCCACCGACCGGGTCGCCTCCCCCGCGCCGTTCGAGCACCCCGACGGCGAGTGGACGCTGCTCAGCTACTCGGTGCCGGAGAGCCGCCGCGACCTGCGGCACCGGGTGCGCTCGCGGCTGACCTGGGCCGGCTTCGGCGGTCTGCGGGACGGGCTGTGGATCGCGCCGGGGACGGTCGACGTCGTCGCCGTCCTGGGCCGCTCCGACCTGGCCGACGTGGCCGGCCTGGCCGACGCCTTCGCCGCCCGGCCGCTGCCGGGGACCGACGTCCATCGCCTGGTCCACCGGGCCTGGGACGTGCCGGCCGTCCGCGCGGCGCACACCTGGTTCATCGACGCCTGGAGCCGCCCGCCCCGGGTTTCCGGGTCGCTGGCCCAGCTCACGCTGCTCGGTGCGGACTGGCTGTCCCTGCTGCGCACCGACCCGGGCCTGCCCGCCGCCCAGCTGGGCCCGGCCTGGCCCGCCGCGGTCAGCAGCGCCGTCTACCGGCGCGTCTTCGACGGCCTCGCCCCCGCCGCCCGGGCAGCCCTGGAGCGCAGCCTCCGCGCCCACCTCCGCTAGCAACCAGCCCGTGCGGCCCCGCTGCAGGGGCCCGCGCCGAGCCTGCGAGGCGTGGGGGGCAGCGGGGTCCTTCTTCAGCCGGTGGCGGTCCAGATGCGGGTGAGCATGTCCCGGAGCCGGTCGCGCTCGGCGTCCCCGAGCAGGCCCAGCGGGGCCTCGACGGCGGCGTCGGCGTCCAGGCCGGCGGCGTCGCGGACCCGTCGGCCCTCGGGTGTGGGGACCACCAGCCGGGTGCGCCGGTCGGCCTCCGCCGCCTGCCGCTCGACCAGCCCGGCGGCGGCGAGCTCGTCGACCAGCAGCACCACCTGGGAGGGGTCCAGGCCGAGCACGGTGGCCAGCTCGCGCTGGCTGAGCCCGTCCGCGGCCTCGCAGGCCAGCACCAGCACCGAGTAGGACCGCACGCGCAGCCCGTGCTCGGCCAGGGCGGCGTTCGTCACCCGCACGACCTGCCCGCTGGCGCGGGAGAGCAGGAAACCCAGGTCGTCGGCCAGGGGCTGACCCATGCGCACCTCCATCGTTGACAAGCTCCACGATACGCACCTACGTTGCCCAGACCACCCCCTGTCTCGTTGAGGAGCACCCGTGGACCTGTCCGGCAAGGTCGCCGTCGTCACCGGATCCGGACGGGGCCTCGGCCTCGCCTATGCCACCGAGCTGGCGCGCCGCGGCGCCTCCGTCGTGGTCAACGACGTCGAGGCCGCGGTCGCCGACGCCGCGGTCGCCTCGATCACCCAGGCCGGCGGCACGGCCGTGGCCGAGGTCGTGCCCGTCGGCTCGAGCGAGGCGGCCCAGGCGCTGGTCGACCGGGCGGTCAGCGAGTTCGGCCGGCTCGACGTCCTGGTCAACAACGCCGGCATCCTGCGGGACACCACGGTGTGGAAGATGACCGACGAGCAGTTCGACGCGGTGATCACCACCCACCTGCGCGGGACGTTCACCTGCACGCGGGCGGCCGTCGTCCGGATGCGGGAGCAGGGTGAGGGCGGGCGGGTCATCTGCGTGGGCTCCCCCACCGGCCAGGTCGGCAACTTCGGCCAGACGAACTACGCCGCGGCCAAGGCCGGCATCGTCGGCATGGTCCGCACCTGGGCCATGGAGCTGGCCCGGGCGGAGATCACCGTGAACGCGATCGTCCCGGTCGCCGCCACCGCGATGACCGAGACGGTGCCGTTCCTCAAGCCCTACGTCGACGCCCTGCAGGCCGGGGAGCCGCTGCCGGCCTTCGCCCGCCAGGAGCTCGGCTTCGGCTCCCCCGAGGACGCCGCCGGGCTGGTCGCCTTCCTCGCCTCCGACGCCGCCGCCGGCATCACCGGCCAGGCGGTCGGCATCGGCGGTGACCGGCTGGCGCTGTGGTCGCACCCCAGCGAGGTCGTCGTCGAGTTCGCCGACGGCACCGGCTGGTCCGCCGACGCCATCGCCGAGGTCTGGCCGAAGGCCTTCCAGGGCTCACTGCAGACGGTGGGGCAGCAGCTGCCGGAGCCCCCCAAGTGACCCTGCAGCTGGACCTCGACGCGCTGGTCGCCATCGACGTCCACACCCACGTGCACGCCGACACCCACGGCCACATGGCCCTGGACGACGAGCTGTCCGCGGCCGCCGCGAAGTACTTCAAGGGCGACCCCTACGACCCGACGGTCCCGGACATCGCCGCGGACTACCGGGCCAAGAACATGGCCGCCGTCGTCTTCACCGTCGACACCGAGATGGCCACCGGTCAGCCGGCGCTGTCCAACGAGGAGATCGCCGACCTGGCAGCGGAGCACCCCGACGTGCTCATCCCGTTCGGCTCGGTCGACCCCGCCCGCGGGGTGGCCGGCATCCGGCTGGCCCGCAAGCTGGTGGAGTCCCACGGCGTCCGCGGGTTCAAGTTCCACCCCTCGCTGCAGGGCTTCGAGCCCAACGACCCCGCGGTCTACCCGCTGTACGAGGAGCTGCAGGCCCTCGGCGTCCCGGCGCTGTTCCACACCGGTCAGACCGGCATCGGCGCCGGCCTGCCGGGTGGGCGCGGGATCAAGCTGCGCTACTCCGACCCGATGCTGCTCGACGACGTCGCCGCCGACTTCCCCGGCCTGACGATCATCATGGCGCACCCCTCGGTGCCCTGGCAGGACTCGGCGATCTCGGTGGCCACCCACAAGGCCAACGCCTACATCGACCTGTCCGGCTGGTCGCCGAAGTACTTCCCGCCGCAACTGGTGAAGGCCGCCAACGGGCTGCTGAAGCACAAGGTGCTCTTCGGCTCGGACTACCCGCTGCTGCGCCCCGAGCGGTGGATCAACGACTTCGAGCAGCTGGACATCAAGCCGGAGGTCAAGCCGCTCATCATGAAGGAGAACGCGATCCGGGCC
Source organism: Modestobacter excelsi (assembly GCF_005930495.1). Classification (GTDB taxonomy): domain Bacteria; phylum Actinomycetota; class Actinomycetes; order Mycobacteriales; family Geodermatophilaceae; genus Modestobacter; species Modestobacter excelsi. The sequence goes on along the minus strand of NZ_SJEX01000042.1, from coordinate 20,575 downwards.
CTGGGGCTGCGGTGAGGAACGCCGGCCTGGGCTCCTGGCCCGAGCGGCACCTGCGGAGCGCCCCGCACAAGCCGGCGCTGTGGTTCGAGGGCACGACGACCACCCACGGCGAGTTCGCGCTGCGGGTCCGGCGCGCCGCCGAGGCGCTCGCCCGGCTCGGGGTCCAGCGGGGTGACCGGGTCGCCTGGTTCGGCGCCAACCACCCCGCCGGCCTGGAGTCGCTCTACGCCTGCGGCCAGCTCGGCGCGATCTGGGTGCCGGTCAACGCCCGGCTCACCGCCCCAGAGGCGCAGTACGTCCTGGAGCACTCCGGCGCGTCGCTGGTCGTGCACGGCCGGGAGCACGGGACGACGGCGGACACGCTGCGCACCGCGCTGCCCGCCGTCCGAGAGTGGATCGCGGCTGAACCGCCGCTGGCCGGCGGGGCCGGCTCCCTGGACTGGCAGCAGCTGCTCGCCGACGCCGACCCGGTCAAGCGCGACGAGGCGGTGACCCTCGACGACATCTGCCTGATCATGTACACCTCGGGCACCACCGGCCGGCCCAAGGGCGCGGTGCTCACCCACGGCAACATGACCTGGTCGTGCATGAGCCAGGTGCTCGGCTTCGACTTCGCCCCGGACGAGCGGACCCTCGCCCTGGCGCCGCTGTTCCACATCGGCGGGCTGAACGGGACGCTCAACCCGACCCTGATGCGCGGCGGCTGCGGGGTGCTGGTCCGCGGCTTCGACCCGCCGGCCACGCTCGCGGTCATCGCCGAGCAGCGGGTGACGTCGTTCTTCGCCGTCCCCACGATGCTGGACGCGCTCAGCCGCCAGCCCGGCTTCCAGACCCTCGACCTCTCGGCGCTGCGCACCATCGGCGCCGCCGGAGCACCGCTCCCGCTGCCGTTGCTGCGCACCTGGCTCGACCGCGGGGTCACCGTGCAGCAGGCCTACGGGATGACCGAGTCGGCGCCGGCCGGCACGTCGCTGGACAGCGCGGACGCGGTGAGCCACGTCGGGTCGGCCGGCAAGGCGCAGTTCTTCACCGACGTGAGGGTGGTCCGGCCCGACGGGACGGAGTGCCCGCCCGGGGAGGTCGGGGAGATCGTGCTGTCCGGGCCGAACATCATGGCCGGGTACTGGAACTCCCCCGAGGCCACCGCGGCCGCGATCGTCGACGGCTGGTACCACTCCGGGGACGCCGGCTCGACCGACGAGGAGGGCTACCTCTACATCCGCGACCGCTACAAGGACATGATCATCTCCGGGGGCGAGAACGTGTACCCGGCCGAGGTCGAGTCCGTGATGCTCGAGCTGCCCGAGGTGCAGGAGGTCGCGGTCATCGGGGTGCCCGACCCGCACTGGGGCGAGGTCGGCCTGGCCGTCGTCGTCCCCGCACCCGGCACCCCGCAGGACGGCGACGCGCTGCGCGCCACGCTGCGGGAACGCCTCGCGGGGTTCAAGGTGCCCAAGGAGGTCCGCTACGTGGCCGAGCTCCCGAAGACCGCGACCGGCAAGATCCGCAAGCCAGACCTACGACACACGTTCGTGCTCACCGAGGAGGACGCATGACCACCACCACGACGACCCTCGCCGACCTGCCCTCGCTGAAGGGCCAGGAGCTCGGCACCAGCGACTGGTACGAGGTGACCCAGGACGCGGTCAACCTCTTCGCCGACGCCACCGGTGACCACCAGTGGATCCACGTCGACGTGGAGCGCGCGAAGAAGGAGAGCCCGTTCGGCGGCCCCATCGCGCACGGCTACCTGACCCTGTCGCTGCTCGTGCCGCTGGTCTCCCAGACCTACGAGATCACCGACGCGAAGATGGGCGTGAACTACGGCCTGAACAAGGTCCGGTTCCCCGCGCCCGTGCCGGTCGGCTCGAAGGTCCGGGCGCGGGTGACGCTCAAGGACGTCGAGGAGGTCGCCGGCGGGCTGCAGAACACCTTCGCCGTGACCATCGAGCGCGAGGGCGGCGACAAGCCGGTCTGCATCGCCGAGTGGGTCACCCGCGCCTACGCCTGAGGAAGGACCCCCCTGCCCCCCACCGCTCGCACGCTCGCGGCGGGACCCTGCAGGGGGGCCGGAACGGCGATGCGCATACCGTCGCGGCGTGCGCATCGCCGTCTTCACCGGGTCCCAGGCCGGGCCGCCGTCCCACCAGCAGGCCGCCGCGACCTTCGCCGGTGAGCTGGCCCGGGCGGGGATCGGCATCGTCTACGGCGGCGGGCACGTCGGCTGATGGGCGTCGTCGCCGACGCCGCGCTGGCCGCTGGCGGTGAGGTGGTCGGGGTGATCCCGCAGCACCTGGTGGACGACGAGCTGGCGCACCCGGGCCTGCCGCGGATCGAGGTCGTGCAGACGATGCACGAGCGCAAGGCCCGGATGGCCGAGCTCGCCGACGCCTTCGTCGCGCTGCCCGGCGCCGCCGGCACGCTGGAGGAGCTGTTCGAGGCCTGGACCTGGGGGATGCTCGGCCTGCACGCCAAGCCGACGGCGTTCCTCGACGTCGACGGGTTCTGGCAGCCGCAGCTCACCCAGCTGCGCCGGATGGTCGACGACGGCTACCTCGCCGCCAATCGGCTCGAGGCGCTCGGCGTGGTGCACGACGCGGCCGGGCTGCTGGCCTTCGTCGGGGACTACGAGCACCCGGCCCGCAAGTGGACCCCGCCGGCCGCCTGAGCACGGAGCGCGCGGACGTCCTCGTCGTCGGGGGCGGCCCGGCCGGTGCCGCGTGTGCCGCCGCCGTCCGCCGGGCCCGTCCGGACGCCGACGTGCTGGTGCTCGACCGCGCCGCCTTCCCGCGGGACAAGGTCTGCGGCGACGGGATCGCCCCCGAGGCGCTGGACGTGCTGGCCGTTCTCGGCATCGACGTCGCTGCGCTGACCGACGGCTTCCCCACCGTCCCCCGGCTCCGGCTGCGCAGCCCGCGCGGGACGACGGTCGAGCGGGAGACGGCGCGCCCGTCGGTCGTCGTCCCGCGGGCGGTGCTCGACGGGCGGCTGCTCGATCAGGTGCTGGCCGGCGGCGCCCGGTTCCAGCGGCACACGGTGCGCTCGGTCGTCGTCCACCCGACGCACGTCGAGGTCGACGGCCGGTTCAGCGCGCCCGTGCTGGTCGGTGCCGACGGCGCGGAGTCCGTCGTCCGCCGGGCCCTGGGTGTGCTCCCGAACCGGCCGGACCGGCTGGCCGTCGCGATCCGCGGCTACGCCCCCGTGCTGCCGGGGATGGACGGCGTGCAGGTGGTGACGACGACGGAGCAGCGCTGGCCGGCGTACGCCTGGTCGTTCCCGCTCGGCGACGGGCGGGCCAACGTGGGGTACGGGGAGCTCGTCTCGGGCGGGGTGACCCGCGCGGAGCTCGTCGCCGGGCTGCACCGGATGCTGCCGGGGGTCGAGCCGACCGGGCTGCGGGCGCACCGGCTGCCGCTGTCGACCGGCCGGCCGCGGCTGCCGGGCGGGCGGGTGCTGCTGGCCGGGGACGCGCAGTCCCTGATCAACCCGCTGACCGGCGAGGGGATCTTCTACGCGGTGCTGTCCGGCGCGCTCGCCGGGGCGGCGTCGGCGGCCGGGGCGCAGGCCGGGCAGGTGCTGCAGCGGGCGCTGGACCAGCGGCTGGGTGCGCACCTGCGGTCGTCGGGCGTCGCGTCCCAGCTGAGCCGGTGGCCGGTGCTCATGGACGCCGCCGTGCGGGCGGCCGTGGACGAGCAGCGGGTGTTCGACGACGTCGTCGCGCTGGGCCTGGCCGACGGCCGGCTGACCGCCCGGACGCTCGCCGCCACGGTCCGCCGGCTGTTCTAGCTTCATGGCGTGGATCAGGTCACCTGATCAGAAGGCGTCCTCCCGCACCAACGCTGGTGAGGGAGGACGCCCTTTGATCAGGTGACCTGATCAAAGACCCAGGCGGCGCCGAGGCTCACCGGGATGGCGAGCAGTCCGCCGTCCGGGAGGACCAGCGGTGTGGCACGGACGGCGTCCAGCACGTCCGTGGCCCGCCGGACCGCCACGTCGGCGGGGCAGTCGGGCAGCAGCACGGCCAGCTCGTCGCCGCCCATCCGGCTGAGCACCCCGTCGCCGGCGCGCAGCACCGAGCGGAGCACCCCGGCGATGTGCGCCAGGGCGTCGTCGCCGACCGGGTGGCTGTGCTGGTCGTTGATGGACTTGAACGAGTCGACGTCGACGATCACCAGCGCGGTGCCCTGCCCGGTGGGCCGGGTGCTGAGCGCCAGGGACAGTGCCTCGTCGAGCACCCGGCGGTTCACCAGCCCGGTGAGCGAGTCGACGCTGGCCTGCTGCTGGAGCATCGCGACCAGCCCCTCCTGGGTCTCCCCCGCACGGACCAGCATCACGGCCATGACGGCGAGCACGGCACCGGAGAAGCTGAGGTCGGTGACGGCGTTGCCGACCGGCTCGAGGTGGAACAGCACGATCCCGTCACCGCCGATGGCCAGCGCGGTGACGAGGGTGACGGCGCCCCGGCGCAGGTGCACCCCGGCCCACAGCACCGGGAACGCGAGGAACGCCTGCGCGTCGGCCGACGGGTCGCTGGTCACCCAGTTCATCCCGCAGCAGAGGGTGACCCCGATGACCGCGATGAGCACGTAGCCACCTCGGCTGTCGATCCGCTCCGGCGCCGTGAGCCGGAAGGCCACGGCGAGGGCCACGAGCAGTGCCGCGCTGATCCAGGACGCCATGATCCCGGTCGCCGACACGGCGTTGGGGCCGAAGAAGGAGAAGACCACCAGGACGACGGCGCAGACCAGCAGCACCAGGACCGCCGTCCTGGCTGCTGCTGGAGGGTCTCGCGCCCTCGTGGTCCGCGGGATGCGCATGTCCCTGGGATCGGCAGTCGCCCCAACATGCTGGGGCACGATCTTTCAGCGGAGGACCCTCAGGGGTGAGGCGCCGAACGTCGCTCCGGTCGCGGCCCTCGAACGCTCCGGGCGCGGGCCCGCGCCGGGTGGCTGGTCTGCCCCTCCGAGGAGAACACTGAACGGAGTCTGCGCGGTCCTTCCCGGGAGATCGTGCGGGCGAGGCTCCGTCGGTCGAACCAACCGGCCGGCGGGGCCGCCTATCCCCCCGGACCGGGCGAGCTCTCCCCGGTGGACGAGATCAGCTCGTGGCGTCGGGCGAGGGGGCGCCGACGACGCGGTCGAGCCACTCGGCCAGGAGTCGCTGCTCACCGTCGCTCCCGGCCGATGGACCCGTGTCCTGGACGGCGCGCGAGGACGCCGCCGAGGCCCGCGGTCGTCCTCGCCTCGAACGGCGCGTACGACGGCCCGACGACGCTCACCGCGAGCGCGGCGCCGACGTTCGACGGGGTAGCGGCGATGGCGCCCGAGCTGACCGGGCGGACCATCGCCCGGGTGGTGGCCGGCGAGGACGAGTGGGTCGCCGCCCAGGTCGCGGCCGGCCGGCCGGAGTTCGTCGCCCGCTTCCTCCCCGGCATGTACCAGGCCGCCGCCCGGTGGTCCTCAGCCGACCGCGTCCCGGGCCGGGACGCTCGTCCGTGACGCCCCATCGCCGGGTCGCCAGGCCGGGTCGCGGCCGATGAAGGCGATCAGCCTGTCCTGAGGGGAGGCGTCGTGGTCGACGGGCACAGCGGGACCGAACTGCCCGCTGTCGCGCAGCAGCTGCTCCATCGGCTCCATGGCGGCCAGCACGGCGCTGCACCGCTCCTGGCCCAGGTCGGGCTCGCGACCGAGCGCCTTGGCGAGGTCCCAGGAGTGCATCCAGACGTCGGCGGTGTAGAACTGGTCGATCGCCTCGTCCACCGGCTTGTCGCCGGTGTGCGGGTTGCTGAGCACCCGTCCGGCGGGATCGTCGAGGACGGCCTGGATGTCGGTGACGTGCTGCTCCCAGGCGGCCACGGGGTCAGCGGCGACGTCCAGGGCCGGGAGGTCGATCCCGGCACCCATGAGGAAGCCGCGGGACCACTCGACCAGGTGCTGCACGACGTCGAGAGCCGTCCACCCCGCGACCGGACTGGATCGGGTCCAGTCGGCGGCTGAGGCGGACCGGACCAGCTCGGTGAACCGGGCCGCGTCGTGGGCGTGCTGCTGGGCCGGACTCTGGGGGGCGGATGTCATCGGAGGTCCCTTCGCGAACAGTCCGTCGAGCGGATCGAGGTCATCGTCCTCAACCCATCGGTTGACAACAGGTTAGTCGGGTCACCGAGCCGTGGTCAACCCACAGGTTGAGGAAGATGGTGACTCGACAGGCTGTTCCGCGGTCGTCCTGGTGCCCAGGTGTCAGCCCGGGTCGACCGGATGGCGGAGGTCGTAGGCGCGCGACAGCTTCTTCGGGACGACCATGCGCCACGCGTCGACGACGAGCTCGCGGGCTTCGGTCGGGTCGAGTGCAGCGAGGTCCGCGTGGACCCAGTTGAACCGCATGTCCGACGCCGTCGGCAGCTGGAACTTGTGCGGCTCACCCAGGACCAGCGCCTCCCGCTCCTCCTTGGGGAACGCGAAGCCCATCACGGTCTCGTCGAGGGAGAAAGCCACGTAGACGATCTGCTCGACGCGGAACTTCAACCTGCCGCGCACGTACACCGGGTAGGAGCGCTCCAGTCCGGCACCCAGCGGCCGGACGTCCTCGATCACCGCCATGTCAGGACCCGTCCGTCATGGCCGGCAGGCCGCCCGTCACTGCCGCCGTGGCCTGCTCGTCCGGTTCACCGGAGTTCGCCCGTGCTGCGTCGGACACACAGGAATGACTGCGACGGCGGGCCGGAGTCATCGGTCACCGCATTCACCCGCTCGGACTGGCACGCACCTGCTGATGAGAGCGGAGGGCGTGGGATTCGAACCCACGATGGGTGTCACCCCGTAGCGGTTCTCGAGTTCGCTCCCCGCGTACCGCTGACCAGGGCGCACATGTGTTTGCGCAGGTCAGGTCCGCTCTCGAGTCACCGCGCTCAACCGTCGATCACCCCTGCGTGCCCGCCGTACGGGCAGGTAGCGGGCACGACGGGAGCCTCCCGGGCGCCGCCTCACCACGAGGTCCGACCGTCGGTCACCAGAAGGCAGTTCGACGAGCCGAACGGCGCCACCAGAAAGCCCAGCTGCTCCATGCACTCGGCGACCGCGGCGTTCATCGTCCGCTGCACCGCGGTGACCATGCCGGCACCGCGGACCTGGTCGCGGCTCATCCGGTCGTGCTGGTGCCAGCTGATCAGCACGCCGGCGCACCCGGGCTCCGGCGTGAGGCACACCCCACCCGCCGCACCCTCGCCCGCGCAGTCGTGCAGCGGGAGGCCGGCCTCGACGAGCGCCGCGGCCACCTCGACCACGAGCGTGACCGTCGGGTCGTCATCGACGAGCCACTCGTCCCAGTCCTCCGGCAGCCGGTCCAGCTGATCGCCCAGCTCGGTCAGCCAAGCCCGGTCCTCAGGTGTCTGCCGCCGCGTCACCCCACCGTCCGTGCGCCGCACGCCGTGCACCGCGTGCGCCGACGCACCCGCCATGCCGGCGAGGCTGGCCCAGTCCGCCTCCACCCGGTCGGCGAAGGGGCCGGCGACCACCCGGTTGTCCTCCTCGGTCACCAGCCACCAGGCCGGCGTCGGCCGACCGTCGACGAGCTGCCCGGCCGGGCGTGCCTGCGGCAAGGTGGCGACGCTGCCGAGCGCCCCCTGCCCCTCCAGGGCGTACCCGGCGACTCCCTCGCCGGGAGCTGACTCGTCTGGAGCCACCTGCTCAGAAGCGGCCGACCCGCTCAGCGGCCGCGGCTGGTCACTGGTCGCCGCAGAAGCCTTGCCTTCGTCGGTGACGGCGGCAACGCCGGCCATGGCGGGCACGGGCGCCTGCCGCCGTTGGCCCTGCACCCGGTTGCGCTCGAACTCGTACCGCGCGGTGGAGCTCACGCCGAGGGCGATCACCAGGCCGGCAAGGAGGAGGAAGCCGAGCGCCGAGACCGTCGGCCAGAAGAGCATCACGCGTGGCCCCTGCGCACAGGCGCGAGCAGCTCGTAGGACGCCACCTGTCCATCGTCGGTGGCGGGGTGGGTGCGCGGTGACGCGGGCAGTTGCACGCGGCTTCTCCTCGGGAGTCCGTCGCGGCGGGAAGTACCGCGGACAGCCGGAAACGTATGGCGGTCACGGGTGTGGCAGAGGCCTTCACGAAGGGCCGCGCACGTCGCCGTCACCCAATCGTTGTGCGAGCCTCCCGGAGCGCCGGTGACCACCCTCCCCGGTGCCGACGTGTCGACAGAACGACAGCCTCGACCTGCACTTTTGCCCTGTCTCCGCTCGGTGAGCGCACCACGCGGTCGGTGACCTCCGGTTCTCCCTGCCGGATCGGCGTGGCGCGCGGGGCCCCCGTCTGGACCACCGCTCAGTCGGCATGACGAGCGCGAGGCGAGCACCGGCTCCGCGCTGCCCTCACCCACGACGACCGCGCCATCACCCGAGGCCCGCCCGACCTCATCAGCGTTCTGAAGGCCACCGGACTGCGGGATCGGCGAGACCTGCGACAGGGCCTTGGGCGACGGCGATCGCCGTAGCGGCCATCGACACCGCAACCACGGGCCGGAGTCGTCGTTCTTCCAGCTGGAGGCGGCCGGCAGGATCAGCGCCGCGGTCCCGGCGGCGACCGCCACGGTCAGCACGAGGACGGCAACGCGCGCCGTCCGCCCCGGCACCGGGCCGGTGGCGCCGGGGTTCTGCTTGCGCCGCCCCAGTCGCCGAAGAGCGGTATCGAACTGCTGCGGCTGCGCTGCTCGCCGAGTGCCATCAGGGTCAGGCGGGAACCCAGCAGCGCGAGCGTCGCCAGGACGACGAACGGGCCCAGGATGCGCAGCGGCCGGTTCAGCGGCCCCGCCGCCCGGTCCGTCCGTCCCCGCGCGTAGCAGCGCAGCATCCGCCAGCCGGTGACCGCCGTCTTCAGCACGTGCCAGCTGATGAGCCCCCGGACGTCGAGGAGCGTGACAGCTCGGCGAGGAAGAGCACGAGCAGCAGCAGGCCGGTCCAGGCGGTCAGCCGGGCATTGCCCGCCGGCCCGCCGGTCCGCCCGGTGACCGCGTCGCTGCGGTGCGAGCGGCCGGCGGCCTCGTCGACCAGTTCGGTGGCCAGCTTTGGGAGCACCGCCAGACGCTTGAGCCGCACGCGAAGTCGCGCAGCGGTTGGCGCATCTGACAGCTGTCGGGTCCGGGCGCGAGGTGCCCTGGGCGGCATCTACGGAACTGCTCGCCGACCTCGGCGGTCCACTCGTGCGTGTCGGCCAGCCCACAACTGCCGACATTCGCCAGTGCAGGAGCCGCTTTGGGCATCAGTCGTCGGCGAACTACCGTCACACTGCTGGCGCCCTTGACACCCGAACCGAGCACGACAGACCCCGGGAACGACAGACCCGGGGACGACGAACGAGGCCACCGGGGAGTCCGTCTGAGCTGACAGGGCGAGGCAAGCTTGAGTCGGAAGCTGTTGGTGGGAGCAGTCCCCGAGAGCAGTTGGCGCGGCCTTCGGTGTGCATCAGGGGGACCAGAGTCTGTCCCACGGCGGCGGAGGACTGCCGATGACAGAGGTGTGGCGCAGACCTACGGCGCAGACGCCGATGAACGTGTGCCCAGTGCCCGGCCGGTGATCCGGTCGGGTCCAACCCGGGCGCGGCACCGCGCGCCCGACGTCGACGACCGGGATGTCTGGATGGACACGCTGCCGATCGCGGCTGACTGGTCTGATGAATACGGTCGGCACGCTGCTCGAGTGACCTCCGTTCCGGAACTGCGCATCCATCCCGCCGGCATCACCAGCCAAGGTCGGGCGGCCGCAGCCATCTGCCCAAAGAGCGGCCCCGGGCCGGCCCCGGCCGGAGGCGGCGGGGCTGGTCAGTGGCGCCCGGGATGGCTCCACCGTCTGCGCGCTGCTCGTCGCACTACGACCCACCAGCCACGTGAACACAACGGCGTCACCATGACCGCTGCCACGGGTCTCGGTGGTCATGGGAGCACCACGGGTGCCGCTCCGGTTGACGTCGCGCTGAGCCAGCACTCAGGGCCCGCCGTGGGGTGCGATCTGTCCGCTGCGGAAGGGCCGCTCCCAGCGGCCGCTGCCAGTCTGCCTGTGGAGGTGATCCCGGAGGCATTGACAGCGCCGATCACCGCGCCCACCCCAGCCGCCCAATCTGATCAAGGCCCGTCGTCGTGCGCGCGCGCCATGCCCGCCTCCCACGATTGATCAAGATCATGGCCGGCACATGTATTGCCCCCAGCCAGCCCCTCGCAGGGAGCACCGTCGCTACGTCGCCCGCGACGGGTCCCGGTCGAGTCGTACCGCACGCGCAAGAGGTGTACTGACTTCAGGCAGCTCGGGGTGACGTTGATCAGCCCTCGGATGAAGGCTGCGGCGATGTCAGCGGTCAAGTCATTGGGTTCGGTCGTCCGGCGGCGTCTCGGATGCGTGGGGCAGTGCGGCGACGGCGGTGGGCGTGTCGACCCCATGGCGCAGTCGCCGACCGCCCTGGTGCTCGCCGCCTGCTCGTAGCCCCGTGCCGCCGTCTGCCGCTCGTCGATCGCGGCGCGTACGAGAAGCTCCATGTCCTCATCCGACAGCTTTCGGCGCGCGACCTCCAGGACACCGACCCCGACCGGGGTCTCCTGCAGCGCGAGGCTCCTGATCATCCGTGAGCGCGACCGCTTCAGCGTTGTCCGGAGCAGCGAGCGTGGCTCGCAGCACGGCCACCAATGCCTTGTCCCGCTGCTCGAGCGCACCCGGGACACCTGTACGCAGGCGCTCCCGCACGTTCATCGACACCGCTCGGAAGATCCCGGCCACGCTGTCCGGTACCCGAGACAGGCGCGCTCGCGCCGACCCTATCGGGGACACCACGTCGGGCATGGCTCTCGCCACGCTCGCGGCCAGCGCCCGTCCAGCCCCTCTTGACCGATGAGCCGAGAGCCGGTCCAATACTTGTATACGTATACCCACCCTGGTGACGGCAAAGCGGAGGAGCCCGGATGCCCAACAAGACGATCTACGTGTCCGACGACGACATTGCGCTGTACGAGCGGGCCCAGGCCCTGGCCGGCGGAAACCTCTCCGCGGCCGTGTCCCGGGCCCTTCGCCGGTTCGTCGACGCTGAGGAGGCCCGCCAGGGTGGCTACGAGCAGGTGACGGTGCGGGCCGGCAGCGGCCCCGACCGCCGCGAGCAGCGGTTCTCCGGCGTCCTGCTCGGCGAGTGGCGACACCCCACCGCCGACCGGCGCATCGAGCGGTTCCGGGTCTACCGGACCCCGAAAGAGAAATTCGCGCTGCACACCAGTCGGATGCCCGACTGGGCGGCGTGGTCGGACCCGGAGACCTGGCGCGGCGGCTGGCATTGGGACTGGGACCGCTGGGACCGCGAGCGCGGCGGCAATCCGGCCGAGAACTGGCGCGACTTCAAGCAGGGACTCAAGGAGACTCTCCGCCGCGAGGTCTCCCGCGGCTCGTGGTGGGGCCCGACCGAGGAAGCCCTCGACGTCGCCGACAGCCTCGAGGAGTTGCGCGACAAGATGCCGGCCGATTTCTACGACAACCTCACCGGAAAGGGTGGCGGCCCCGACGTCGAGGACCTCGACATCTGATCCTGGCCAGGCGGTGCGAGTCCGGTTGGACCGCTGAGTGGCGCCGGCCCGAGCCGTCTCCCGGTGGAGAGCCGGCCCCTCCTGCAGGCGGGAGGCGTGTCGCCCTCGAGCGCGTGGAACGTCGCCTTGAAGCCGCCTGGAGGGCGACGGGCGCTGGGCAGAAGATCTGGGCGGCGCTACGCCAGGGGCCGGTCCCGCCGTCGACGGACACGAGTCGCTGAAGCCGCCCCCTGTCCCTTTGCGGCCCGTTCAGGGCGAGCCGAGCGAGTCGCACAGCGGGCATCTACGAGTGTCTGATCTGAGTTCACGCAGTGGGGAGTCAGCGACCGGCCAGGGCGAGCAGTCGCTCCTGGACCCCTGCATCGGTGGCCGGGGTCCGCTTCGGCGGGGCGTAGTAGCCGGTGGAAGGGAGCAACTCAGCTCTGGGGGCGAGGTACTGGTAGACGTGATCGGCCAGGGCGTCGTCGATCGTGGCGGGCAAGCCGAGGGCTGTGGACAGGTCCCAGCCGTGCAGGACGTTCTCGGTTGTGCGAATGTCCAGCAGGCGGCTGCCGGGCACGTCGCCGATGAAGTGGTGCACCGTGCGTTCCAGGGCCCCCGGCTCGGTGAACGCGGCACGGACAGCTGTCGCCGCGTCGGCGACGGCCGTCAGGAGGTCGTTGCCTCCCGCTAGGGCCTGCTGCTGGATGAGGGTGGCCAGGTCGCTCGCTGGAGCACCGTGCAGCAGGTCAACGTGGCCGAGCATGGTGGCGATCAGGTGTCCGACGAGTTCGCGGACGTTCCAGTCCGCACAAGGCGTGGCACGGGACCACTGCGACCGATCCACCTGCCCGACCAATTGCACGACTCGGGCGGCGGAGGCGTCGAGGGCGGCAATCGGATCCATGCTCGGACCTCCCCACTGTTCAGGTCCAGGATCTCTACCCGATCCTGCTGCCGACGGCAATGAATTCGTACCGGCCCTGGTACACCCGGAGGCCATCCAGTCGCCTGATTGTGAGAACGACCAAGGAATGTCCCTGAAGCCGCCCTCTGTCCCATAGCGGCCCATTCAGGGACACGGTGAGGGAGCCGTCTCGGAGGCCGGCTCCCGCGCGGCGAGCTGCGTTCTACTGCTCTGGAGCGTTGGTCACCCGATACACCCGATAGTCCACGCGGGGTCCAGAGAGTAGCCGGCCCTGCCCGAGGAACATCGTGTGGTTGACCCAGGAGTAGCGCTCGTCACCAGTCTCGAGACGGAGGCTGGTGAAGAAGTACTGATCCCCGAAGTCGGTTGACACGTTCTCGCCACGGTTGAGAGCGACGAAGGCCGGCGTCACTTCGATGAACCCGGAGTACTGGAAGTAGATGTGGGCGCCGTCGAGGGTCCGCAGGGTTGTTCGAACGTCGACACGGAGGTAACCGTCAGGGCCGATGAGGCTCCAGTCGGCGCCGGCTCCCACGAGTGCACCCTTGAGGCGCTCACCGGTGAGCTCCCCGCCCGTTATCGTGGCAATGGCGCGTTGCCCGAATGGCCCAGGCCCGACCATGACCACGTCAAGATCGGCGTAAAAGGCGAACTCCTCGACGAGCTGAGCTGCGGGTGCGTTGTCTGCCATGACTCCGCCTTGGGTGCGTTCGAGGTGTCGATTGTAGGAGGCCCGCCCTGCGCCGGGGAGCGCCGGCGGTGCGCCAGTCCGTGCTGTCAGGGGTGTCCCCGAAGCCGCCCTCAGGGCGGTGTCACGGACCTGGCGCTGACCCCACGCACCGTTCCCAGATCCTCGCTTGCTTCCCGCAGCTGACCTCTCGCGGGTCGTGGGTGACGGGGGAAGGGTGGGCCGGAGGCCCATCCCGAAGGGACGCGTAGCACCCTCCGGCGGCGCCCACGGTCGTGATCATCGGCGGCGGGGAGCAGGCCCGCTCGTCCACCTGCACGACCTCCGCCATGCCGGCCTGACGCTGGCGGCCCGGAGCGGAGCCACGCTCGCCGAGGAGATGCGGCGGGCCGGCCACTCCTCATCGCGGGCAGCGATGATCCACCAGCACGCAGCAGAGCGACGAGACGCCGAGGTCGCGGCACGGCTGGGTCGCCTCGCGGCGGGCACGAGCGTGAACCGTACGGGCACGCCGCGGGCACGACGCGGGCGCTGAGCTCCGTCAAGGAGCCCAGCGCCCCGTCGCACCAACGCAAACCGCTGCTCGGAGCGGAGGGCGTGGGATTCGAACCCACGATGGGTTTCACCCCATAGCGGTTTTCAAGACCGCCGCCATCGGCCACTAGGCGAGCCCTCCCGGCGGCGTTGAGGCTAGCGCCCCGGCCCGCAAGGATTCCGGCCCGCACATCGAGCTCCTGGGGGATGGTGCCCGGAACGCCGGGCTCGTCACCCGGACGGCCGGGTTCTGGGACACCTGACCACTCGCCTCCAGCGCACCCACCGCCCGCCGAGCCGACGTTGCGGAGCGTTGTCCGATCGAAACCTGTGTACATCGGTGCAGTTCACCGGTACATCCCGCCAAGTGTCACGCCCGATCCGGTGCCGCGGACGGCCTCATGGTGGTCAGGATGTGCCCACGATCCCTCAGGGACCACTGCACTCTCTTCATCGGGCATGATGTGCGGGACGGCGGTGTTCCACATCCATGAAGGTCCGTGTACGCGCGCGTCGACCTCCCACCGCCTGCCCCTCACCGAAGGACACTCCCTGTCTGTGACCGCCCCGCAGCACTCCTCCTCCCGTCGCCGTGAGCGCAGCGCCTCGCGCGAGGCCGCCACTCGCGAGGCCGACCGGACCGCCGCCCGCGACGAGAAGCGCGCCCAGCAGATCTGGGTCGACGGCGCCGCCCCCGAGCTCCCCACCCGAGCCACCCGGCCCGAGAACGTCGTCTTCCACCTCGGCCCGACCAACTCCGGCAAGACCTACGAGTCGCTGCAGGCGCTGGCCGCCATGGGTTCCGGCGTCTACGCCGCCCCGCTGCGGCAGCTCGCCCATGAGGCCTACGCCAAGCTCTCCGCCCAGCTGCCGGAGGGCACCGTCGGCCTCTCCACCGGTGAGGAGGAGATCGACCCCAACGCGCCGATCGTCTGCTGCACCGTGGAGAAGGCTCCCGACCGCGGCGAGATGCTGGTGCTCGACGAGGCCCACTGGGTCACCGACGCCGACCGCGGCCACCACTGGGCACGCCTGCTCCTGACCGGCGAGTACCGGGAGATGCACCTGATCTCCGCGGCCGAGGCCTACCTGGTCCTCAAGCCGCTGGTCGCCGACGCCGAGCACGTCGAGGTCGTCAACCACAAGCGGCTGTCCCGGCTCGACGTCCTCCGTGGCCCGGTCCGGCCGGAGGCCGTCCGACCGCAGACGCTGGTCGTCGCCTTCTCCCGCAAGACGGTCTACGCCGTCGCCGCGGAGCTGGACCAGCACCGCCCGGGCAAGGTCGGCGTCCTCTACGGCGCGCTGCCGCCGGCCACCCGCCGCGAGGTCATCGAGCGGTTCACCACCGGCGAGCTCGACGTGCTGGTGACCACCGACGTCATCGGCCACGGGATCAACGTGCCGGCGACCACGGTGCTCTTCGCCGAGACGACGAAGTTCGACGGCCAGGAGCTCCGGCCGCTGCGCACCTGGGAGGCCGCCCAGATCGCCGGGCGCGCCGGCCGGTACGGGCTCACCGGGCACGGCTCGGTCGGCATCCTGATCGGCATCAGCGGGCTCAAGCCGGTCGCCGCGCTCGTCGGTGCCGGTGCCGCGGTGGCCCGCGGTGACGAGATGAGCGACCTGCCCAAGCGGGCCCCCCGGCTGCGCCCGGAGCTCGCCGACCTCGGCGCCCACGAGGCCGTGGACCTGCCCGAGGCGCTGACCCGGTGGATGGCGTGGGCCCGGGCCGCCACCCGCGACCAGGCGATGACGGCGGACGACGTGACCAGCCTCGTGCTGCGGGTGCACGCCCTGCTGCCGCTGCTGCGCGGCCCGCTCGGTGCGGCCGGTGACCTGGACACCGTCTGGCGGCTGGTGAACCTGGCGATCGACTACAACCCGCCGCGGCGCACCCGTTGGCTGGTGCTGGCCAAGGCCGCGCTGCAGCACGCCGTCGGGCTCCCGGTGCCGCCGGAGCTGGTCCTCCCCGACCTCCCGGTGGGCGGCAGCGTCGAGGAGTTCGAGCAGACCGCGGCCGCCGCGCGCGACGCGCAGACCCTGCTCCGCCAGTTCCCAGGGGTCGCCGGGCTGAGCAGCGACGACGCCGCCTGGGTCGAGGAGGAGTGCTCCGAGACGATCACCGAGATGCTCCCCGGCGCGATCTCGCTGGGTCGCTCCGGCAAGTGCAGCGAGTGCGGCACCGCGATCGCCCCGTGGTTCAGCACCTGCCGGCCCTGCAGCACCCGCGGTCCCGCTGGCCGTGGCGCGCGGGAGGGCGGCGGCCGCGACTCCCGTCGTCCCCGGCCCGGTTCGCGGTCGGGGTCCCGTCAGGGACGACGCCCCAGCCGCAGCGGCCGCTGACCCCGCCCTTCGGCCCGTTCTCCGGCCCCGCTGCAGGGGCCCGCGCCGAGCGTGCGAGGCGTGGGGGGCAGCGGGGTCCTTCAGTGGTCGACGGTTACGTCGTTGAACGGCAACCGGGGCTCGACCCACGGGAAGACGACGAACAGCAGCAGCGCGACGACCGCCAGGACCAGGACCAGCGCGATCACTGCCTTCGCCGCGGTCGGGCCGGGCAGGTGGCGCCAGATGAAGCCGTACACGGTGGTCCTTAGCCTTCGGTCAGGGCCGGCGGGCCATCGGGGAAGTCGGCCTTGCTGACCGGGCTGCCGTCCAGCACGGCGTGCACGATCAGCCGCTGCCGCGCCGAGTACTTGGGGTGGCAGGTGGTCAGTGTCAGGTACGCCCCGCTGGGAGCGGCGTCGGCGGCGTCCGGGGTCGGGGCGATCACCGAGACGTCGGAGGGCTTGACGATCTGCTGCCCGGGGATGCCGCTCGCGTCGGTCGTGTAGTCGCCGGTGGCGGCGTCCCCGAGGACCCGGTAGACGTACCAGTTCTGCGCCGTCTCCACGACGATCGGGTCACCGGGGACGAGCTGGTCGGTGTCCAGGAACGGTGAGCCCTTGCCGACCCGGTGCCCGGCGATCGCCAGGTTCCCCTGCTGCCCGGGCAGGGCGGTGCCGATGTAGTGCCCCGGCCCCTCCGCCAGCTGCTCCTCGCTGACGCCCTCGAGGACGACCCGCGAGTAGTCCTCCCCGAGCCGCGGGATGTGCAGGACGGCCAGCGGCTTGCCCACTGCCGGGGCCACCAGGTTCTCCGGTGCCGCCGCGGCCTTGTCCCACTGGTCGTGGATCTGCTCGGCCAGGTTGCCCTGCGTGCGGTCGTTGAGCAGGTCGGTGACGTAGACCTCGTAGACCACGAACAGCAGCACGACCAGCCCGGCGGTCACCAGCAGCTCGCCGGCGCCGCGGACCAGCACCCGCCAGAGCGGGTCGCGCTGCCGGGGCTGCTCGTCGTCCCAGTCGCCGTCGTCCCAGTCGGTGTCGTCCTCCCACGCGTCGTCCCACTCGCCGTCCTCGTCGGAGTCGGCGTCGTGGGTACCGGCGACGTGCATGTCAGCGACGGAGGGAGCGCCCTGGTGGGTCTGCCAACGGGCGTCGGACTGCGGCTGCGGGACCGCGGCGGATACCGGTGACGCCGGCGCGTGCCGGGCGGTGTCCGCCTCCGCCTCAGGTTCCCGGACGACGACCACCGGCTCCACGACGCGGCGCGGGGGCACCGGCGGGCGCTGCGGGAGCGGTGGTCCGCCGAGCTCGGGGACCCGGTCCCACCGCTGGGTCCGGCCCGTCTCGAGGCCCTGGTCCGGGTCCGCCATGCACTCCCCCGGTTCCCGTGCTGCCCGCAACGACTGCGCGCCGTTCCGAATCGTAGGTCAGCGCCGCCGCGCACCCCGGCACCCCGCGGGGCCACCGAGGTGTCAGGGGACGGATGTGGTGCCCGGGACGCGAGTCGGGCCCTGCTCCGGAGAGGAGCAGGGCCCGACAGGTGGTGAACCGCCTACCGGCGGTGTGGATCAGGCGTTCTTGCGACGCCGCGCCGCGACGAGCAGGCCACCGCCGACGCCGACGGCGGTGAGGCCACCGAGCATGGGCAGCGCGATCGAGGCGCCGGTGTAGGCCAGGCCGCCCGGCTGGGCGCTGGAGGCGACCCCACCGGTGACCGTGAAGTCGGCGCGCAGGACGTAGGGGTTGCCGTCGGCGTCCACACCCGTGGCCACCAGGCTGTGCTCGCCGTTGACCAGGTTCGCCGGGATGGTCACGTCGACGGTGAAGTTGCCGAACTCGTCGGCGACGACGGTCCCGACCACCTGGGGCTCGGAGTAGACGACCAGGGTGATGGTGGAGAAGGGCAGGTAGCCGCTGCCGACGAAGGTCATCTTCTGGCCGGCGGTGACCTTGTCGACCGACCCGTCCTTCGACTTCAGCTCGGCGTTGCCGGCCGGGACGGACTTGGCGACCGTCGGGGCCGGGACGACGCCGGTGACCAGGAACTCGCCGGACTCACCCAGGTTGCCCTCGGTGTCGAAGGCGTGGACGCCGACCGTGTACTGCTGGCCGGCCTCGACGCCCAGCAGGCAGGCGCGCCCGTCGGCGTCGACGACGCAGGTGAGCAGGCCGGCGTCGCTCTGCGGCTCGGCGCCCGGGAGGGCGAAGACCTCGTAGCCGGCGATGCCGGTCGTGTCGGCCGGAGCATGCCAGCTGATCTTGATCGAGGAGGTGCCCACCACGGCCTTCACGTTCACCGGCGCGGCGACGACGACGCCGGGGACCTCGGTGCCGCAGTCGCCGGCAGCGATGGCGCCGATGGCGGCGGACGAGTCGCCACCGGTGTAGGTCGGCTGGTCGTACACCGCGGCGGCAGCAGCCGCCTTGTCGGCGGCGTCCTGAGCGGTCTTGGCGTCGGCAGCAGCCTTGTCGGCGTCCGTCTTGGCCGTGGCGGCCGCGGTGTCAGCGGCCGTGGCGGCCGCCTGCTTAGTGGCGAGGTCGGCGTCAGCGGTCTTGGACGCCGTGTCGGCAGTCGCCTGCACGGCCTTCTTCTCGGTGAGGGTAGCGGCAGCGTCGTCAACGGCCTTCTTGGCGGCGATTCCCTCCGGGGTGGCCGCTGCGGCTTCGGTCGCCTTGAGGGCGGACTGGGCCTCCGTGACGGCGGCCTGGGCATCCGTGAGCGCCGTGGCCATCTCGGCCTTGATGGCGTCGGCAGCCTGGGACGCCTTGTAGTCCTTGCTCGCCACCGTGGCGGCGGTGACAGCAGCCTGGTACGCGGAGTCAGCGGCACTCTGGGCGAGCGCGTAGGCCTCAGCCGCCTGCTGGGCTGTCGTCTTGGCAGTCGTAAGGGCGTCTGCGGAAGCTCCGTCAGCTTCCAGCTGGGCTACGTCGGCGGCGGCCTTCTCGGACAGTGCCTTCGCCTCAGCGGCCTCGGCGGCGGTGTCCTGGGCCGCTGCGGTGGTGCTCAGTTCTGCCGCGTGCGCCTCCGCGAGCTTGGTCTGAGCGTCGGCAGCCGCCGCGTCAGCAGCCTCTGAGGCGGTTTGCGCCTTCGCGGCATTCTCAATGGCGCCGGCGAGCGACTGCTGGGCTGCTGCGAGGTCCTCGGAGTAGACGTCGGCCGCCTTCGCGGCGTCGAGCGCGGTCTGGGCAGCGGCGACCGCATCGGCAGCAGCCTTGGCGACGGCGGCGGCATTGGTGGCGGTCGTGGCGGCGGCCTTCGCCGCAGCGTCGGCCGACTTGGCTGCGGTGGCGGCGATCGTCGCGACCTCAGCGGCCTTGTCGGCGGCGGTCTTGGCGGCGGCAGCAGCAGCGGCGGCCTTGTCGGCGGCGGCACGGGCGTCCGCCGCCGGGTCGCTGGTGACCGGAGCGCAGTCCGCGCCCGTCGTGGTGGTGGCACCCGGGGCGGCCTGAGCGACCCCGGTCATGCTCATCACGGCGGTGGACGCAGCGATGGTGCCGACGGCCAGCAGGCCGCTCCAACGCCGCGCAGGGCTCTTGATGCTCATGGTGTCTCCCCGAATCAACCCGGACTGCCGGGTGGCATGTGCCCCGGACGTCCGGGCGCGAAGTGACAACACCACGTGCACAGGCGAGCCACATCTTCGGCACGAGTCCGTGTTACGTCGCGTTACCGAATCGTTACATGCGGCGATTCGGCCTTTTTGTTATCAAGAACCGACAACCAACACCGCGCTCCTGTTGGCGTCGATCCGCCACGACATCCCCCGCCGAACCATGCCGCGAGGGCCCGGTGCCGGCGGTGCCCACCCACGCCCTGCTCTCGCGGCCCGAGGGCTTCCTGCGAAAGGGTGAGAGCCGTTGGCGGTACCGGAAGTACCGCGTACCGTCCGTAGCGTGAAGGCGGAGACGACGCGGCGCGACCGACGTGACTCACGGTGGGACGAGCACCGCCGGGCCCGCCGGGAACAGCTCGTCGACGCCACGCTGACCGCGGTCGGCCGGGCGGGCGCCGCGGTCGGCATGGAGGAGATCGCCGCCGAGGCAGGCACCAGCAAGACCGTCGTCTACCGGCACTTCGCCGACCGCAGCGAGCTCCACGTCGCGGTCTGCGAGCGGGTCGCCACCCAGCTCACCCGCAAGCTGCGCGAGGCGATCGGCAGCAGCTCCGACCCCCGGCAGATGGTCGCGGCCGCCGTCGACACCTACCTGGCCTTCCTCGAGGCCGATCCCGAGGTCTACCGGTTCGTCGTCACCCACTCGCCGGCCGGCGACGACGGCACCGACCCGATCCGGACCCTGTCCACGCTGGTCGGCGACGAGGTGGGCCGCCTGGTGGCCGACTCCCTGGCCCGGGCCGGCCAGGACACCGCGCCGTCCGCCGCCTGGGGCCACGGCGTCATCGGCCTGGTCCGCGCCGCCGCCGACTGGTGGCTGCGCGCCGACCGCCCCGTGCCCCGCCCGCAACTCGCCGCACAGCTGACCGACCTGGCCTGGGTCGGCCTGTCCGGCGTCGTGACCCCCGCTCCGCGCACCCTGGAGGAGAACTCGTGACCAGCACCCCCGCACCCCTCACCC
>NZ_SJEX01000041.1 GCF_005930495.1 Modestobacter excelsi | reverse complement strand
CACCTGGCCAGCCCTTCGACCCGGATGCCTGGGGTCCGCCTGCTGCGGGGGTGTTCCGGCGCCGGTCGCGGTTGACCGACGTGCTCGATGTGGCGGGGTTCGACGACGCGGACTTCGTTCGGGAGCTGGTCGCGGTGCGGGACCTGCGGGCGCAGTTGGCGGCGTATGAGGCGGCGGTGGTGGCCGAGTTCGCCGCGCGGCGCCCGCAGCGGTTCGACCTGACCGACGACGAGCCGGGGCACGGGGTGGAGGGCTACCTGCCTGATCGGGCGCCGGCGGGGGTGAGTGAGTTCTTCGCCGACGAGCTGGCGGTGGTGGCCGGCATCTCCCGTTCCGCGGCCACGGTGTTGACCGAGCGGTCGCTGGTGTTGCGCCGGGAGCTGCCCGACACCTGGGCGGCGCTGGCCGACGGGCTGATCGATGCGCCGCGGGCGCACGCCATCGTCAAGGCGTTGGGCGGTCAGTCACAGGACGCCGGCGGCCAGGTGCCTGCGGCGGTGGTCGCGGAGGTGGAGGCGCAGGCGCTGGGGTGGGCGCTGGCGGGGGAGACCCCGGTGCGGCTGGCCGAGCGCACGGCCGCGGCGCTGATCGCGGTCGATGATGCGGCGGCGGACCGGCGGCGCAGGAGGGCCGAGCAGCACGCGGATGTGACCACGCGGGCGACCGGCGACGGCATGGGTCAGCTGATCGCGGACCTGCCGATGCCGGTCGCGGCGGCCTGCCGGGAGGCCGTGGACTCCTACGCGCGGATGGCCAAGGCCGACGGCGATGAACGCCCGATCGGGCAGCTGCGGGCGCTGGTGATGGCCGATCTGATCCTGCGGCCGTGGGACACGTCCCGGGAGCCGGTGACCGCGCACCTGCAGCTCTTCGCCCCACTGCCGACCCTGCGCCCGCACGCCACCGGCCGCACCGAGGTGTCCACTGATGCACCGACCGACCGCGACACCGCGACGGTGGACGGGGCGCCGATCACCGCCGGGCAGCTGCGGGAGCTGCTGGAGCAGCTGGACGCGCTGTGCCCGGGCGGGCTGCAGGCACCGGCCGGCGGGACCTTGGGCATCTCGCTGACCGACCCCGAGACGGGGGCGTTGCGGGCGACGGTGACCCGTGGTGAGTTGGAGCGGCTGGTCCGGCGCGGCTGCCCCCGGCACGGGCAGTCGGCCGAGTGCGGGTGTGGGGTGCTGGACCGGCCGCCGCCGGTCGGCCGCTACCGGCCCACCCCTGGCCAGCGTCGGTACGTGCAGGCCCGGGACCGCGGCTGCCGGCATCCGGGCTGCCGGCGGCCGGCGCGGTGGACCGACGCCGACCACGTGCACGCCTACGCCGAGGGTGGGGCCACCGCGTGCGGGAACCTGTGCTCGCTGTGCCGCCGGCATCACCGGCTGAAGACCCACGCTCCGGGCTGGCGGTTCACCATGACCGACGACGGGGTCCTGTCCGTGACCACCCCCTCCGGGGTCACCCGCACCACCCGACCCCCGGGTTCGGCCTCCGTGCAGGGGCCCGCCGCGAGCTCGCGAGCGGTGGGGGGCACGGGGGTCCTTGATCCACCGCCGTTCTGACGTCCGGCAATGGACGCCGTCCACCCGGGGCGGTCACGGCAGGCCGGGGAGCTGCCGATGAGCGGGTCGTGATCCGTCATCACCTCGGTGCGAGCTCGCCGCGGAGCCCCCAGTGGTTCGACGCGGCCCATCAGGCCGACATCCTCGCCGCCTACGACACGCTCGTGGCCGCCGGGCGGCACGACCGCACCCACGCGGGCCCCCGGCCGGAACGGGTGCGCGAGCTCGGTCTGCTGGCCGCGGCCAGCGCGATGCCGGCCCGGGCCGCGCTGCTGCGCTGGGGTGCGCTGCCGGCGCAGGTCCGCAGCGACCTGCTGACCGGCTGGTACGGCAGCGAGTGGCGCCGGAGCGCCGCGGCCTGAGCCGCCGGGCGCCGCCGCGGGTCAGGGCCGGGGGACGTTCCGCAGGTTGGCGCGGGCCAGGTCGATCATCTTCCCGACCCCGCCACCGAGCACCATCTTCGTCGCCGTGGTCGCGAACCCGCGGATCTGCTGCCCGGTGATCGCCGGCGGGATGGACAGCGCGTTGGCGTCGGTCACGAACTCCATCAGCACCGGCCCCGGCCGCGCCAGCCCCTCCGCCAGCGTCGACCGGACGTCGGCCGGGTCCTCGACCCGCATCGACGGGATCCCGACGCCGGCGGCGATGGCCGCGAAGTCCGTGGGCTCGTGGTCGGTCTCGAAGTCCGGGATGCCGTCGACCATCATCTCCAGCTTGACCATCCCGAGCGACGCGTTGTTGAACAGCACGATCTTCACCGGCAACCGGTGCAGCCGGACCGTGATCAGCTCACCGAGCAGCATCGCCAGCCCGCCGTCGCCGCTCATCGAGACGACCTGGCGGCCCCGGTCGGCGAACTGCGCGCCGACCGCGTGCGGCAGCGCATTGGCCATCGAGCCGTGCCGGAAGGAGCCGATCACCCGCCGGCGGCCGTTGGGGGTCAGGTAGCGCGCCGCCCACACGTTGCACATCCCGGTGTCCACGGTGAACACGGCGTCGTCGGCGGCGAGCTCGTCGAGCTGCGCGGCGACGTACTCGGGGTGGATCGGCCGCATCTTCTCCACCCGCCGGGTGTAGGCGTCGACGACCTTCTCCAGCGCGTGCGCGTGGTCCCGCAGCATCGCGTCCAGGAAGGTGCGGTCGGTCTTGCGCTCCAGCAGCGGCAGCAGCGCCCGGATCGTCTCGCCGACGTCGCCGTGCACGGCGACCTCGAGCGGGGTCCGCCGCCCGAGGTGCGAGGCGTCCGCGTCCACCTGCGCGGTCCGCTGCTGCGGCAGGAAGTTCGTGTACGGGAAGTCGGTGCCCAGCAGGAGCAGCAGGTCGGCCTCGTGCGTCGCCTTGTGCGCCGCGCCGTACCCGAGCAGGCCGTTCATCCCGACGTCGTAGGGGTTGTCGTGCTGGATGACCTCCTTGCCGCCGAGGGCGTGCCCGACCGGGGACAGCACCGTGCCGGCGAGCTCCATCACCTCGTCGTGCGCGCCTGCGCACCCCGCGCCGCAGAACAGCGTCACGGTGCGCGCGGCGTTGACCGCGTCGGCGAGGGCCCGGACCTGCTCGGCGGCGGGCCGCACCGGCGAGGGTGCGGAGACCGTCGCGGTGGGCACGGTCGGCCCACCGGACTCCTCCGCGGCGAGGTCACCGGGCAGCACGACGACCGAGACGCCGCGCTTGCCGACCGCCGTCTGGATGGCGACCCGCACGTTGTGCGGCATCTGCTTCGGCGTGACCACCTCGCACCAGTACGAGCAGTCCTGGAAGGTGCGCTCGGGGTGGGTCTCCTGGAAGAAGGCCATCCCGATCTCCTGGGACTGGATGTGCGAGGCGATCGCCAGCACCGGCGCGCCACTGCGGTGTGCGTCGTACAGCCCCTGGAGCAGGTGGGTGTTGCCCGGCCCGCAGGAGCCGGCGCAGACCGCCAGGCGGCCGGTCACCTGCGCCTCGGCCGCCGCGGCGAAGGCACCGCCCTCCTCGTTGCTGACGTGCACCCACTCGATGCCGTCGGTGTGCCGGACGGCGTCCACGACGGGGTTCAGGCTGTCGCCGACGACGCCGTAGATCCGCTCGACGCCGGCGTCGCGCAGCATCTGGACGAGCTGGGCGGCAACGGTGGGGTTCGCCATGGGTGCTCCTCAGGAAGTGGTGGACCAGCGGTCAGTCGTCGTCCCAGACCTCGCCGCACGCCGCGCAGCGACCCGAGGGCAGCCGCTCGGTCAGCCGCCCGCAGGCGGGGCAGACCTGGTCGAGCCAGCAGGCCGGGTCACCGCCCTCCGGCTCCGACGGCGCGGGCTCGTCCGGGTCCACCGCTCAGCCCTCCTCGGGCGGGGCGAACCGGGCGAGCGCGTCGACCGACGGGCAGGTGTAGTAGGCGCCGGTCAGCGGGGTGAGGAAGCCGGTGAGCCCGTCGCGGATGCCGTCGGTGGCGCCGGCCATCCGGCGCAGCATCTCCGACAGCCGCCACTGGTCGCGGGCGAAGCCGACGAACGCCGTCCCGTGGTCGGTCACCCCGCCGTAGGCGACGTTGCGCCGGAAGATCTGCTTCTCCTCGCCGTCGACCTCGACGGTGGTGCGGGCGACGTGCGCGCTGGGGAGCATCACGTCCTCGGGCAGCTCCACGCTGTCGGGCTTGGTGCGCCCCATGGACATCTCCTGGCCGACCATGCCCAGCGACTCCCAGGCGGCGCTGTCGTGCCGCCACACCTGGTACAGCACGATGCTCGCCCCGGCACCGGGCTCGCCGGCGGGGACCGACGCCACCTCGGCCGCGGTGAGCAGCGAGGGGTTCTCGGTGCCGTCGATGAAGCCGGTCAGGTCCCGGTCGTGCCGGTACAGCCAGCCGGTGACCTCCCGGCCCACCGTGGCCACGTCCTGCAGCGCGGCCAGCACCTCGCGGGCGTTGTCGAACACCGCCGTCCGGTCGCCCCCGGCGACCCACACCCAGGCGTCGTGCTGGGTGGCGGGCATCCGGTACCCGCCGGCGCCCCGCAGGTCCTCGGTCCAGCCCGCCGCGTCCGCCGGCGCGTCCGCCGGGGCCACGGAGGCCCACAGCTCGGGCCGGAAGCCGACGACGAGGTTCACCCCGCCGGTGGAGGACAGCGGACCGGTGAGCCCGGCCACCCCGCGGACCAGTTCCTCCGCGGTGCGGCCGGGCTCCAGGTCGAGCTCGAGGTAGCAGTGCTCAGGGGTGCCGAGGGCGAGGATGCCCGGCTGCGTCGTCACGGGGACACCCTGCCTGACCGGCCCCGATGTGCGTCAGTCGGTCGGCGGCTCGTCCTTGCCGGCCTCCTCGAGTGCGTCGGCCTCCTCCTTCGTCGTGTGCACCGCCTTGTCGGCGTGCTCCGGGGGCCCGTAGACGGTGTAGAGCACCAGCGGGTTCACACCGGTGTTGAGGAAGTTGTGCTTCTTGCCTGCCGGGACGACGACCAGGTCGCCCTGCGCGACGTTCTTCTCCTGCCCGCCGACCTTGGCCTTCCCGGTGCCGCTGACGAAGGTCAGGATCTGGTCGACCTCGTGCACCTCCTCGCCGATCTCGCCGCCCACCGGGATCGTCATGATCACCAGCTGGGTGTGCTCACCGGTCCAGAGCACCCGACGGAAGTCGGCGCTCTCCTCGGCGACGGTGGCGATGGTGAAGTGCTCCATGTCGGCCGTTCCTCTCGATCGCTCGTCCTGCTGCCGGCGCGTGCCGGCTCATGATCAGTCAAGAGCAGAGCGGCCCCGTGCGCGATCCGAGACCCCTGGTCGGCAGCCGGGCGGCACGCGGGAGCGGACCGCCGAGCAGAGGACGACAGAGGAGCACCCCGTGCGCAGGGAGAACGCAGACCCTCGAGACGGTGTCGGAAACCCTGTCCGGCGACGTGGACGACGACACGGCGGGGTACTCGCCCGCGAGCTGCCCGCGGGCGCGACCGCCGACGGTGACGGGCTCGGCGACGCCTCCGACACCGACGGCGAGCTGCTGGACGACGAGGTCGGCGACGAGCGCGCCGGGCGGCTGTCGGACTCCGAGGGCGGCGGGCTCCCCGACACCGACGGGGAGCTCTACGCCGAGGACGAGGGCATCGACGGCGCCGGCGCCTCGGCCGAGGAGGCCGCGGTCCACGTCGTCCGGGGCTGGACCGCGTCGGCCTGCCCGTCGGGGTGCGGGCGCGGAACGCGGCGACGCGCCCGGCCGTTCGTCGGGGCAGTAGGGGAGGCTGTGGCCGGACCGGGCACCCCGGGCCGGCACACGGGCCGCGCGCGAGCGCGGCAGACGCAGGAGGACGGCGATGACGGAGCAGGCCCGGGACGCGGTGGTCGCCGCGGAGCTCGACGAGGCAGCGGTCGAGCCGGTCGACGACGCGGACATCTCGACGCGCGCGTCGGTCGAGGGCGGTGTGGTCGTCGGGCACGACGGCTCCGGCTGCGCGCAGGAGGCCCTCGAGTGGGCCGCCGCGCTCGCCGAGCGCGCGCACTGGCCGCTGCACGTGGTGCGGGCGTGGCGGATCGCCACCGCACCGCAGCCGCCGACCTGGGAGCCGGGCTACGTGCCGCCGATCACCGACTACGAGAAGGCCGTGCTGGCCGACCTGGAGTCCGACGTCGCCGCGGTGCTCGGCGTCGAGCGGGCCGCCCGGGCCACCTGCCACGTGGTGCACGCCCAGCCGGTGCGCGCGCTGATCGAGGCGGCGGAGGGCGCCGACGTCCTGGTCGTCGGCGCCCGCGGGCGGGGTGGCTTCGCCGGCCTGCTGCTCGGCTCGGTCAGCGACCAGGTCACCCACCACGCCCCGTGCCCGGTCACCGTGGTCCGCAGCGACCGCAGGGACTGAGCGTGCAGCACGTCGCCCCGGAGTTCCTGAGGACGCACACCCGGCTCGCCCGGCCGACCCTCGTCCCCGAGGTGCAGCTGCACGTCGCCGACGACGTCGTCGGGCTGTGGGAGGCGATGGAGACCGAGGGCGGCGGCGCCGGTCAGGACCCGCCCTTCTGGGCTGCGGCCTGGCCCGGCGGGCAGGCCCTGGCCCGCTACGTGCTCGACCACCCCGGGACCGTCGCCGGCCGCCGGGTCCTGGACCTGGGGGCGGGCAGCGGGCTGGTCGCCGTCGCGGCGCTGCTGGCCGGTGCGCGCGGGGTGCTCGCCAGCGACGTGGACCCGTACTCGCACACCGCCGTGGTGCTGAACGCCGAGCTCAACGGGGTGTCGGGGATCGAGGTGGTGGGGGACGTGCTGGCCGACGAGCTCCCCGACGTCGACGTCGTGCTGGCCGGTGACGTCTGCTACGACCGCGAGATGACCGCCCGGGTGCTGCCGTTCCTGGGCGCGGCCTGGCTGGGCGGGGCCGACGTGTTCCTCGGCGACCCGGGGCGCGCCTACGTGCCGAACGAGGGCCTGGTCGAGCAGGCCGCCTACGACGTCGTCGATGCCGACGGCGGGCCGGTCCGGCGGACGACGGTGTGGCGGCTGCCTTGACGGGAGTGGGGCACCACCCGTCACATCAGCCCCAGGAGGCATCCCACACCTCGCAAGAAAAGGCAAGGCGTGTCAGATCACGATGAAATACGGCCTCGACGATTGTCACGACCGGGTAACGGCATCTACGTTGGGGAAGTCCGGTCGGACGTCAGGTCCCCACCCGGGGAGCCCGAGCCGGATGCCGCCGAGTCGCTCATCGCAGCGAGCCGGGGACCCACCGCAGCACTGGGGTGAATCCTGACCTGGGCATCTGCCCGGGTCGGGTAGGGCTTCTTCCCGCCCGAACCCGTCAGCTAACTCGGTAGGCGGCCACGGAAGACCACCGGAGTCCCCCTCTTCATGTCCCGTCGCTCCACCGCGCACACATCTGTCCAGCAGTCGCTCCCCACCGAGGTGCTCACCGAGGTCGGCGCCGACGGCGTCGACCAGCCGGTCACCGCGGAGCTGTCCGCCCCCCAGGGCGCAGGCCGCCGCCGACCCCCGGCCGGGCTGCGCCGCCCCGCGTTCCTCCTCGCCGTCGCCGTCGCCGGCGGTGTCATGGTCAACGTCCTCGCCTCCGGCCAGCCCGATGCGGCAGCCGTGGCCGGCGCCGACCAGCCGATCAGCGTGGCCGCCCAGCTGCAGGAGAGCTCGCAGGACTCCGCCGCCGGCACCGCGGTCACCACCGGGGACGTCAGCGAGCGCCTGGGTGAGCTGGCCGCCAGCCGCAGCGAGCGGGAGGCGCAGCAGAACGCTGCCGCGCAGTCCCAGGCCGCCGCCGACCAGGCCGCGATCGAGGCCAAGGCCGCCGCCGAGGCCAAGGCCGCCGCCGAGGCCCAGGCCGCGGCCGAGGCGAAGGCCGCCGCCGAGGCCCAGGCCGCCGCCGAGGCGAAGGCCGCCGCGGACGCCAAGGCCGCCGCCGACGCCGCGGCCGCCGAGCAGGCCGCCGCCGCGAAGGCAGCCGCTGCCAAGTCCGCGCCGGCCACCCGGGCCCCGGCCGCCAGCTCCAGCTCGAGCTCCGGCTCGCGTGGGTCCTACCAGGACTACGCGCTGGCCCAGCTCGGCGGGGACTCCAGCGAGTTCTCCTGCCTGGAGAGCCTGTGGGGCAAGGAGAGCGGCTGGAACCCCAACGCGCAGAACAAGACCAGCACCGCCTACGGCATCCCGCAGTTCCTCGACTCCACCTGGGCGAGCACCGGGATCGCGAAGACCTCGGACGGCTACCGCCAGATCGACGCCGGGCTGATCTACATCGACTCGCGGTACGGCTCGCCGTGCGGCGCGTGGTCGCACTCGAAGTCCACCGGCTGGTACTGAGCCGACCGGAGCTCCACCGCACCTCCACCGCACCTCCACCGGGGGCCCGGGTCCTGCGGGACCCGGGCCCCCGGTGCGTCCGGCGGCGCCGACACGGGGCTCCTGGAGACACCTCCCGCTGACGCGCCACCAGGCGTCGGGCAATATCTCCTGGTGGACAACCCAGACGAGGAGCGCTGACCCGTGGGCAGACACCGCGCACCCGAGGGCGGCACGACGGACTTCGACGCCGCCACCAGCGCCCTGGCCGACGTGACCGGCGACTACGACGTCGACGTCGCGCACACCCGTATCGGCATCCGCGCCCGGCACGCGATGGTGACCACCGTCCGCGGTGCGTTCACCCGGTTCAGCGGCACCGCCCACCTGGACACGGCCGAGCCGTCGGCCAGCAGCGTGACGCTGCGGATCGCCACCGCCAGCATCGACACCGGCACGCCGGACCGCGACGGCCACCTGCGCTCGCCGGACTTCCTGGACGTCGAACGGTACCCGGAGATGCTGTTCACCTCCACCGCCGTCGAGCAGGTCGACGACGACGTCTACCGGGTCACCGGCGACCTCACCATCAAGGACATGACCCGCCCGGTCGCGGTCGACTTCACGCTGACCGGCTCCGCGCTCGACCCGTTCGGCAACACCCGGGTCGGCTTCGAGGGGGCGCTGGCGATCAAGCGCAGCGACTGGGACCTGACCTGGAACGCGGTGCTGGACACCGGCGGCGTGCTGGTCAGCGACCGCATCCAGGTGGAGTTCGACGTCTCGGCGATCAAGGTGCCCTGACCCGGCGCCGATGAGTTCCCCGCGCTGACCGGGTCTGCACTGCGGACCCCGTCGCCGCAGGAGGCTGGCATGTCGCACCTGTCCCGGTTCGTGACCGTCTGGTCGATGCTGCAGGCGCGGGTGCGGGACGGCCGGCTCCCGGGCTTCGCCGCCGCCGTGCGGTTCCGCGGTGCGGTCGAGGTGCACACCGGCGGCTGCCTGACCCTGGGCGGCTCCGACCCGGTCCGGCCGGACTCGCTGTTCCGGCTGGCGTCGGTGTCCAAGCCGGTCGCCGGTGCGCTGACGCTGGCGCTGGTCGAGGACGGGGTGCTCGGCCTCGACGACCCGGTGGCCCGGTGGCTGCCCGAGCTGGCCGAGCCGCGGGTGCTGCGCAGCAGGAGCGGCGCCCTCGACGACACCGTCCCCGCCGAGCGCCCGATCACGGTGCGGCACCTGCTCAGCAGCACACCCGGGTTCGGCGGCGTCTGGGACGACTCGCCGATCGCGCAGGCCATCGGCGCGGCCGGGATCGGCCCGGGCCCGCTGCCGCCGCAGCTCGGTCACGACGAGTTCGCCCGCCGGCTCGGCGAGCTCCCGCTGGTCGCCCAGCCCGGCACCAGCTGGCTCTACCACACCAGCGCCGACGCGCTGTCCGTGCTGCTGGCCCGGGCCACCGGCCGGCCGCTGCACGAGCTGCTCGAGACCCGGGTCACCGGCCCGCTCGGCCTGCGGTCGACCGGCTTCTGGGCTCGCGACCCCGCCCGGCTGGGCGCGGCCTACCTGCTGGTCGACGGCGGGTTCGGGCTGCTGGACCCCGCCGACGGGTCGGCCGCCCGGCCGCCGCTGTTCGAGGGGCTGGCCGGCGGGCTGGTGTCCACCGCACCCGACGTGCTCGCCTTCTTCTGCGCGCTGGCCGACGGCGGCGGACCGGTGCTCGGCGCGGCCTCGGTGGCGGCCATGACCACCGACACGCTGACCGGCGCGCAACGCCGGGAGGTCGCCGACTTCCTCGGCCCTGGGCGGTCCTGGGGCATGCAGGTCGGCGTCCAGGTCGAGCCGGCCGCGCCGTGGGACCAGCCCGGCCGCTGGGGGTGGGACGGCGGCACCGGCACCACCGCGTACGTCGACCCCGGGCGGGACCTGGTGGCCGTGCTGCTCACCCAGCGCGGCACCGCCCCGGGGGACGCGTTCCTCCCCGACTTCTGGCGGGCGCTGTACCGCTGCGTGTGAGGCCCAGCAGCTCAGCCCCGGCGCAGCCGGCCCAGCAGCTCAGCCCCGGCGCAGCCGGCCCAGCAGCCCGCCGGTGGTACCCAGCGTCCGGGCGGCCAGCTGCAGGATGGGCCCACCGGGGATGCCCGGCGCCGACTGCACGATCGGAGCGAGCTGCATCAGCCCGGTCAGCTCGTGCACCCGCAGCCGGCGGCGGGCCAGTGCGACGACGGGGTTGACCCGGCCCGAGGCGGCGTCCAGCAGCAGGTCGGCCGGCGCCTCCACGGCGGTGCCCGGCACCTCCCCGGCGGCCAGCCGGCGCACGGTCCAGCCGGAGGCGTCGGCGGCGGCGAAGGCCCAGCCGCCGTCCGGGGTGGCGAGGGCGGCGCCGGCCGTGATGCCCTGAGCTGCGGCCAGCGCCCCGGTGACGTCGGCGAGCGCGGCGATCCCCGACTGCAGCACCGGCGCGGGCGGGGGTGGTGCGCCGGCGGAGACCAGGTCCAGCCCGTGCACGGCGAGCTCGTAGGCCTGCCCGAGCACCACGCTGAGCATCGGCAACCGCCCCACGGTGGACACGGTCGGTGCGGTGTCCAGCTCCACCGGCTCGTCGGTCAGGTAGCGCTCGGTCGCCTCCCGCGCGGCCCGCAGCGCGGCGAGCACGGCGGCCCGGTCGGCGTCCCGGTGGGCGGCGGCGACCCGGGCGTTGGACGCGTCCGGGTCGGCGGGCTCCCCGGTCCCGCCCGCGCGGGCGGCGGCGACCAGGCCGGCCAGCGCCGCGCGGTCCGGCCAGGCGCCCAGGTGCACGCAGACCTCGTGCGCCCGCCAGCCGGGCAGCCGGGTCGCCCGCCCCAGGTCGACGGCGGCCGCCTGGTCCAGGAAGGCGTCCCAGGCCCCCAGGACCAGCTCGCCCACCACCTCGCGCCCGGCGTCGGCCATGCCGTGGTCGATCGTCACCGGGCACCCCTACCCGGGGCGGCGGCGGCCAGGCACCGGATCAGGGAGACCCCTGCAACAGCAGGGTGCCGTCCGCGTCGAGCAGCTGGACCTCGGCGATCTCGTCGACCGGGAGATCGGTGCTGCCGGCCACCTGCGCCTCGCGGCCGGGCAGCGCCTGCCACCGGGCGACGCTCTGGGTGCCGGCGTCCGCCGTCCCCACGACGACCAGCTGGTAGGCCACCGGGTCGTACGGTCCGGGCGGCGCGGCGGTGTCGTACCGGCACCTCATCGTGATCCGGGTGCCCCAGGCCACGTCCTCCAGCCGCAGCTCGGCGGTCACCGGCGCGTTCCCGACCATCGCCACCGCCACCCCGGCCGGGTCGGGGGTGCTGGTCCGGTCGACCACCGCCGCCGTCCCGGCGACCAGCACGGCGGACGCCGCGACGGCCCCGGCGGCACCCAGGACGCGGCGCCGGGCCCGGTGCCGGCGCACCTGGGTCAGCAGCCCCGGCAGCAGGGGGTCCGGCGGCTGCTCGGGGGGCTCCGGGGCGGTCGGCAGCGCGGGCAGCCGGGCGAGCAGGCCGGGCAGCGCCGCGAGCTCGGCGACCGACGCCGTGCACCGGGCGCAGGTTTGCAGGTGCTCCTCGTAGGCGCTCCGGTCCTCGTGGCCGAGCGCGGCCAGCACGTACGCGGCGTCCTCGTGCTCGAAGGGGTCCGGTGTCGAGGTCACGCCGTCACCCCCATCTCCTGCAGTGCCAGGCGCAGGGCGCGCAGCGCGTAGTGCGCCCGCGACTTGACCGTGCCCTCCGGGACGCCGAGCACCCGCGCCGCCTCCGCGGTCGTGCGGCCCTGGACGTAGCACTGCTCGAGCACCGCCCGGTGGTCCGGGCTGAGCCGGGTCAGGGCGTCCCCGACGATCCAGGTGTCGAGCACCGCGTCGGTCCGGTCGTCCTCCGCCGCCTGCACGCCGAGCTCCAGCGGGACGTCCCGGTCGCTGCGGTGCCGCCGCCACTCGTCGACCACGATGTGCCGGGCGGCGGTGCACAACCAGGGCCGCACCGGGCCACGGGCGCCGTCGAGCACCTCGGGGTGGCGCCAGGCGCGCAGCATCGTCTCCTGGACGACGTCCTGCGCCCGGACCCGGTCGCCGTCCACGAGCGGGACGACGAAGGACCACAGCGCGGCCGCGTGCTCCGAGTACAGCGCCGTCACCAGCGCCTCGTCGTGACCCCTCATGCCCGCCCTCCGCCGCTCACCGCGCAGTGTGCGGTGATCCGGCTCGCCGGTGGGCCGACCGCGGCACGGCGTCCGGCCGTCCCCTCCGGTCCCGGGCCGAGACCGCGGCCAGGGCCAGCAGGACGACGGTGGCCGCCCCCTCGAGGACGAGGGACAGCCGCGCGTCCGTGGCGGCGAGGGACTCCCGGAAGCCGAACAGCGCGACCCTGGTGCTGAGCAGCAGCCCACCCGCGTGCCCGCCGCCAGCGCGGCGCCGGCCAGCGCCACCAGGCCGAGGTGCCGGCGGGGCGTCAGCAGCAGCGCGACGGCGAGCAACGCGGCGAGGGCCGTGTCGAGGAGGAACAGCGGGCCGATGACGTCGATCGTCCGGTACCCGTCGAGCCAGAGCCGACCGTGCACGACCGCCACGGCGGCCAGCAGCACGGCCCCGGCGGCGCGCAGCGTCCAGCGCAGCACGGTCACGGCTCAGGTCACCGTCAGCGTGGTGTCCATGCCCATCGCCCGGTGGTCGCCGATGGGGCAGAAGACCTCGTACTCGCCCGGCTGCACGGTCACGGTCATCGTCGTGGACCTCCCGCCCTGCACCGTGTCCGACGTCTGGTCGACGCCGCCGGGCCCCGTGATCGTGAGGGAGTGGGTGGCCGAGCCGTCGTTCTGCACGGTGACCGTGTAGGTGCCGGCGGGGAGGCTGCCGCTGGACAGGGTGATCGAGAAGTCGGCCTCGGTCGCGGTGAGGGTGGTGCCGGCGGCGTCGGCCGCGCTGCTGGGCGAGCCGCCGGACGGGCTGGCCGGCGACGTGGTGGCCGCGTCCTGGTGGTCGGCGTGGCTGCCGGCGTCGCTGCTGGTGTCGCTGCTCGGGTCGCTGCCGCAGGCGGTGAGCGCGAACGCCGCCAGGGCGACGCTCAGCCCGGCGGCCAGCCGGCGGGGGGATGGACGGCGCACGGTGTCCTCCAGGGGGTGGACGGCTTCCTCCTGGTGGTACGGATCCCCGGGCCGGGTGGTTCACCGTCCGGCGGATCACCGTGCGGCGGGCCCCCCGGCGGGCGGCCAGCTGGCGAGCAGCGTGCGCAGCACGGCGACCAGGGCCAGCGGCTGGTCGAGCATCGGGTGGTGCCCGGCGTCGGGCAGCTCCACGACCGGCATCCCGCCGCGGACCAGCCCGGCCATCTCCGTGGCCATCGCCGCGGACACCAGCCCGTGCTCGCAGCGCAGCAGGGTCAGCGGGGTGCCCACGCGGGGCAGCAGGTCGCGCAGCCGCAGCCGGGTGCCGAAGAAGTCCGGGTCGAAGGCCCAGGTCCAGCCGCCGTCGACGGCGCGCAGCGACCCCCGGGCCACGTGGTCGCGGACGTAGGGCAGGACGACGTCCTGCGGGGGCAGGGTGCGGAACCGGGCGACCGCCTCCTCGGCGGTGGGGTACACCCGGTGCGGCCGGCGGCGCTCGCGCAGCCGCTGCTCGTCCGGCGGCTGGTCGTTGAGCGGGGAGTCGACGACCACGACCGAGGAGACGTCCGCGGCGTGCTCGGCGGCGACGGTGACGGCGACCCAGCCGCCCATGCTGTGCCCGACGACCACCGGCCGGTCGAGCTCGGCCGCGGCGGCGACGGCGACCACCTCGCGCGCCCACAGGTGCGGGTCGTAGGTGTCCCGCCGGTCGCTGCCCCCGTGGCCGGTGAGGTCCAGCGCCGCCACCCGGTGGCCGGTGAGCAGCGGCGCGACGTGGTCCCACCACCCGGAGTGGGCCGCGCCGCCGTGCACCAGCACCACACCGGGGGCGCCGACCGGCCCCCAGATCCGGGAGGCGATCCGGGCACCGGCGACGACGACGTCCCGGTGCTCGGGCTCGGAGGCGAGGGCGGCGGCGAACCACGACGGGATGGACATGCCCGGGATCCTGCCCGACGGGCTCAGGAGCCCTTGAGCAGCTCCTCGAAGGAGGTCGTCGGGTCGGCGAACGGGTCGGCCGGTCGGGTGCCGGCCGGCCGGCCGAGCAGGACGTCGGCGAGCTCGCCGGCGGCCCGCTCGACCCGGCCGACGAGCGCGGTGTCCCCGCCGCCGGCCCAGTCCTCGCTGGCCGCGAAGACGCCGGTGGGCACCGGCACCGCGCGCAGGTAGGCGAACAGCGGCCGCATCGCGTACTCCACGACCAGCGAGTGCCGCGCCGTCCCGGCGGTGGCGCCGAGCAGCACCGGGGTGCCGATCAGCGCGTCCTTGTCCACGACGTCGAAGAAGGTCTTGAACAGGCCGCTGTAGGACGCGGAGAACACCGGGGTCACCGCGATCACCGCGTCGGCGCCGACCACCGTGTCGATGGCGGCCTGCAGGGACTTGTTGGCGAACCCGCTGGTCAGGTGGTCGGCCAGGTCGCGGGCGTGCTCGCGGAGCTCCACCACCTCGACGGTGGCGTCGTCCCCGCGGGCGCGCAGCGCCTCGACCGTCGCGGTGGCCAGCCGGTCGGCCAGCAGCCGGGTCGAGCTGGGGTTGCTCAACCCGGCGCTGACCACGGCGATCGTCCGGGTCGTCATCGGGTCGCCGACTCGACGGTCCGGCCGGTGACGTCGTCGACCGCGTGCACGGTCGTGTCGTGCCCGCCGCCGGCGGCGGCGACCAGGGAGGCGTGCGTCGGCGCGTCCGGGACGTGCGCCGGCTTGAGCGCGGCGAACTCGCGGCGCAGGACGGGCACGACCTCCTCGCCGAGGATGTCCAGCTGCTCGAGCACGGTCTTCAGCGGCAGGCCGGCGTGGTCCATGAGGAACAGCTGGCGCTGGTAGTCACCGACGTAGTCGCGGAACCCGAGCGTGCGCTCGATGACCTGCTGCGGGCTGCCGACCGTCAGCGGCGTCTGGGAGGTGAACTCCTCCAGGGACGGGCCGTGGCCGTAGACCGGGGCGACGTCGAAGTAGGGGCGGAACTCCTCCACCGCGTCCTGGCTGTTCTTGCGCATGAACACCTGGCCGCCGAGGCCGACGATAGCCTGGTCGGCGCTGCCGTGGCCGTAGTGCTCGAAGCGGCGGCGGTAGAACTCGACCATCTGCTGGGTGTGGGACGCCGGCCAGAAGATGTGGTTGTGGAAGAAGCCGTCACCGTAGTAGGCGGCCTGCTCGGCGATCTGCGGGCTGCGGATCGAGCCGTGCCAGACGAACGGCGGGACGCCGTCGAGCGGGCGGGGCGTGGAGGTGAAGCCCTGCAGCGGGGTCCGGAACTGGCCGGACCAGTCCACGACGTCCTCGCGCCACAGCCGGCGCAGCAGCTGGTAGTTCTCCACGGCCAGCGGGATGCCGTCGCGGATGTCCTTGCCGAACCACGGGTAGACCGGACCGGTGTTGCCGCGGCCCATCATCAGGTCCACGCGGCCGTCGGCCACGTGCTGCAGCGTGGCGAAGTCCTCGGCGATCTTCACCGGGTCGGTGGTGGTGATCAGCGTCGTGGACGTCGACAGCACGAGCTTCTCGGTCCTGGCGGCGATGTAGCCCAGCGTCGTGGTGGGGGAGGAGACGACGAACGGCGGGTTGTGGTGCTGGCCCTGCGCGAAGACGTCGAGCCCGACCTCCTCGGCCTTGAGCGCGATCGTGACCAGCGACTTCAGCCGCTCCGCCTCGGTCGGGGTGCGACCGGTCGTCGGGTCGGGCGTGACGTCGCCGACGGTGAAGATCCCGAACTGCATCTCGTGCTCCCTCTGGTCTGAGCCGCACTGGTTGAGAGTGCAACTACTGGCCGGTGGAACCGGTCGGGGGCCGCACTTGTTCCCGGCTCCCGCCGAGGGAGCGCAGCCGCTCGGTCAGCAGGGTCAGGGACTCCTGTGGTGGCAGTGCCATCTCACCCAGCAGGTCGAGCGCGCGGGTGTAGCGGTGCACCTCGGCCTCCGAGTCGATGAAGAACACCCGGGTCTTGTTCTCCAGGTAGACGACGTCCGGCGCCCCGGTCGCCTGCGACTCGAGCACCGAGAAGGAGCCGGAGGTGACCGGCGGCAGCCCGGCCGCCAGGGGCAGGACCTGCACGGTGACGTTGGGCTGGGCCGCGACCGCGGCGAGGCGCTCCAGCTGTTCCCGCCGGACGTCGGTGTCCCGGTCCGGGTCCCCCGGGACGACGGTGCGCATCAGCACCGACTCGTCGACCACCATCGACAGCTGCAGTCCGCCGCCGTGGCGCTGGTGGTCGAGGAGCTCCTGCCGTCGGCGGCTGACCAGCATCCGGCGCTCGACCTCGGCGGACGAGGGCTGCTCCCACGTCGAGTGGATGAGCTCCCGGAGGTATTCGGGCGCCTGCACGAGCGCGTGCGGCACCACCGCTGCAAAGCAGCGCAACGCCCTCGAGCCGGCCTCCAGCCGGATCAGGTTGGCGAACTTGTCGGACAGCCCGTCGGCGTAGGCGTCCCACCAGCCGCGCGGCCGCGCGGCCGGAGCGAGCCGACGGAGGAAGGTCGCCTGCACCTCGGGCACCCGGTACAGCTCCACCAGGCGCTCGAGATCGGCCTCGGTGATGCCGGTCCGGCCGTTCTCGATCCGGGAGACCTTCGACGGCGACCAGCCCAGCGAGGCGGCGACGTCCTTGCCGTGCAGTTCAGCGGCCGCACGCAGCAGGCGCAGTTCCTGGGCCAAACGGCGTTCGCGGACCGACGGGGTGTCCACCATGTCGACCAGCCTAGGCCGCGTGCAATGTTGCAAGCCATCTTTCGCTACCAGTTGCGGCATGCGACCTTGTGCTCACGCGGCCGCGGACGCACTGCCCTCCGACCGAAGGACGGAAGCGATGACCGGAACCCGCTCACCCCTGCTCCCCACCGGCGACGTCTACGACGTCGCCCAGCTGGCCGGTGGCCTGCCCCGGGTGGTGGACACCGCCGTGGTCTCCCTGCTCCAGCAGGGTCGGCTGCGGGTCGACGACTCGGGACGGCTGCACGCGACGGGGAGCACCCCCGGTCGGCCGGTGGAGAGCGCCGTCCTCGACCTCGCCGGGCGGAGGCCACGGCGCTCGATCGCCTCGATGCGGCTGCGGGCCCAGGAGGACCCCCGGCTGACCGGGGTGGCCGACCGGCTGGTGGCCGCTGGGCTGCTCCGCCGCAACCCGCTGGCCGGGCTGTCCAGCAGCTGGCCGGCGCACCTGCGCACGGCCGCGGGCCGCCGGGTGCTGGAGGAGTGGCGCGCGGCCTCACCGGTCGGCGCCGCCGAGGTCGCCCTCGGCGGGCCCGAGCGGATGGCCGACCGGACGCTGTACGAGTCCGTCTTCGGCGCGGTGTCGTGGGCGCCGGGGACGGCACGGCGTCCCGACCGCTACTCCCAGGCCGCCATCGAGGCCAACGGGCGCCAGAGCTGGGCCTACGGGAGCTTCGGTCTCGGCGGCTGGGGCGGGGACGGCGGTGGCGGCGGCTTCGGCGGCGGCTTCGGCGGCGGTGACGGCGGCGGCTGCGGCGGTGGGGACGGTGGCGGCGGAGGCTGCTGAACAGCCTCCGCCGCTCAGGCCCCGCTGCAGGGCCCGCGCCGGGCGTGCGAGGCGTGGGGGGCAGCGGGGTCCTTCGTCAGCCGAGCGGGTCGACCGTCTCGTGCTGGTCGACGGTGGCCGCGAGCCGGGCCAGCGCCCAGTCGCCGTCGCCGAGCAGGTGGTCGATCGCGGTCAGCCGGCTGGTGTAGTGGCCGACCGAGTACTCGGCGGTCACGCCGATCCCGCCGTGCAGCTGGATCGCCTCCTTGCCGATGTGCCGCGACGCCCGGCTGGTCTGCAGCCGGACCCGGTCGGCGGCCGCGACGACGTCGCCGTCGGCGTCGACCACGAGCGTCGCCCACATGACGGTGCTCCGGGCCAGCTCCAGCGAGACGTACATGTCCGCGGCACGGAAGGTCAGCGCCTGGAACTTGTTCAGCGTGACCCCGAACTGCTTGCGGGTCCGCAGGTACTCCGCGGTCGTGGTCAGCGCCGTCTCCATCGCGCCGAGCGCCTCGTGGCCGTAGGCCACCCGGGCCCGGGCCAGCGCCTTCTCGATGGCGGCGGTCTGGTCGCCGGTGCCCTCACCGAGCGGTGCGGCGGGGGTGCCGGCGAACTCGACCTTCGCCGAGCGGGTGCCGTCGTGGTTGCGGTGCGCGGTGCGGGTCAGCCCCTCGGCGTCGCCCTGCACCAGGAACAGCCGCGTCGCCCCGGACGCTCCGTGGTCGGACAACTGGGCGCTGACCACCAGGACGTCGGCCCGGGCACCGTGCGGCACCGGCTCCTTGACCCCCGTCAGCCGCCAGGAACCGCCGTCAGCGGTCGCGGTGACCGACCGGGCCGACGGCTCCCACCGGGTGCCGGTCTCGGCGTGCGCGAACGCCGGTACCAGCGAGCCCTCGGCGAGCGCCCCGAGCACCTCGGCGCGCTGGGCGTCGGTGCCGAGGTCCGACACCAGCCCACCGGCCAGGACGACGGCCTCCACGAACGGCTCGGGTGCCAGCACCCGGCCGATCTCCTCGGCGACGACGGACACCTCCACCGGGCCGGCGCCCATGCCGCCGTCGGACTCGGCGAAGGGCAGCCCGAGGACGCCCATCTCGGCCAGCCGGCTCCAGGTCTTCTCGTCGAAGCCGGGGTCGGTGGCGACCACCGCCCGGCGCTGCTCGCTGTCCGCGTAGGCGCGGGCGAGCAGTCCGCTCACGGCCTCGCGGAGACCGTTCTGCTCGTCGTCGTAGCTGAACTCCACGGTGACCTCACAACCCCAGGATCGAGCCGGCGATGATGGTGCGCTGCACTTCGTTCGAGCCCCCGTAGATGGAGACCTTCCGGTAGTTCAGGTAGGACGGGGTGGCCGCCTGCGCCCACTCGGGGACGTCGGAGTCCTCCCCGGCGAACGAGGCGACCGACAGCGGGCCGGCGATGTCGACCAGCAGCTCGGTGGCGGCCTGCTGGAGCTCCGAGCCGCGCAGCTTCAGCACCGAGGACGCCGG
The DNA here is from genome assembly GCF_005930495.1 of Modestobacter excelsi. Classification (GTDB taxonomy): domain Bacteria; phylum Actinomycetota; class Actinomycetes; order Mycobacteriales; family Geodermatophilaceae; genus Modestobacter; species Modestobacter excelsi. The sequence continues at coordinate 23,608 of NZ_SJEX01000041.1, read as the reverse complement.
GTGCGGCTTGCCCCCGGCGGAGTTGGCGACCACCCGCAGCGCGGTGAGCTCCAGCGCCAGCAGCTCGTTCTCGATCTCGGCGATCCGGGCCCGCAGGTAGGGGTCCTCCGACAGCGGGGCGCCGTTGACGGTGATCCCGCGGGCGTGCTCCTTGGCGTCGGTGAGCATCCGCTTGGTGGACCCGATCCGGGCGATGCCGACGCGCTCGTTGCCGAGCAGGAACTTGGCGTAGTCCCAGCCGTGGTTCTCCTCACCGACGAGGTTCTCCGAGGGCACCCGGACGTCTTCGAAGAAGACCTCGTTGACCTCGAAGCCGCCGTCGAGCAGCTCGATCGGCCGCAGCGTCACGCCGGGGGAGTCCATCGGGAACAGCAGCAGCGAGATGCCGCGCTGGCGCTTGTCGGCGGTCGGGTCGGTGCGCACCAGGCAGAAGATCCAGTCGGCGTGCTGACCCAGCGTCGTCCAGGTCTTCTGGCCGTTGACCACCCAGTCGTCGCCGTCCCGGACGGCGGTGGTGCGCAGCGAGGCCAGGTCGGAGCCGGCGTCGGGCTCGGAGAAGCCCTGGCACCACCAGATGTCGAGGTTGGCCGTGGCCGGCAGGAAGCGCTCCTTCTGCTCCTGCGAGCCGAAGGTCGCGATGACCGGGCCGATCATGCTGGCGTTGAACGCCAGCGGCTCAGGGACGGCGGCCAGCTGCATCTCCTCGCGCCAGATGTGGCGCTGCAGCGGCGTCCAGTCCCGGCCACCCCACTCGACCGGCCAGTGCGGCACGGCCAGCTCGGCGGCGTTGAGCACCCGCTGGGCCTCGACGAACTGCTCCTTGGTCAGCTCCCGGTGGGCGGCGACCGCGTCCCGGATGGACTGCGGCACCTGGGTGGTGAAGAAGGTGCGCATCTCGTCCCGGAAGGCCTCGTCCTCCGGCGACAGGTGCAAGCGCATGGGACCTCATTCCCGACAGCAGCTCTGCCGTCTCGACGTGCGGACCCCGAAGATCCCACATCGGCTACCGCCGGGTAACTCCGGGTCTGCGGCGGGGGTCACACCGCGGAACCGAGCCGCCCGCACCCGCCCGGAGGTGGGACGGAGGCACGGCCGGGCTGAGCCGGGGACGCCCGGGGTCTGCCGGGGTACGGGTACCGGGCAGCGTCCGCCCATGACCCGGCGGCAGCGGGAGGACCCGCTCGCCTTCGTGGCCGACCGCCGGCTGTTCGGCGACCTGGTCGACGACGACCGGTTCACCTCGGTCTACCGGGTCGCGCTGGCGTCCCTGCACGAGCACGGCGCCAGGGCCACGATGCAGGCCGCGGTGGACGGGACGTTGACCCGCCGCGCGGCCTGACGCCCGCTCGCCAGCAGCGCGGGGGTCTCCCCGCACCGATCTCGTCCTGGTACGCCAGCTGCACCGGCACCGCGGTGGCCCCGGCCGCCTCCACCTGCTTCACCGCGGCGGCCTGCTCGGGGTGAGCGTCCAGACGCCGACCCGGGTGCACAGGTGACGCAGTCCTCGCCCCGACAGGAGGACGGCGCGGCCGCGGCAGGGGATGGTGGTGGCGTGCTCGGCAGCGACTTCGGCCCCGACCCCATGGCCCTGCTCACCCGCGAGGTGCTCCGCGAGCGCGCCGGCGAGCTGATCGCCGAGACGTGCGCCTGGGCGGTCGGCCTGTCCGACCAGCCGCACCACCTGCGGCTGCGCGGCCGGGTGGTGGCCACCGGCCTCACCATCGGCGCCCGGGCCGCGACCGGGCAGCCCCTGGGCGGTGAGGAGGACGGGCGGCTGGAGCTCGGCGACGCCCGCCCGGGGACCTTCCAGGACGTGCTCAACGCCGTCACCCCCGACGGTTCGCTGATCGCCGAGCACTTCGACCGGGAGGTGGTCGAGCCCTTCGTGCTCGACACCTGCGTCCGCGCCGCCGAACGTGCCCGGGACACCCGGGCCGCCGCGTGGGCGGAGCTCCTCGACGAGCTCGGGGAGGACGGCAGCGACCTGGTCGAGGTCGTCCGGGTCGGGGAGTGGGAGGCGCCGCTGCGCATCGACGCCGAGCACCTGGTGCTCGCCGCGCTCGGGGAGGTGCCGCTGGTCGAGGTGGAGGCCGAGGGGCTGCCGCTGTCGCTGGTCCGGGCCGCGGAGGCGGTGACCCGGGCGGCGGCGCCACCGCCGCCCCGGCCGGCGGAGCCGGGGCGGCCCGACGAGCTGGCGGGCGCGCTGTTCCTCGCCGAGGCGGCGCTGGCCGGCTCGGGGCTGACCCTGCCGGTGCCGCTGACCCAGGCCGACCGGCTGCTGGACCTGCTGCTCGCCGAGGGGCTGTTGCCGGAGGAGGTCCCGGCGCTGCTGGCGCACCTGCCGGTCGAACCGGTGACCGCCGCGGAGGTCCGCGCCACCATCGCCGCCCTCGGCCCCGGCGCCTGAGTCACCGTCCGCCGGTCGTCCCCGGCAGCCGGACGACGTCGGCGGTCACCCCGTGGCCGAGCAGCCGCTCCGGCGCCGGGCTGTCGTAGACGACCAGCAGCCGGGGGCCGGCCGGGTCCGGGTCGAGCAGCCCGATCCCCTCGGCGTGGTCGACGCCGACACCGAAGGGCAGGTCGACCTCACGGACGAGCAGGTCGTCGCGCACCACCTGCGGCGTGTCGGCGGTCAGCGCGCCGCGCCACCGGAAGACGTGCACCGGGCCGTCGAGGTCCATGGTGGGCCCGGCCAGCACTAGCAGGTCCTCGCCGTGCGGGCAGAGGTCCCGGACGCCGAGGCCGGCCAGGCGCAGCACGTGCTTGCGGTACCGGCGGCCGTCCTCGAACTCGCCCAGCTCCAGCCGGGTCGGGTCGTCGGGATCGAGGCCGGGCCGCAGCTCCAGCACCACGGCCCAGCCCCGCAGCACCGGGCCGCGCAGTCCCAGGAAGACCCGGTCACCGGCCACCCCGATGCCCTCGACGTCCAGGCCGTTGTCCTTCCCGGGGATCGCCAGGAACGGCGCCAGGTGGTCGTCGTCGGCCAGCAGGTCCCGCAGGTCCCGGCCCTGCGCGCCGAACACCGCGGCCCGGTGGACGAGGCCGTCCACGGTCAGCTCACCGACGAGGGTGGGCAGGCCGTCGACCTCGGCGACCGGGAGCCGCACCAGCACCTGCCGGTTGGCCTGCCCGGTGACCCGGGCCAGCCGCCGCAGCGCCTTCTCGCCGCTGTGCCGTGCCTTGATCCGCCGGCGTCGCAGGCTGTGCGAGCCGACCGCCCAGAGGAAGTGCCCGTGCCGCGCCAGCCCCTCGACGTCGGCCTCCTCGTCCGCGTCCTCCCCGGGCAGCCGCACCAGGTCGGCGAGCCGGGTGCTCACCTGGTCGGCGTACACCTCCGGCCGGTCGGGGTCGTCGGCGACCAGCCGCTCGATCGTCGCGGTCTCGTCACCGGCGACCCAGAGCACCGGCCCGTCGCTGCGGACGGCGGAGAGGTTGGTGTGCGTCCCCGAGGCCCGCGCCCCGGCCGAGAAGGACAACCGCACGGTGCGTTCGATGCTCACGCCGACCACCCTGGCACGGGGCTGCCGTCCCGTCGGCACTTCCGTCCGAGGGCCCGCGGGGTGACCATGGAGGGGCACACCTGCTCCCCGGAGGGACCGTGCCATGACGAGTTCCGTGACCCCTGACCCGTCGGGCCGAGCCGGCCGCCCGGCCCGCGCCGTCCCCGAGATGACGGCGGAGGAGAAGGCCATCTGCGAGTGGGAGGCGCGGCACGACGTGGCCGCCCGCGGGTCGCGCGCGACACCCGGTGACATCGCGCTCTACCTGGCGCAGTCCCGGTCGCGGGAGCTCTGCGACGAGGCGGCGCGGCCGCGGCCGGAGCACCTCCGTGCGGCCCCTCCGAGACCACGGCCGGTCCCACCGAGCACGGAGGAGCTCGCGTTCCGGCTGGCGCCGCCGGAGGGCCACTCGCGGCGCCGCCGGAGGACGTCGGGCTGACCGGGCCGGCGGGAACCGTCGGCCGGCCGGCCCCGTTCCCTGCACATGGACCTGGTCTGCCCGAAGTGTCAGGGGACGATGCGCACCTACGAGCGCAACGGCGTCCACGTCGACCAGTGCACCGAGTGCCGCGGCATCTTCCTCGACCGCGGTGAGCTCGAGCGGCTGGTCGACGCGGAGAACGCCTGGCACGGCGGCCCGGCCGCTCAGCCCGCTCCGCAGCAGTCGACCCTCCAGCCCTCCCACCAGCAGCCGGGGCTCCAGCAGCCCGCTGCGTCGCTGGGCTCCGTGGTGAGCGAGGTGCTCGGGCAGGTGCGCAGCAGCAGCTCCAGCTCGCACGGTCACCAGCAGAGGCCGAAGAAGCAGAAGTCGCTGATCAGCGAGCTCTTCGGCTGAGCCCCGGCGGCCGGCTGCCCAGCCGGCCGCGGCGGCCGTCCGGCGGGCGCGCAGCGCGCGGTGGTGCGTCGACCGGGTGCTGGCCGCCGAGCTCACCGACGCACCCGCCGACCGGCCGGCCGGTCTGCAGCTTGCCGCCGCCTGGGACGAGGTGGTGACCGAGCTGGCGGGCCGGCGCTGCACGGTCACGACGACGGTGCGGGCACCGGCCCGGCTGGTCCCGGTGCTGCAGGGCGTCTTCGGTCGGCACTGCTCGGTCGGAGCCGTCCGGGACGACGACCGGCGCGAGGTGCACGTCGCCGCGCACACGGTGCGGTCGGTCGCCGAGCAGCTGGCCGGGCTCGGCGGGCGGTCGAGGTGGTCGCGCCGGACGAGGTGCGGGCCGAGCTGGCCCGGATCGGTGCCGAACTCCTCGAGCGCCACGGCCGCTGACCGGTTCGCCTCCCCGTCGGCGGGCATGGAGACCCCGTGTCCGGGCCGACTGAGGAGAACCGCGGGATGGACGAGCAGGGCAGCGTGCTGGTCACCGGAGCGGGCGGCGTCATCGGCGCGCACGCAGCCGCCGAGTACGCGAAGGCCCCCGGGTGGCGGGTGCGCGGGCTGAGCCGCAGGGCGCCGCGGGAGGCCGGCTGGGAGCACCTCGCCGTCGACCTGCTCGACCCGGATGCCGCCCGGGCCGGGCTCGCCGAGGCCGGCGACGTCACCCACGTGGTGTTCGGCGCGTACGCGGAGCGGCCGACGGCCCACGAGCTGTCGGCGGTCAACGTCGGGATGCTGCGGCACACCCTCGACGGGCTGGCTGCGGCCGGCGCCCCGCTGGAGCACGTCACCCTGTACCAGGGCGGCAAGGCCTACGGCGCGCACATGGGGTTCTTCAACACCCCGGCCAAGGAGTCCGACCCGCGGATCGTCCAGCCGAACTTCTACTACGACCAGGAGGACCTGCTCCGCGAGGTCGCCGCCGAGCGGGGCTTCCGGCTCACCGTGCTGCGCCCGGAGGGCGTCATCGGTCACGCCGTCGGCAACCCGATGAACCTGCTCATGGTCATCGCCGTCTACGCCGCCATCAGCAAGGAGCTGGGCCAGCCGCTGCGCTTCCCCGGCAGCCTCGCCGCCTACGACGCGCTGTACCAGGTCACCGACGCCGAGCTGCTGGCGCGAGCGACGGTGTGGGCCGGTCAGGCGCTGGTGGCCGACGGTGAGGTCTACAACGTGACCAACGGCGACCAGCTGCGCTGGCGGCACCTGTTCCCCGCCTTCGCCCGGCACCTGGGCATGGCGAGCGCGGAGCCGCAGCCGGTGCCGCTGGCCGAGGCGATGGCCGACCGCCGCGACGTCTGGGAACGGCTGGTCGCCCGGCACGACCTGGTGCCCACGCCCTACGAGGACCTCGTCGGCTGGGGGTTCGGCGAGTTCATCTTCACCTCGGGCTTCGACAACGTGAGCTCGACGATCAAGCTGCGGCAGGCCGGGTTCGCCGACTGCCTGGACACCGAGGACCGGTTCCTGGAGCTGTTCGACCGGCTCGCCGCGCGGAAGGTGGTCCCGCCGCTGAGGTGAGCGCGGGCCGCTCGATCAGGCGGCGTCCCGGTCCCGCCGGTCCCGGCGCGCGCGCCAGAGGGCAGCTCCCGTGCCGACGAGCGCCAGCGCGCCGTAGCCCCGGGCGTCGTCCGGTGCGTTCCCCGCGAGGGCGGCAGCCGTGGCGCGGACCGTGAACCAGGTCGCGACACCTGCCGGGAGCAGGAACTGCCATCGCCGCAGGGAGGCCGCCCATGTCGGCTCCGGTCGGGTGGCCACCGCTGACCCGAACGCGCGGAGGCGGCGGCGCCCGGTCAGCGCGGGGACGTGCTCGGTGGCCGGCGGCAGCGCCGGAGCTCGCAGCAGCGCGAGGGCGGCCGGTGGCAGGCCGAGCAGGTCCGCGAGCTCGGCGAGCGCCGCCTGCGGGACGGGGGAAGGACGCCGGAGGAGGGCACGCGCGCCCACCTCGAGGTCCGGCTGGTCGACGGCGGCGGCGAGGACGGCCGCGTTCCCGACCTCCACGGCCCCGTCGGGATCCCAGCTGTGCGACGTGAGCACGTGACCGCGGCGGACGACGACGAGCCCCGCCACCGGGTCCTCCGGTCCTACGCCCTCGAGTGCCGGATCGACCGGCGCACCGGGGTCCGCCCACAGCACGACGGCCACCTGGCCGGCGACCTCGTGGCTGGCGGCGCTGGCCAGCGCCACGGCGGCCGGGACGTCGGCGACGAACACCACGCCACCGGCGGACCAGGGCACCAGCCAGCCGTGGTGCCCGAGGGCCTGGACCAGCGGCACGGCGACGGCACGGTCGAGCGAGGGCAGCAGGACGCCGCGGCGGGACGGCGGGGGCGTCGCCGCCGCCGTGGGGCCGGCGTCGGGGTCGGGATCGCTCACCAGCTGAGCATCGGCGGACCCTGCACGACGTGTGACCCGTCGGCGCAGACGACCTGCTGCAGCGCCTGGACGCCCAGCGAGCTGACGGAGGCGCAGCCCGTCCCCGGCCGGGGCCTCGAGCTGGTGGGCACCCTGCTGGTCGCTCTAGCGTGGGTCATGCGTGCTGCAGTGATCACCGCGCTCACCGGGCCGGATGCCGTGGAGCTCCAGGAGGGGCCGGAGCCCGTGCCCGGGTCCCACCAGGTGCTCATCGACGTCGAGTACGCCGGTGTCACCTTCCCGGACGTGCTGCAGACCCGCGGCCTGTACCAGCGGCGTCCCGACGTGCCGTTCATCCCCGGCTGGGAGGTGTCCGGGGTGGTGCGGGCGGATGCTGGGGGCTTCCGCGCCGGTGATCGGGTGGCGGCCATGCCGATCACCGGCGGCTTCGCCGGGAGCGTCGCGGTCGACGCGCACATGGTGTTCCCGCTGCCCGACGGCCTGCCGTTGGACAAGGCTGCCGCACTGCCGCTGAACTACCTGACGGCGCACTTCGCGCTGACCCGCCGCGCGCAGCTGACGGAGGACCAGGTCGTCCTGGTGCACGGCGCCGCCGGGGGCCTGGGCACCGCCGCCTGCCAGCTGGCCGCGGCCTACGGCGCGCGGGTCGTCGCGGTCGTGTCCACACCGGAGAAGGGCGAGGTCGCCAGGGCCGCCGGAGCCCACGACGTCGTGCCGGTCGACGGCTTCCGCGACGAGGTGCGCCGGCTCACCCGGGGCCGGGGCGTGGACGTGGTCGTGGACCCGGTCGGCGGGGACCGGTTCACCGACTCCCTGCGCTCGCTGGCCCGGGAGGGACGGTTGCTCGTGCTCGGCTTCACCGGCGGTGAGATCCCCACCGTCACGGTCAACCGGCTGCTGCTGACCAACACGTCGGTGCTGGGCGTGGCCTCGGCCGAGTTCTGGGCCGACGAACCCGATCATCCCGCCCGGCAGTGGCGCGACCTGCTGCCGCTGGTCGAGTCCGGCGCGATCGACCCGCCGATCGGCTCGGTCTTCGCTCTCGCGGACGCCGCCGCGGCCCTCCGCGAGCTGCAGGAACGCCGGGCTCTCGGCAGGGTGCTCATCCGGACGCGCTGACCGGCGGCCCGGGCTCGGACGGGCAGCTGTCCGGACCGGCGCGACCGGCTGCCGGGTCAGCCGGGTGAGTCGCTGAGTCCCGCGCAGGCGCGCAGCGCGGCGAAGTCGGCCTCGGCCCGCGCGCCGTCGGGACCCACGCGGGGCTGCGGGATGCCCGTGCCGTCGATCCGTGCCGGTAGGAAGTCGACCGAGAGGACCTGCCCGTCGTCGACGGTGAGGTCGAGGACGCCGGTCTCGACCGAGACCTCCGACAGCGAGCGCCACCAGACGAAGTTGCCGAGTCCGTAGGCGACGTAGGTCCGGCCGAGCCAACCGGCTCCCTGCAGCTGGTGCGCGTGCGTTCCCACGACGATGTCCGCACCGGCCTGGGACAACTGCCGGGCGAGGTCGCGCTGCAGCGCCGTGGGGCAGCTCTGCTCCTCCTGCCCCCAGTGCAGGTAGACCACCACCGTGTCGGCCTGCTGCCGTGCCGATGCGACGGCCTGCAGCAGCCGGTCGGTGTCGAACGCCGAGGCCACGCCGCCCTGGCCGGGCCCGGCCGAGTACCGCCGCACGGTGGAGTCGGCGACCTGGTCCGCCGCCAGCACCGCGATGCGCTCGCCCCGCAGCGTCACCAGGTACGGCGCGAAGGCGGCGGTGTCGTCGGCGCCCAGCCCGACCACGGGGAAGCCCCGCTGCCGGGCGGCGTCCAGGCTGTCGTCGAGCCCGACCGGTCCGAAGTCGACACCGTGGTTGTTGGCCATGCTCACGACGTCGACGCCGGCCACCCGCAGGGCGTCGAACACCGACGGCGGCGCCCGGAAGGTGAAGGACTTGTCCTCGGCGGTGCCGCGGTCGGTCACGGCGGTCTCGAGGTTGACGACGGTGAGATCGGCGCCCGCCAGCAGGGGAGCCACCGGGAGCAGGGCGGTCTCCGGCTGCTGGAAGCGCTCGGTGAGCCGTCCGGCGGTGTGCACGTCCCCGGCGAAGCTCAACGTGACCGGGCCCTGCGCCGGCGAGGTGCTGACGGGCGCCGGAGCGGACGTGCGCGGCGGGGGCCCACTCGTCGTGGACCCACCCGCAGCCGACCCGGGCTCCGGCGTCGCGGAGCACCCCGTGACGACCAGGACGGCGAGGAGGCAGACGAGGCGACGCGCCATCTCCAGGAACGTAGCCGACCGGGCGGCGTGCGGGCCCGTCTGCCGGCGCCGGTCAGCTCGGCAGCATCGAGCCGGTCTCCAGGTACCGGGTGTGCCAGCCCAGCGCCTCGGCCAGCAGGTGCGGGGTGTGCCGGCCGTAGGCGCCGCTCTGCGCCCGCTCCACGTAGTCGGCCAGCATCGGCCGGTACTCGGGTGCGGCGCAGTGGTCGATGACCACCTGGGCCCGCCGCCGCGGCGCCAGCCCGCGCAGGTCGGCCAGCCCGTGCTCGGTGACGATCACGTGCACGTCGTGCTCGGTGTGGTCGACGTGGGACACCATCGGGACGATCGAGGAGATCGCACCGCCCTTGGCCGTCGACGGGGTGACGAAGAAGGAGATGAAGGCGTTCCGGGCGAAGTCGCCGGACCCGCCGATGCCGTTCTGGATGCGGCTGCCCATCAGGTGCGTGGAGTTCACGTTGCCGTACAGGTCCGCCTCGATCATCCCGTTCATCGCCAGCACCCCCAGCCGCCGGATGACCTCCGGGTGGTTGCTGATCTCCTGCGGCCGCAGCAGGATCCGGTCGCGGAACTCGCGGGCGTTGGCGTTGAAGTCCTCGACGGCGGTCGGGCTGAGCGAGAAGGCGGTCGCCGAGGCCAGCGCCAGCTTCCCGGACCGCAGCAGGTCGAGCATGCCGTCCTGGATCACCTCGGTGTACGCGGTCAGCTGCTCGTAGCGGCTGTCCTGCAGCCCGGCGAGCACGGCGTTGGCCACGTTCCCCACCCCTGACTGCAGCGGGAGCAGCTGGGGGGGCACCCGGCCGACCGAGACCTCGTGGTCGAGGAACTCGATGAGGTGCCCGGCGATCCGCCGCGCCGTGTCGTCCGGTGCGGCGAAGGCGGTGTTCCGGTCGGGGGAGTCGGTCTCCACGACCGCCACCACCTTCGCCGGGTCCACCCGCAGGTACGGCTCCCCGATCCGGTCACCCGGGTGCACCAGCTGGATCGGCCGGCGGTCCGGGGGCAGGGCGGTGCCGTAGTAGACGTCGTGCATGCCGTCGAGGTCGGCGCTCTGCCAGGAGTTGACCTCGAGGACCACCCGGTCGGCGCGGTCCAGCCAGGTCTTGTTGTTGCCGATCGAGGACGACGGGACCAGGAACCCCTCGCTCGTGATCCCGCTGACCTCCACGACCGCGACGTCCAGCGGTCCGAGGAACCCCTCCCAGGCCAGCTGCGCCACGTGCGAGAGGTGGACGTCGATGTACTCCATCAGGCCGTCGTTGATCTTCTGCCGGCTGACCGGGTCGGACTGGTAGGGCAGCCGCAGCTCGATCCCGTCCGCGGCGGCGAGGGCGCCGTCGAGCTCTGGTGCGGTGGAGGCGCCGGTCCAGACGCTCACCCGGAACGGGTCGCCGGCCTCGTGTGCGGCGGTGATCTCGCGGGCCAGCGCCTGCGGCACCACCTTGGGGTAGCCGGCGCCGGTGAAGCCGCTCATCCCCACGGTGTCGCCGTGCCGGATGTGCTCGACGGCCGCGTCGGCGGACATCACCTTGGCGGCCATCCCGGCGTGCTGGATGCGTCCGGTCCCGGTCATCAGCGGACCTCCTCGTCGGCTGTGCGGTCCACGCACACGACCGCGTCCTGCACCACGTTAGGACCGGGAGCCGCGCCCGGCCGACCGGGGGACGCCGACGGCCCGGACGTCCGACGGCGGGAGCGTGCTCAGCGCGAGGGCGGCGGCGGCCGCGGCCCCGCCCTTCAGCACCGTCCGGCGGGACAGCGGCGTCTCCGTCACCATGCCGAGCACTGTGGCCGCGTCGCGCGCCCGCCACCAGGGGCGGGCGGATGAACGACCGACGTCGCGGGCCGGTCGTTTCACCAGCGGGTCAGCGGGCAGGGGAGGAGGGCAGGCGAGCCGAGCCGGACCGCCCGAGCGCCCCCCGGGAGCGCCGCCGTCCGGCCCCGACCCGCGACCGGTCCGACGACGGGAGTCCCCCATGGCCATCGCCACCATCAACCCCACGACCGGCGAGACGCTGAAGACCTACGAGCCGCTGTCCGACGAGGCGCTCGAGGACGCGCTCGCCCGCGCCGCGACCGCCTACGCGAGCTACCGGCTGACCTCGGTCGAGGACCGGGTCGGCTGGCTCCGGGCGGCTGCCGACGCGCTGGAGGCCGACGTCGACGCCGTCGCCGAGCTGATGACCACCGAGATGGGCAAGACGCTGGCCGCGGCGAAGGCCGAGGCCACCAAGTGCGTCACGGCGCTGCGCTTCTACGCCGAGCACGGGCCGGCCTACCTGGAGCCCGAGCGCAAGGACGCCGGTGCGGTGAACGCGGTCGACGCCTACGTGACCTACCAGCCGCTCGGCGTCGTGCTGGCGATCATGCCGTGGAACTTCCCGCTCTGGCAGGCGATGCGGTTCGCCGCGCCGGCGCTGATGGCCGGCAACGTCGGGCTGCTCAAGCACGCCAGCAACGTGCCCCAGACCGCGCTGTACATGGAGGAGCTGTTCCGCAAGGCGGGCTTCCCCGCCGACGTCTTCCAGACCCTGCTCATCGGCTCGGGCACCATCGAGCGGGTGCTCCGCGACGACCGGGTGACGGCCGCGACCCTCACCGGCAGCGCGCCGGCCGGTCAGTCGGTGGCCTCGATCGCGGGGGACGCGCTCAAGCCCACCGTGCTCGAGCTGGGCGGCAGCGACCCGTTCATCGTGATGCCCTCCGCCGACCTGGAGGCCGCCGCCGGGGTCGCGGTGACCTCGCGCAACCAGAACAACGGGCAGAGCTGCATCGCCGCCAAGCGGTTCTTCGTGCACCGCGACGTCGCCGAGGAGTTCACCCGCGTCTTCGCCGAGAAGATCGGCGCGTTGACCGTGGGCGACCCGATGGACCCCGACACCCAGGTCGGGCCGCTGGCCACCGAGTCCGGCGTCCAGGACGTCGCGGACTACGTCGAGGACGCCGTCGCCAAGGGCGCGACCGTCGTGGTCGGCGGCAAGCGGGTCGACCGGCCCGGCTGGTTCTACGAGCCGACCCTGCTCACCGGGATCACGCCGGAGATGAAGCTGTACGCGGAGGAGGTGTTCGGCCCGGTCGCCGCCCTGTGGACCGTCGACAGCCTCGGCGAGGCCATCGAGATCGCCAACAGCCACCCCTACGGTCTGGGCTCCAACCTGTGGAGCGAGGACGAGGGGGAGCGCGCCCAGTTCGTCCGGGACATCGAGTCCGGCATGGCGTTCGTCAACGGCATGACCACCAGCTACCCGGAGCTCCCGTTCGGCGGGGTCAAGCAGAGCGGCTACGGCCGCGAGCTCACCGAGGTCGGCATGCGGGCGTTCATGAACGCCAAGACCGTGTGGGTCGGTGCCCCCAGCAGCGAGCAGACGGCAGGCGCGACGGCGGGGTCGGCCGCCGAGTGACCACCCGGAGGGGCCATGTCGGCCGACATGGCCCCTCCGGTCGGCTCAGAGGGTGCCCTCGCGGGCGCCCTTCCAGAGGTCGATGCCGCCGTCGACGGCGTGCTGGTCGATCGCGGCCAGCTCCTCCGCGGTGAACTCGAGGTGCTCGGTCGCGGCGACGTTCTGCTCCAGCTGCCGCACGCTGCTGGCACCGATCAGCACCGAGGTGACCCGCGGGTCGCGCAGCGCCCAGGACAGCGCGAGCTGGGCCAGGCTCTGCCCGCGGGACCGGGCGATCTCGTCCAGCGCCCGCACGTGGGTGAGGTACTGCTCGGTGATCATCCCGCGGTCCAGGGACTTGTCCTGGCTCGCGCGGGAGCCCTCGGGGACGCCGTCCAGGTACTTGTCGGTGAGCATGCCCTGGGCCAGCGGGGAGAAGGCGATGCAGCCCGCGCCCACCTCGACGAGGGTGTCCAGCAGGCCCTCGGTCTCGATCCAGCGGTTGAGCATCGAGTAGGACGGCTGGTGGATGAGCAGCGGCGTCCCCAGGTCGGCGAGGATGCGGGCCGCCTCCGCCGTCATCTCCGGGGAGTAGGAGGAGATGCCGACGTACAGCGCCCTACCCGACTGCACCGCCGTGTGCAGCGCGCCCATCGTCTCCTCGAGCGGCGTGGTCGGGTCCGGTCGGTGGCTGTAGAAGACGTCGACGTACTCCAGCCCCATCCGCTGCAGCGACTGGTCGAGGCTGGCCAGCACGTACTTGCGGCCACCGCCGCCCTGGCCGTAGGGGCCGGGCCACATGTCCCAGCCGGCCTTGGAGGAGATGACCAGCTCGTCGCGGTAGGGCCGGAGGTCGGCGGCCAGGTGCCGGCCGAAGTTGGTCTCCGCGGAGCCGTACGGCGGGCCGTAGTTGTTGGCCAGGTCGAAGTGCGTCACGCCCAGGTCGAAGGCCCGGCGGAGGATGTCCCGCTGACGGTCGACGGGGACGTCGTCCCCGAAGTTGTGCCAGAGGCCCAGGCTCACGGCGGGCAGGTCGAGGCCGCTCCGGCCGGTGCGCCGGTACGGCATCGAGTCGTAGCGGGTGCTGTCTGCGCTGTAGGACATGTGCTGATCCTGCCGGGTGGCTCAGTCGCTCCGGCCCGCGGCCTCGACCCGGTCGGCGGAGCCGATCCGGGAGTGCCGGTAGCCGTAGAAGGCGTAGACGAGCAGGCCGAGCACCATCCAGGCGAGGAACCGCAGCCAGGTCTCCACCTCGAGGTTGAGCATGAGGTAGAGGCAGGCGAGCGCGGAGACCACCGGGACGACGGGGGAGAAGGGGACCCTGAACGGCCGGGGCAGGTCCGGGCGGGTGCGGCGCAGCACCGGGACGGCGGCGAACACCAGCACGAAGGCGAACAGGGTGCCGATGCTGACCAGGTTCGCCAGGCTCTCCAGCGGGACGAACGTCGCCATGAGCAGCACGAGGGCGGCGTAGGCCAGGGTCATCCGCACCGGGGTGCCGGTGCGCGGGCTGACCTTGGCGATGCCCGGTGGCAGCAGACCGTCCCGGCCCATCGCGAAGCCGATCCGGCTGACGGTGATCAGGTCGACCAGGATGACCGAGGTCAGCCCGGCGACGGCGGCGATGGAGATCAGCGACGACGCCCAGCCCAGCCCCACCTGGTCGAACGCGTCCGCGATCGGGGCGCCCTCGTCGATGTCGGTGTACTCCACCATCCCGACCACGACGAAGGCCACGCCGATGTAGAGCGCGGTGGCCACGCCGAGCGTGCCGAGCAGGCCGAGCGGGATGTCGCGGGAGGGCTTGCGGGTCTCCTCCGACATGTTGGCGACCGCCTCGAAGCCGGTGTAGGCGAAGAAGACGACGGCGGCGGCGGTGAGCACCCCGCCGATGCCGAACGTGGCGGGCTCCAGCCCGGCGATGACCGAGATGAGCGGCCGGGTGAGGCCGTCGGCCCCCTCCGAGGGCGCGCCCGCCGGGATGAACGGGGTGAGGTTGGCGCCCTTGACGAACCAGATGCCGGCGACGACGACGAACACGCAGATCGCCACCTTGACGACCACGAGCACGGTGGTGACCCGGGCCGACTCCCGGATGCCCAGGACGGCGACCACGGTCAGCACGACGACGATGAACGCCGCGCCGACGTTGACCGTCGCCCCCTCCCCGAACAGCGAGGGCGGCAGGTCGAGCAGGTTGCCGATGTAGGCCGACCAGCCGCGGGCGACCACGGCCGCGCCGAAGGCGAACTCCAGGAACAGGTCCCAGCCGATGATCCAGGCCAGCAGCTCGCCGGTGGTGGCGTAGGCGTAGGAGTAGGCGCTGCCCGCGGTCGGCACGCTGGAGGCGAGCTCGGAGTAGCAGAGCGCCGCCAGCAGCGCGACGACGCCGGCGATCGCGAAGGAGATGACGACGGCCGGGCCGGCGGTGTTGCGGGCCTGGATGCCGGTCAGGGTGAAGATGCCGGTGCCGATCACCACGCCGATGCCGAACCCGATCAGGTGCCGGGCGGTCAGCCGCTTGCGCAGGTGGCCGACGTCCCCGCCGCCGCGGTCGTCCTCCCCGCCGACGTCGGACTGGATGGCCTCGAGCGACTTCGTCCGGAACAGCTGCACCGGAACCCGTTAGGTCCCGATCACCGCCGCCGCCCGGCGGGGGGCGGAGCCCACCGAGCCGGCCGGGACAGCGCCGCCGGCACCCCCGTGGTGTCGTCGCCGACGGCGGCGGTCAGCTGCGGCTGGGTGAGGAAGAAGGCCCCGGCCAGGTCCGCGCCGCGCAGGTCGGCGGCCCGCAGGTCGGCGCCGAGCAGATCGGTCCGCCGCAGGTCCGCCCCCCGCAGGTCGGCGCCGATCAGGTACGCCCCGCGCAGGCTCGCGCCGTGCAGGTCGGCGCCCCGCAGCGGCGCCCCCATCAGGTCGGCGTCGCGGCGGTCGCGGGCCCGGCCGGGGACGTCCCGGCGGGCGGCCTCGCTCACCCGGCCCAGCAGGTCGCCCACCACGCGGCGGTGGGCCCCGGCGTCCAGCGCGGCCAGCTCGTCAGCGCTGCCGGCGGCGAGCGCCTCGACGCCGGCCAGCCGCTGCTCGACCTCGGCGCGCAGCGGGCCCGGTCCCACGAGGGTGCGCGCCTCGCGCAGGTGCCAGAGCAGCTCGGTCAGCTGCCGCATCACCGGGAAGACGACGGCCATCGCCGACGCCCTCGCCGGGTCGTCGCGCCAGTCGGCGCCGCCGAAGACGTCCTGGGTGACCCGCTGGCCGGCACCGAGGCAGTCGAAGACGACGCAGCCGGGGAAGCCGCGCTCGCGGAGCTGGTCGTGCACGCCGCAGCGGGAGTCCGCCAGCAGGTGCAGGCACGGCGTCCCGGCCGGCTTGTCGACGGCGAAGTCGGCGGAGGCGCTGAAGGCCGGCACGACGCAGCAGAGCCCGACGCAGCGGCCGCAGTCGGCCGCCAGGTCGCCGCGGGTGTCGGCCAGACCCGTCATCGCCGGCCGGGGGGAGCGGCGATGAGCTCGCGGAGGGCGGCGACGACCATCCGGTGGTCCTCCACCTGCGGCAGCCCGGACACCACGACGACACCGACCGGGCCGACGTCGCGGACCAGCAGCGGGAAGCCGCCACCGTGCGCCGCGTACAGCTCCGGGTCGAGCCCGGACCCGTCCTCGAACGTCGTCCCCATCTCGCGGAAGCGCTGGCCCACGGCCAGCGAGCTGTGCCCGAACCGGTGCACCGTGCGGGCCTTGCGGGCGATCCACTGGTCGTTGTCCGGCGTCGCCCCGGTCAGCGCGGCGTGGAAGAGCTGGTGGGAGTGCCGGGACACCTCGATCGCGATGGGCAGCTGCTCGGCCTGCCCGCGGGCGACCAGGGCGGAGCCGAGGGCCCAGGCGTCGTCGTTGGTGAACCTGGTCAGCTGCAGCTCCGCCTCCTCGGCGGCGAGCTCGGCGAGAGCCGGGAAGTCGGTCATGGTCGGACCTCGGTGACGTCGAAGGTGCGGGTGGGGGTGACGTACTCGTCCTGCGCGGCGACCAGCAGGATCTCGCGGGACGACGCCTCCGCGGTCAGCCGCAGCAGCCCGAAGACCGACGCGGCGGCCCGGCCGAGCGCCTCGCCGGCGGAGCGGGTGGCCAGCCAGTGCGCCAGGAACAGCGCGGCGATCGCGTCGCCGGCGCCGTTGACCGACACGTCCAGCCGCGGGGTGCGCACCCGGAAGTGCCGGCCGCCCTCGGACGCGAGCAGGTCGACGGCGTCGTCGGGGGTGTCCTCGGTGACCAGCGAGGTGGTGAGCACCACCCGCGGGCCCAGCGCCTGGACCGCGGCGACGGCGTCCTCCACCGCGGCGAGCGAGCGGGTCTCGTGCTGGGACAGCAGGTCGAGCTCGAAGTGGTTCGGCGTCACGATGTCCGCGGCGGGGACGGCGACCTCGCGGAGGAACTCCGGGATGCCGGGTCGGACGAACACCCCCCGCCCGACGTCGCCGATCACCGGGTCGCAGCACCACACCGCGGCCGGGTTGGCCGCGCGCACCTTGCCCACCGAGCCGAGGACGGCGTGCCCGATGTCGGCCGAGCCCAGGTACCCGGACAGGACGGCGTCACAGCTGCCCAGCACGCCGCGGTCCTCGATGCCCTGCACGACCTCCTCGACGGCCTGCCCGTCGAAGACCCGGCCGGTCCACGCGCCGTAGCCGGTGTGGTTGGAGAACTGCACGGTGTGCACCGGCCAGACCTCGACCCCCAGCCGCTGCAGCGGGAAGACCGCCGAGGCGTTGCCGGCGTGCCCGTAGGCCACGTGCGACTGGATGGAGAGGACGTTCACCATGGCGGAACCGTTCCACACCGTCCGACGGCGCCGTCCGACGAGTCCCCGGGTGTGACGGTTGACACAGCTGTGCCCGCGCGGGTACTCCTGGGCGCCCGCGGTGCGGACCTGCGCACGGCCCACGACGAGGACCCCATGAGCGCAGCCGAGCTCCCCGCCTCCCCTCCTGCCTCCTCCGCGACCTTGGACACCGACGTCCTGGTGGTCGGCTCCGGTCCGGCCGGTGCGTCCGCAGCGCTGTTCCTCGCCACGTACGGCACCCGCACCCTGCTGATCACGAAGTACGGACGGCTCTCCGACACCCCTCGGGCGCACATCACCAACCAGCGCACGATGGAGGCGCTGCGCGACATGGGCGTGGAGGAGACGCTGATGGCGCTGGCCACGCCCTGGGAGTCGATGGGCAACACCACGTTCTGCACCAGCCTTGCCGGTGAGGAGCTGGGCCGGATCCCCTCCTGGGGCACCGACACCGTGCGGCACGCCGACTACGAGCTGCAGAGCCCGTGCACGATGCTCGACGCCCCGCAGACCATCACCGAGCCGGTCATGGTGCAGGCCGCCCAGGAGCGCGGTGCCCGGATCCGGTTCGACACCGAGTACCTGAGCCACGTGCAGGACGACGAAGGGGTCACCACCAGCGTCCGCGACCGGCTGACCGGTGCGGAGCACACGATCCGCTCCCGGTACCTGATCGGCGCCGACGGTGCGCGGAGCGCGGTCGCCGCCGACCTGGACCTGCCGTTCGAGGGCCCCGGCGCGGTGGCCGGGGCGATGAGCATCGTCTTCGAGGCCGATCTGACCCACCTGGTGGCCCACCGCCCGTCGGTCCTCTACTGGATGCTCCAGCCGGGTGCCGAGCGGGAGGGCGTCGGCCTGGGCGTGCTGCGGATGATCAAGCCCTGGACCGAGTGGATGCTCATGTGGGGCTACGAGGTGGCTGCCGGCCCGCCGACGTTCACCGACGAGGTGGTCCGCGAGCTGGCCGTGGCCCTGGTCGGCACCGAGGACTTCGAGATGCGGGTGCGGTCGGCCTCGCCGTGGACGGTGAACCACCACTTCGCCACCACGATCGCCCGCGGTCGGGTGTTCTGCGCCGGCGATGCGGTGCACCGGCACCCGCCGACCAACGGGCTGGGCTCGAACACGTCGATCCAGGACGCCTACAACCTGGCGTGGAAGCTGGCGCACGTCGTCGCCGGCACTGCCGGTCCGGCGCTGCTGGACAGCTACGACGCCGAGCGGGCGCCGATCGCCCGGCAGATCGTGGAGCGGGCCAACCAGAGCATCGCCGACACCGGCCGGATCCTCACCGCACTGGACCTCTCCGACACGACCGACGTCGACAAGCTCGAGGCGGCGCTGGCGCTGCGCAAGGCCCCGGGGCCCGAGGGGGAGGCGGTGCGCGCCGCACTGCGCGAGGCCATCGCCTACAAGGCGCACGAGTTCGCCGCGCACGGCGTCGAGCACAACCAGCGGTACGCGTCCTCGGCGGTGGTGCCCGACGGCACCCCGATGCCGGAGTACCGCCGCGACCCGACGCTGTACGCCCAGCCGACGACCTGGCCCGGTGCCAAGCTGCCGCACACCTGGGTGACCCGGGCCGGGCACCGGGTGTCCACCCTGGACCTGGCCGGCCGCGGCTCCTTCACCGTGGTCACCGGGATCGGTGGTGCGGCCTGGCTGGCGGCGGCCGCCGAGCTCGCGTCGACGTGGGGACTGACGATCACGCCGGTCTCGATCGGGCCAGGCGAACCGATCGAGGACCCCTACGGCAGCTGGGCCGAGCTGCGGGAGATCGGTGACGCCGGGGTGCTCCTGGTGCGCCCGGACCTCTACGTCGCAGGCCGGCACGCCGGCGCCCCGGCCTCGGCGGCGGAGGCCCGGACCTGGTTGGCCGACGTCCTCGGCGCCGTCCTGGACCGCCGCTGAGCCGAGCGGTCAGCCGCGGGGCTGGACCTCGCCCATCGGGCCCCAGCCGGAGAGGTCGGGGGAGTCGACGTACATGATCGACGGGGTCGCCGAGACCCAGTCCGGCATCTCGCCGATCGCCTTGGTGAAGTGGTCGGAGGCGGTGTGCACGGAGCCGGCCTCGGCGTCCCGGAAGCCCTCGACGAGGACCCAGGTGTGCGGCTCCTCGACGCTGCGGGACCACTCGAAGAAGACGTTGCCCGGCTCGGTCCGGACGGCCTCGGTGAACTCGCGGACCAGCTCCGGCCACCGGTCGTCGAACTCGGGACGGACGGGCCACTTCACGACGATGAGGATCACCGGCTCAGCCTAGGGTCGGGCGCCCGGCGGTGCGGGCGGCGGCGACCTGCGGCCCGGCCGCTCTGAGCCACTCGTCCAGCGGGCCGGGGGAGTCCCACGCCTTGTCGATGAGGTACAGGCCCTTCGTCGGGGTGGTGGCGCCGAGCTCGACCAGCACCGGCTTGAGCAGCAGGTCCGGCGCCAGCGCGTGCCCCGGGCCGCCACCGAGCATCAACGGGACGGCGACCACCCCGGCGAGGTCACCGGTGCCGACCTGGTCGAGGAACAACTTGAGCAGCCCGGTGTAGGTCGCCTTGTAGGTCGGGCTGGCGACGACGGCGACCTCGGCCTCCCGCAGCGCGGTCACCGCGTCGGCGACGTCCGGGTCGCCCCAGCCCAGCAGACCGGCGCCGAGGTCGATGACGTCGACGACCCGGTCCGGCGGGGCGCCGGTCAGCCGCTCCACGACGAGCTCGGCGGCCGACCGGGTGCGCGAGCGGGGCTTGGGGTTGCCGACGACGGCGATGGTGCTCACGCCGCGGATCCCACCATGTCGATGCAGTTCGACGGCAGACGCGTCGTCTGCCCGCAGGCGCATCCTGGGGAGCCCGTACATCCCGAACGAGGACAGCGTCCGGGGCTTCGTCGTCGACGTCGCCACCGGCCGGCTCAGAGAGGTGGCCTGACCATGACCGTCGTCGAGACCGACACGTTCGCGCAGCAGTGGGAGCGGTGGCACGCCGAGCACGAGCGGGTGCGCGCCGACCCGCACGGGTTCCTGGCGATCACCGGGCTGCACTGGCTGACCGGGGAGCCCCAGCGGTTCCCGGACGCGCCGGGGGAGTGGTGGACCGGCGACGGCGGCCCGGTGGTCCGGCTCGCCGACGGTGAGGAGCTCGTCGTCGACGGGGCGCCGGTGCGCGGTGAGCACGCCTTCGGCGTCATCCCGGAGCGCGGCGGGGTGACCGTGGGCTCCGGCGAGGCGGTGATCGAGGTCGCGCGGCGCGGGGGCTCGGACGTCGTCCGGCCGCGGCACCCGGACAACCCGGTGCTGCAGGGCCACCTGGGGACGCCGGCCTACCCGGCGGACCCGCGCTGGACGGTGACCGGGCGCTACCTGCCGTTCGACGAGCCGCGGCCGACCACCGTCGGCGCGGTCGTCGAGGGGCTGCAGCACGTGTACGACGCCCCGGGACGGATCGAGTTCGAGCTCGACGGGCAGTCGCTGTCGCTGACCGCCTTCAACGGTGCGACCGCGGGCAGCCTGTTCGTGCTGTTCACCGACGAGACCTCGGGCGTCACCACCTACGCGGCCAACCGGTCGCTGAAGGTCGACCCGCCGGACGCCGAAGGCACCGTGGTCCTGGACTTCAACCGGGCCACCAACCTGCCCTGCGCCTACACGGAGTTCGCGACCTGCCCGCTGCCGCCGGAGGGGAACCACCTGCCGATCGCCGTCGAGGCGGGGGAGAAGAAGCCGGTCGGCTGAGCGAGCCGTCATCAGAACGGTGGCGGGTCGTCGGCCGGGGGATCCACCCCGGGGTGGCGGCCCGTCGCTGCGTCCGGGCATTGGGTCGTCGTCGGCGAGACCTCCGGGGTGGGTGACGAGCACCTGGCCGGTCGGGGTGGTGAAGCGCAGGGCGCCGTCGGCCAGGGCGTGCAGCTGCCAGCCGGGTGCCTGGTGGACGAGCCGGTGATGGTGGCGGCACAGGCAGCAGAGGTTCTCGGCCGAGGTGTCGCCGAGCGGCCAGCGGGTGAGGTGGTGCTGGTCGCAGCCCCGCCCGGGGCGACGGCAGCCGGGGAACCGGCAGCGGCGGTCGCGGAGCTGGACGTGGCGGCGCAGGGCGTCGGTGGGTGCGTAGCGGTGGGTCGGTGAGGGCAGCCCGAGTGCCTGGCCGGCGCGGAGTCCGGCGGCATCGGTCAACGCGAGCAGCTGGCCGGTGAGCTCGTCGACCACGGCGATGTGCGGCCGGTGGGCGAGTGCGGTGCCGCTGAGCGTGCGGGCGTCGAGCAGGCCGGTGAGTCCGGCGGCCACGGCCCTCGCGGCGTGGGCTGCCTCGGTCGGCTCGGCGGTCGGCTCGGCGGTCGGCTGGGCATCGTGCGGGTCCCCGGTGCGCTCGGCGTCGGCGGGACGTGCGGTGCCGGACGGGTCGTCGACCGCCGTGACCGCGTCCACTGCGTGAGCGGGCAGCAGGCCGAGCGCGCGGGCGAGGGCGCGGACGGTCCCGGCGGGGACGACCTCACCCGCGATCTCGCCGGGGTCGTCGCCGCCGAGCAGG
The DNA here is from genome assembly GCF_005930495.1 of Modestobacter excelsi. Classification (GTDB taxonomy): domain Bacteria; phylum Actinomycetota; class Actinomycetes; order Mycobacteriales; family Geodermatophilaceae; genus Modestobacter; species Modestobacter excelsi. The sequence goes on along the minus strand of NZ_SJEX01000041.1, from coordinate 1,879 downwards.
GTGCGCACGGTGGCGATGATGGTCAGCTGAGCCTGGACCGGGGCGAGCCCGTGGGCGCCGGGCCGCAGCACCAGGTCGACGAGGCAGTCGGCCATGCGCTGCTGCCGGGTGCGTTGGTCCCCGGGTGCCTGTGCGGCGTCGGCGTACTGCCGCAGGGCGTCCTGCACCGCGCGGAGGACGGGCAGCGGCAGGTCGGTCAGGCACAGCGTGCCCAGTCCGTCACCGGTGGGGTGGAGCTGGACACCGCGCTCGCGCAGGGCGGTCTGGACCCGGCGGCCGATGGCCTGACCGTCGAGTCGCTGCACCACCCGGTGCGCGGCGGTGCGCAGCTGGGTGGGGGTCTTGTGCCCGAGCCGGGCCAGCACCCGCGCCTCCGCCTCGGCCCGGTGCTCGTCGTCGAGGGGAGCGACCACCTGGCAGAGGGCGGTGGCGTGCTCCCAGGTCAGCTCACCGGCGGCCAGGGCGTCGAGCGTGGCGGGCAGCAGGTCGACCAGCTGCAGCGACTGGACCATCCACGCCTGCGCCCTCGCGGAGGTGACGGACAGGGCGGTGGCCACCTCGTCGACGGCCCACTCGCTGACGGTGGCCAGGACCGGGGGTCGGGCCGCGCGGGTGGCTGCGGCGGCGGCACCGATCTCGGTGTCGGGCCGGTCGTTCGACGACGGGCGGGACCGGCAGAAGTCGACGATCCAGCGAGCCCGCCGGGCCTCAGCGGCCCCGATGGCCCGCTGCTCGTCGCGGAGCATGTCCAGGAGCAGCCCGCCGGCCTCGAGCGAAGCACCCCACGGCGCGAAGAGCTCGTCCGGCCCGGGGACGGACGATGTGCCACTCGGCGCCTCGTCGGTCGGGGTGGCCTCGTGGTCCCCGATCAGCGACCAGCCGGGTTCGCCGCACATGTCCTGGACGCGGGCGCCGGCCGCCAGCAACCGAGCCGCCGAGGGATGGGTGAGCATCCGGGCCACGGCCGCCGTGAAGGCCGGATCGCGAGGCCACCCGGCGACCGCATCGACGTCGAACACGTGTTCGAGAACACCGGAACAGTGGCGCGCTGACCAGCGCAGATGCCACCTGTGGACAGTCCACCACGGTCAGGTGGGAGCCGGGGTCGAGCGGTGTCAGGACGCCACCTGCGGGTTGACCACCGGCTCGTCGGCGGCCTCGTCGGAGAGGCCCTACCGGAAGAGGGTGGCGGCGTAGCTGCCGTGGTCGAAGGCGTGCGGCAGTCCCGCCTGGACCGCGTCGACCGTCAGCTGCTCGTACGGGTCGTCGGGGTGGGGGAGGGCTGGGTCGCGAGCGCGGTCACGGCAGTTCTCTCTCGAAGGCGTAGAGGCGCTGGTCGACCGGCAGGGCGCGCAGCGTCTCGGTGTCGGTGGGGCGAGGCACCGCCGGGTCGAACAGCGGCTTCCAGCCGGCGGCGAGGTAGAGGTCGCGCGCCTCGGGCTGCCGCGGGCCGGTGGTCAGGTGCATCCGGCGGTAGCCGGCCGCGGCGGCCCGCTCCTCCAGCAGGGCGAGCACCCGGCGGGCCAGCCCGCGGCGGCGGTGCGAGGAGGCGGTCCACATCCGCTTGACCTCGGCGGAGCCGGAGGAGTGCCGCATGAAGGCGCCGCCGGCGACCGCGACGTCGTCCTCGACCAGCAGCAGGAACTCGCCGTCCGGGGGCAGGAACGCCTCGGCCGGGTAGCGGGTCAGCTCCTCCGACGCACCGCCGAACAGGTCGCCGTAGCGGGTGTCGTACTCGACGGCGAGGTCGGCGAACAGCGGTGCGGCCAGCGGGTCGTCGGGGTGCACGCGCACCACGTCGAAGGCGTGCGAGGACAGGGACGCGGACATGCGAGAAGGACTCCTGCGCGGAGGGGTGCGCGTACGGGCAGGGCGCGGG
>NZ_SJEX01000040.1 GCF_005930495.1 Modestobacter excelsi | reverse complement strand
CCCCTGCCCCCGGCGGCACGACCGAGTTCCTGGAGCTGCTCCTCGGCGACGCAGCGGCGATCGAGTACGAGCGCCCGCTGGTGCAGGCGCGCGCGGCCGGGGCGGACCCCGCGGAGATCGCCGGGCTCGAACGGGCCAAGGTCCTGGCCCTGCAGGTCCGGGAGGCGTTCCAGGCCCGCCGGCGCCGGGAGTCGGAGCTGTCGGCGCTGTTCGACACCGCCAGCGACCTCGCCCGGCTGCGCAGCGTCGACTCGGTGCTGACCGCGATCGTGCGGCGGGCCCGGCAGCTGCTGGGCACCGACACCGCGTACCTGACGCTGAACGACGACACCCGCGGTGACACCTACATGCGGGTCACCGACGGCACGGTGTCGGCCTGGTTCCAGTCCCTGCGGCTGCCGATGGGCGCCGGCCTCGGTGGCCTGGTCGCCCAGACCGCCGCGCCGTACGCGACCGACAGCTACTTCGCCGACACCCGGTTCCGGCACACCGAGGACATCAACGGCGGCGTGCGCGAGGAGGGCCTGGTCGCGATCCTCGGGGTGCCGCTGCTCCGCGGGTCCCAGGTGATCGGCGTCCTCTACGCCGCCGACCGCACCGAGCGGACGTTCGAGCGCTCGGAGGTGGCGCTGCTGGGGTCGCTGGCGGCGCACGCGGCCATCGCGCTGGACAACGCCCGGCTGCTGGAGGAGACCCGGGCGGCCCTGGATGAGCTCTCCGCCACCAGCCGGGAGCTCCGGGCGCACAGCGCCTCCGTCGAGCGTGCCGCCGGGGCCCACGACCGGTTCATCGACCTGGTGCTGCGCGGCGGCGGCGTGGAGGACGTCGCGGTCGCGGTGACCGAGGTCCTCGGCGGCCGGCTGACCGTGCTGGACCAGGACGGCCGGCCGACGCCCAGCGGGGGCGACCCCGGCCCACCCGACCCGGCCGGCGCGCTCGGCCTGGCCCGGACGACGGGCCGCACCGTCCGGGACGGCGACTGGTGGACCGCCGCCGTCACCGTCAACGACGAGCTGATCGGCGGCCTGGTGCTGGGCCGGGAGGAGGAGCTCTCGGACTCCGACCAGCGGATCCTCGAGCGCGCCGCGCTGGTCACCGCCCTGCTGCTGCTCATCCGCCGGTCGGCCGGCGAGGCCGAGCACCGGGTCCGGGGCGAGCTGCTGGGCGAGCTGCTCAGCGCGCCCACCCGGGACCCGGACGGGCTGCGCGAGCGCGCCCGACGGCTCGGGGCGGACCTCGACCGGCCGCACGCGGTGGTGGTCGCCCGGATCGGCGACGACGTCGACGACGGGGTCGGCACCCGGGCCGCGGCGGCCGCCGGGCACCTGGCCGCCGTGCGGGGCGGGCTGGCCGGCGTGCACGAGGGCCGGCTGGTGCTGTTCCTGCCCGACGTCGCCCCCGGTGCGGCGGCGGAGGCGGTGCGGACGGAGCTGCGGTCCTCGGCCGGAGCGGTGACCGCCGGGGGCGCGGGCCCGGCGACCGGCCCGGAGGCGCTGGCGGCCGCGGCCGTCGAGGCCACCCGCTGCCTGGGCACGCTGGTGGCGCTGGGGCGCACCGGGCAGTCGGCCAGCGCCGAGGAGCTCGGCTTCTTCGGCCTGCTGGTCGGCGAGCGCCGGGACGTCGGCGCCTTCGTGCGGGCCACCCTGGCGCCGGTGCTCGACTACGACGCCAGGCGCGGCACCGACCTGGCCGCCACGCTGCGCGCCTGGTTCGACGCGGGCGGCAGCCCGGCCCGCGCGGCCGAGGCGCTCCGGGTGCACGTCAACACGGTCACCCAGCGGCTGGACCGGGTCGCCCGGCTGCTCGGCCGGGACTGGTCGACCCCGGACCGGGCCCTGGAGGTGCAGCTCGCGCTGCGCCTGCACCGCCTCGCCGAGGGCACCCCCTGAGGTCCTAGCCTGGTCGGGTGCGCCTCCTCGACCCCCCGGTCCTGACCGAGGTGGAGTGGACGGTCCGCGAGGCGGCTCACCAGCACCGGGTCGACGCGTGGGTGCTGCCGCACCAGCAGCGCCGGCGCGCGGGCGAGGCCCACCCGGTGTGGGACTTCCTCTTCACCTACTACTCGCAGGCCCCGGGCCGGCTGCGCCGCTGGCACCCGGGCCTGGGCACCGTGCTGACCGGCCCTGCCGCCGAGGCCCGGCTGAGCTGGCCGTTCCACGCCCGGGTCGGGCCGGGCGTCGCCGTGGACGTCGGGGCGTTCCTGGCCAAGCGCCGCACCGCGGTCGGCTGGGTGCAGGGCCTGCTGTCGGCGACGGCCGGCCGGAGCGCCCAGTTCGGCTGCTTCGGGCTGCACGAGTGGGCGATGCTCTACCGGCCGGGTGCAGGCGAGGTGCGGCACGAGCAGCTGCCGCTGCGGCTCGGCCAGGCCGGGACCGACGCGGTGGTGGAGAGCCACCGGGTGCAGTGCAGCCACGTCGACGCGTTCCGGTTCTTCACCCGCGCCGGCGTCCCGCGGAACACCCTGGCCCCCACCCGGGAGACCCAGCAGCAGCTGGAGCAGCCGGGCTGCCTGCACGCCACCATGGACCTCTACAAGTGGGCCTACAAGCTCAGCCCGGCCGTCCCGGGCGAGCTGCTCGCCGACTGCTTCGAGCTCGCGGCCGACGTCCGGGAGCTGGACATGCGCGCCTCGCCCTACGACCTGAGCGCGCTGGGCTGGGCGCCGGTCGCGATCGAGACACCGGAGGGCAAGGCGGAGTACGTCGCCGCGCAACGCGGGTTCGCCGCCCGCGGCGGCGCGCTGCGGGCACGCCTGCTCGACGTCTGCCGGCACCTGCTCGACGACTGACCCGTCGAGCCCGCCGTCCTCAGCTGAGGACGGCGGGCGGCAGGTCGTCGACCGCCGTCCCGCGGCGCTTGCCGCACCGCCGGCACCCCTTCGCGGCGGGTCCCCGCAGCTGCTCGTCGACGGGGTGGGCGGACACGTACGCGTGGCGTCCGAGTCGGCACCACAGCGGCTTGCTGGACATGCACCGAGTGTGGGCGCGAGACCCTGCCCGGTCCACGGGTCCGGTCCTGGCTGCGCGCTGCCCGCCGACGGGTGACGTCGTACGGTCGGAGCGTGACCTCCACCCGCACCGACCGCTGGCTCCACCTGGACGGGACGACGAACACCCGCGACCTGGGCGGGCTGCCCACGGTCGACGGCGGCGAGACCGTGTTCGGCCGGGTCCTGCGCAGCGACAACCTGCAGACCCTCAGCGAGGACGACGTCCGGACCCTGGTGGAGGAGGTCGGGCTGACCGAGGTCATCGACCTGCGGACGACCGCGGAGATCCTGATGGAGGGCCGCAGCCCGCTGCGGGACGTCGACGCGGTGACCCACCGGCACTTCACCCTGCTGCCCGAGCGGGGGAAGCGCACCGACGTCTTCGCCGCCGAGGAGGACGACGAGGAGATCCGGGCGCAGCTGCCCGCCGACTGGGTCGAGTCGCTCCTGCCCCGCCAGGTGGAGTCCGCCGACGAGGGCGAGCCACCGGCGGTCCGCTCCTACCTGGGCTACCTGACCGACGGGACGGACAACGTGCTCGCCGCACTGCGCACGCTGGCGGCCGGCGGCCCGGGCGCCGCGGTGGTGCACTGCGCGGCCGGCAAGGACCGCACCGGCGTCGTCTGCGCGCTGGCGCTGGCGGTCGCCGGCGTCGAGCCCGAGGCCATCATCGCCGACTACGCGCAGACCGCCGAGGTGATCGAGGCGCTCGTCGCCAAGCTGCAGACCCACCCGACCTACGCCGAGGACATGACCCGGCGGGACGTCGCCAGCCACACCCCGCGGGCCGAGTCCATGCGCCGGGTGCTCGAGCTGCTGGACGAGCGCTGGGGCGGACCGATCGGCTGGCTCGAGCAGAACGGCTTCGGCGCCGACGAGCGGGCCGCTCTCCGCGCCCGCCTCCGCGCCTGACGGCTCAACCCCGGCGACGGCCGCCCGCCGGGTCGCTGCGGTACGCCTTCACCCGGTACATCGCCGCGTCCGCCGTCCGCAGCAGCCCCTCGCCGCCGTCGTCGGCGACCGGGGCCACGTGCACGGCCACGCCCACGCTCGCCCGGACCGTCACGGGCTGCCCGCCGAGCTGGAACGGTTCGTCGAAACAGCCGGCCACCCGCTCGGCCAGCCGTTCGGCGTCGGCCCGGTCGACGACGTCACGTCGGCCCGGTCGACGACGTCGGGGAGGACGAGCGCGAACTCGTCGCCGCTCAACCGGCCCACGGTGTCCCCGGGCCGGACGACGGCGCGGAGCCGATCGGCGACCTGCCGCAGCAGCTCGTCGCCGGCCGCGTGACCGAGGGTGTCGTTGACCTCCTTGAACCGGTCCAGGTCGCAGAAGAGGACGGCGAGCGGCGCGTCCGGGCCGGCCTGGCCCAGGTGCCTGGTCTGCTCACCCTCCCCGCATCGGCAGGTCGGGCGCGGCACCTGAGGGCTCCATCGTCCCGGTCACCCCCCGGGGGGGCCGAACAGGCCCCGGAACGCACAGGACCCCGGCTCCCGTGCGGGAGTCCGGGGTCGCGGTGCGTTCGTGCGCGCCGCCCTCGTCGTCGAGGGCGGGAGGTGGTCAGCGCACGACGTTGGTGAACTGGTTGCTGTTCGCGAGGGTCAGCAGCTCGTCGCGCATCGCGGGGCTGCTGGTGCGGGCGACGGCGGCCGCGAGGGCGCGTCGCGTACGCGACGCCTGCCGACGCTGACGCCAGCTGGAGGTCACGCTGCTCATGTCACTGCCTTCTTCCGGTGGTCCCAGGTGGGTGTGTTACGCCTGTAGTAAAGCAGGCGAGACGCTGGGTATTCCATCGGATCGCAGGGTGTGTCGCACGAGTCACCGAAGGTTCATTCCCCCGAAGGGGTCAGTGGCCGACGAACCATCGGACTCACCTCAGCCGGCGGCGAGCACCTCGCGCACGGCGGCCCGGGCAGCCTGCGGATCGGCCGCCGCCAGTGCCACCTCGGCCGCACGCCGGCAGGTGGCCAGGTCCACGGTCGCCAGTCGGGCGCCGACGCCGGCCACCGAGGACGCCGCGCAGGACAGCGAGGAGATGCCCATGCCGACCAGCACGCAGGCCAGCATCGGATCCGCGGCCGCCTCGCCGCACACGCCCACGGGCTTGCCGGCCCGCTGACCGGCCGCCGCGGTGGCCCGGACCAGCTCCAGCAGGGCCGGCTGCCAGGGGTCGGTGAGGTCGGCCAGATCGGCCGACAGCCGGTCGGCGGCGAGCGTGTACTGCGACAGGTCGTTGGTGCCGATGGACAGGAAGTCCAGGTGCTCGAGGAACCGGTCGGCCAGGACGGCGACCGACGGCACCTCGACCATCACGCCGGGCACCAGGCCCCGTTCGCGCACCTGCGCGGCGAAGTCCGCCGCCTCCGCGACGGTGGCCACCATCGGCGCCATCACCCACGGCTGCGCGCCGGTCGCCTGCGCGGCCTGGGCCACGGCGTCGAGCTGGTGGACCAGCAGCCCCGGGTCCCGCCGGGCGGTGCGCAGCCCGCGGACGCCGAGGGCCGGGTTGGCCTCGTCCGGCGGGGTGGCGAAGGGCAGCGGCTTGTCCGACCCGGCGTCCAGCGTGCGCAGCACGACCTTCCCGTCCGGGAAGGCGGCGAAGACCCCGGCGTAGATCTGCGCCTGCTCCTCCACCGAGGGCTCCTCGGTGCGACCGAAGAACGCCAGCTCGGTGCGCAGCAGCCCGACGCCCTCTGCGTGCGCCGCGGCAGCCGCCTGTGCCCCGGGGCCGTCCTGGACGTTGGCCAGCACCTGCACGGGGTGGCCGTCGCGGGTGGTGCCCGGGCCCCGGTAGCCGGCCAGCGCGGCCGCCGCCTCGTCCGACGCGGCGACCCGGGCGGCGGCCTCCTGGGGGTCGGGGTCGACGGTGACCGTGCCGCGCTCGCCGTCGACGAGCACGACCACCCCTTCCGGGACGTCGGAGAGCCCACCCACGCCGACCACGCAGGGCAGGCCGAGCTGGCGGGCGATGATCGCGGTGTGGCTGGTCGCGCCGCCCAGCCGGGTGGCCAGGGCGATGACCCGGGTCGGGTCCAGGCCGGCGGTGTCGGCCGGGGCCAGGTCGTCGGCGAGCAGCACCGAGGGCGTCTCGGGCGCCGGGACGCCGGGCTCCCCCTGCCCGGTCAGCTCGGCGACGATCCGGTCCCGCACGTCCCGCACGTCGGTCGCCCGCTCCGCCATGACCCCGCCCAGGCTGGTGAACAGCTCGACGAACTGCTCCGCCGCCCCGACGGTGGCGACCTCGGCCGAGGAACCCTCGCCGATCCGCTGCTCGACGGTCGACAGCAGCCCGCGGTCCTGGGCCAGCTGCGCGGTGGTGTTGAGGACCTCGGCGCTCACTCCGGTCGCCGCGGCGGCGCGGCCGGCCAGCCGCTCCGCGACCGCGTCCGCAGCCGCGGTGAACCGGTCCTTCTCGGCGGCGCGCTGCGCCTCCGGGACCGACAGGCCCGGGGTGGTCGGCAGCTCGACCGCGCCGACCGGGCGGACGACGGGGCCGACCGCCACCCCGGGTACCACCGGCGTGCCGGACAGCACAGTCGTTCCGGGCAGGGTCTCCGCGGCGGGCCGCGTACCGGTCGGGGTGCTGGACATGGATGGCCTCACTGTCTGCTCGGACCCGGCGTGGAGGCCCGTCATCGGAACGGGTCACGTCGATCTGAGGCGATGGGGGGAGGGTCGCAGCAACGTCGGTGCGTTCGGTGACCAGAGTCACGAACTGGTCTTGACTTGTCAACTGATCCCACGTAGAACAACAACATCACAACTGGGAACCCACACAATCGGGCATCCGAGACCACACCGGGACCCAACGTCCGCCGCCCAGGGAGGTGACCGTGTACGCAGAGGAGCGCCAGCAGGCCATCGCCGGCCTGGTCACCCAGCGCGGCCGGGTCGCCGTCACCGCCGTCGCCGAGCACTTCGGGGTCACCACCGAGACCGTGCGGCGCGACCTCGCCCTGCTCGAGCGGGCCGGGATGCTCCGCCGGGTCCACGGGGGCGCGGTGCCGGCCGGCACCTTCGCCGTGGTGGAGCCCGGTCTCGGCGAGCGGCGCAACACCCGGATCGAGGCCAAGCGCCGGATCGCCGCCGCGGCGCTCGCCCTGCTGCCGGCCAGTTCCGGCAGCCTCATCCTCGACGGCGGCAGCACCACCGCGGCACTCGCCGAGGTGCTCCCCGGCGACCGCGCGCTGGTCGCGGCGACCAACTCCGTCCCGATCGCCGCCCGGCTGGCCGGCTTCCCCGGCATCACGCTGCACGTGCTCGGCGGGCGGGTCCGCGGCATCACCCAGTCCGCGGTCGGCGAGTCCACCCTGGCGTCGCTGGCCGACCTGCGGGCCGACGTCGTCTTCCTGGGCACCAACGGGATCAGCCCCGGGCACGGCTTCTCCACCCCGGACGAGGCCGAGGCCGCCGTCAAGCGGGCGATGGCCCGGGCCGGGCAGCGGGTGGTCGTGCTCGGCGACAGCAGCAAGCTCGGTCGCGAGCACCTGGTGCGCTTCGCGACCGTCGAGGACGTCGACGTCCTGGTGACCGACGACGAAGCCGACCCGGCCGTCGTCGCCGAACTCGAGACTTCGGGGATCGAGGTGCTCGTCGCATGACGACAGAACCCACCGCGGCCGGGAGGCGGGTGGTCACGCTGACCGCGAACCCCAGCCTGGACCGGACGCTGGACCTGCCCGGGCCGCTGGAGCGCGGCACCGTCGCCCGCCTGGGCGGCAGCTCCACCGAGCCCGGCGGCAAGGGCGTGAACGTCGCGCGGGCGATCGCCGCCGCCGGCGCCGACGTGGTCTCGGTGCTCCCCGCCGCCGACGACGACCCCATCGTCAAGGCGCTGCACGCGCTGGGCCTGCGGTTGTCCACCGTGCCCGTGCAGACCCCGGTCCGCACCAACTACACGCTCACCGAGCCCGACGGCACCACCACGAAGCTCAACGAGCCCGGCGCCCGGCTCGACCCCGTCAGCCTCGCCGCGCTCGAGGGCGCCGTGCGCGCGCACGCCCTCGGCGCGCGGTGGGTGGTGCTGTCCGGCTCCCTGCCGCCCGGCGCGCCGCTGGACTGGTACGCCACGCTGGTCCGGTCGCTGCGCGGCACCGGCGCGCGGATCGCCGTGGACACCTCCGAGGCGCCGCTGCTGGCCCTGCTCGCCGCCGGGCCGGACGCAGCTCCGGACCTGCTCAAGCCGAACACCGAGGAGCTCGCCCAGCTGGCCGGCGTGCCCGAGGAGACGCTGGGCGCCGATCCCGACGCCGCGATCGCAGCGGTGGCCGGCCTGCACGAGCGGGGCGTCGCCGAGGTGCTGCTGACCCTCGGCGGCGACGGTGCCGTGCTCTCCACCGCCGACGGCGGCCTGTGGTCGGCGCGCCCGCCCCGCACCACCGTGCGCAGCACCGTCGGCGCGGGCGACTCCAGCCTCGCCGGCTACGTGCTGGCCGACCTGGCCGGTCTCGACCCGGCCGGGCGGCTGCAGAACGCCGTGGCGTACGGCTCGGCCAGCGCCGCGCTGCCGGGCTCCGCCGTCCCCACCCCCGACCAGGCCGACCTGGCCGGCGTGGCCGTCACCGCCGGCCTGCCCGCCTCCCCTGCTCCCGCCGAGGCCGCCCCGGCCGCCGGTGCCGACGCCCGCTGAGAACCCCCGGGAGAAACTGCATGTCCACACTGATCACGAGCGACCTGGTGGCGCTCGACGCCGACCTCGGTCCCGACAAGGACTCCGTCATCCGCCGGCTGGCCGGTCTGGTGGCCGGCGCCGGCCGGGCCACGGGGACGGAGGCGCTGCACGACGACGCCATGGCCCGCGAAGCCAAGGTGGCCACCGGCCTGCCCGGCGGCATCGCCATCCCGCACTGCCGGTCCGGCGCGGTCACCGAGGCGTCGCTGGCCTTCGCCCGGCTGGACCCGAAGGTCGACTTCGGCGCTCCCGACGGCCCCGCCGACCTGGTGTTCCTCATCGCCGCGCCCGAGCACGGCGACGCCGATCACCTGACGTTGCTGACCGCCCTGGCCCGGGCCCTCGTGCGGCCGGAGTTCGTCGCCTCGCTGCGCGCCGCCGGTTCCGCGGACGAGGTCGTCGGCGCGGTCCAGGACGTCGTCTCACCACAGCCGGTCGGCGCCACGACCGGCGCCACGGCGGCCGTCGCCCCGGCCGGGCAGGCCCCCGCCGCGACGGCGCCGTCCGGGCGGAGCATCGTCGCGGTCAGCGCCTGCCCGACCGGCATCGCGCACACCTACATGGCCGCCGACAAGCTCACCGCCGCGGCCAAGGAGATGGGCGTCGAGCTGCACGTCGAGACGCAGGGGTCCTCGGGGTCGACGCCGCTGGACCCGTCGGTGATCGGCAAGGCCGACGCGGTCATCTTCGCCGTGGACGTCGGGGTCAAGGACCGCGAGCGGTTCGCCGGCAAGCCGGTGGTGCAGTCGGGCACGAAGCGGGCGATGAACGAGCCCGAGGTGATGATCCGCGAGGCGCTCGCCGCCGCGGACGACCCGAACGCCCGCCGTGTCGAGGGCGGCGGCGGAGGGGGCGGGACGACCTCCACCGGTGCCGGTGGGGGCGGACCCAGCGGCGGGGCCGAGGTCCGCCGCTGGCTGCTCACCGGGGTCAGCTACATGATCCCGTTCGTCGCCGCCGGTGGTCTGCTCATCGCGCTGGGCTTCCTCTTCGGCGGATACCAGATCAAGTCGACCGATCCGAGCTCGGCTGCGGGCGCCAGCTACGCCACGAACTGGGTGCTGAACAACACACTCCTCAACCTGCCCGACGTGTCCGGGGTCGAGGGCTTGCACGGCGGCCTGCTCGGCTACCTCGGAGCGCTGTTCTTCACACTCGGCGCCGCGGCCTTCGGATTCCTCGTGCCGGCGCTGGCCGGCTACATCGCCTACGCAATCGCCGACCGGCCGGGCATCGTCCCCGGCTTCGTCGTCGGCGCGGTCTCCCTGACGGTGGGCGCAGGCTTTCTCGGCGGCCTGATCGGCGGCATCATCGCCGGCTTCGCCGCCCGTTGGATCAGCCGCTGGAAGCTGCCCACCTTCGCCCGCGGGCTGCAGCCGGTCGTGATCATCCCGCTGCTCGCCACGTTGATCTCCAGCGGCATCATGGTGGTCGTCCTCGGCCGACCGCTGGCCAAGGCGCTCAGTGGGTTGACCAACTTCCTCAACGGCCTGACCGGCAGCTCGGCCCTGCTCCTCGGCATCATCCTCGGCCTGATGATGTGCTTCGACCTCGGCGGCCCGGTCAACAAGGCGGCCTACGTCTTCGCCACCACGGGGCTGACCGCCGACGCCAGCCGCGGCTCACTGGTCATCATGGCCACGGTCATGGCCGCCGGCATGGTGCCTCCGCTGGCGATGGCCCTGTCCAGCACCGTCCTGCGGCCCCGGCTCTACACGGAGGCCGAGCGGGAGAACGGCGCGGCGGCCTGGCTGCTGGGCGCCTCGTTCATCTCCGAGGGCGCCATCCCGTTCGCCGCGGCCGACCCGCTGCGGGTGATCCCCTCGATGATGCTCGGCGGCGCCACCACCGGAGCCATCGTGGCCGCCAGCGGCGTGCAGCTGCGCGCTCCGCACGGCGGCATCTTCGTGTTCTTCGCGATCTCCGGCATCGTGATGTTCTTGGTCGCCCTGATCGTCGGGACGGTCGTCGGGGGCCTCGCGGTCACCATCGCCAAGAGCATCGGCCGCAAGAAGGGCGACGCCGTCCCCGAGGACGCCGTCGACCTGGCCCACGCCCACAGCCCGGCGGCGGTCCCGGCGCGACCGGCCGCCGTCTGACCGGCAGACTGACCTCCGCTTCTCGGCCCGCTCGTCAGACACAGAAAGCAGGTACCGATGCCCTCGAAGACCGTGACCGTCGGCTCCGCCGTCGGCCTGCACGCCCGTCCCGCCGCCCTCATCGCCGAGGCGGTGTCGAAGTCGGGGGTGCCGGTCACGCTGGCCACTCCCGGTGGCAACGCCGTCGACGCCGGCTCGCCCTTGATGATCATGACCCTCGGCGCCAAGCAGGGCACCGAGGTGACCGTCAGCAGCGACGACGCGAGCGTGCTCGACCACATCGCCGAGATGGTCGCCACCGACCTCGACGCCGAGTAGAGCGAGCCATGACGGCGCCCGTCCCCCGCGGGGGGCGGGCGCCGTCGTCGTGGTGCCGGTCGGTCGGCGGTGCTCCGACCCTGGGGCGGTGGACGCAGCGAGCCGGCAGCGGGCCGGGGCAGCGCTGCGACGGCACGCCCCCCGGACTCGCGGGCACCGAGCTCGCCCCGCTCGAGCAGGGCCTGGACCACACCGCCTTCCTCGCCGGTGACCTGGTGCTGCGGGTCGGCACCGACGTCGCCCGCGAGGCCCGGCTGCTGCGGCTGGTGGCGGACCGGGTGCCGCTCGGCCGGCCACTGCTCGGCCGGGACGCGGAACGGCGCCCGCCCCCTGCGGAAGGGGCGGACGCCGTCATCCGGTGGCCACCGTCGAGCCTCTCGGGTGACCTGCTGCATCCCTACCCGGTCGTGCGCCACCGACACATCGCCGCACGTCGGACCGTCGACGCCCTGGCGCCGGCGGCTCCCCGGCGGGAGGCTCCCCGCGTGCAGACCCAGGTGCAGCGGTGCACGGTGGTGACCGGCGGGGGTCGCGGTGTCGGCCGCGGCATCGTGGAGCGGCTGCTCGCCGCCGGCGACGCGGTCGTCGTGGTCGAGCGGGACCCCGCGGCCACCGCCTGGTGCGCCGACCACCCCGCGGCCGAGCGGCTGCGGTCGACTCCGGCCCGGCCGGGGTGCGGGTCAACGCCGTCGCGCTGGGGTCCGTGGAGACCGAGCGGTACCGCGCCCTCCTGGCCGGCCAGGACGCCGAGGCGGCCGACCGCGTGCAGGCCCAGCTCGTGGGGCTGCACCCGATCGGCCGGATCGGTCAGGTCGGCGACGTCGCCGGGGTCACGGCGAGGCTGCCGCGGCGAGCGCCGCCTCGACGCCGTGCATGTTCGCGTTGGCGCCCCGGTGGTCCTCGCCGGTCGTCCCGGCGCGGTCGAAGGACTCCGCGGCCAGGCCCTCCTCGTCGTCCGCGCCGGCCCCGACGGCCGGCCGCACCAGGGTGGTCCAGCAGGGTGGCCAGGCTGAAGAGGTCGGTCACCCGGCGACGGTAGCGCCGACGGGAGGCATCAGAAGGCGAGCGCCGTGCCCGGGTCGTGCAGCAGCGCGCCGACGTCGGCGAGGAAGCGCGAGCCGAGCTCCCCGTCGATGATCCGGTGGTCGAAGGAGAGTGCCAGCTGGGTCACCTGCCGGACGCGGATCTTCCCCTTGTGCACCCACGGCATCTCCCGGACCGCCCCGAACGCCAGGATCGCCGACTCACCGGGGTTGAGGATCGGCGTCCCGGTGTCGACGCCGAAGACCCCGACGTTGGTGATCGTGATGGTCCCGCCGGACATGTCGGCCGGCGCCGTCCTCCCGGCTCGCGCGGTGGCGGTCAGCTCGGCCAGCGCAGCGGCCAGCTCGACCAGCGACAGCCGGCCGGCGTCCTTGACGTTCGGCACCACCAGGCCCCGCGGCGTGGCCGCCGCGATGCCCAGGTTCACCGCACCGTGGACCACGATCTCCTGCGCCGCCTCGTCCCAGGAGCTGTTCACCATCGGGTGCCGCTGCGCCGCGAGCAGCAGCGCCTTGGCGACGAACAGCAGCGGGCTGACCTTCACCCCGGCGAACTCCGGCCGGGCGGCGAGCCGCTCGCGCAGCTTCATCACCCGGGTCACGTCGACGGTGAGGAACTCGGTGACGTGCGGTGCGGTGAAGGCACTGGCCACCATCGCCGCGGCGGTGTGCTTGCGCACCCCCTTGATCGGGATCCGGGTGTCCCCGACCTGGCTCTCCGCGCGGAGAGCCGACTCCTCGGCGGCGGGGGCCGGGGTCGCGAGGGCGGCGTCGACGTCGGCGCGGGTGATGACCCCGCCCGGGCCGCTGCCGGTCACGGTGGAGAGGTCGACCCCGAGGTCCTTGGCGTACTTGCGCACCGGAGGCTTCGCCAGCGGCCGCAGCGCGCCCCGGCCGGACACCGGCGAGCTCGTCGGCGCGGGAAGCGTGTCCGCGGTGCTCACGTGCGCCTCGGCGGCGCGGCCGGTCTCCAGGCCACCGTGCCGCACCGGCTTGACGGTCGCGTCCGGCGCGGTGGCCAGCAACGGCGGACGCTCGCTGCCCGAGCCGTGGTCGGCCTCCGGGAGCACCTGCGGCGCGGTCGCCCGGGCGGCCGCGCTGGTGCCGTTCCGCCGGGGACGACGGGTCGCCTCGGTGCTCTTGGGCCCGTAGCCGACCAGGACGGCGGTGCGGCCGTTGGCGTTGGTCTCACCGATCAGCCCGGAACCGGCCGGCTCGGCGGGTTCCGGAGGGCCCTCGCCGCCGAGGTCGATGGTGATGATCGGGGCGCCGACGTCGACCGTCGTCCCCGGCTCGTACAGCAGCTCGGTCACCGTCCCGGCGAACGGGCTGGGCAGCTCCACGGCGGCCTTCGCCGTCTCCACCTCGCAGAGCGGCTGGTTGACGGTGACGGTGTCACCGACGGCGACCAGCCACGACAGGATCTCCCCCTCGGTGAGCCCCTCACCGACGTCGGGCAGCTTGAACTGGCGCAGGTCCGGCATCAGAACCCCAGCGATCGGTCGACGGCGTCGAGCACGCGGTCGAGGTCGGGGAGGTACTCCTCCTCCAGCTTGGACGGCGGGTAGGGCGTGTCGTACCCGCCCACCCGCAGCACCGGCGCCTCGAGGGAGTGGAAGCACTCCTCGGTGACCCGGGCAGCGATCTCGGACCCCAGCCCGAGGGTCACCGGCGCCTCGTGCACGACGACGCACCGGCCGGTCCGGCGGACCGAGTCGAACACGGGGGCGAGGTCCAGCGGGGAGACGGTGCGCAGGTCGATGACCTCGAGCGACCGGCCCTCCTCGGCGGCGGCCTGGGCGGCCTGCAGCGCCGTCTTCACCATCGGGCCGTAGGCGAGGACGGTCACGTCGTCGCCACCACGCACCACGCGGGAGGCGAACAGCGGGTCCGGGGTGGCGTCGACGTCGACCTGCCCCTTCTCCCAGTACCGGCGCTTCGGCTCGAGGAAGACGATCGGGTCGGGGTGCGCGATCGCCTGCTGGATGCCCCAGTACGCGTCGGGCGGGGTGCTCACCGCGACCACCTTGAGGCCCGCGGTGTGCGCGAAGTACGCCTCCGGGCTCTCGCTGTGGTGCTCGACCGCGCCGATCCCGCCACCGAAGGGGATGCGGATGACGATCGGCATCGGCAGCCGGCCCCTGGAGCGGGCGTGGATCTTGGCGACCTGGGTGACGATCTGGTTGTAGGCGGGGAAGACGAAACCGTCGAACTGGATCTCGCAGACCGGCCGGTAGCCGCGCATGGCCAGCCCCACGGCGGTGCCGAGGATGCCGGCCTCGGCCAGCGGGGTGTCCACGACGCGGTCGTCGCCGAAGTCCTTCTGCAGGCCGTCGGTGATCCGGAAGACCCCGCCGAGCTTGCCGATGTCCTCGCCCATGAGCACGACCTTGGCGTCGTCCTCCATCGCCTTGCGCAGGCCGAGGTTGAGCGCCTTGCCGATGGTCAGCGTCTCGGTGCTCATCAGTGACCCTCCCCCTCGAAGCCGGCGTGGTAGGCCACGAACTCCTCGCGCTGGCGGACCAGCTCGGGGGTCTGCTCGGCGTAGACGTGGTCGAAGATCTCGGTGCCGGCCGGGTCGGCCATCTCCAGCGTGCCTCGGCGGATCCGCGCCGCCAGCTCGTCGCCCTCGGCGTCGACCGAGGCGAAGAACCCGGCGTCGGCGATGCCCGAGCGGGACAGGTGGGCCTTGAGCCGGGCGATCGGGTCGCGCAGCTTCCACTCCTCCAGCTCGCTGGCCAACCGGTAGCGGGTCGGGTCGTCGGAGGTGGTGTGCGCGCCCATCCGGTAGGTGAACGCCTCGATGAAGGTCGGCCCCTGGCCCTCCCGCGCCGCGGCGAGCGCCGCCCGGGTGACCGCGAGGACGGCGAGGACGTCGTTGCCGTCGACCCGGACGCCGGGGAAGCCGAAGCCCGCGGCGCGCTGGTACAGCGGCACCCGGGACTGCCGCTCGATCGGCACGCTGATCGCGTACTGGTTGTTCTGGCAGAAGAAGGCGACCGGCGCGGAGAAGGTCGCCGCCCAGATCATCGCCTCGTTGACCTCGCCCTGGCTGGTGGCGCCGTCGCCGAGGAAGGCCAGCGTCGCGCTCTCCGCGCCGTCGCGCTGCAGGCCCATCGCGTAGCCGGTGGCGTGCAGCGTCTGCGCGCCGATGACCACGGTGTAGAGGTTGAAGTGCGTCGCGACCGGGTCCCAGCCGCCCTGGTCGACGCCGCGGAACAGGCTCATCACGTGCAGCGGGTCGACGCCCCGGGTCCAGGCGACGCCGTGCTCCCGGTAGGTGGGGAAGGCCATGTCGTCGGCGGCCAGCGCACGGCCGGCGCCGACCTGCGCGGCCTCCTGGCCGAGCAGCGAGGCCCAGATGCCCAGCTCGCCCTGCCGTTGCAGCGCGGTTGCCTCGACGTCCCAGCGCCGCACCAGGGCGAGGTCCCGGTACAGCTGACGCAGCTCCTCGTCGCTGACGTCGAGGGAGTAGTCGGGGTGCTCGACGCGCTCGCCCTCCGGGGTGAGCAGCTGCACCAGGTCGGGTTGACCGGGCAGGTGGGGGGCGCCGGCCCCGGGTACGGGGTCGACCACCTCGGTGGTCTGCGACAGCGTGCTCATGCCCATCTCCTGCCGTCTCGCGGGTGCCGGGGTCACCGACCGCCCGTCGTCGGACGTCTCCGCGGCGCCGGGGTGTGGCACCACTCACACATCGTGGCACGCGGAACCGCGTCAGGAGCAGATCACCACGCGACCGTTCTGCGCAACACCTTCACCCGACAGTGCGCACGATGACCAGTGTCCTGCCCTCGCTACGTGTCAGACTGAGCAACATGCCCGCCGTACCGGACCGTCTGGACGCCACCGACGCCCGGTTGCTCCTCGCCCTCTCCGCGGACCCGCGGGCCACGGTCCTCTCCCTCGCCCAGACCCTCGGCCTGGCCCGCAACACCGTCCAGTCCCGGCTCGCCCGGCTGGAGTCCGGCGGCGTGCTGGACCCCTTCGAGCGCCGGGTGCGCCCCGAGGCGCTCGGCTACCGGCTGGGCGCCTACGTGACGGTGCAGGTCGTGCAGCGCAGCCTCGCCGACGTCGGTGACGCGCTGGCCGCGATCCCCGAGGTGCTCGAGGTCATCGGCCTGTCCGGGGTCGCCGACCTGCTCGTGCAGGTGGTCGCCGTCGACGCCGACGACCTGTGGCGGATCACCGAGCAGGTGCTGGCCATCCCGGGCGTGCAGCGCACCGACACGAACCTCGCGCTGCGGCGGTTCGTCGACCACCGGATGACCCCGCTGCTCGAGCGGGCCGCCGGCACCGCCGCCGCCGAAGGGGCCTGACACCCGGGGTGCGGGATCAGCGCGGCCGGCGGATCCGCACCGGCCCGCGCGCGGTGGCGACGTGGACCACCTCGCCCCGCTGGGTCACCTCGACCTCCCCGCTCGCGGCCAGCCGCCCCGCCGCGGCCCGGGCGGCCGGCATCAGCTCCCGCCAGCCGTCGGGGTCGACCGCACGGGCTGCCTCCGACGGGCAGATCGTCGTCCCGGCCCGGCGCTCGTCCAGCAGGGCGTCGATCGTCCGCTCCAGGGCCCGGTCGAGGTCCTCCACCGGTCCAGGATGGACCGGCGGCACCGATCGCGCCCGGCCGGGCGCCGCCCGTGCTGGGATGGCCCGGTGCCCACCCCGACCCCTCCGGCCCGCCTCGGGCTCGGTCTCGCTGCCGCCGGCCGGCCGGCCTACCTGGCCCTCGGCCGGGACGTCGACCTGCCCGGGGACCGCTCCCCCGCCGCCCTGCAGGCACGGACGCACGAGCTGCTGGACGCCGCGACCGCGCTGGGCATCGAGTACGTCGACACCGCCCGGTCCTACGGCCGGGCCGAGGAGTTCCTCGGCTCCTGGTTGCGCACCGCCGAGCGGGTGCCGTTCGTGGCCAGCAAGTGGGGTTACCGGTACGTCGGCGACTGGCGCCGGGACGTCGACGTGCACGAGGTCAAGGACCACGGGGAGGCGGCCTACGAGTCCCAGCTGGCCGAGACCACCGCGCTGCTGGGGCCGTGGCTCCGGCTCTACCAGGTGCACTCGCTGACCGCCGACAGCCCGCTGTGGGAGGACCGGCCGCTGCAGCACCGGATGGCCCGGCTGCGCGCCGAGGGCATCGAGCTCGGCTTCTCCACGTCGGGGCCGGCCCAGGCCGAGGCCGTCCGCCGGGGGCTGGCCCTCACCGTCGACGGCGCCCCGCTGTTCACCAGCGTGCAGTCGACCTGGAACCTGCTCGAGCCCTCCGCCGGGGCGGCGCTGGCCGAGGCCGCCGAGGCCGGGGCGCGGGTCGTGGTCAAGGAGGGCGTCGCCAACGGCCGGCTGACCGACCGCGGCACCGCGTTCGGCAGCCCCCTCGGCGGGGCGGCCCGCGAGCGCGGGGTCGGCGTGGACGCCCTGGCCCTGGCCTGCGCGCTGGCCCAGCCCTGGTGCGACGTGGTGCTCTCCGGCGCGGTCACCGTCGCCCAGCTGGAGAGCAACGCCGCCGCACGCGACCTGGTCACCCACGCGGAGGGGTGGACCCCGGAGGAGTGGGTGCAGCCGGAGGACCCGGCGGCGTACTGGTCGGCCCGCAGCCGGATGGGCTGGGGCTGACCCGTTTCACCGGCGGCGTGGGCCGGGTAGGGCGCGACCATGGCGACGAGCACCCCTGGCGCGGGCAGGCGCGGCACCAGCACGCTGGGCTGGGTGCTGCGCGGTGCGGCCGCCGGCGCCGCGGGGACGACGGCGCTGAACGCCGTCACCTACCTGGACATGGTCGGCCGCGGGCGCGGCACCAGCTCCACCCCGGAGCAGACCGTCGAGGCGCTCGCCGAGAAGGCGCACGTGCGGATCCCCGGGGACGAGGAGAAGCGGTCCAACCGGGTGCAGGGGCTGGGTCCGCTCACCGGGCTCGTCGCCGGGATCGGCGTGGGGGTGCTGACCGGGCTGGTCCGCGCCACCGGGTTCCGGAGCCAGCCGCTGGTCGGGACGGCGCTGACCACCGTCGGCGTGCTGATCGCGTCCAACGGCCCGATGACCGTCCTGGGCATCACCGACCCGCGCACCTGGTCCAGGACCGACTGGGTCAGCGACGTCGTCCCGCACCTGGCCTACGGCGTGGTCGTGAAGACCACCATGGACGCCTTCGCCTAGGGTCGCCAGCCGCGGTCGTCGACGCCGCCGGGCACCGGGGCGTCGGGGTCGTAGGGCGTGCGGGTGAAGACGAACGTCGCCAGCTCCAGGTGGTCCGGCGCGATCCGCAGCGTCTCGCCCGCGTAGTAGCCGTCCAGGCCCACGAAGGTGCCGTCCTCGCGGGCGGCGAACCGGCTGGCCCGGCCACTGCGCCCCGGCAGCGGCCCCAGGTGCAGCAGCCCCCCGGCCTGCGCGCGCAGCACGTGCGGCACCGGCCCCCAGAACCAGGTGCCGAGCAGGTCGAGGGGCACCGCCGGCGGGGACGGCGTCCAGGCCTCCACCACCCGCGGCTCGGCGGCCCGCAGGTCGGCCAGCAGCCCGGGCACCAGCGGGTCGAGCCCGCTGGTGGTGTTGGCCAGCGTGACCGCGCCGGTCTGCTCGGCCCGGTCGACGAACACGCCGGCGAGGAAGCCGGGCATCGAGCCGCCGTGCCCGACCAGCACCGCCCCGTCCACGCGCAGCACCTGCACCCCGAGCCCGTAGGCCGACCAGCCCGGGACGGAGGGGTCGACGCCGGCCGGCACCGTCATCTCCTCCAGCGTCGCCGGCGACAGCACCTCCGCGGTGTCGCCGAGCAGGAAGGCGGCGAACCGGCCCAGGTCCGCCAGCGTCGCCCAGAGCTGGCCGGCGGCGGCCATCACGCCCGCGTCGTGCTCGGGCTCGGGCAGGACGACGTCCGCCCACGGGTGCACGGCCGCCCCCTGCGCCGCGGTCCCGGTGGGTCGCGGGCTGGTGCGGGTCATGCCCAGCGGCCCGAGCACCTCCTCGCCGACGACGTCGGCCCAGGGACGGCCGCGGTGCCGTGCCACCAGCTCACCGAGCAGCCCGAAGCCGAGGTTGGAGTAGTGGAACCGGCGTGCGGCGCCCAGCACGACGTCCTCGCCGGTCAGCTGCAGCTCCTCCAGCGACCCACCGGGCACCCGCTCCCACCAGCCGCCGGGGCTCTCCGACGTGGCACCGGCGAGGTGCGAGAGCAGCTGACCGACGGTGCGCTCGCCCAGCGGGGTGCCCGGGACGTGCCGCTCCAGCGGGTCGTCCAACCCCAGCCGGCCCTCGTCCCGCAGCCGCATCACCGCCACGGCGGTGACCGTCTTGCTGATCGACCCGATCCGGTACTGGACGTCGGTGTGCGGCCCGGGGACGTCGCCCCGCCCGGTCGACCAGGCGAGACCACCGTCGCGGACGACGCCGGCGACCAGGCCGGGCGCCCGGCCGTCGCGCTGCACCCGGGCGGTGCGGGCCAGCAGGGTGCGCGCGGTGGAGGGCAGGACCGGTTCGACCATGCGCGGAGGCTAGCCAGCCACCGCGGCCGCGGGCGCGTCGAGGAACAGCCGGCCGGTGCGCCGGGCCCAGCGCTCGAACACGACCGTGCACAGCGGCGGCACGGAGGCGACCAGCGCCAGCAGCGCGGTGCGCGGCGACCAGCCCAGCACCCGCCAGGCCAGCAGGCTGACCAGGACGTAGGCCACGAAGACCGCGCCGTGCACCGGACCGGCCAGCTGGACGCCGAGCTCGGAGGTGCGCAGCACCCACTTGACGAACATCCCGGCGAGCAGCAGCACCCAGGACACCGCCTCGGCGACGGCGACGGCGCGGAACACCCGCGCCACGGTGCGCGGGTCGGTCAGGGCTGCGGGCACGGTGCTCCTCTGCTCGGCCGGGACGGGACTGCCCATCGTGCCCGTGGGACCTGGCTCACCCTCGACACGGCGGTGCCCCGGCCGCCGTGAGGCAGCCGGGGCAGCGAGGGCCCGGTTCAGAGGCTCGCCGCGAGCGTGCGAGCGGTGAGGGGAGCCGCGGGTGTGTCGTTCAGCCCAGGCGGCGCATGGCGGTGATGCTGCCCATGACGTCGATGCTGGCGACCTTGACCACGTCACCGGACGTCGGCGCGTGCACCATCTGCCCGTTGCCGATGTAGATGCCGATGTGGCTGACCGGGGAGTAGAAGGCGATCAGGTCGCCCGGCTGCAGCTGGGCTCGGGTCACGGCCGTGCCCATCCCGGCCTGGGCGCCGCTGGAGTGCGGCAGCGAGATCCCGGCGGCGGCGTAGGCGTACTGGACCAGCCCGGAGCAGTCGAACGAGCCCGGGCCGGCGGCCGCCCAGACGTAGGGCTTGCCCTGCTGGGCCAGCGCGGTGCTGACCGCGGTCGCCGCGGCCCCACCGGCAGCCGGGACTGCGGCAGCAGGTGCGGCCGCCGCCGCGGTCGAGGGGCTGGACGACCCGGCCGAGCTGCTGCTGCTGGCGGTGCTGGACTGGGTCCGCTCCGCCCGGGAGGCGGCCTGGCTGGCCCGGGCCGCGGCGTCGGCGGCGGCGGCACGCGCTGCGGCAGCAGCCTCCGCCTCGGCCCGCGCCTTCTCCTCGGCGGAGAGCCGGTCGTACGCGGCCTTGTACTCGGCGACCTGGGTGTTGAGGTCGGCCTGCTGGGCGGCGACCTGGTCGACCAGCTCCTGCGCGTCGGCGGTCGCCCTGGTGGCGGCGGCCTCGGCGGCGTCGGCCTGCTCGGTCGCGTCCTGCGCGGCGCCGAGCACCTCGTTGTTGTGGTCGGCGATCGTGCCGAGCGTGCCGACCCGGTCGAGCATCTCGTCGGCGGACGTGCTGCTCAGCATCGCCTGGAGGGTGCTCAGCTGGTCGCCGGTGTAGGCGCTGCGCGCCACCTGGCGGACCTGGTCGCGGGCGGTGCCGACGGCGGCCTCGGCTACCTGCACCTGCTGGCGGGCCTGCTCGGCCTCCGCCTGCTTGGTGGTCAGCGCCTCACGGGCGTCGTTGAACTGCTCGGTCACGACCTCGAGGTCGTGTCCCCGGGCCGCGACGAGGGCCGCGGCCTCCTGGGAGGTGGTGGGCTGCTCCGGGGCGGCGAGCGCCGGCAACGGAGCGAGCACGACGCCGCCTGCGGCGACGAGGGTGAGGAGGACCCGACGGCCGGTGCGGTCACGACGGGCAGAGCGGTGCGTACTCGCCATGTTCGGCGGGTGTGTCCTTTCTTCCACCTGCCGCCTACCGAGTTAGCTGACGGGTTCGGGCGGGAAGACACCCGGTACCTCGAGCCCGTGTGCGGGCGGCGAGGTGCTTCACCCCAGTGCTGCGGTGGGTCCCCGGTCCACGGGCTCGCGGGTGTCGCTGCGAGCCGCGGTGGTTCGGCGGCGGTCCTGGCGGTCGCCACCGTGGCGGTGGCTGAGCTGCCCGTTCGGACCGCCGCCGACCGTACGTGCGTCATGGACTGATGACAAACGCCTCCTCCCGATTTGTGCAGAAACTCCTGGCGTGTGCTCCGACACGCTCACCGGGCGTGACAGGCTCGCCGGGTGCGGGGGTTGGCGCGGCGGGAGTTCTGTCTCGTCCTGCTGCGCCGGATGGCCGACACGCGACCTGACCTGGTCGCCGACGCGCTCACCCGACTGGGCGCCGACCGCGCCGAGGCCCGGGCGGCGCACCGCCGCTGGCAGGCCCTCCAGCACGCTCCGCGAGCTCCGCACGGCCTGTCGTTGCAGAGCGCTGCCCTCGGTCCACCGGCGATGAGTGACGAAGTTCGCATCGGCGACCTCCCGCTCGTCGTCCACCGCTGGCCGCTGCCGCTGTGGCCGCACCTGCTGTGGGAGGTGCTGGCCGACCCGGGCGGAGCCGTGCTGGGCGAGCAGCTGGTCCGCGCCCCGGGCTCACCGGTCCCCCCGGCGTCGTCCGGGCTGCTCGTCTGGGAGCACGTGGTCGCCGACGTGGCCGCGCTCCCCGGCGCGGTCGGTGTCGACCCCGGCGTGCAGCCCCGCTGGGAGGTGCACCTGCCCGGCGGCACCCGCGCCCGGTTCGTGTGGGGGTTGCTCCAGCAGGTGGACGCCCCTGCATGATCAGGACGTGCCGCACCTCACCCCCGCCACCTGGGACGACCCGGTCGTCCAGCAGCTGACCACCGCCCAGCAGGTCGAGATGCGCGACCTCTGCGACGGCGACTTCGCCCGGGTGCCGGCATGACCGCCGTCCGGTACGACGCGGTGGTCGTCGGCGGTGGGCACAACGGGCTGACCGCCGCCGCCTACCTGGCCCGGGCCGGCTGGTCGGTGCTGGTGCTCGAGCGGCGCGAGGTGCTCGGCGGCGCCGCGATCAGCCAGCAGGTCTTCGCCGGCGTCGACGTCCGGCTGTCGGCGTACTCCTACCTGGTCAGCCTGCTGCCGGACCGGGTCGTCGCCGACCTGGCGCTGCCGCTGACCCTGCTGGACCGGTCGGTGGCGTCGTACACGCCGGTCCGCCGGCAGGGTTCCCACCGCGGCCTCCTGGTCGAGCGGGACGAGGGACCGGAGACCGCGGCGTCCTTCCGCGCACTGACCGGCTCGGACGACGAGCTGGCCGGCTGGCAGCGGTTCTACGGCCGGCTGTCCACCCTGGCCGAGGACCTGGCGCCCACGCTGACCCAGCCGCTGCCCTCGCCCGCGGAGCTCGAGGGCCGGCTGCGCGACCCCGGCATCTGGCACGACCTGCGCGAGCGCCCGCTGGCCGACGTCGTAGCCGACCACCTCGCCGACGACGACGTCCGCGGCGTGGCGCTCACCGACGGCCTGATCGGCACCTTCGCCGACGTGCACGCCGCGGACGGGCTGGCCGGCCGCTGCTTCCTCTACCACCTCATCGGCAACGGGACCGGCCGCTGGCGGGTGCCGGTGGGCGGCATGGGCGCGGTCAGCGGCGCGCTGGCCACCGCCGCCCGGGCGGCCGGGGCCGAGCTGGTCACCGGCGCCACCGTGACCGCGCTGGAGACCCGCCCGGACGGCGTCACGGTGCACTGGACCGACGACGCGGGGACGGCGCACGCCGCCGACGCCGGGTACGCGGTCAGCGGCGCCGCCCCGGCGGTGCTCGACGACCTGCTCGGCGCACCGTCCCCGGTCCGGCCGTCGGGCTCGCAGCTGAAGGTCAACATGGTGCTGCAGCGGCTGCCCGGGCTCCGCTCCGGCGCCGATCCGCGGCTCGTGTTCGGCGGCACGCTGCACGTCGACGAGGCGGCCTCGCAGATCGACGCCGCGTACGCGCAGGCAGCGGGTGGGCGGTTGCCCGACGTCGTCCCGTTCGAGGTGTACTGCCACTCGCTGACCGACCCCTCGATCGTCGGGGGCACGGGGCTGTCGACGCTGACCCTGTTCGGCCTGCACACCCCGGCTGAGCTCTACGCCGCGGACCCGGTGGGCACCCGGGAGGAGGCGGTGCGCCGGGTGGTGGCCCAGCTGGACGCGCACCTGACCGAGCCGCTGGCGGACTGCCTCGCGCTGGACGCCGACGGCCGGCCCTGCCTGCAGGCGTCGTCCCCGCTGGACGTGGAGGCCGCGCTGGCGATGCCGGGCGGGCACATCTTCCACGGCGACCTGTCCTGGCCGGTCGCGGACGAGCCGGCGCAGGCGGGCACCTGGGGCGTGGCGACGCCGCACCCCCGGGTGGTGGCCGCCTCCTCCGGCGGGACGGTGCGCGGCGGGGCGGTCAGCGGGCTCGGCGGCTTCGCCGCGGCCCAGCACCTGCTCGGCGCCGAGGGGTGAGCGCGGCAGAACTGGGCACCGGAGGACCAGGCGAGCCGGTCCGGGCCGCAGCACAGACCCCAGGAGCACAGATGAGCACCCCGCATCGGGACCACGACGACCACGCGCAGCGGCAGGTGCCGCGGAACCGCTTCCGGCTCATCGTCCTCAGCGTCGTGGTGCTGATCATCCTGGTGATCTTCGGTTACATGCTGCTGGTGGGCGGCAACGCCTGAGCGGTTCCCCACACCGGTCCGACGGGCGCGACCGGGCCACACCTGGTCGAATGGCCATGGTGCAGCTGGTGGACGAGGCGCGCGGCCTGCTGGTGACGATCCGCGGCCGGCTGACCGGCCGGGACACCGCCCTGATCGCCGCCGGCCTGACCTTCTACGCCGGGATCGCCGTCGTCCCGGCGCTGGTGCTGTCCCTGGCGCTGACCAGCTGGCTCACCAGCCCGGCGACCGTCCGGGAGCTCGCCGGCCGGCTCGGCGAGGTGCTCCCCGACCAGCTCGGCGCCCCGGACGCGCTCGCCCGGCTGGCCGAGGCGGGCACCTCCCTGAGCGTGCTGCAGGCGGTGCTGACCCTGCTGCCGATCTCGCTCTACGGCGAGGGCATCCGCCGGGCGCTGCTGCGGTTCAGCCCGGCGACCGACCGGTTCACCGCCTGGCGCGGGCGGCTGACCTCGCTGCCGCTGCTGCTGCTGGCGCCGCTGCTGCTCTACCCGCTGCTGCTGGTCGGCCGGCTGCTCGCCGAGCTCGCCGACCGACCCGGCCTGGGCCCGACGCTGGGCGGCTTCGCGCTCGGCTACTACTCGGTGCTGGCGGCGCTGACGGTGCCGCTGATCTGGGTCTTCCGGGTGGTCGCGGCCGGTCGGCTGCGGTGGGGCGCCGTCGTCGTCGGGGCGCTGTTCACCGCGGCCTCGCTGTCGGGCTTCCTGCAGGGGTTCGTGGTCTTCCTGTCCCTGCCGCTCGACCTGGGTGCCCCCTTCGGCGGGCTCACCGTGGTCGGCGGGGTCGCCGCGGTGTCCTTCTGGCTGTTCCTGCTGCACTTCGTGCTGATCGCCGGCTGGCTGTTCACCGAGGCGCTGGACGCCCGCGTGCGCCGGGGACGGGCAGCCCGGGAAGCGGCCCCGGTCAGCTGATCGGGTGCTCCTCGATCAGCCGGTCCCGCTGCTCGGCCACGTCGTAGGTGGGCTCGGGCAGCCGCGGGTCCAGCTCGGTCAGCGTCTCCAGCAGCAGCCGGCCCACGGCCCAGTTCCGGTACCACTTCCGGTCGCTGGGGACGACGTACCACGGGTTGGTGGCGGTGCTCGTCCGCTCCAGCGCGATCTCGTAGGCGCGCTGGTAGGCCGGCCAGAGCGCCCGCTCGTCCAGGTCGCCGGGTTTGAACTTCCACCGCTTGGCCGAGTCGTCGAGCCGGGCGAGCAGCCGTTCCTTCTGCTCCCACGGCGAGATGTGCAGGAAGCACTTCACCAGGGTGACGTCGTCGTCGGCCAGCTGCTGCTCGAAGCGGACGATCTCGGTGTAGCGGCGCTCGATGACGTCGGGGGCGGCCAGCTCGCGGACCCGGCCGATCAGCACGTCCTCGTAGTGGGAGCGGTCGAACACGCCGATGATCCCCGGCCCGGGCACCGCGCGGCGCACCCGCCAGAGGAAGGAGTGCCGCAGCTCCTCGGGCGTGGGCTTCTTGAAGGCGGTGACCTCGACTCCCTGCGGCTGGACGGCGCCCACGACGTGCGACACCACCCCGCCCTTGCCGCTGGTGTCCATCCCCTGCAGCAGGAGCAGCACCCGCCGCCGGCCACCGGTGGCGCCCTCGGCGTACAGACGCTCCTGCAGCTCGGCCAGCTTCTCCCCCTCGGCGAGCATCACGTCGCGGGTCCGCTCCTTGGACCCGGGGGCCAGCGGGATGGCGCGGGGGTCCAGCCGGGAGAGCTGGACCGGCGGCGCCGGGGCACGCAGCGCGTCGCGCAGGGAGTCGGCCATGCGCGCAGCCTAGAGACGCAGGTCAGGCAGTGGGCGACCCGACGGACGGCAGCACGGCGGCAGCGACCAGGTTCGCCACCACCACGACCGCGAACAGCACGCCCCAGCGAGGCGAGGCACCCCAGGCCAGCAGCACTGCCGCCGCCCCGAACACCAGCGCCTGGACGGCGAGCCGGCCGGCCGCCGACGGGTGGGCCGCCCGCGGCGCCGCGAACGAGCTCCACAGCACCGCGGCCGCCACCGGCAGCGCCACCGCCAGCACCACCCGGACGGCGACCGGGCCGCCGAGCTGCCAGCCAGCCCACCCGAGCACGGCGAGCGCCGCCAGCTCCAGCCCGAAGGCCACCGTCGCGTTCACCCAGGCCAGTGCGGTGCCCATCTCGTCCCTCCGCCCTTCCTGCTACGCCTGGAGCAGGTCGGGCAGGTCGCCGGCGTGCAGCACCACCAGGCTGCTCACCGCGCGGGTCAGCACGACGTAGAGCCGGTGCAGGCCGCGCGGTTCGGCGGCCACGATGGCCGCCGGCTCCACCACCACCACGGAGTCGAACTCCAGCCCCTTGACCAGGGTGGCCGGCACGACCGACACGCGGGTCGGCTCCGAGCCGTCGTCGGCCAGCGCCGCGACGTCCAGGCCGGCCGCCTGCAGCAGCCCGACCACGTCGGCCACCGCGGCGTCGGCGCAGACGACCCCGGTGGACCCCTCGGTCGCGGCCAGCTCGCCGACCACCTCGGCCAGCGGCCCCGCGAGCAGCGACACCGGCCGCAGCCGCAGCGACCCCGGCTCCCGGCGCACCGCCGTCGCGGCGGGCAGCCCGGGGGCGATCCGGGGCAGCAGCCGGTTGGCGAAGTCGAGCACCTCGCCGGGCACCCGGTAGCCGCGGGTCAACGGGCGCACGGTGGTGTCCGGGCGGCCCAGCCCCGACAGCGTCTGCGACCAGTCGGCCGCCGACCACGGGCTGGTGGCCTGGGCGAGGTCACCGAGCACGGTCAGCGACCCCGCCGCCAGCCGCCGGGCCACCGCCCGGCACTGCATGGGCGAGAGGTCCTGCGCCTCGTCGACGACGACGTGCCCGTAGCCCGGCGTGCGCTCGAGCATCCCGGCGACCTCGTCGACGAGCACGGCGTCGGCGGGCGTCCAGCGGGCGGCGCGCACCGAGCGCGGCGGCGACGACCAGAGCAGCAGCGCCTGCTCATCCTCGGTGAGCACCCCGCGGGCGGCCCGGGCCAGCCGGTCGGGCTCGGAGAGCAGCCCGCACACCAGGGCGGCCGCGTCGACGGCCGGCCACACCGCGTCGCAGAACGCGCGCACCTCCGCGCTGCGGGCCGTGCGGCGGGTCTCCGCGTCGGTGGGGCTCCCGCCGCCTGCCTCCTTCAGCCGGCGGGCGTACTCGGCCAGGCTCATGGCCAGCCGCTCCCGCCCGGCGGCGTAGTGCAGGACCTGCTGGTCGTCGACGCCGCTGGTGCCGGCCCGGCGCAGGTCGTCGACGAACCGCTTGAGCCGCTCGACGCTGATCCGGTACCGACGCCCGGTGAGCGTCACCTGCACCGAGTCCACCGGCTTGCTGATCCCGCCCCACAGCGCCCGGCGAAGCACCTCGGCCATCCGCGGGTCGCCCTTGAGCACGGCGACGGCGGGCTCGTCCTCGGCCCGCACGGTCACCCGCGCGGTGAGGTCGGCGACCGTCGCCTGGTCGACCTCCACCTCACCGAGCGCCGGGAGCACCTGCTCGATGTAGCGCAGGAAGGCCCGGTTGGGGCCGACCACCAGCACGCCGGTGCGGGCCAGCTGCCCGCCGTGGGTGTAGAGCAGGTAGGCGGCGCGGTGCAGCCCGACCGCCGTCTTGCCGGTGCCCGGGGCGCCCTGCACGCAGATCGACTCGGTGAGCGGCGCCCGGACGATGTCGTCCTGGTCAGGCTGGATGGTGGCGACGATGTCGCGCATCGGGCCGCTGCGCGGGCGCTCGATCTCCTGCCGCAGGACGTCGCTGTCGCGCTCCTCCCCGGCGGCGAGGAACTCGTCCTCGTAGCTGGTCAGCTCGCCCCCCGCGAAGCCGAACCGGCGGCGGCGCACCAGGCCCTGCGGATCGGCGGGGCTGGCCTGGTAGAACGGCCGGCTCATCGGCGCCCGCCAGTCGATGACCACCGGGTCGCCGGCCGCGTCCCGGACGTGCCGGCGGCCGATGTGGAAGCTCTCCGCGTCGGCGTCGGTCCGCCCGAAGAAGGCCGGCACACCGGGGTCGTGGGCCAGGGCGGCGAGGCGTTCGGCCCGGGCGGCACCGAGCCGTTCGGACGCCCAGGCGTCGACGCCGGCGTCGGTGACCGCGACGGCGGCCGTGCGCATCTGGGTGAGGCAGGACGCGGCGAGCGCCAGGTGGTCGCGCTCGGCGGTGAGGACGGGATCGGCGGCGGTGGTCTCGGAGGTGGCGGGGAGAGACACGGTCGGAGGACGCTACGCGCGCCCGGGCAGCGGTTCAACCGACATGCCGGACCGTCGGGCGATGTGTAGACCGGGGGGTTCCGGATCATCCTCAGGCATGGCCAGTGACTCCGCTCTGCCCCCAGTGATCGGGGCGATCGCCGACGACCGGGACGGCAACCCCCTGGGCACGATCACGACCGTCTTCCTCGACGACGTGACGGGCCGGCCCACCTGGGTCGGCCTCACCGACGGGCTGGACGCCACGTCCGGCGACGTCCCGGTGATCGCGCCCATCTCCGACGCCGAGTACTCCGACGACCGGCTGCGGCTGCCCGTCGCCGGGGAGGCCGTCCGCACGGCTCCACGGGTCGCGCAGCCGGACCGGCTGAGCCCGGAGGAGGAGACGACGCTGCGCGAGCACTACCGCTCGGCGCCCGCGACCGGCCGGCACGCCACGACCGACACGGTCGCGATCCCGACCGTGCCGACCGGGACGGCGGCCGACACGGTCATGACCCTCTCGGAGGAGCAGCTCCAGGTCAGCACGGTGGTCGAGCCGTGGACCCGGGCGGTGCTGCGGATCGAGGAGGTCACCGAGGAGGTCATGGTGCCGGTCACCATCACCCGGCAGCAGGCCCGCATCGACTACCTGCCGCTGTCCCCGACCGACCGGTCGGACACGACGGGCAGTGCCGACGCCGCCGGCGTCCCGGGCACCGAGCGGACGACGAGCACCAGCGAGTGGGTCACGCTCTACACCGAGCAGCCCGCGGTCACGCTGGAGCGGGTGCCCGTCGAGCGGGTCCGGCTGCGCACGTCCTGGGCCAGCGAGGAGACCACCGTGACCCAGGAGCTGCGCCGGGAGCAGGTCGAGCTGAGCACCACCGAGACCCCCCTGACCTGACGCCGGGCCCGCCCCGGCTGGACCGTTCACGGCCGGCCGGGGCGGCCCCATCCGAGGTCAGCCGTCGAGCCACCAGCGCAGCGCGTCGTCGACCAGGTCGGGCGTCACCACGTGACCGCCGGCGAACTCGTGGTAGCCCACCTCGTAGCCGTCGGCGGTCAGGCTCGCGGCCACCCGGCGGCCGCACCGCTCGACCGGGAGCACCCGGTCGTCCGTGCCGTGGCTGATCCAGAACCGCGGCCGGCCGTAGCGGCCCGGTGCGGCGACGAAGCCGGGCGAGAAGGCGGTCACCGCCTCGGCGAGGTCACCGTTGGCGACCCCGAGGGACAGCGCGTAGGAGCCCCCGTCGGAGAACCCGGCCAGCGCGACACGACCGACCGGCAGCCGGGCCAGGACGTCGGCCAGCGCGGCGTCCAGGACGGCGACGTCCCGGCCCAGCCCACCGGCGATCAGGTCCCAGGTGGCGGCGGCCGACGTGGGCGCGAGCACCGCCACCCCGCGGGCGGCGGCGGGCTCCGCGACCGCGCGCAGCGCATCGGCGGCCGAGCCCCCGGCCCCGTGGAAGAAGACCAGCAGGGCCACCACCTCCCCCGGCGGCACGGCCAGCAGCACCTCCGCGCCCGGGCCGAGGTCCAGCGCGGTGACGCCCGGCTCCGGCGGCGGGCCGGCGGGCGCGGCGGAGGGGCGGGCGTCGAGGCGGCCGTCGGCCGCTCGGGAGGCAGTCACCGCACCGCACTACCCCCGCATCGGCCGGCCTGCACGGCGCGGGGCGCTGGACCGGGCCCCGGCGCAGGGTACGTGGAGGTCCACGTATCTCCGGCACCGTCGCCGTCAGGAGCCTCCATGGCCCAGCTCCACGTCCCCACCCGGTCCGCTTCGTCACCGCGCGGCGCCCTGCCGGTGGACCGCGCCGGCGCCCTGCTGCAGGTCCACCCGGCCAGCGTGACCAACGCCGCGACCCGGCTGGAGGCGGCCGGGCTGGTGGTCCGCAGCACGGCCCGGCGCGGAGTGACGGACCGGTCCGTCCCCGACGACCTGGGGACGGCGGTGCCGCTGCCCACACCCCCGCGGCGCGTCGTGTCGCTGGTGCCGTCGCTGACCGAGGCACTGGCGGTGACCGTGCCCGACCGGCTGGTCGGCGCCACCGACTGGTGCACGCACCCGGCCTGGCTCGCGGACGACCCTGCCGTCTCCCGGGTGCGCGGCACCAAGAACCCCGACCGGGCCGCGATCGAGGCGCTGCGACCGGACCTCGTCGTGGCCAACCAGGAGGAGAACCGCCGGCTGGACGTCGAGCGGCTGCGCGCGGCCGGCGTGCCGGTGTGGGTGACCGTCATCGAGTCGGTCGACCAGGCGCTGGCCTCGATGCGGCGGCTCTTCGCCGACGTGCTGGCGGTCGGCACGCCGGAGTGGCTGCGCACCGCGACCGCCGAGTGGGGCCGGCCACCGGAGCTGCCGGGCACCCGGGTCGCCGTCCCGGTGTGGCGGGACCCGTGGATGGTGGTCGGCGCGCGGACCTCCACCGGCGACGTGCTGGCCCGCCTCGGCCTGGTCAACGTGTTAGCCGGCTCCCCCGACCGGTACCCGCACGTGGCGCTGGAGGAGCTGCTCGCCGCCGGCCCGGAGCTGGTGCTGCTCCCCGACGAGCCCTACCTGTTCACCGCCGACGACGGACCCGAGGCGTTCCCCGGCACCCCCTCGGTCCTGATCAGCGGCCGTCAGCTCACCTGGTACGGGCCCTCGCTGGCCACCGCCCGGTCCGAGCTGGTCGCCGCCGTGGGACGACGCCCCGTAACCTGACCGAGCGCTCCAGGCAACGGTGCCGGCGCCGAGCGAGAGGAGTCGCGGGATGCGCGACGCAGTGATCGTCGAGGCCGTGCGCACGCCCGTCGGCAAGCGCAACGGCGGCCTGGCCGGGGTGCACCCGACCGACCTGTCCGCCCACGTGCTGGAGTCCCTGGTCGGCCGCGCCGGCCTGGACCCCGGGCTGGTCGACGACGTCATCTGGGGCTGCGTGTCGCAGGTCGGTGAGCAGACCTTCGACATCGCCCGCAACGCCGTCCTGGCCGCCGGCTGGCCGGAGAGCGTGCCCGGCACGACCATCGACCGGCAGTGCGGCTCCTCGCAGCAGGCGGTGCACTTCGCCGCCGCCGGTCTGGTCGCCGGGCACTACGACGTCGTCGTCGCCGGCGGGGTCGAGTCGATGAGCCGGGTGCCGATGGGCTCCTCCAGCGCCGGCCAGGACCCGCTCGGGGAGCGGTTCGCCGAGCGCTACGGCGTGCACCCCAACCAGGGCGTCGGCGCGGAGATGATCGCCGAGCGCTGGGGCCTGTCGCGCACCCAGCTCGACGAGTTCGCGCTCCGCTCGCACGAGCGCGCCGCGCAGGCCCAGGACGAGGGCCTGTTCGCCGGCCAGATCGCCCCGGTGCAGACGCCGGACGGGCTGGTCGAGCACGACGAGGGCATCCGCCGGGGCGGCACGGTCGAGGCGCTGGCCGGGCTGAAGACGCCGTTCAAGCCCGACGGCGTGATCAGCGCCGGGAACGCCAGCCAGATCTCCGACGGCTCCGCCGCCCTGCTGATGACGACCGGGGACCGCGCCCGCGAGCTCGGCCTCACCCCGATGGCCCGCGTGCACAGCGTCGCGCTGGCCGGCGACGACCCGGTGATCATGCTGACCGCACCCATCCCGGCGACGCAGAAGGTGCTGCGGCGCAGCGGCCTGCGGCTGGACGAGATCGGCGTGTTCGAGGTCAACGAGGCCTTCGCCCCGGTGCCGCTGGCCTGGCTGGCGGAGATCGGCGCCGACGAGAAGGCGCTCAACCCGGTGGGCGGCGCGATCGCGCTCGGTCACCCGCTCGGCGGCTCCGGTGCCCGGATCATGACCACGATGCTGCACCACATGCGGGCCAACGGGATCCGCTACGGGCTGCAGACGATGTGCGAGGGCGGCGGCCAGGCCAACGCCACGATCCTCGAACTGATCTGAGGCCGCCGGTTGGCCCCGACCGCGTGACCTGGGGCACACTGCTGCCCGGCAGTCGCTCCTCCGACGACGCGGGAGATGCTCGGTGACCCAGACGCTCGACCCGACCGACACCCAGTCCACCGCTGCGGATGACCCGGCCGGCCGGGTCAGCGCCTGGCTCGAGGCGTTCCAGTCCGCGCTCACCGCGCGCGACGTGGACCGCGCGGCCGAGCTGTTCGCCCCGACCTGCTTCTGGCGGGACCTGGTGGCGTTCAGCTGGAACATCACCACCGCCGAGGGGCAGGACGGCGTCCGCGACCTGCTCCAGGCCACGCTCGACACGACCGACCCGCAGGGCTTCCGGGCCGCGGAACCGCCGGCCGCGGCCGACGGCGTCGACGAGGCGTGGATCGAGTTCGAGACCGCGGTCGGGCGGGGCCGGGGCCACCTGCGGCTCAAGGACGGCCGGGCCTGGACGCTGCTGACCACGCTGTACGAGCTGACCGGGCACGAGGAGCCGGCCCGTGACCGCCGGCCGAAGGGCGCCGAGCACGGCGCGCAGCGGGACCGGCAGACCTGGCTCGACCGGCGCGAGCAGGAGGCCCGGGAGCTCGGCTACGCGACCCAGCCGTACGTGCTGGTGATCGGCGGCGGCCAGGGCGGCATCGCGCTGGGCGCGCGGCTGCGCCAGCTCGACGTCCCGACGATCGTCATCGACAAGCACCCGCGGCCCGGTGACCAGTGGCGCAGCCGCTACAAGTCGCTGTGCCTGCACGACCCGGTCTGGTACGACCACCTGCCCTACATCCCGTTCCCGGAGAACTGGCCGGTGTTCGCCCCCAAGGACAAGATCGGCGACTGGCTCGAGTCCTACACCCGGGTGATGGAGCTGAACTACTGGGGGAACACCCGGGCGCTGTCCGCCACCTACGACGAGGCCACCGGGGAGTGGACCGTCACCGTGGAGCGCGACGGCCAGCCGGTGGTGCTGCGGCCGAAACAGCTCGTGCTGGCCACCGGCGTCTCCGGCAAGCCGAACGTGCCCGTGCTGCCCGGCCAGGAGGTGTTCCGCGGCGACCAGCACCACTCCTCGGCCCACCCCGGCCCGGACGCCTACCGCGGCAAGAGGTGCGTCGTCATCGGCTCGAACAACTCCGCCTTCGACATCTGCGGCGCGCTCTGGGAGAACGGCGCCGACGTCACGATGGTGCAGCGCTCATCGACCCACATCGTCCGGTCGGACTCGCTGAGGGAGATCGGCCTCGGCGCGCTCTACTCCGAGCAGGCCGTCGCCTCGGGGATGACCACCGAGAAGGCGGACCTGGTCTTCGCCTCGCTGCCGTACCGGATCATGCACGAGTTCCAGATCCCGCTGTACGACCAGATGCGCGAGCGGGACGCCGACTTCTACCAGCGCCTGGAGGCCTCCGGCTTCGACCACGACTGGGGCGAGGACGGCTCCGGCCTGTTCATGAAGTACCTGCGCCGAGGCTCGGGCTACTACATCGACGTCGGGGCCGCCGACCTGGTGGCCAACGGCGACGTCGCCCTGGTGAAGGGGCAGGTCGACCACCTCACCGAGGACTCGGTGGTGCTGGCCGACGGCACCGAGCTGCCCGCCGACCTCGTCGTCTACGCCACCGGCTACGGCTCGATGAACGGCTGGGCCGCCGACCTCATCTCCCAGGAGGTCGCCGACCGGGTCGGCAAGGTGTGGGGTCACGGCTCGGGCACCACCAAGGACCCCGGCCCGTGGGAGGGCGAGCAGCGCAACATGTGGAAGCCCACCCAGCAGGAGGCGCTGTGGTTCCACGGCGGCAACCTGCACCAGTCCCGGCACTACTCGCTGTACCTCGCGCTGCAGCTCAAGGCCCGGCAGGTCGGCATCCCGACCCCCGTGTACCGGTTGCAGGAGGTGCACCACACCAGCTGAGCGGGGTCAGCCGCGGTCGGCCGGCTCCACGATGTGCACGCGCACCGCGCGGAACTGGGCCGGGGTATCCAGCAGCACCGCCTTGGTGGGTTCCCCCACGTCCAGCGGCGCCAGCCGGGGCAGCTCGGCCAGCGCCCGCAGCCGCGGGTCGGCCAGCACCTCGGTGACCAGCCCCTTGTCACCGCCGGTGGCCAGCGCCTCGGCGGTGCCGGCGTGCGGCCCCAGCACCCGCCCGGCGGTCTCCACGGCATGGGCGACGACGGCGTCGGTCTGGTGGCCGCGGCGCCGGGCGAACCGCTGCTGCGACCACCCGCCGGCGGCGGTGCGGCCCTGCACCTGCCGGGAGTCGACCTTGGAGACGACGAGCTGCGGGCCGTCGAACACCCCGACCGCCCAGCGTCCGCGGCGGACGAGCAGCACGCCGGTGCGGTGCGGGATCCGCGCCGCCGCGGTGAACGCGGTCAGCGGCACCGGCCCGGGCGTCCACCCGTACGGCGCGGTCAGGGTGAGGCTGGTCGTGTCCGCGCAGTCGACCTGCACCGCGCCGTCGTCCCCCACCCGGACGTCGGTGAACCGGCCGTGCCGCTCTGCGACGCCGTCCAGCCAGCGGTCCAGCCGCTCCGGCGCGACGCCGAGCACCCGGCCACCGCCGGCCGCGGGGCGGGGTGCGGTCACCGGGTGCGCAGGCGCAGCAGCCGGTCCAGCACGTCGCCGGTCCGCAGGCCGTCGTGCTCGTGCTCGTTGGTCACCCAGACGCGCACGTTCCCGACCGCCTCGGCGGTGTCCAGGGACAACCCGGCGTCGACGTACATGTCGTCGAAGTAGACGGCGGCGTCCACCGGCACCTCGTTGCGGGCCAGGACAGCGGGGTCGTACAGCGCGCCGTACGACGGGATCTCGGCCAGCGCGTGCGCAGCCGGGCCGAAGGGCCGCAGCGCCCGGACCTCGTCGAACATCCAGGGGTAGACCATCTCGCCGGTGAACGGCAGCGGACGCCGGCCCGGGTCGAACTCCGGGCCGCGCTCGGCCTCGGCAGCCCAGCCGGTCGCACCCTCGCCGCTGGCGTAGATGCTCTCGTGCAGCACCACGTAGAGCGGGTTGTCCCAGTAGGTCGTGCGCTGGGCGACGGCGTCGAGGAAGGCGTCCGAGAGCTGGTCGTCACCGTCCTCGAGCGCCTCCTCGAACAGCCAGTGCAGCTGCTCGGGCCCGGTCTTCGTGCCGAGCCCGGAGCCGAGGGTCTGCAGCCGGCGCACCGAGAGCCGGTCGCCGTCGGGCAGCCGGACGTCGCCGGCCTCGACCAGGTCGGCCACCGCGGCGACCCGGGCGACGTCGTCGGGGTAGCGGTCGTAGAACCGGCGGGTCTTGGCCGCCACCCGCGGGTAGGTGCGCCGGTAGAGCTCCCGGGCGTCGGGGCGCACGCTGGCCAGCCCGCCGGTGACCAGGCAGCGCTCGAGGCCCTGCGGCGCCTGCGACAGGTAGGTGAGGGTCAGGAAGCCGCCGTAGCTCTGGCCGAGCGTCGTCCACGGGCGACCGCCGTAGACGGTGGCGCGGACGTGCTCGGCGTCGGCGACGATCGAGTCGGCCCGGTACGCCAGCAGGTGCTCGGCGGCTGCCCGCGGGTCGGGGAAGGCGCTGATCCGCCGGGCGGTGACCCGGGAGCTGCGGCCGGTCCCCCGCTGGTCCATCAGCACCACCCGGAAGTCCTGCAGTGCCCGTGCGATCCAGTCCCCGCCGCCGACGGGGCGCGGCGACTTCCCGCCCGGGCCACCCTGCAGGAAGCACAGCAGCGGCAGGTCGTCGTCCCGCTTGTCCGGGTGCACGAGCTCGCGGACGAACACCGGGATCGTCGGGCTGCCCTCGGCTCCCCAGTGCAGCGGCACCGGCACGGTGTGCTCGCGGACGACCATGCCCGGGACGTCGTACTGCCGGTCCACGTCCCCTCCTCCGCTCAGTGCGCGAGCGCGGCGGTGGGCGCGTGCTCGGTGGGCACGTGCAGGCACCGTTGGCCCAGGCCGACCACGAGCGCCGCGACGCCGGCCGACACGGTGGCGACCAGGAAGCTCGCGTTGGCCCCGACCGTGTCCACGATCTTGCCGGCGACCGACGTCCCGACGGCCACGCCGAGGGCGAGGGCCGTGCCGATCCAGGTGAACGCCTCGGTGACCTGCGCCCGCGGCACCAGCACCTCCGCCAGGGTGAAGGCGCTGATCAGCGACGGCGACACGGTGACCCCGGCGAGGACCACCAGCGGCAGCATCAGCCAGATGCTGCCGACCAGGGCCAGCGGGACGGTCAGCAGGGTGAGCAGGACCAGCACGCCGACCAGCCGGTGCCGCAGCCGGATCCGCCAGTGCACCGTCCCCCAGCCGATCCCGGCCGCCATCGACCCGGCGGCCAGCGCGGCGATCAGCAGGCCGGACAGCGCCCGCGCGCCGACCTCGTCGGCGAAGGCGACCAGCCCGATCTCCAGGGTGCCGAGGATCGCGCCGATCGCGGTGCCGACCACGAACAGCACCCGGAGTCCGGCGACCCGCATCGCCGACGGGCCACGCCGGTGCTCGTGCGGCGCCGGCGGCGGCTCGGTGCGCCGCTGGGCGGCGAACAGCAGGCTGCCGATCGTGGCCAGGGCGAACGCGGTGACCACGCCGGAGGTGGTGTGCCCGGTGGTGGACAGGAAGGTGACCAGCACCGGACCGATGATGAAGACGAACTCGTCGACCACCGACTCCATCGCCAGGGCGGTGGGCAGCCGCGGGGTGCCGCGCAGCAGGTGGGTCCAGCGCACCCGGATCATCGAGGCGACCGGCGGGAGGCTGGCGCCGGCGGCGCCGGCGGCGGCGAACACCGTCCACAGCGGCCAGTGGTCGCGGACCGAGGTCAGGAAGAAGACACCCGAGACGACGAACACCGCGACGACGGCGAGGAGCACCCGGCGCTGGGCGTGGGTGTCGGCCAGCCGCCCGATGACCGGCCCGGAGACGGCGGTGGTGATCGCGCCGACCGCGGCGACCGCGCCGCCCAGCCCGTAGGAGCCGGTCTCGCTCTGCACCAGCAGCACGCTGCCCAGCCCCACCATCGACAGCGGCAACCGGCCGATGAAGGCCGCCAGCACCATGGGCAGGGCGTGCGGGGTCCGCAGCACGTGGAGGTACGGATTGGGCACGAGCGGACTGGCTCCCGTCACGGAAGGGGGCGGCGTCGTCACGCTAACCGAGGACCCTGTGACCCGCGGCCTGGAGGCCCGGCCCCCCGTCAGGCACGAGGTCCCGCCCCCCGACGACGCTGTCGGGGAGGCGGGACCTCGAGTTCTGGGGGAGGTGCGGTCCTCCTGCTGCTACCCGAGCCGGCTCGTGAGGATCTCCAGCTCGTCCCACATGGTGCTCGGCAGCTTGTCGCCGAACTTCTCGAACCACTCGGTGATCTGCGGGACCTCGGCCTGCCACTCGTCGCGG
This sequence comes from Modestobacter excelsi, assembly GCF_005930495.1. GTDB lineage: Bacteria > Actinomycetota > Actinomycetes > Mycobacteriales > Geodermatophilaceae > Modestobacter > Modestobacter excelsi. The sequence goes on along the minus strand of NZ_SJEX01000040.1, from coordinate 7,643 downwards.
TCCACGCGCAGCGCCTGCTCGACCTGCTCGCGGGTCATGCCCAGGCCCGAGACGTCCAGCGAGTCCGGCGTCGGGACGTGCCCGACCGGGGTCTCCACGGCCGCGGCGGTGCCCTCCAGCCGCTCGACGACCCACTTCAGCACGCGGCTGTTCTCACCGAAGCCCGGCCACAGGAAGCCGCCGTCGGCGTCGCGGCGGAACCAGTTCACGTAGAAGATCCGCGGCAGCTTGCTGGCGTCGTGCATCTTGCCGGTCTCGACCCAGTGGCCGACGTAGTCACCGACGTTGTAGCCGATGAACGGCAGCATGGCGAAGGGGTCGCGGCGGACGACGCCGACGGCGCCGGTGGCGGCCGCGGTGGTCTCCGAGGAGAGGGTCGCGCCCATGAAGACCCCGTGGTTCCAGTCCCGCGCCTCGCTGACCAGCGGGATCGTGGTCTTGCGGCGACCACCGAAGAGGATCGCCGAGATCGGCACGCCCAACGGGCCGGTGTACTCCGGGGCCAGGATCGGGCACTGGGTGATCGGGGTGCAGAACCGGCTGTTCGGGTGGCTGGAGGGCTCGTCGCCCTCCGGCGTCCAGTCCCGGCCCTTCCAGTCGGTCAGGTGGGCCGGCGGCTCGTCGGTCATCCCCTCCCACCAGACGTCGCCGTCGTCGGTGAGCGCGACGTTGGTGAAGACGGAGTTGCCCGCCTCGATGGTGCGCATCGCGTTGGGGTTGGTGTCCCAGCCGGTGCCCGGCGCGACGCCGAACAGGCCGTACTCGGGGTTGAGCGCGTAGAGCCGGCCGTCCTCGCCGAACCGCATCCAGGCGATGTCGTCGCCGAGGGTCTCGACCTGCCAGCCGGGGATGGTCGGCTCGAGCATGGCGAGGTTCGTCTTGCCGCAGGCGCTCGGGAAGGCCGCGGCGACGTAGTAGGTCTTCCGCTGCGGGCTGGTCAGCTTGAGGATCAGCATGTGCTCGGCGAGCCAGCCCTCGTCCCGGGCCATCACCGAGGCGATCCGCAGCGAGTAGCACTTCTTGCCCAGCAGGGCGTTGCCGCCGTACCCGGAGCCGTAGGACCAGATGGCCCGCTCCTCGGGGAAGTGGACGATGTACTTGGTGTCGCTGCAGGGCCACGGGACGTCGGTCTGGCCCGGCTCGAGCGGCGCGCCGAGGGAGTGCATGGCGGGCACGAAGGGGCGGTCGGTGCCCATCGCGTCGAGGATCGCGCGGCCGATCCGCGCCATCACGCGCATGGAGACCACGACGTACTCGGAGTCGGTCAGCTCGACGCCGAACATCGGGTCCTCGGCCTCGACCGGGCCCATGCAGAACGGGATGACGTACATCGTCCGGCCGCGCATGCACCCCCGGTACAGCTCGGTCATGACCGCCTTCATCTCCGCCGGGTCCATCCAGTTGTTGGTGGGTCCGGCGTCGGCCTCGTCGACCGAGCAGATGAAGGTGCGGTCCTCGACGCGGGCGACGTCGCTGGGGTCGGAGGCGCAGTGGAAGGAGTTGGCCTTCGCGGTCAGCCGGGTGAAGGTGCCGGCGTCCACCAGCGTGCCGGTGAGCCGCTCCCACTCCTCGTCGGTCCCGTCGACCCAGACGACCTGGTCGGGCTGGGTCAGGTCGGCCATCTCCTGCACCCAGGCGAGGAGGCGGGCGTGGGTGGTCGGGGCGTTCTCGAGACCGGGGGTGGCCACGGCAGTCACGGCGTCTCCTGCATGTGGGGACGCCTGCGCTGGGCGCGGGGCAGGCGTCGGCGCTGGCTGGGGGCCCGCCCCGGCCGCTCCGTTGAGGCCGGGGGGATTGGGGAAGGCTACTCGTATAGGACGTCTACCCACACTGTGACCTGCGTCGCTGCGGGATGCCGGGCCCCGGCAGCCGGGTTGTGCCGGGCGTGACCGAGCCGACCCCCGCCCAGCCCACCGTGCTGCAGCCGCTGACCCTGCGCGGGGTCACGCTGCCCAACCGGCTGGCCGTCGCGCCGATGTGCCAGTACAACGTCACCGACGGCCTCGTCGGCGACTACCACCTCGTCCACCTGGGGCGTTTCGCCCTGGGCGGCTTCGGGCTGGTCATGGTCGAGGCGACCGGCGTGACCGCGGACGGCCGGATCAGCCCCGGGGACGTCGGCCTGTGGGACGACGCCCAGGTCCCCGGTCTCGCCCGGGTCGCGGCCTTCCTCCGCGAGCACGGCAGCGTCCCGGCGATCCAGCTGGCCCACGCCGGCGGAAAGGCCAGCACGCTGCGCCCGTGGGACGGGCACGGCCCGGTGACCGCGGAGAACGCCCGGCCCGGGGACGAGCCGTGGACGGCGGTCTCCCCCAGCGGCGTCCCGATGGGCAAGGGCTGGCCGGCCACCCACCCGCTGACGACGGCGGAGCTGGCCGGCGTGCGCGAGGCGTTCGTGGCCGCCGCGCAGCGGGCGCTCACCGCCGGTTTCCAGGTCGCCGAGGTGCACGCGGCGCACGGCTACCTGCTCAACCAGTTCCTCTCCCCGCTGACCAACCTGCGCGAGGACTCCTACGGCGGCTCGCTGGAGGACCGGATGCGCTTCCCGCTGGAGGTGGTCGAGGCCGTCCGCGCCGTCTGGCCGGCCGACCTGCCGCTGCTGGTCCGGGTCTCCGCTGTCGACGCCCAGCGCGACGGGACGACGCTGGAGGACACGATCGTCTTCGCCCGCGAGCTGAAGGCGCTCGGCGTGGACGCGATCGACGTGTCCGGCGGTGGCATCGGCGCCGGCTGGCAGCACCCGATCGGCTACGGCTACCAGGTGCCCTTCGCCGCGGCGATCAAGGAGCGGACCGGCATCCCGACCATGGCCGTCGGGCTGCTGGTGGACCCGGCGCAGGCCGAGGCCGTCGTGGCCACCGGCCAGGCCGACCTGGTCGCCGTCGCCCGCGAGGCGCAGGACGACCCGAACTTCGCCGTGCACGCCGCTCGGTCGCTGACCGGCGGCTCCTACGACACCTACCCGGTGCAGGCCGGGCCGCGGCTGGCCGCCCGCGACCGGCTGCTGCACCGCCTCGGCCCGTGGACCGGTCCCGACCCGGTGCTCGTGGAACAGCCGGCCAGCTAGACGAAGGGCCCGGGCCTCCTCACCCCTCGCGAGCTCGGGGCGAGCCTCTGGCCGGGGCCGAAGGCCGGGTCAGCCCGCGGTGTGCCGGTAGGCCGGGCCGGTGGCGGCGAGGAAGGCGTCCCAGTCGCCCGGCCCGGGCGCACCGGAGACCTCGGCACCGAACATGTCGAGGTACCAGTGCCAGCCCAGGACGTAGTCGCCGGCGTCGGTGCCCGGAGGGAAGACCTGGGTGAAGACCAGCACCGTGCGGCCCTGCTCCTCGGCGAGGTCCAGCTCGATCAGCCACGCCTGCTCGGACTCCCACCGGACGACGAGGCGGTGGGGCGGGTCGCATTCGACGATCCGCATCGGCTCCCCGGCCGCCCCCTGCTCATGGGTCATGGTCAGGGTGCCGGTGCCGCCGACCCGCCGCTCCCCCTCGTAGGTGCCGAACCAGCGCGCCGTCCGGTCGGGGTCGGTCAGCGCGGACCACACGTCCCCGATCGGGTCCGTCCAGCTGCGGCGGAACCGGACCTGCACCCCGTCGGCGACCTCGGTGACCTCGCCCAGCCGCTCGTCCTGCGTCGTCATCGACCGTCCTCCTGAGTCCGTGCCCGCCGTCCGCGGGCGACCTCGGTGTCCAGGGCGTCCAGGCGCTGCGCCCACAGCCGCCGGTAGGGGGCCAGCCACTCGTCCAGCTCGGAGAGCGGCCGCGGGTCCAGCGCGTACACGCGACGCTGCCCCTCGGCCCGGACCTGCACCAACCCCGCCTCGCGGAGGACCCGCAGGTGCCGGCTGATCGCCGGGCGGGTCACCGCGAAGTGCCCGGCGAGCTCTCCGGCGCCCTGTTCACCGGCCGCCAGCAGCGCGACGATCTGCCGCCGCGTCGGGTCGGCCAGTGCCGCCAGCGCCTCCACGGCGCATGTGTAACAGGTCACTTACGTAAGTGTCCAGTTACGCACGACGGTTCAGGTCTGCGTCCCCCGGGCACGGTCGGGCGCATGACCGTCACCGATCCCGACGTCCCGGACCCGCGGGGCGACCCCCGGACGCTGCAGGCCGACCCCGGTGCGCTCGGCCAGGGCGAGGACCTCGCCTCCGCCGAGGACGACGCCGTCGCCACCGGCGAGGACGAGCTCGCCACCACCCGGACCGAGGCCGACGAGGCCGGTGGCGGCGACGTGACCGGCGGCTTCGCCGGCGCCGTCGGGGAGGCGCCGACCGCCGACCGGACCTGAGCCGGACCAGCCCGTTTCACCCGTCCCGGCGGCGGGAATGAGGCGTGGGTCACGTTCTTGCCACCCGAGGAGGGACCCTCATGGCCACCGGAGAGACCGGCTTCGCCGACGTCACCTTCGACCTCATCTCCGTCCAGTACCACTCGCTCAAGGCCGGTCACGACTACGGCCAGTACGTCCGGGACGCCGAGAACGCCGGCCTGGACGACGTCGCCTCGTTCTTCCGTGAGGTGATGGAGCAGGACTCCCAGCGCGGGCAGCGCTGCCACGACCTGCTGCGCCAACTGTCCGGCACCGAGCACGGGGGTCCGGCCACGAGCTGAGGTCCCACCCGCCGAGTGCGCCGCCGGGCTCCGAGGACCACGATGGGGCCGTGCTCAAGACGGCGCTCACCCGGTGGTTCGACCTCGACACGCCTGTCTTCGGCGCCCCGATGGCCGGGGTGGCCGGCGGGGAGTTCGCCCGCGCCATCTCGGTGGGCGGCGGTCTGGGCATGATCGGGGTCGGGTCGGAGACCGCCGTCGACTGGATCGCCGCCCAGGCCCGGGTGCCGGCCGAGGCCGACGTGTCCTTCGGCGTCGGGCTCATGGCCTGGGCCCTGGAACGGCGGCCCGAGCTGCTGGCGGCGGCGATCGCGGCCGAGCCGGCGCTGGTCTCGGTGTCCTTCGGCGACCCGGCACCGTTCGTCGGCCCGCTGCACGACGCCGGGATCGCCGTGGCCACCGCGGTCAACTCGCGCGGGGACCTGGACCGTGCGGTGGCGGCGGGCGCGGACGTCATCGTCGTGCAGGGCACCGAGGCCGGCGGTCACACCGGGCAGCGGGCCACCCTCCCGCTGCTGCAGGAGGTGCTGACCGCGACGGATCGGCCGGTGCTGGCGGCCGGGGGCATCGCGACGGGCGCCGGGCTGGCCGCCGTCCTGGTCGCCGGTGCCGCCGGGGCCTGGATCGGGACGCCGTTCCTGTCCTGCACGGAGGCGACGAACACCCCGGCGGCGCGGGAGCGCGTCCGGGCCGCGAGCGGCGACCGGACCGTGCTCACCAGCGCCTTCGACATCGCCCAGGGGCTGGCCTGGCCGCGGCGGTGGCCCGGGCGGGCCCTGGTCAACGACTTCACGGAGACTTGGCACGGCCGGGAGGACGAGCTCCGGGGCGACACCCGGGCGGCCGAGCTGGTCCGCCGGGCGCGGAGCGAGGGAGACCTCGACAACGCGCCGGTCTACGCCGGGGAGTCCGTCGGGCTGGTCACGGCCGAGCAGTCGGCGACCGACGTCGTCCGCCGGCTGACCGCCGACGCCCGGGAGGCGCTGGAGCGCGCCTCCCGGCTGCTGGGCTGAGCGGACCTCAGACGGCGCAGCTGCCGTCCTCGCAGCCCTCCGCGGCGGGGACGGTGACCAGCGGGTGGCTGTCGACCCAGGCCCGCTCCAGCAGCTGCAGCAGCTGCTCGGCGGGCTGCGCACCGGCGGCGCCGTAGGCGCGGTCGACGACGAAGAACGGGACGCCGGTCGCGCCGAGCGCGCGGGCGGTCGCGATGTCCTCGTGGACGGCGGCCAGGTAGCGCTTGTCGGTGAGCGCCGCGCGGGCCTCGTCGGCGTCCACGCCGACCTCGACGGCCAGCGCCACCAGCGAGTCGATGTCGAACACCGAACGCTGCTCGGTGAAGTGGGCGTGCAGGAGCCGCTCCTTCATCGCCCCGCCGAGGTCGCGGTCGGCGGCCAGGTGGAGGAGCTGGTGCGCGAGCAGGGTGTTGCCGCTGGTGCCCTCGGCGAGGTGGTACTCGAGGCCCTCACCGGCGGCGACCTCCTCGACCCGGCGCTGCATCTGCGCCATCTCCTCGACGCTGCGGCCGTACTTGGCCGCCAGCGCGGGGAGCGTCGCCTCGGTGTGACCCTCGGGGATGCTGGGGTCGAGCTGGAACGACCGCCAGACGACCTCCACCTGGTCGGCGTGCGGGAAGCGGGAGAGCGCCGTCTCCAGCTTGCGCTTGCCGATGTAGCACCACGGACAGACGACGTCGGACCAGACCTCTACCTGCATGAACCGTCCGAACCCGCTGGGCGGTCAGCTCATTCCGCGGGGGGTGCGGCCACCTGCGCCCGCCCGTTGCCCGGGGTGGGGTCGAGGAAGACGTAGCGGACGCCGGGGTGCCGGGCGACCAGCCGGCGCTCGGCCTCGTCGGCGGCCCGCTCGATGTCGGCGACGGTGGCGGTGTCGGCGAAGTCGACCTTGGCGGCGACCAGCAGCTGCCCCGGGCCGATCACCGTGGTCAGCAGGAACGGCACACCGTCGACCTGGGCCAGGCCGGACAGCTCGTCCTTGAGCTCCTGCTGGGTGGCGCCGGGCACCGACTGGCCGATGAGCAGCGAGATGTTGGCCCGCGCCAGGGAGCCGGCGACCAGCACCAGCAGGACGCCGATCAGGATGGCGGCGATGCCGTCCCACAGCGGGTCGCCGGTGATCTGCTCGAGGAACAGGCCCAGGGCGGCGAGCACCAGACCGACCAGCGCGGCACTGTCCTCGAAGGTGACCGCCTTCACCGTGGTGTCGGTGGTGTGCTGGAGGTACTGGCGGGAGCTGATGTTCCGCTCCTTCGCCTCGCCGCGGACCTGACGCACGGCCTTGAGCAGCGAGCTGCCCTCGAGGACGAAGGAGACGGCCAGGATGACGTACGAGATCGTCGGGGAGCCCTCCGGCTCACGCTCGATGATCGTCGTCACGCCCTGCCAGATGGAGAACCCGGCACCGACACCGAAGGTGCACAGCGCGGCCAGGAACGCCCAGAAGTACGTCTCGCGGCCGTACCCGAAGGGATGCCGCTCGTCAGCGGCCCGGTTGCCGCGCTTGAGCGCGATGAAGAGCAGCACCTCGGTGACCGTGTCGGCCAGCGAGTGCGCCGCCTCGGACATCATCGCCGAGGAGTGGCTGATCAGACCGCCGACGAGCTTGGCGATGGCGATCGCCAGGTTCGCCGCCCCGGCGACGATGACGGTACCGGTCGACTCACCGTCGGACTTCCCCGAGGGCTTGGTGGCCGCGCCGGCTCGGGCCTCCTCGACGAGGGCGTGCCGGGTCGTCGGCGCTGGTTGCGTCATGCACCGCACGGTGCCCCGGCCGCATGATCGGCAATCCCGCGCAGCAGCACGGGTCGCGCGCGGGGTGGTCCAGTCAGACCTGGAGGAGTGGTCCGATGAGGATCTCGGTGCCGTCGGGGCGGTAGGTGTGCCATCGGCCGCCGGGATCTCGTTCGATCCGGAAGCCGTGGTGGACCTTGGTGTGGTGGCGTTCGCACAGGAGCGCGGAGTTCTCGAGTGAGGTCTCGCCGTGGTCGCGGAGCCATTCGAGGAGGTGGTGGACGTCGCA